>CAYROM010000006.1:0-71980 GCA_964425905.1 uncultured Lachnobacterium sp. | reverse complement strand
ACCGCATAGTCCACCTCGGTTCCCGGAAAGCTTTCCGGGCTGTACTGAAAAGTAAAGTTGCCATCCGTCTCTGCCGCCAGATCCTTCAAAAGCTGCGCTCCGTCCACCGCAATCTGTTTGATTTCTTCCTTGCCCTTTTTAAATACCTGCTCCCGCTGTGCAACGGAAGTAGAGTTATAAAGATGTACGACTGCACGCGGCGCGCCCTGAAGCGCCTCGAAGGTGCGGCGGATAATATGCTCTCTTGCCTGTGTCAGCACATGGATCGTAACGTCCTCCGGAATCATATCCCGCTCGATCAATGCCCTTGCAAAATTGTACTCCGTCTCAGAGGCTGCCGGAAAACCGACTTCAATCTTCTTAAATCCGATCTTAACCAGCATCTGGAAAAATTCCAGTTTCTCCTCCAGGCTCATCGGCTCGATCAGCGCCTGATTGCCGTCCCGCAAATCAACGGACACCCAGTACGGAGCCTTATCTATATAATCTTTTTTTACCCAGTCATAGGTACATTCCGGCGGCATAAAATATGCGCGCTCGTATTTTTCATATCCTTTCACGATCTTCACCCTCTCTCAAATTTCTTGTATGATACTATCACAGATTCGCGTTATAATAAATGATTAAATTTAATCACTTTTATTGATTTATTTTAATATATCCTGTAAGGAGAAATTCCTTTGTAATAATGGACGATTCATGCTAAAGTATTATTAGCAGTTATCGGATCTTAGAGAAGGAGGGATTTATGCGGTTACTTTTAGCGGAAGATGAAACAGAATTGTCAAAGGCCATCGTAACCATGTTAAAACACAGCAATTATTCCGTGGATGCGGTTTATAACGGGCAGGATGCCCTCGACTACCTGATGGCAGGAAATTACGATGGAGCGATCCTCGATATCATGATGCCGAAGATGGACGGCATCACCGTTTTAAAAAAGCTTCGCGCTCAGGGAAACGCAGTTCCGGTTTTGATGCTGACCGCCAAGGCGGAAATCGACGACCGGGTAAACGGTTTGGACAGCGGCGCTGACGACTATCTGACCAAGCCGTTTTCCATGAAGGAGCTTCTGGCCCGAATCCGCGCCATGACAAGGCGGCAGACGGATACCGCCTGTTCCATCCTAAGCTTCGGAAACATCTGTCTTGATCAGGTTTCTTTTATGCTATCCTCCCCCAAAGACTCCCTCCGGCTCTCCAACAAAGAATTTCAGCTCCTTGAAATGCTGATGGTCAATCCGGGGCAGATTATTCCGGCAGACCGTTTTATGGAAAAAATCTGGGGCTTTGACAGCGACGCGGAGCAAAATGTTGTCTGGGTATATCTCTCCTATCTCCGCAAGAAACTATCCGCACTTGATGCAAATGTATCCATAAAAGCCGTGCGGGGACTTGGTTATACATTGGAGGAACGCCATGATTAAGAAAATGCAGAGACGTTTTATTGCAATTGCCATGTGTGCGGTGGTTCTGGTACTTGCCTTCATCATGGGCAGCATTAATTGCATCAATTACTACAACGTAAACCGGACCGCGGATGAAAAGCTGGCGCTCCTTGCGGAATACGGAGGTGTTTTTCCGGAAAGCCTTCCTATGAACGGAGAGGCCGATAGCGATGTTTTCCCGCCGGATACCTCCCCAGCGCCTCCCGTTCAGGAAAACAACGTTCCCGATTCCCCTGTCAGGCAAAATTCGGAGAAATTCTGGAACCGGCAGGGATTTACCGCCGAAACGCCCTTTGACACCCGCTACTTTACGGTAACCCTCACCGAAAGCGGCAGCATTCTTTTTTCCGACACCCGAAATATCGCCGCCATATCCGAGGAGGCCGCCAGAGAATATGCCGTTTCTCTTTTTTCCAAGGAGAAACAGCACGGCTTTTTGGGGAACTATAAATACATTTGCACGAGTGTCACCGATAATGACAGTCAGCCCCTGCTTATGTACATCTTTCTGGACTGCACACGGGAACTGGAAACCTTTTATAATTTTTTGTTTGCAAGTATTGGAATCAGCCTGCTCGGACTTCTAGTGGTATTTCTGCTCGTATTCTTTTTTTCCCGCCCGGTCATCCGGCCGATTGCGGAAAGCTATGAAAAACAAAAACGTTTTATTACCGATGCAAGCCATGAGATCAAGACCCCGCTGGCCATTATTGAAGCAAATACAGAGATCATTGAACTGGAAAACGGGGAAACCGAATGGACAAAAAGTATCCAAAACCAGATCAAACGCCTCTCCGGTCTCACGGAAAATCTTGTATTTCTCTCACGCCTGGAGGAGGAATCCGCCAAGCTTTCCATGCTTGATTTTTCCCTGTCTGATGCCGTGGAGGAGACGGCGCAGACATACGAAGCAATGGCGGCCGCCCAGCAGAAATCCTTCGTATACGATATTGCTTCCGGTCTGACGTATCACGGGGATGAATCCTCCATCCGGGAGGCGGTATCCCTGCTTCTTGACAACGCAATGAAATATTCCACCGAAAAGGGAGCTATCCGGCTGACGCTTTCCCGAAACGGGAAGGGATATATTCTCACCCTCTGGAATACCGCCGAGGGTCTGTCTATCGGAAAACAGGATATTCTTTTTGAGCGGTTTTACCGTCCGGATTCCTCCCGCAGCCGGGGAACCGGAGGCCACGGAATCGGACTTTCCGTCGTTCAGGCGATCGTACTTGCCCACAGGGGAAAAATCTCAGCCAAAAGCGAAGATGGAGCGTCAATTTTGTTTACCGTCACGCTTCCATAACAAAAGTTTGCATCATCTTGAAAAGGAACCCCGGAGGGTTCCTTTTTCACGTTTACACGATCATTCTCTTTTATGCCGTTTCCACGGGGATCCATTTCGCCGTTTTCAAACTACTCCATGTCCCCGTCCTTGAAGTCTCCCATTCTTCCTTGCCCGGGAAATTCCATATCTCCGTCTCCGAACTGACCCATATCCCCGCCGTCCGGAAGCTCCATAGCTCCATCTCCCGGCTGCTGCATGTCCCCGCCCTCCGGCTGTTTACGTCCATCGCCTCCAAAGGGATCCATTCCTCCCATCATACCGCTGCCGTAAATAAGTCCCGACATTTCAACTGTCGTCGTCTCCGTCCCGCAGATTACCGTGTAGGTTCCGTCCTCCGCAATCTCCGGACAGCTGATGACTACGCTGCTATAACTTTTTAACGGCGTATAGCTTAAAATAGCATTTCCCTCTGTATCCGCTAACGTTATGGTTCCCTCCGTTCCTTGAGGGAAACTTACCAGAATCGCCCCCTGGGTGGAGGCTTCCCCGAAATTCTCCGCCATTCCGCTTGCGCCTGCCGCTACAACGATTCC
This sequence comes from uncultured Lachnobacterium sp., assembly GCA_964425905.1. GTDB lineage: Bacteria > Bacillota > Clostridia > Lachnospirales > Lachnospiraceae > Roseburia. The sequence continues at coordinate 68,652 of CAYROM010000006.1, read as the reverse complement.
CCCTGTTATCACCGCATTTCCGCCATAATCCAATGCTCCGTCAGCACCGTTTGTCGGGCCTGATACATATATTTCGCCGCCCGTTACCGTAAGATCGCCATTGGAATCGATCCCGTCGCCGCCCGCATCGATCACGAGGGTTCCCCCGTTAATTTCAATCCAGCAATCGTCGTCCGCGGAAAATGCATCGTTCATCATTCCGCCAAAACCGCTGCTGTCATTCCCTCCTGCGGCATTCATGCCGTCATCGCCGGCCTCTAAAGATATCTCACCGCCGTTTACGGTGATCGTCATCCCTTCTAAGCCTTCATAGCTCTCTGTAATCGTAATCCTGCCGCCGTCAATCTGTAAGGCTCCATCCGCATGAACGCCATCATCCCCGGAGGCAAGACAATAGCTGCCTTCCGATATTGTGCATATTCCATTGGAGTGGACTGCATCGTCTGCGGCATTGATCGTAATATCGCCCCCGACCAGATATATGGCGGTATCCGATTTGATCCCTTTTCCTTCTACCGTAATCTGATAGGTACCATCTTTTATACGGACGCTGTCGTTTCCGGATAAGCCCTGCCCTGCTGCGGTAATGGTATAGCTGCCGCCGGTCAGCTTCAAATCGTCCTTCGACACGATCCCATGCCCGTATGCACAGGTTACGGCAAGAGCCCCGCTTCCGTTTAAGACCAGATCATCCTTTGAATATATCGCAGCATCAATCCCCTCCTCCGTCTCCGCAAATTCGCCAGTAGTGCTTACGCTGTTTTCCGTTCCTTCGTCCAGCGTGAGAAAAACCTTACCCGCGTTTATCACATAGATAGCCGCGCTGTCGGTACAACTGATATCCGCGCCCGATAGTACAAGCTGTACCTTAGAGGAACTGTCCGTATCCACAATAATCTGTCCCTCCGACAGACTTCCGGAAAGAAGATATGTTCCCTCGCTTTCGATCGTAATAACATCTCCATCAATGGATACCCCCTTTCCGTCACAGCTTGAGCTTCCGTCTGCAAGCGTGATCACAATGGCCTCATTCGCGTCATAGGTTCCTGCCATATCCCGCTCGGTAAACAGTTCATCCTCCGTTATGCCAGATGTTTCCTCTGCGCTGTCTGCAGCTTTCCCCGCGCTGCAGCCGGCCGCCCCAAGCATCAGCAGTCCGCAGCATATCCCCCATATCATCCTCTTGCTTCTATAACTCATAGCTGTTCGCCTCCTGTCTGGCTATGCAGACCTCCAAATTTCCGTTTCTGCAGCGCAGCTCATCGATAAATTCCTTCTCCCTTTTCTGATCCTTCAGGATCACATGATATGTAAGCTTAAACATGCTTCCCATATTTGTCGTTTTTACCGAAAGCGCCTCGCATTTTGACGTATATTCATCAAAAAGGTCATCAAACAATGCATCATAGTTCAAATCCTCCGGAATCGTGATCCGCAGCGTCTTATCAATGGCGCGGCGGGCGTTCCCCCCCATGCCGAATGTGGTAAAAAGCACCATTGCCGCGCCCAGAATCAGCGAAAACAGCACACCATATCCCAGATATCCCATTCCGGTGATCAGCCCTGCACTCATGGCAAGGAACAGCATGCCGATCTCTTTTGCCGTGCCCGGCACAGACCGGAAGCGCACCAGCGAAAATGCACCTGCCACCGCGACCCCGGCGCCAACATTTCCGTTGACCATCATAATGACCACACATACGATTGCCGGGAGCAGCGCCAACGTTACAACAAAGCTCTGGCTGCTGTTATTTTGATGGCCGTAGATAAAGGCAAAGAACACTCCGATCAGCAAGGAAACCAAAATGCAAAGTGCAAACTGCGCAATCGCCACCTCCGCTGTACTATTACTAAAAATCCCATGAAATAATGTATTAAGCATATTGATAAATTCCTCCATTTGTTAAAATTTCTGTCTGCTCTGTCTGTACTCCCCTGCAAATATTTCTATATGCTGCGCCATATTTCGAAAAGCTGGTTTTATATATCTTGCAGGCGGAAAAAAGTTCCACCAGCCAGTACGGGATTGCGTCGGCGGCTTTTACTTCAAGCAGCACCTGATCCTCCTTAAGAAGAGGCATCCCGTATACTCCGCAGCAAAGGGAAACATCCGTATCCCTCCAAAGAATATTTTCATCAAAGGTCATCCGGAATCCATGATCGTCCTTTGCGTAAAACGCTTCCCGTTCATAGGACAGAAGAACTGCCGGCCGAATGCCCCGGTAGCGTTTTTTTGCAAAGTCCAGCTCCCGCATGATCTGGGAATCCTCCGGCACGATCCCCGTTTTAAGATATAGCTCCAGTTCAGCCTCCTTCATACCGGTGCGCCGTTTGTAGGTAATGCCATCATACTTTTTCTTTAATTCGAGAAATACCGTAGTGTCCTCCCTTGCCACGCCATAGCTGCGAAGTCTTAGCTTTTCTTTATAAAACGGATGATCGATAGACCTGCGCGCAAGCAGAAATTCAGGCGTATCCATATACAGACTTAGGATCGTGCTTTTGCCATGCTCATCCGCAATCATATACTCCGTCATTTTTTCCCGGATCAAATCCCTCTGGGATTTGCTGATGATATATTTCAGTTCATACCTTTTGAAAACCATCTGATCGCTCATATTCCACCCTCCTTCTGCCGTCACAGAATAACAGATGAACCTTAAACGAACTTTAAATTTGTAAAGTTCGGGAAAAAGAAAGAAAAAAAGGAACTGCTCATTTACAGTTCCTTTTTGATGCTTGCACGTCTATGTAATTTCTTTTCATACAAAACCGAATCAGAACGCCCCAGAATATCCGCAAGTTCCGCCTCCTGCGTACAGATAAAGGGGTATATCCCCATCGACATCTCCACATAGAACGGCTCCCCACAGGATTCATTAAACCTCTCTGCGTACCGGGTGATCTCTGCCGTAAGCTGCTCGCTATAATCCTCCTGCTCCGTAAGAACAAGGGCAACAAATTCATCTCCGCCGATCCTTGCGGCAATGGCTCCTTGCGGTAGGCAATTTCTCAGATAGTCCGCCGCTGTACAGATTGCAAAATCTCCCGCTGCATGTCCGAAACAATCGTTGATCTCCTTTAGATGATCCACATCAGCAAACAACAGACACGCCCGCTTTCCCTCGCTCTCCTTGATCGCATGGATCGATTTCTCCATAAACCCGCGTCGGTTTAAAAGGCTCGTCAGAGAGTCGTACTCGGAAATAAAGCTTAAGATACTATTCTGCTCCTTGATCAGTTCTAAGGACTCCTCCAGCCTGTGGCGTGCCTCTTCCTCCGCAGCCTGTATCCGCAGCACGTGGAACAGGGAGCCGATCTGCAGACTGCATGACAATAAGAAATAAATATCTTTCTGCTCCGCCTCGCACACCATAACCCCATAATGCTCATTACCTGAAAAAAGAGCATAGGTCGTGTAAAAGTGCGGATTTTCCTTTTGCAGAAATGCGCTGATCCCCTTATCTTTGTCGACCACCGGACAGTTTCCCTTTTCCTCGCAAAAGGTTTCATCCTCATTATAATATGCCGCAAGATACATCCGTTCTGTCCGTGCAAGCGATAATTCCTCTCCCCGGACAACCGGCTCCTCGTAAAGGAAAAAATAGGTACTCCCAACCTGCATATTTCTCATGCGATCCATAAGCGTATACATATTTTGCTTCTGCGTTTGATGCAGGTTGATAAGATCCCGGGTAAAGGTTGCCAGAAACCATGATCGCCTTCCGGCAGTATCGCATTCCGTTTCGGACTTTATGATATCAAAGGAGTGGACATAGCGCTGGGACACTTCAATGCTTTCTCCTAGGAGGGAACGCATCTCCTCGTTCGTGGCATATTGCATCATTTCCCTAAGGAGGGCAACCACCTCATCGATCATCCCCTGATTTGCTACGTGGCGGGTGCTGCACAAGCGCTTGAGATAAACCGTCAGCTCATTAAATGCAAAATTCCTGCCCTCGTTTGCAAACACTTCCTCATATATGTATAAAAAATATCCCTGAAGCAGCGACAGATACTGCTTTTTATCCTTTTCATAGGGATAGGACGTAAACAGTCTCTCGATTATCTCTGCTGTACGGTCTTCGATCAGTTGTTCCAATCCGGCAAGAGATATCCCGCCCTTTTTCACATGTACCACATTGTACGCACAACCGCAGGAACCCCGTTTATGAAAGATGACCGGAAGCCGTTCAAAAGCCGGCTTCTCGCCCCGGCAGAGCATTAGTGCATTCTGAAGGGCCTGATAGCTAAATAGGAAACTGCTGTGGGCCACGCTTGTAAGCGGAGGAGTCATGCTCTTTGCCAGATCGATATCATCAAAGCCTGTAATCGCAATATCTTTTCCAACCACAAGATTGCGCGCCGTACATATGCGGTATCCCGCCTTTGCCATACTGTCATTTGCAAAGGCAATTGCCTGAAGTCCGGGATTATGGTCGAGCAGATACTCGACCTGCTCATCCGCATTCTCAGAAAAATAGCCGTATACAACCATATCATCCGTAACCTCCAGCCCGTTTTCCTTCATCACATCCAGATAAGCGCGGAGACGCTCATTTGAATCGTGATTTGCCTTCGGTCCGCACACAAACGCCACCTTTTTATAGCCGTGATCTACCACAAGATGCTGAACGCATTGGCGCATTCCGTTATAATTATCCGCAATGAGATGGGGAACCTGCGGATCTTCTGACGGATATTCAAACATCAGGCACGGCACACCGCTATATGCATTCAAGATTTCCCTCTGCTGCGGCGAATTCCGGAATATACTCAACGAACCATATGCAATGATCAATGCGTCCGGCTTCACATACGGCACATACTCATAGATACTGCCAAACTGCTTATTATAATCCTCCCCCATCATATTCGCAATGTACCGCCTATGAAAATTAGGCATACTCTCCCGCATCAGAAATACCAGATTCACATGCTCTTCCCTTGCACAAGTATAAAAGCCGTTGATCAATTCCTCCGCATATTCCGATTGTGTATTTCCCATCAGTACCGCAATAGTTGTTCTTACTCCCTCTGACATACTTCTTCTCCTCGTAAGCACCTTCTATTTCCATTATAGCACACGACTTCTAATATACACAAAAAAATTATCTCCATACAATATAATAATATAAAAAGTGAAAAATGTTCCCAAAAACAGGTCAGAAGATGGTATAATGTTGTCAGACATTATACCGCGCCGAAGTGCGCATCAGTACCATGTAGAACAAAAAATTACGGAAAGGATTTTTCTGGACAATAAAGTAATCTTTTTATATTATATGGAAATCCATACACTTTAGCATTTTAGCGTAACAGGATATTTCCTATAATAAAAAAATGACCGAAACCTCTGATCTCTCAGAGATTCCGGTGCCCCTGCCAAGGATTCTCCCGCGTAATGTACCGGAATCCTTGAATCGAGTCGGCGTGACAGGATTCGAACCTGCGACCTCTACGTCCCGAACGTAGCGCTCTACCAAGCTGAGCCACACGCCGTTTGCATTTTACCGCACTTAATTATATTATCACATTCTTTTTTATTTGTCTAGCAAAAATTAGGTAGAAATTATGAAACAAATTGCAATCATTACCGGAGCCTCCCGGGGCATCGGCGCATCCCTCGCAAAAACCTTTGCAAAAGCCGGCTATCAACTGGCTCTCTGCTGCCAGGATTCCTATGATGAACTTAAACAGCTTGCGCAAACGCTGCGAGAAGCCTATTCCTCTGAAATACTATGCTTTCAGGGCAATGTAGGGGAGTATTCCTTTGTGGAAAATATGGTAAAACAGACTCTGACACACTATGGACAGATCGATCTTCTGGTCAACAATGCGGGAATTTCACACATCGGCCTTCTCTCCGATATGAGCATTGAGGAATGGAACCGCATTGTTTCCGTCAACCTCACCTCCGTCTTCTCCTCCTGCAAATGTACTGTTCCGTCTATGGTCAGCCGCAAACGGGGAAAGATCATCAATATTTCCTCTGTCTGGGGCGAAGTCGGCGCCTCCTGCGAGGTTGCCTATTCGGCCTGTAAGGGCGGCATCAACGCATTTACCAAGGCTCTGGGAAAGGAACTTGCTCCGAGCAATATTCAGGTAAATGCCATTTCCTGCGGCGTGATCGACACTAAGATGAATTCCTGCTTCTCCGAAGAGGAACGGGCGGCTCTATCTGACGAAATCCCGGCGGGCCGTTTCGGAACGCCCGATGAGGTCGCACAGCTTGCTCTGCAGCTTGCCACGGGAAATGACTATTTGACCGGTCAGGTCATCCGTCTGGACGGAGGCTTTATTTAATCCGTTCTTTTTTCTTATATTTCAGGAAAAAAGACGCGTTTCGCGTTATATCCAAATATTTGGCATTTCATGCGCTAAAATTTTTGCTATGATAGAGCATGAACTTTTTGATAAAAACAGAAAAATAGAAAAATCTATGTTTGCAGAGCGTTTCGACCGCATTATGACCATCCGGGATATCCGAAACAAGGAACTGGCACTTGCAATATTTGTCGCCCCCTCAACGGTAAGCGGCTGGAGGATCGGCAGAAGACTGCCGGATCTGTATGAATTAACGCTGATCTCAAAAGCGCTTGACGTTTCCTCCGATTATCTTCTCGGCGTAAACAACGATGACTCCCCCACGTCATCAAATGCCTCCGCCCGAAACAAAACAGGAAAATTGCACAAATAGGAACAGGGCTTTGTGATAATTCTATTTGTGCAATTGCCGGTTCCGGATTGGAAAGATGCCTTTTGACACCGACCCCCATGAGATTAAAAAAGATGTTTACTGGCTAACCAGCAAACATCTTTTCTTTATTCCGCAACCAAAATAACCGTCGTTCTTGCCGGAACCCGGATCGTATTTGGCCCAAAAAATTCCGTCATCTCCGTGAAATCACGCCCGTCCTCATATTCGCAGGAGGTATTCACAACGACCTTCCATTTCATGCCGTTCGTCAACACCGGAAGCTGACCTGTAAGCGGTTCCCAATAGGAATTCATACCGTAAAAGATAATGTCGTCTCCCGTATCCGAAGCATTCCTTCCCGCAAACATTACCCCGATCATGTGCGTACCATAATCCGTCCCGTAGTTATATGGATACCCATTGTGAATACTGATTTCGGGAAGCTGGCATGCCGCCGACTTTGTCTTTTTCCTCAGGATCGGATGATCTGCACGAAAATGGATCATAAACCGGGCAAAATCATGGATTTCTTTATATTCCTCCAGCCGGTTCCAATCCAGCCAGGATATAATGTTATCCTGACAATAGGCATTGTTATTTCCAAACTGCGTATTACAGAATTCGTCCCCCGCATAAAACATTGCAGGGCCCCGGCTGCACAGCAATGCCGCAAATGCATTTTTGATCAGCCGGCGGCGTAAATTATTCACTTCCGGATCATCCGTCTCCCCTTCTGCGCCGCAATTCCAGCTATTTCCGTTATTGTCGCCGTCCGTGTTGTTCCAGCCGTTCTTTTCATTATGCTTTGCGTTGTAGGAATACAGATCATACAGCGTAAAGCCATCATGGCAGGTCAGGAAATTGACAGATGCACTATACCCGCGGCTCTCCGGGTGATACAGATCACGAGAACCGGTGATCCGCTCGATCGCCGCCCCTGCGGTTCCCTCATCTCCCTTTAGAAAACGCCGCATATCATCCCTGTATCTGCCGTTCCATTCCGCCCAACGGTTCCATGACGGGAAGCTTCCGACCTGATATAGACCGCCCGCATCCCATGCCTCCGCGATCAGCTTCACCTTACTGAGCAGACTGTCAAAGGCCAGACTCTCCAATATGGGCGGGTTCTCCATAGGCACACCGTTCTGATCCCTTCCCAGGATCGATGCAAGATCAAAGCGGAAACCATCCACCCGATATTCAATGACCCAATGATGAAGGCAGTTGATAATAAACTGGCGCACCACCGGATGATTACAATTCATTACGTTTCCGCAGCCGCTGAAATTGTAATAATGTCCATCCGGCGTAAGCATATAATAGATGTTGTTATCGATTCCCTTGAAGGAGAAGCTTGGTCCCATCTCATTTCCTTCCGCAGTATGGTTAAATACTACGTCGAGAATGACTTCGATCCCATTCTTTTTCAGATCATAGATCAGACGCTTTAATTCATTTCCTTCATGGTTGTGTTCCACATTGTATGAATACCCTGTATTCGGAGCAAAAAATCCGACCGTGTTATATCCCCAATAGTTGTATAACTGAACGCCATCCACCACGCGGGCGCTTTCCATCTCGTCAAATTCAAAGATCGGCATAAGCTCCACCGCATTAATGCCCAGATCCTTCAAATATGGAATCTTGCGGCGGAGTCCCTCGAAGGTTCCCATCTCTTTCACCCCGGAGGATTCATCCTTTGTAAATCCCCGGACATGGGTCTCATAGATGACCAGATCCTCAAATGGCAGTTCCGTCTGCTGTAAATTACCCCAGTCGAAATCATTTCTTACGACCCTTGCCTTGTATACAAAATCCTTTCCGCCTTCCGGTTTTTCCCCCCACTTCCGCTGTCCGGTTACAGCCTTTGCATAGGGATCTAAAAGAATCTTACTGCTGTCAAACAGCTGTCCTCTCGCCGGATCATAGGGTCCTTCCAGCCGGAACGCATACTCAAATTCTTCAATCTTCAATCCATATACAAGCATGGAGTACATATCGCCAATATGATAGGATTCCGGATAGGGCAGTTCTGCAAAGGGCTCTGTTTCCTGCGGATGAAACAGTAAAAGCGTACAGCTTGTGGCTCCGTGAGAGCAGATGCTGAAGCTGACTCCCGTTACCGTGGGATGAGCGCCCTCCATTCTGTAATACCCCGGACGTACCTTATATCCGGAAATCTCGTCCAACGGCATAAGTATATTGCCAAGGGTATTGTCCGGTTTCTCTATGATCGGTATTCCCGATTTCTCTGCCGGCGGAATATATATCTGATTACTTTTGTGGGTTTTCCATTGTTTCATTGTCTCAAGCCTCTATTCTCCCCCATTTTTTATTATGCTGCAAACCATTATATTTCACAACATAATATATCCCTAATCAAATACTCTTTTATTGTAAATAAATGACAGAAAAAGTCAATATTCTTCTTTTCGCAAAATGTCAACCGTATGTGCGCTTGCCCCCATAAGATCCATCCGTTCACAGGTTGATAGATGATATTTGATAAACAGCAAAAATTCCTCTTCCGTCAGGGCGTTCAGGTACGGACGCATATAATTTGCCGCCCCGTCTGCTGCAATGATTTTTTCCCTCTTCAATCCCGCAAGCTCGTTTAACCGATCGATATCCTCCATCCTCACCATGCTGTACAGCGGATTTGCCGCCTCCGTGCAATAAAAGTTTCCGTCCAGCATATCTTTGCCGATCGCTTCGAGGATATGTTTTTCCTTAAATGCATAGGTAATGACACAATACTCGTTCATAATATAGGCAGTCAGAATATAGCCCCCTGTCTTTGTCACCCGTTTCGCTTCCAACAGGGCCGCCCTTTTTTCCTCCTCCGACTTCAGATGGTACATCGGGCCAAAAAGCAGCGTCAGATCAAAGCTTTCATCCTCAAATTTGCAAAGCTTCATTGCGTTCCCCTGATATGCCTTTACGAGGGCGCTTTTCTGTTTCAGCCGGCTCAGATTATGCTTTACCAATTCTACCGCCGTCACATCATAGCCTTCCTCTGCCAGCGGAACACTATACCTTCCCGTCCCCGCCCCTATATCCAAAACCTTTACGGAGGCAGGTTCCTTTTCTGCCATAAGTATGGACAGATAGTCATGAATATACTTCATGGAGGTTATGAACTCTATCTGTCCATGGCGGCTGTTCAACCGCTTTTCTTCATTAAATTTATTGTAATAGATTTCTAACTCTGTCACTTCTTTTTCCAGTCACCATAAAATGTATAGCCGCATTTTCCGTTCTTTTTCGTCTCATACAATGCGCTATCCGCTTTTGAATGCAGCTCATCATTATATCCAATCTGTGAAAACGCAATCCCCGCGCTGAGGGAGAGCTTAGGCACCCCTTCTCCGGGTATTCCCAGTTTCTCATTTATGGAATCGATCTTTCTGCGGATGATATCCTTCTCCCCCGGCGTGATCTTGGTCATGATAACCGCAAACTCATCACCGCCTATGCGAACCGGGTAGTCCTCTGCACGGAAGTTTTCCATTAAAAGCTCCGCAACCTTTTTCAGAGCCTCGTCCCCGCACTCATGTCCATAATTATCATTTACGCTCTTGAAATCATCTACATCAAGCAGGATCAATGCCGTTGGCTCAAACATCTCCTTCAGATAATCTTTCAGCTTGTCAAAAGCTCTCCTGTTCATGAGCCCTGTCAGAGCATCATGATCCGCTTCATGCGCAAGCTCCACCTTGCTGATCGAATTTATTTCACTCACATGATTATAGGTCTCCGCAAGATATCTGAGTTCTCTGGCGCCGGAGGCTTTAAGCGTCTGCTGGTTCTCAATGCTTTTAATATACTGCTCTAAAGGCCTCACAACAAAAAGAAGGATCATAACAAACAGGAAAACCATTACCAAAAACAGGACGACAATGCAGATTCTCTGCTGGATAACGATACTGCCCATGATGTCTTCGCTCTCCTCTTCCTCCTGCTGAGTCAGCTCCGTAATCTTTTCCCATGCCAGCTGTAAATCCGCTTTCAGCTGCTCATCCTGCGCCGCGTAATTCTCATCAAACAGAAGAAAATACGCGGCATACTGCAATTCCATCTCCGAATATGCTTCCTCCTCCGGCGGAATCTCATAATCCTGGAGCTTTTGAGGCATCTCACTTAAGTCATAGCCCTTGAGCAGCGTGATCAGCAGCATAGAGTGCAGCTGGTAATCCATAAGGGTGCTGGAGTCCGCAATCGCCATCTCGATCGCCTGTCCGATATCGGTATTATTAGCAAAAAGGGTATTCTTTAAGCTGCACAGCACATTCATTTTTGCTTCTTTTTCCTCGACGGTCTCAAAATACGCCTCTACGCATGACGCATCCATTGTTACGATATACTCTCTTGCGATTTCCGACAGCTTTGCCGTCTCGTCCCGCACGTCCTGCATCGCCGTCTGCGCCTGAATATACCTGTCCATGGAGGTGACCAGCTTCTGGTGGCTGCCAGAAATGCGAAAAACATTTATTCCAAGCACAACCAGAATTACACAGGCAATAACAAGAATACTGTAACTGAGCGTTCTAATCCGTATCTTTTTTAGCTTTTCCAAAATGCATTCTTTGATCATTTGTGTGCTTCCTATAATCTTTTGCGATGCGCATTCGCGCGGTATAATGTCTGACGACATTATACCATGTGCGTTCCGCACACGGTAGATGGTACTGATGCGCATTCGCGCGGTATAATGTCTGACGACATTATACCATAATCAAAATTGAATTGCACCCCCTTTGTAAACGAAATGCCTTATCAATATTTGAGAATATCGATAAGGCATAATACGCTTCCACGATTGTGCAATTTTACCATTCTATGGAATCCGCAATTCTTTTCAATTGTTTTGCAGAGTTTTGGAGCTTTTCAACTTCTTCCTCATCCAGAGAGATCGGAATTTTTTCCTCTACCCCGTCCGCGCCTACTATCGCCGGCATGCTGAGATAAATATCGTCAATGCCAAACTGCCCTGTCATCAGACTGGATACGGAAAGGATCGATTTTTCGTCGCGCACGATCACCTCGCAGATACGGCGAACCGCCATTGCTACCCCGAGGTTATATTTTAATCTTGCCGCATCCGCATCGATCAATACGATTTCGGAAAACAGTCCGCTTTCCATCAAACTAAACGCTGTCGCCGATCCTACGAAACCGCAGCCGACAATCGCAGCTTTTCTGATATTTATATTTTTTTCCGCGCCATTTTCCTATATGTTCCCCATAATGCTCTCCTTTTTTCTATTATATCAAAAAAGTTAGCAAAGACTAACCTTTTTATTAATAATAATATGTTCTTTTTGCAATGTCAATAATCATCAAGCTTATGTATGGAAACACTTTTTTTCGGTGCCAAAATATACTAAAAGAAAAAGGATTTTTATGAATAACAAGTTTATCCCCTTTTCCAATATCCTCACGGGTTCCCAGCCGGGTGCCGCCGCAGAGATAAAGGGCAACAGCGCAAATCCGCTCCTGAAAGGCACCGCAGCCTTCTACCACACCACCGTGGGAGGAATTCTGGTACTGGTGGAGGTATTTCAGCTGCCGGATGAAAACCAGCCCGGCAGCTCCGGCTTTTTCGGTATGCATATACACCAGTTTGGCGACTGTGCGCTTCCTTTTGATAAAACCGGCGATCACTATAATCCCGGCAATCTCCCCCATCCGGAACATGCCGGAGATCTGCCGCCCCTGCTCTCCAACAACGGATACGCATGGATGGCATTTTATGACGGCCGCCTGTCCCTCTCTGAGGTGATCGGAAAATCTCTCGTCATCCACGGCGGACGGGATGATTTTACCACCCAGCCCTCGGGCCATTCCGGAGATAAAATCGGATGCGGCGTAATTGAAGCGCTTTAAAAAAGTTATATCCAAAAGCCATTCGCATGGATGATAACTGCTTTGCCATCTTATTCCGGTTTCTTACAGCCCCTACAACTTGTGCGATCTCCGAGCTTACCTCGCACGCATAGGTTTTCGTAGACTGTTTTCCCGCGTGCAAGTGAATACCAGCTTGCACGCGCTCTCTTTGATTGTAAAAATCCTGCCGATTAACGCTTGAATAGTTTTAAACCTTTATTTTCTGGCATTCTTGGGGCATTTGTTAGTTACCTGTCACTTCCCCATAAATATTCATATGTCCTCAATTTGTCTTATTCAATTCATTCAAAATATGATTTATATTCGTCAAAACAATTCTGACTCCCCTTTTATTCAATCTAATTATCTTTCTTACAATTCCATTAATCTCCGCTGTCAGCTTATCACTTATAGTCACAGGAACCATCCAGAAATATCCATCCATTTCAAAACAATAGAAACATGGTCTTCCATGTACTCCTGCTTCATCGCTATCCTTATTCCCCATTAAACCGCAATTTGGAAAACGCTTATAATTATTTATTCATCCTTAATAAAATAAAAATTAGCTGTTTGCAATTTATCCTCTATGTACAAAAGTGCCCCACTAAGAAGTGGGGCACAAATATTTGTATCTGCACCTTTTATCTAAATGCCGATATGCGGTCCCGGCAGAATAATAAGAGGTTCATTCAAACTTCTTACTTACATTATACTCAATTTCCCATAAATATCTTCTGACATTTTGTACAAAAAGTAGACAAAATCCCCAAAACATACAAGTTCTGGGGATTGATGTTCGTATTTGATATTTCTTTGCCTAACGCTTGCTGAACTGCGGCGCTCTACGTGCTGCCTTGAGACCGTATTTCTTACGCTCTTTCATACGCGGATCTCTGGTTAAGAATCCTGCCTTCTTAAGCACCGGTCTGAAATCCTCATCTACCTGAAGCAACGCGCGGGCGATACCATGTCTGATGGCACCTGCCTGTCCTGAATAGCCGCCGCCCTTAACGTTTACCAGTACGTCGAACTTATCAACGTTCTCAGTTAATACTAGTGGCTGGCGAACGATAACCTTCAGGGTCTCTAATCCCAAATATTCGTCAATATCTCTTTTATTGATTGTAACCTTGCCTGTACCCGGTACTAAATATACTCTGGCAACAGATGATTTTCTTCTACCGGTTCCGTAATATTTTGTATTAGCCAATGTCCTTTACCTCCTATTAAAATGTAAGCTCTTCAGGCTTCTGAGCTGCATGCTTATGCTCAGGTCCCGCATAAACAAATAACTTCTTATACATCTCACGTCCTAAAGGTCCCTTGGGAAGCATTCCCTTAACCGCGAACTCAATCACACGCTCCGGGTGCTTTGCTAACATTTCCTTTAATGTGGTCTCTTTCATTCCGCCGACATAATCAGAATGCTTATAATAAATCTTCTGATCTAATTTCTTACCGGTTACCTTTACCTTCTCTGCATTCACAACGATCACATAATCGCCTGTATCAATATGCGGAGTAAAGATCGGTTTATTCTTTCCTCTTAATACCTTTGCTACTTCAGATGCCAGACGTCCTAAAGTCTTGCCTTCAGCGTCAACTACATACCACTTTCTCTCGATGGTAGCAGGACTAGCCATAAATGTCTTCATCGGTTATCCTCCTTGAATCATATACAAAAAAGTTTTGGCGAACACTTTGGAATCTCGTATGTCCGGACGCTATCCCATTCGCGTTCTTTCATTCCCGCCGGATTGAGAAGTTCCGGCAAAAAATCTTTATAGTCAAATGCTCGCCGGGGCTTTGGCTTGCATTTAGATACTATCGCAGACTTACATATTATAATGCCTGAAAACAGTACTGTCAAGAGAATCTTCACCCAATTTTTCCGGAATTTTTCCGGAATTTTTCCGGATCTCACAAACCGGACATCGCCGGTCACAAGGCCGTACCTCCGCGGTTACTCATATTCCAGTCCGATCATGGTAAGACCATGTGCCGGAGCGGTGGGGCCTGCCGCACTTCTGTCACAGGCGCACAATATATCTTCCATTTTATCCGGAGGGATATCCTCCGTTCCAACCTTGATCAATGTACCCGCAATGATCCGAACCATATTATACAAAAAACCGTTTCCGGTAACCCGAATGGTAACAATATCGTTCTCTTTTTCCACTACACAACTGTATATTGTACGAACCGAGGTCTCCGACTGCATGTGTATGGAAGCAAAACTCTTAAAGTCATGCTCCCCTTCCAGCAATGCGGCTGCCCGTTTCATTTTTTCCACATCAAGGGGATAATAGAAAAAATACGTGTCCAATCTTCTGGTGGGGTCGGGAAACCTGCGGTTTAAAATGCGGTATTCGTAAGTCTTCCGGCTTTTGGAGAACCGCGGATGAAAGTCCGCCGCCGCCTCCCGGGAATCGATCACCACGATATCCTCCGGAAGACGCTGGTTCAGCGCATAGCTGATCTTCTCCGCAGGCATTCTTGTTTCCACATCAAATATGCAGACATTGCCAAGGGAATGAACCCCTGCATCCGTGCGGCTTGCCCCGGTAACCCTGATCGGCTCCCCAAACAATGCGCTGACCGCCTCATTTAATTTTCCTTCAATCGTCACACGATTTTGCTGGATCTGCCAGCCACAGTAGTTTGTGCCGTCGTAGGCAACCGTCAGCTTTACTCGCATAATAAGCGGGCTTCCTTTCGCAATACACTTACTCCCCGCCCTTTTCGGGCGGCTCACAAAAATCTTCTACTGCGGCCACGGAAGAAGAATCCTTGCCGCAATGACCAGAGCAAGAAATATCAAAACAAATATATACGTCAGATAATCTCTCCCGCCATACTTTAACGGCTTCATCTTGGTACGTCCCTCTCCTCCGTTATAGCAGCGCGCCTCCATCGCCATTGCCAGATCATCCGCCCTGCGAAAGGCGGAGACAAAAAGCGGCACTAAAAGGGGCACCATATTTTTTGCCCTTTGAAAGACATTTCCATGCTCAAAATCCGCGCCCCTTGCCATCTGCGCTTTCATGATCTTATCCGTTTCCTCGATCAGTATGGGAATAAACCGAAGGGCAATGGACATCATCATTGCAATTGCATGCACCGGCACATGAATCCTGTTCAGCGGTGCCAGCGATGTCTCCAGACCATCCGTCAGCTGGTTCGGTGTTGTGGTAAGAGTCATAAGGGACGTCCCGATGATCAGGTAGATCAGCCTTACCATCATAACAACTGCATTGGTCAGTCCGGTATCCGTAATCTTAAAGGCTCCATACTGCCAGAGCGTAATATTTCCCGGCGTCAAAAACAGATTGAACAATCCGGTAATGGTCAGTATCACAACAATTGCCTTCAGTCCCTTTACGATGTATTTAAAGGGCACCTTTGAGATTTTTATCGTCGTAAGCAAAAAGAGGGTAATGACAGCAAATGACAGAATCCCCTTAAAACAAAACAGGGCAATAATATATATTAGTGTAGAAAACAGCTTTACACGCGGATCCAATTTATGGATAACGGAATCTGCCGGATAATATTGGCCGATGGTAATATCTCGAATCATAATTTCTTCCTTTTTGTTTCTATTACTTTAATGCACGAAGGATACCTATGGCAGCCTGATCAACGGTAGTAGCATCCAGGTCCACCGGAATACCCTTTTCGTGCAGCTCATGCATCAGGTATGTCACCTGCGGCGCCGCAAGACCGATGCTCTCCAATTCCATATAATGCCGGAAAACTTCCTTTGGAACAGCATCAAAGATAGCGGAACCCTGATTCATAACAATGATGCGATCCACATATTTTGCTACATCCTCCATGCTATGGGAGACGAGAATGACTGTAATTCCAAGCTCCCTGTGCATTCCGGCGATCATGTCCAGAATTTCATCCCTTCCGGCAGGGTCAAGTCCCGCCGTCGGTTCATCCAGAATCAGCACTTCCGGTTTCATTGCAAGCACACCCGCAATTGCCACACGCCGCTTCTGGCCTCCTGACAGGTCAAATGGCGGCTGGTAGAAAAGTTCCTCCGGAAAATTCACATTGCGCAATGCTTCGTATGCCCGAAGCTCTATGGTCTTTTTATCCAGCCCTTGATTCTTCGGTCCAAAGCTTACATCCTCAAATACGGTCGTCTCAAAAAGCTGATACTCCGGATACTGGAATACCAATCCAACCTTGCCGCGGAGTTTTCGCATATCATAATCTTTGTCATAGATATCCTCCCCGTCGATATAGATATGACCGTCCGTAGCCTTAAGCAAACCATTCAAATGCTGGATCAATGTGGATTTGCCGGAACCGGTATGCCCGATAATACCGATAAACTGCCCTTTCCCGATTTTCAGGTTGATATCCTTTAACGCCTGAATCCTGTATGCCGTTCCCTCGCTGTAAATATAATCTACATGATCCAATATAATTGCAGATGCCGGATCCTCTTCCGTCGTCTCCCCTCCCCGGGGTTCCTCTTGACTGTCGCCGGCTTCCTTCATAGTTTCAAGGGCCTGCCGGGCAATCAGTCTCATATCTGCGCGGGGCGCGATCGTGACGACCGCATCCACAAGCTCCTCCCTCGTCAGAATCCCCGATGGGATTTGCAGTCCTGCTTTTTTCAGGGCATCTGCCAGCAATGTGATCTGCGGTACGTCCAGGCGATGTTCCTTCAGTTCGTCCACTCTGGAAAATATCTGCCTCGGAGTGCCGTCCATAACGATCTTTCCCTTTTCCATGACATAGACGTGATCTGCGCCAACCACCTCTTCCATATAATGTGTGATCCAAAGAACCGTCACACCCTTATTCCGGTTCAGCCCGTGGGCCGTTTTTAAGACGTCTTTACGTCCGTTTGGGTCAAGCATCGCCGTCGGCTCATCGAAAACGATGCATTGCGGCTCCATCGCTACAACTCCGGCAATTGCAACGCGCTGTTTTTGCCCTCCGGACAATTTATTCGGGGAATGGGCGCGGTATTTTTCCATCCCTACCGCCTTTAGGCTGCGATTGACCCGCTCAATGATCTGCTCCGTGGGAACGCCGAGATTCTCCGGTCCAAAACCGACGTCCTCCTCCACGACGGAGGCTATGATCTGGTTATCCGGATTCTGAAATACCATGCCTGCGCTCCGGCGGACAGGAATTACATTCTCCTCCAAAGATACATCAAGATCATTTACCCAGATGGTTCCCTCACTCGGAGCAAGCAGCGCATTGATGTGCTTTGCCAGCGTGGATTTACCGGAACCGTTATGCCCCAGAATGGCGATAAACTGTCCCTGTTTCACATCCAGATCAACATGATCTAGTGCCGTGGTAATGGATTCCACATTATTTTCTTCGTCCCTGCGGATAAATTCATGTACTAACTGTTTTGCCTTGATAATACCCATTCTAATCATCCCAGCTCAAACGATGGAGCTGTCCTTCCAGTTTCATGTGGTCGAATCCATTCTGGCGCAGCGCCTCATATAAAACAATCGCGGCTGAATTCGACAAATTCAGGGATCTTGTCTCCCCGATCATCGGAATCCGCACACAGGTATCCGGATTCGCCTTCAGGATTTCCTCCGGAATCCCTGCGCTTTCCTTCCCGAACATAATGTAGCAGTCCGGCTCGTAGGATACATCCGAATACACGTGACGGCCTTTTGTAGTTGCGTAATATATTTTTGCCCCCGGATTCCTCTGACAGAATTCTTCCCAATTAACATAAACCGTCACATCCAGATTTTCCCAATAATCCATTCCTGCCCGCTTCAGGGCTTTTTCGCTCAGGGAAAAACCAAGGGGCTCGATCAGGTGCAGCCTTGTTCCCGTTGCATAGCATGTTCGTCCGATATTTCCTGTATTCGCCGGAATCTCCGGCTCATACAGGACAATATTTAAATTCGCCATTTTGTTTCCTCTTTTTAGGATCTTACTTACGTTTTTCCCGCAATTCCCGTATAAATTCCTCAATTCTTTCAAGCGCCGCCTTAAGATCCTCAAGGGAATATGCATAAGAAATGCGGACAAATCCCTCTCCCGAATCTCCAAATGCCGTTCCCGGCACAACCGCAACCTTTTTTGCCTTGAGCAGGGCGTTCGCAAATTCATCAGAGGTCATGCCAAACTCCTTGATGCAGGGGAACATATAGAATGCGCCGAACGGTTCAAAGCAATCCAGCCCCATCTCCCTCAGGCGATGCAGCAGATAGCGGCGTCTTCCGTTATATTCCTCTCTCATCTGCACTACATCGCTGTCACCGTTTCGCATTGCCTCTACCGCCGCATACTGGCTGGTCGTAGGTGCGCACATGATCGCATACTGGTGGATCTTTAGCATCTGCTTGATAATAACCTCCGGCCCGCATGCATATCCCAGCCTCCATCCTGTCATAGCATGGGACTTGGAAAAACCGTTGATCACAATGGTCCGCTCCCTCATTCCCGGAAGGGACGCAATGGAAACATGATTGTCCAGATAGGTCAGTTCCGAATAAATTTCATCGCTCAAAACAAAAAGATCGTGGCGGATAATGACCTCTACGATTGCCTGAAGGTCCTTTTTCTCCATCACCGCGCCGGTAGGATTGTTTGGAAACGGCAATACCAGCAGCTTGGTCTTTTCCGTAATCGCTGCCTCAAGCTGCTCTGCCGTAAGGCGGAACTCATTCTCAGCCTTAAGCTCTATCACCACCGGTTTTCCGTTTGCAAGAACTGCACAGGGCAGATATGATACATAACTCGGCTGCGGGATCAGTACCTCATCTCCCGGATCGAGCATTGCGCGCATTGCAATATCGATTGCCTCGCTTCCTCCTACGGTAATGATGATTTCCTTATTTGAATCGTAATCCAGCTCATATCTTCTTTTTAAAAATTTGGATATCTCTACTTTTAATTCTTTCAATCCGGCATTTGAGGTATAAAAGGTTTTTCCCATTTCCAGAGAATGAATGCCCTCGTCCCGGATATGCCAGGGGGTATCAAAATCAGGCTCGCCTACACCCAGAGATATAGCGTCCTCCATCTCGCTCACAATATCAAAAAATTTACGGATACCCGATGGCTGTATGGTTACTATTGTTTTTGATAACGGATCTCTCATTATGCCATCATAATCCTTTCATCTTTTGCCGGAGCAGCCATAACGGTGCCGTGGTCTTTGTATTTTTTCAAAATAAAGTTGGTCTTTGTGCTGAGTACCGTGTCGATGGTGGACAATTTATCCGATACAAACTGGGATACCTCACGCAGAGTCTTTCCTTCAATCGTCACCATAAAATCGAATCCCCCTGAGATCAGGTACACGGAATTCACCTCCGGATAACGGTAAATGCGCTCTGCCACCTTGTCAAAGCCCATATCCCTCTGGGGTGTCACCCGTACCTCGATGAGGGCCGTCACCTTTTCAATTCCGGCTTTATCCCAATCGATCAATGTCGGATATCCGCATATGATATGCTCATTTTCCAGCGCCTCCAGCTCATTTAAAACCGCCGCCTGATCCACTCCGAGAATAATGGCGAGTTCGTTCAAGTCGATCTTGCTATTCTTTTCTATAAAAGCTAAAATTTTCTCTCTCATAGTTTTCTTCTCTCCTTTTCATACTTTATGTATCTCATCCGTCTGGGGAGTCTCTAAAAATCTGCGTTCTTCCCCCTGCAAAAGCACCCGGTCACTGCCGGCCGTCGCCTTCCCTATGACCGCCGCAAAAATCCCGGCTGCCTCCAGAGTCCTGACCAATGCTCCTCCATCCTTTGCTGCCATCAGCATACATCCGCCAGAGATCAATTTATATGGATTTATATCAAAAAACTCACAGATTTCAACCGTTTCCTGACGGATGGGGATCTTCTTTAAATCAATTTCCAGTCCGACACCAGCCCTCTCTGCCATCTCCCAAAGTGCCCCGAATATACCGCCCTCGGATACGTCATGCATTGCGCTGACGCCAGACTTCGCGGCGACTGCTGCCTCCGGCACATCGGAAAGATACTCCAAAAACGCCCGGGCTTTCTCCAAAAAAGGTCTCGGAAAACGTTTTAAAAGTTCGCCCTCCCTCTCGGCAGCAAGAATTGCCGTGCCCTCCAGTCCGATCCATTTTGTGGCCAGAATATCCATTCCCGGCCGGATCATGGATGTATGTATCTTTACCCCTTTTTTGCGCTTTCCCACGCCTGTAACCGTCACAATCGGCACATGAACGGCACGGGTCACTTCCGTATGTCCGCCGACCACCTGAACCTCCGCCTCACCGCACGCTTCGTCAATATCCTTCATGATCCGGCGCAGCTGCTCCTCATTTACCGAGGTAGGAAGCAAAAGACTTACCAGAACACCCACCGGTTGGGCACCGGAGGCTGCAATATCGTTCAGGGCATTGAGCACACCGATCCTGCCGAGCCTTTCGAAGGCCGCCGTAACAGGATCTACCGACAACACGATTTCTTCGTTTTCTTCCAGCGCAAGCGCCGCAAAATCATTGCCCGCCGCCGGTGCAGCACAAAGCTCCGGTCTCTTTGTATGCAATTGTTTCAATACCGAACGTTTCAGCACCGTCCCCGATACTTTTCCTGCTTTCATAAACATACTCCCAGATAGGGTTTAAGGCTGTCCCGGCAACCCGAAACAGCCTTCCATTAATTTTTAAGATTTACTCTGCCGGCGTCTCTCCCGCAGTATCCGCCGGATTTGCGGCCTCGCCAGCTGCCGTCTCATCGGGATTTACAGCCTCCTGCGGAGTCGAACTTTCGACTGCCGCCTCTCCGGAATTTTCTGTATTACCCGTATTATCGGCCGGAGGCGCCACCTCCACCTGCGCGGCTCCCGACGCGAGTGCGTTCACCACAGATTTCACGGTTGCTTCATCATTTGTCGCAATCGCTGCGTTTAAGGATGCAAGCTGTTCCGCGGTCGCCCCTGCCGTTCCGATCGTAACGATCTTGGGAGAGGCCTGATATGTGCTGTTATTAAATACCTCGCGGCTTACTTCCACTCCATCCACTTTGACAATCTTCCACAGACGGGAAACCGTTCCCAGATGTGCGCTCTGCTCAACATGCCAGTAACCTAACGCCTGTGCGCCGTCAAGATTAAACTGAATGGTGGGATCCGCCTGGGAAATAACCTCGCTCTCAAAGGAAACCGTTCTGTTTGAATCTCTGGTCTCATGTCCATATATATTGAAAGTAATCGTACCGTTCGAACAGATCCCCTCCAAATAGATGGGTGCATCCGTATTATTGATAAAGCGCATATCCTTATAGGTTCCTGCGATCGCCGCGTCATCCGAAGGCGGAACATAGGATACCAGCATAGAGTGGTTATAACGCATCGTGATATCCAGTTCTGCACGGATTGCCGCATTATACAACGTGGTGGATACCTGACAGATTCCGCCTCCAAAGGATTCGATCGTAGCTCCGTTTAAGTATGCCCCCGCCAGTTCGTATCCGTTGTCCTGCGTAAATGGGCTCACGGTCGCATACACGGAAAACTCATCCCCCGGATAGATAACTGTCCCGTCAATCTTGGAACAGCCGTTTGTCACGTTCTGTTTTCTTCCTGCGCTTGAAGTGCTGAAATCCGTGGAAAAAGTCCCCAAAAGATCGCTGACCAATGCCAATTCTTCATCGGTTCCCTTCGGATCCACCTCCGCGGTGACCAGAGCAATTTCATTTTCAACGCCATCCCATTCATTTGCCAGATATGCGCTGATTCCGTTGACAGACGAAACGATATCGACCTCATATCCGACCTGTCCCGGCACGATCACAAACTCGCCGTTTTCTCTGACCAGTCCGTTATCGATCGCCTCTATATTCAGTACGCTGCTTTCATTATAGATCAGCATTGCGGTCGCCTGCTTATCAATCTGAAGATTCATATCGATCACAACATTGCTGCTCTCCAGATCCTTCGTCTGCTTGTATCGGGTGATGAGATTCCCTGTATGCGCAACTGCAAGAGCCCGCTCAGCCGCATCCTGAGTGTCAACACACACTCCCATCTCCTCCGCGGTCACCTCAATACTGCCATTATAGCCTGTAAGCGTAAAGGTCGTATCCATAATCCCTGCAACATAGCTGTCCAGAGCGTCCTCCGCCTCCGCTGTGGTCATGCCGCCCACGTCAACGCTTCCGATATACACACCCTCTGCAATTCTGTCCTCCGCGGAAGTCTCCGCCTTTATCGTTCCTGCGCCTGCATACAGGATTCCTCCCGCCAAAAACAGACCTGCCATCCGCACGATTCTCTTTGATTTTTTCATATTAACCTCATTTATTCTAAGCTTACCTGTTGTCTGACTACTTATTTTAACATAATTGTACGCTTTTTCAAGATGAAAGTTTTAAGAAAGGAATAGTCCCGATACCACGGTCGTGATCAGTAAAGCCGCCACCAGGATAATTCCGATAATTCCAATCCATCTCTTTTTCTTTGAACTGTTAAAATTATTCATACGTATTCACCTCTTTGAAAAAATCGTTTATAATATAGACAATTCTATTAGAAAGGAACTGTCCTATGATTCCATTTTTTACTATTTTTTTTCTATTATTTATAATTTTGTTAACCGTTGTTATGCGCAAGAACACAAACAGCCAGAAACAGGCGGAAGAGCTCTTCCTAAAGAGGGAGCAGGAGGCCAACAGCACCCGAAAAGCAGATATCAGCAATTTAGACTATATTATCATACCTGAGGAAATTTTTCCACAGGAGCCGCAGACAGAAAATGAAATAAGGCTGAAGGAGCTCTCCGGGAAAAAAATACTAAACCTCACCGGGTTCTCCAATACGGATCTAAAGCTTAAGTACGGAATTGCCAATCTCGATGCGCTTTCCGAATACGATTCCAATTTTACCAGCCTTGTCACCGCGCTGGGCAGCTACGGAAAAGAATTATACGATTCCGGCAGGATCGGGGAAGCCCGGACAGTTCTTGAATATGCCGTTTCTATCCGGGCGGATGCCGGGATCATTTATACGACGCTGGCGGATTTATACCAATCCACCGGTGAAAGCAGCAGAATCCCGGCGCTTATCGAAGCTGTCCGGGAACTGAAATCCCTGTCCAGAGATTCCATTTTGAAAAAATTGGATGCCTATCCGGTTTAACCTCCGGCAAAATCATGCCTGTGAAAAGCGTGTATCAGTCCCCTATTCCACGCGTATGCCCCCACGTGGAATAGTATTGATCCATGATCCGGGAGGCTTCGTTTCTGGTCAGAGTCTCCCAACTGATTTCATCTGAGATTCCATGCTCCGCCCGGTATTTTCTCAGCTGTTCAAGCTGGCGCGGGGTTGCAGGCGTCTGTCTTTTTGTTTTATATTGCAGCTCCCTTGGCGCAAAAATGTCAGCCTTCTCCGGTCCCGCCAGCCGCTTCAATCCTTCGAATACCTCTGCCGTTTCCCTCGCATCATCAAGCGCCCTGTGCGCATTTTCCCTCTTAATATGAAAATAACTGCACAGCGCTTCCAGATTCTTGGGCTGTCCCTCCGGCAGCAATTTCCGCGCAAGCTTTAAAGTATCGCAGGCTTTTAACTCCAGAGGATATCTGCGGTCAGCCGCCCATTGCTTCAAAAAGCTATAATCAAAGATAATGTTCTGCCCGACAATGATATCTTTTCCGATAAACTCAATCAATCCTGCGATCGCTTCATCCGGTTCGGCTCCATCCTTTACCATCTCCTCCGAGATTCCGGTAAGTTTGATCACCTCCGCCGGAATCGATCGGTGCGGATTGACCAGCATTGCATACGATGCTTCAGGATTCCCGCTTCTCACCCGCACCGCTCCTATCTCGATGATCTTGTCCCGTTTCGGGGAAAGACCTGTCATTTCCAGATCAATGACCGTATAATCCTCCGGCCCAACAAGCTTCCTTCCTCTATCCATGCTGCCGCCCTTAAAAATTCATATTTTGAATATACAATTCCATAAAATCCGGTTCCTGTGCGAGTGTGATTTCATCCGCCCGCTCACAAATCTGCGCCATTTCTTTTAGGGCATGTTCCCCGCCCTCCTTTAAAGAGCGCTCCGCCCCCAGCAGCGCCGTATTTCCCACCGCCCTCGTGTTTCCGAGAAAACCTTCCGGAAGAAGTCCGATCCTTACCGCGTCCTTTGGATCGATAAAATATCCCATTCCTCCCGCCAGATAAATCCCCTCCAGCTCATCTGCGCTGATTCCGTATTTCTCCAACAATATCTGAATTCCTGCCCTGATAGCCGACTTAGCCATCTGGATTTCCCGGACATCATCCTGCGTGATCGCAACATCCTCGCCAACCGGAATCTTTGGCTCGGCAAGCAGCCCGGTCTCATCCATCCTCCCGGTTTCGAGCAGATCGGAGAGACATTTTAAAATGCCCGCCGCATGAATCCTCGCGGCGAGTGTACTTCCTTCAAATGCAGGTCCTGCCGCCGCCGATGCGGTATAGATCCTGTCCGGGGTACACAGAGCCATCTCCCCGTTCGTACCAAGATCCAGAAGCAGAACCGGCCGGCTTTTCTTTTGCAGGGACAGCGCATAGATCCCGCTCACGATATCGGCTCCCACAAATGCGGAAATCCCCGGAAGAATTTCCACAGAGCATTCTGTTTCACGGCCATCCTTTCTGTTTATCCTCCATACAAAATTCTGTTTTTCTAACGATACCGGATGAAACGGCACGCGCCCCAGCTCCTCACAGGACCAGCCGCACAGCAAATGTATCATTGTCGTATTTGCTGCGATTGCAAGGCGGCACTTCTTTTCGTTTGGACACATTTCCAGTACCAGCTCCCCTATGGATTCCTTAAGCTTTCCCAATATAAGCTGTCTCAATGCATCCGCATTCCCTTCAACAGCGTTTTGTATCCGGCTCATGACATCGGCTCCCAGCATACGCTGGGGGTTGGTAAAACTCTTTTGCAGCTTCTTTCCCTTATAAAAGCCGCAAAGAACAACGGTAGTGGTTCCGATATCCGCGGCGATCGACAACTCCTGATCCCATCCCGGCTGTTGAGCCAGATCTTCCTGCAAGTCTGATATCTGCTGTGTTCCTACGGCAACAAACTTCTGCTGTTTCAAAAGCGTCACCTCATAGCAGCCCGGCAGACGGAACTGGCAGGCTTTTACCTCCCCGAATCTCTCCACCCTGACCTTGCAGCCATTACAGGTCCCGTTCCCTCCGCACGGACGATCCAAAACAATATTTTGCTTTAGCAGCGCCTCATACAGATTTTCTCCCTTTTCGACAACAACCTGCATATCTTCCTCCTGTGATATAAATACACCAGCCGTCCGGGGCTGGTGTATTCAAAACTATATGATATCCATTGTGTAGCGAACAATCACATCAGCGCCCGCAAGCCAGAGCAGCACAGCCCCGATGAAATATGCCCCGCGTTTCATCCCGAACCCGAAATGATACCCTGTATACATTCCTGCGACAATGTATATAACCGAAATTGCCACCGTCATAATCAGGATCATCATAAGCCCCGTTCCCAAAAACCCAAATGCGATTCCCGTGAGAATCGTATAGATGCCGGTTCCTGCAGCCATCTTGACAAAACGCCGGTAGCCCAACGACTTCTCCAGACGCTCATACACCTGTTCATCCTTGACCGCCTTGACTGCAAGGCGGATGCCAAGACCGAAGAATATAATGATGGCAATGATATTTCCGAGTACCACATCATTATCGGAAACCGTCTCGCGGCTTCTGACCAGACTGGATAAAAAATATCCAACATACAATGCAACCAGCTGCCCCGCACCAACCAACATGCAGATAAATAACAAATGCTTTTTATTTATTTTTGATACAAGCGATCCCTGACATTCTACTGCGGCAAACAGATCCAACAGTAAACCGGAAAGAATCAGCAAATTCTCTATCCAGTTCATATCACCCCTCCTTGTGTCAGTATAAAAAAATTGTTATCCGAATAAAAGATACAATTTATATTTTCTGTATATCTTACAGTTCTCTTAAGATTTCCTCCATGGAATGGGTCATAATATACTGGTATGTATCCGCAATCTCCTGCGGCGGGATCACCATTCCCTCCATGATCCACGCCTTTATCATAAAGCACAGCGACTGGGCATAGTAGGATGCGATCCTGTCCGGTGTCAGCCAGACATACCTTATCTTATCTGTGGTCATGAGATCCTGAATTACCGTAAGGAACATCTCTTTCAAACATTTGTGCGCAACAGCGTCAAATGTGATAACGCCATCCATACGAGCCGCTCTGCTGTAAAACGCCTTGTCCTGAAGCATTGATGCAAACAACTGCATGACAGCTTCCTTCACCCTGCCTCCCAGCACCAAAGGTCTGACCGGCTCCAGCAATTCCCTGTTAATGATCCACTCAAGCAGTTCATATTTATCCTGAAAATGGTTATAGAATGTCGGGCGTATTACTCCTGCTTTATCAGTAATCTCTTTAATTGTAATCTTTTCGATCGGTTTCTTAGCTGCAAGCGCCTTCAGGCTCTCCGCCAAGATCAGATCGATCTCGCCTTTTCCCTGTCCCGTCATAACTTCTACTCATCAAATTCCATCGTGACAAAAAAGCCCTTTTCCGTCTCTTCTACGTTCACTACAACGCCTTCACGGGATTTCAGCCGATCGCTCACCGTATAATTTCCCGACATAGCGATCGCATGCTCGATCGTATAATAATAGGAAGCCGGGAGTTTACCCTCCGTCACGGAAAGGCGATCCCCTTCCTTCGCCAGTCCGGGTCTTTCCATTTTAAATTCCATACGGCGCATTTTCCCACCTTCTTCTCTTACCGTTTATTCTTCCTTAAAATCGATATCGATGACATCATGCTCTTTCCGATATTTTTTCTCTGCCGTTGTTGCACGGACAGAAATCCAGATATTGGAAATTCCGTTGTAGATAAGCGCTATCCCTATCGCAATCGATGCAAGCTCCAATACCGCGAACGCGTCCACAATACATATCACGCCCAGAATCATACTGATGATCGAGAGCGACACACCGATCCCCCATAAGGTACAGCCGTATTTTCTGCTGTCAACAGATTCTTTGAACCCACGGATCCCATGTCCCAGAAGCAGCACACCGATCACGATCGGAATCAAACTGGCAATAATCTCCGGCTGGATCAAAACCCAGATGCCCAAAAGCAGTACGATCGCACCGATTGCCGCGGATATCCCTTTCGTAACCGCATTAAGGAAAAAGCTGCAAAGGTATACCGCACCGATAACGATCATAATAACCGCAAGGACCGTCCCTATTGCCTTGATCGTCGCCTCACGCCATACGATAAACACAATACCCAGCACGACGCAAAGAATTGACGACAACAAAAAATCCGCTTTTATTTTCCTGAAAAATTCCCTCATTGATTTCCTTTCCTTTCTTTATGAAGTCTGCTTTTTTTCGTTTTCCAGAAGTTCCAGCAGGCGGGAAATCTCCGCCCCTTCCACCGGAGCAGCACCATATTTTGCATGCTTCCAGTCCGAGGTAACCTCCCCCAGAACATTTCCCTGTTTCTCTTTTTCTATGGTGAAAAACCTTCCTTTTTTCTCCTCCTGATTCCATGTCAGATAGATACGGTGACAGGAGGTCTTATCCATATCCCGGTTCGGCATATCAATACGGATGACCAAAAGTTCCTCCGATATGCCCATTGCCATCACGGAAAACTCCTCCGGAAGATACGGATATAATCTTTTCTGCTGATATGACTCCTCGAACAGATTGTCAATGTACTCTTCCTTTTTCTCACAAAGGGTATCTATGAACCGGCTCCCATCTTCAAAAAATTTTTTAGGGAGAAACCGGAATTCAAACTGCTTTCTCTCAAACACCGCATACTCCCGCTGAGACATCTTAACTGTCTTCGTTCCGGTATTTTGCGCATTTTTGCGGTTCTTCTCCACCTCATCAATCTTATGAAGCAGCTCCGCCTTAAATATCAGATTATTGGAAAATGGATTGATTACGATCCCATCGCATTTTAGCTCCGGCCGGACAGCCATCTGGTTTACCGCAAGATACGGCATATTTAAAACCGCCGGACTCTTCGGTTCCTTCGGAATCTGTGTTTTTGACGTATAAATCGGCAAAAACAGCTTCCCCTCTTTATTTCTGATAAAACACGGAACAGGCTGCTTTTTGTCATTCAAATTTGCAGGTACCAGCACTCTGCTGTGGTGCATATGATTGACCAGGGCATTCAGACTCTCCGCGGTTTTCTCGCTGGCATAGCGCACCAGCAGCGTTTCCATCTCATCATTCCGGATATTGATCGTCATATTCTGGTCCAGCGGCTCGCCGGCTTTCTTGATTTCGCTCATATTGTTACCCTTTCCGTTCTCCCAAATATATTGCCCTGCGCGCAACCTTACATGGCGGGCGTGTTCAAATACGATTATAGCATATTTCTTTTTCAAATAACAGATATATTATATATCAAAGGGGCTTTCCACCTCATGCTCCGCAATCATACGGATCATTTCTGCATCCCTTCCGCGCCAGATTTCATCGGTAAAATTCTTATTCGCCTCAAGAATCTCCTGCGGCTTGGCCCATACAAGATGATAGCCCTTTTCCCTCTCGCTCTCCGTCATGCTCACCTCGCCCATTTCATCCCGGACTTCGCAAAAGTAAAAATAGGAATGACAAACATATTTTGTTCCCTTCTCAAAGCAGTCCTCCCGAAGTTCCAGCATTTCGCCGATCTCACGGATCGTCTCCTTTTTTACAAGAAGCCCTGATTCCTCCTGTACTTCCCTCGCCAGCGCCTGTTCATATGTCTCCCCTTTATCCACGCCCCCGCCAAGAATCTTATAATCTCCGGCATTTCCCTTTTGCATTGCGATCTTTCCATCGCGGATGATGATTCCCCGCACCGTGAATTTTTCGAATACGGGCATATCCTCCGTATAGTCCCCCTGATCGAACACTTTCAGCAATCTCATCCTTTGTTCTCCTTTTATTGTTTTTACCATGATTTTAACAGAAAAAAAGAAAAAGAAAAAGCTATTGTGCATTTTTTAGCAAAATGCTATAATTACCCGCGTAATTGCATTGTATTCCTTGATAGAGGAAATAATAGCAGGGAGGTAAATTGAATAATGAATGAAAAAACAAAAAAAATCGTAGGTCTTGGATTGCTTACCGCAATCATCGTTGTCTTGCAGGTGCTGGCCGTTACCATTCCGGTGGGAATCTTTAATCTCACCCTCTCCTTAGTTCCGATCGTTGTCGGCGCGGCGCTGTATGGTCTCGGCGCCGGAGCATGGCTTGGATTCGTCTTCAGTTTTATCGTTTTACTGACAAACGCGGGCGCTTTTTTAGCGGTCAACGTTCCCGGTACTATCGTTACCGTTATTGTAAAGGGAACCCTGTGCGGTATCTGCGCTGCGCTTGCCTACAAGGCTCTCTCCAATAAGAACAAGACCTTTGCAGTTATTGTTGCCGCAATTGTCAGCCCATGTGTCAACACAGGACTTTTCCTGCTTGGCTGTCAGCTTTTCTTTATGGAAACAATTTCCGGCTGGGCATCTGCTCTTGGCTATCCGTCAGCCGGAAATTATATGATCTTCGGACTTGTCGGGGTGAACTTCTTTATCGAAATGGCAATCAACATCATCTTAAGCCCGGTGATCGTGAGAATCATCAACCTTAGGAAACACGCATAATCAAAGAGGAAATCATATGATATTAACACTCGACATCGGCAATACGAATATTGTTATCGGATGTGTAAACGAAGAAAAAAATGAAATGGTTTTGGAGGAGCGCATCTACACCGACACCAAAAAGAC
Source organism: uncultured Lachnobacterium sp. (assembly GCA_964425905.1). Lineage (GTDB taxonomy): Bacteria > Bacillota > Clostridia > Lachnospirales > Lachnospiraceae > Roseburia. The sequence goes on along the minus strand of CAYROM010000006.1, from coordinate 38,256 downwards.
TTCTGTCGAGTATGCCATTGCCCTGAAAATAATTTTGGACATTCACGGGATTGATCCATCGGAGCTTTCCGGAGGCATCATCTCCTCTTCCGTTCCCCCGGTTACGGAAAATGTCCACCAGGCAGCGGAGACGCTTCTCAACAAGAAGGTTCTTGAAGTCGGCCCCGGGATCAAGACCGGAGTGGACATTAAGATCAACGACCCCGGACAGTTAGGTCCAGACCTCTTAGTCGGCGCAGTCGCGGGCATCGCAGAGTATGGGGCACCATTGATCCTGATCGATATCGGAACCGCAACGACGATTTCCGTCATCGATAAACAAAAACGTTTTATGGGCGGAATGATCATGCCCGGGATCCTTGTCTCTCTAGACGGTTTGAGCATGCGCGCCGCCCATCTTCCGCAGATCGCCATTGAGCGCCCGAAAAAACTGATCTGCAGCAGCACCGTGGAATCCATGCAAAGCGGAATCATCTACGGACATGCTTCCTGCATTGACGGAATGGTGGAACGCATTTGGGAAGATCTGGGATATCGGACTCCGGTTGTTGCCACCGGCGGTCTTGCCGCAAAGATCATTCCCTGCTGTAAACAGGATATCATTATCGATGACCAGCTTTTGCCAAAGGGGCTGATGATTATTTATAAGAAAAATATGTAAATCCAAAAAGAGGACGAAAAACGTCCTCTTTTTTTATTCGATCATCAGACTGACGATCCGATTCATTCCGAATTCCGTTTGTTCCACAGCCGTATCCGCCAGATTCACGCAGCAATTTCCCATTCGGTCGATATTGTGCAGGATTTCATTAAAGCTTATAAGCAGCTTTGCATCACATTTCTTTTTGCCTACGCGTTCCATGTGAGCCCTGCGCATTTTCTCATCCAGCAGCATAATCTCCCCTTTTCTTTTCCGGATATTTTCTATGTCAGCTTCGCTTCCGCCGAGGATCGCCTGCATTGCTTCGGTATACATTTGAAGAATCAGCCCGAGCGATTTGCGCAGATCCTTTATCGCCTCTTTTGAAAATTTCCTCTTCCGCTCATTCTGGCGCAAAATAATTTGCGCTATCTCCCCGCATAAAATCCCCATACGGTCAATATCATTGAGCAGATACAGGATTCCCGCCCCCTGCGCCGTCTGCTCCTCTGTCATTGCGCCCTCGGAAAACATCAGGGTCAGATATTCATTGATGTGGTCGTTCAATTCATGCTCAACCTTCGCATCATCTACGATTTTCTGCAAAAGCCCCTGTTCCGCTTTACCGCTCAACTCCTTTGCACCTGCGAGGATTTCCTCCACGAGCCCGCTGCACCTTGCCGCCTCCTTTGCCACAAGCTGAAAGGCTGCAACCGGCTGTCCTACCAGTCTGTTATCCAAGTATTGGGGTTCCGAAGGAAGCTTCTGCTCTGCCATTGTTCTATCCGGAATGATTTTTGTGACTATTTTTACCATAAGCATAATCAGAGGGATCCAGATCAGCGTCATCACCAGATTAAAGCCGGTATGGGCATTGGCGATCTGCCGGGAGATAACCTCCACCTCCGGCCCCTTGGGCGAAATCCATTGAATGAAGGCTGCATACGGATTTGTAAACCATATGAACAACAGGCAGCCGGATATATTAAAAACACAATGCGCCACCGCCGTCCGCTTTGCATCCCTGCTCTGACCCACGGATGCGAGGATAGCGGTAATCGTCGTCCCCACATTGTCCCCGAGGAGGATAGGGATTGCCCCGGCCAGACCAATGATACTGCTTACGCCATCCGGCCCCGCCTGCGAGGCAAAATTTTGCAGTACCGCAATCGTTGCGCTGCTGCTCTGTACCGCAAACGTCATTACCGTTCCCAATACGACTCCGAGAACCGGGACATTTGCCACCTCCCCAATCATATTTATAAAAATCGGACTTGATGCAAGCGGCTTCATTACATCTCCCATTGTCTCAATTCCGAGAAATAAAAGGCCAAAGGCAAAAATCGTCTGTCCGATATTTTTCACCTTTTCCGACTTACCGATGAAGGCGATCAAAAATCCCGCAAAGATCAATAAATATATATAATCGGTGACCTTAAATGCAATAATCTGGGCCGTTATCGTGGTTCCGATATTTGCCCCGAGAATAATAGAAATTGCCTGCGGCAGCGACATCAGTCCGGCGCTGACAAATCCGATCGCCATCACGGTGGTGGCGCTGCTGCTCTGCAAAACGGCTGTGGTAAGCGCTCCGGCAATCACTCCCAGCACCGGATTTTTTGTGAGCATGGAAAGAATTGTTCTCATTTTTTCCCCTGCCGCCTTCTGCAGGCATTCGCTCATCATATTCATCCCGAATATAAAGACCGCCAGTCCCCCCAGTAGTGCGAATATGATCTTAACGGTTTCATTCATCCCTGTCCTTCTCCTCTTCTCCAAAGTTTTTCCATAAAAAGAAAATCCCTCCAAGGACCCCCGGTACAAAGCCGGCATATCCGGCGAAACAAAGCATCCATACGATTTCCTTTAATACAAACATGCTTACTATGCGCCAGACTGTAATACCCAGTATTCCAAAAAAGGTCGTATTTATGGCAAGAAAGATGCATATTCTCCGCTCATCGCACCAATTTTCGTTCTTGCACCATTTCCATAAATGGCTCATTTTTTACGCTCCTTTTACATATAAGAATACATATGCTTTGTAAAATGTAAAATCCTGCGATCGTAAAATTTAAGTAAAATAACCGCCAAAAAAGACAGACCGGGAATTATCTAATCTTAGATATTTCCCAGTCTGCCGTTTTCTATGTATTTTATTATCTAACGGATTTTTACCGGTATCTTCTATGCATTTCCCCTTTGTAGACATGTGACGCATTCTATATGCCTTGTCATTGGAAAACAGTCAAAGGGCGCGCACTCCACAGCTCTGTATCCATGCCGGGTCAGATATTTTAAATCCCGCGCCAGAGTATCCGGGCCGCAGGAAACATACACAACCTTTTTCGGCGAAAGCTTAACAACCGATGACAGAAACGCTTCATCGCTTCCGGTTCTGGGCGGGTCCATAATCACCACATCCGCACTCTCGCCCTTTTCCGCCATATGCACCATAAATTCCCCCGCATCCTCATGGTAAAAGCGTATATTGCGGATCCCATTCCGCTTCGCATTGGATACGGCATCCCGCACCGCGTCCTTCTTCAGCTCGACGCCGATCACCTCTTTCGCTCTTCTGCTGGCAATAAGCCCGATCGTCCCGGTTCCGCAGTAGGCGTCGATCACCTTTTCCTTTCCGGTAAGGCCCGCGCAGGAAATCGCTTTTTTATATAATAATTCCGTCTGCTTCGGATTGACCTGGTAGAAAGAATTCGGGGAAATCCCAAAACGGCACCCGCAAAGCTCATCCTCGATAAAGCCTTTTCCGTATACCGTAATATTCCGCTCCCCAAGCACCATGCTGGTTTTTTTGTCATTCACATTAATGACAACCGTACTGATATCCGGATGATTTTTGCGGAGCTCTTTGACAAAATTATTCTTAGACGGCAGGATCGGTGATGCAAGCACCAGCACCACCATGATCTGTCCCGTATGATACCCCTTGCGCACCAGTACATGCCGGAGCAGACCATAGCCGGTATCCTCATCATAGGTTTTTATCTTAAAAGACTTGAGCATTCCCTTGATGTCCCGGATGATCCCATCCGACTCTTCCTCCTCAATCTGGCAGCTTTCAATATCCACCACCTCATGGGTATTTTTGCGGTAACTTCCCGCGACGATCTGCCCCCGCCTGGTACAGTCAAACACCGCATGTACCTTATGCCGGTAGTGAAGGGGCTGCTCCATTCCCACGATCAAAGCCGCCTTACAGTATGGCTTCATGATTTTCTCCATATAGCTTTGCTTTTTCTTTAATTGCTCTTCATAGGAAATGCCCTGATAATCACAGCCTCCACAGGCTTTTGCATATGGGCATATGCCAATTTTATCGTGTTGTCCCATTGCTCTCCCTCTTTTTATCCAAAGTTTTTCTATCAATTACTACAAAATATGAAAGCTGCTCTCATACTCTTCAACCGGTATCCTTGTGTGGCGGATATCTTCAATCTGCACATAGGTTCCCTGATTAATGCGCCGCAAAAGCTCATTGATTTCTCCCTGTGTTCCCTGGGCTTCCATCTCCACCGAGCCGTCCCACTCGTTTTTTACCCATCCGGTCACCCCCAGAAGATCGGCGAGCTTCTGCGCGCGGTAGCGGAACCCCACCCCCTGCACCCTGCCGGTGATGACCATATGGTCGCGTATCAATTCTCTTTTACTCATTTTCCACCTCATTCCCCTATTCAGCTTAACATCTTAAGCATTATTTTGTCCATCGGCAAAACCCACGGCAAACACCGTGGGCTGTTCTGTTATGAAATGTCCAGTTCCGGCGGTACATCTATTTCATCCGAGACATATTTACCGTTCTTTTTCCGCTGTTTTACACATTCCGTCAACAGATATTCAATTTGTCCGTTTACCGACCGAAAGTCGTCCTCTGCCCAGGCTGCGATGGCATCATACAACTTTGGCGACAGTTTTAACGGAACCTGTTTCTTGTTGTCCGCCATTTTAATACAGACTTCCCGAATTTACGATTGGCTGTGCATCACGATTTCCACACAATACCACCAGGAGGTTAGAAACCATTGCAGCCTTTCTCTCTTCATCCAATTGGACAACATCACGCTCATTCAGCCGTTCCAACGCCATCTCCACCATACCGACCGCGCCATCTACGATCATCTTTCTTGCGTCGATAATAGCGGAGGCCTGCTGTCTCTGGAGCATAACAGAGGCGATTTCCGGGGCATATGCCAGATAAGTAATCCTTGCCTCAATAATTTCAATCCCGGCTCATTGATAGTGCCGATATATTTTCCATATTTCTCCTGCTGATACCCGCCCCAGATCGTCCCCAGTATCGCCAGAGCATAAACTACAACGGAAAGCACTAAACCTAACATTCCTTTATTTTTTTATACGCGCGCGTTTATTGCTCCTCCACCACCTGAAAAATATAAAACTTCAAATAGTAACTCTCATCCGCTGCCCACAGGATCGGATGATCCGGGGACTGGGTGCGAAACTCCACCTGACGCAGGCGCTTATGTGTGGATTTTGCCGCCTCACGGATGGTCTTTGCAAGCAGTTCCTGCGTCATAAAGCGGGAACAGGAACAGGTCGCCAGATATCCGCCATCCTTCACCAGCTTCATCCCCTTCATATTGATCTCGCGGTAACCTTTGATCGCATTCTTCGTTGCCTCTCTGGACTTGGTAAATGCCGGCGGGTCAAGAATTACCACATCATATTTTTCACCGGCCGCAGCAAGGCGCGGCAGTTCGTCCAAAACATCCGCACACCGGAAGGATACGGTATCGCTCAGATGATTGAGGGCGGCATTTGCCGTTGCCTGTTCAATTGCATATTCCGAAATGTCAAGCCCCGTAACCTCTCTTGCCCCTGCAATCCCGGCATTCAAGGCAAAGGTTCCCATATGCGTGAAGCAGTCAAGAACCCGCTTGTCCTTACAGATTTTATGGAGCGCCAGCCGGTTATATTTCTGATCGAGGAAGAACCCCGTCTTTTGTCCGTTGACTACATCTACCATATAATGGACGCCATTCTCCACAATTTCCACATTTGTATCGAATTCATCGCCGATGAACCCTTTGGTTCTTGCCAGCCCTTCCTTCTCCCGCTCCTTTGCATCACTTCTCTCATAGACGCCCCGGATGGAAACTCCATCCGCCGCAAGGATATCTTTTAACAGATCAACGATCTGAAGCTTAAACTGCTCCATTCCTAACGTCAGCGATTCAACCACCAGCACATCCTCATATTTGTCGATCACGATCCCCGGCAAAAAATCCGCCTCCCCGAAGATCACTCTGCAGGAGGACGTATCCACGGTATTTTTTCGGTAATCCCATGCATTTAAAACCCGCATACGCAAAAAAGCCTCGTCGATTTCCTGCTCCACGCGGCGGGTAAGCATTCGCACGCGAATCTTCGACCTCTGGTTGATATAACCTTTTCCCATCGGGTATCCGTCAAAATCATGCACGGTCACCACATCCCCATTTTTGAAAGTTCCCGCAACCGTGTCAATTTCATTGTCAAATATCCAAAGACCGCCCGACTTGATGGTACGTCCCTCCCCCTTTTTCAGCGTAACGATCGTATGATTCCCCATTTTTCTTCCTCCCTTATCCCTTTTCTTCCCTTGATGCGCATTCGCGCGGTATAATGTCTGACGAGATTATACCATAAAAAAGTATAGGAAAAATACGATTATTGATGTAAAATAAAAGGAAGCAATTCTGATGAATTCAAAGGGGATAAAGTATGATCACGATAAGCTTATGTATGATTGTTAAAAATGAGGAAAAAGTTCTCTCCCGATGTCTGGACAGCATTAAGGACCTGATGGATGAGATCATAATCGTCGATACCGGTTCTACGGACCGCACTAAGGAGATTGCACGGCAGTACACCAATCTGGTCTACGATTTTTCCTGGTGCGATGATTTTGCTGCGGCAAGGAATTTTTCTTTTTCCAAGGCAACAATGGAGTACATCTATGCGCCGGATGCGGACGAATATCTGGACAGCCTTAATTACAAGCGCTTTGCAATGCTTAAAAAGGTCCTTTTGCCGGAAATCGAGATCGTGCAGATGAAATATATTACCCCTTCCGAGTTCAACACCATACAGAATTCCTCCACGGAACTCCGCCCAAAGCTATACCGCCGGCTGCGTACTTTCTGCTGGATCAATCCGGTTCATGAAACCGTCCGTCTGGATCCCGTTGTGTTTGACAGCGATATTGAAATCCAGCACCTCCCGGAAACCATGCACGGAAAGCGTGATTTTAACATCTTCCAGCAGGCAATAGCCAAAAACGGATCGCTCCCGAAAAATATTATGACCATGTACGCAAAGGAACTTTTAAAATGTGGCACTCCGGAGGATTTTGCAAATGCCGCGCCGTACTTTGAGGGATTATACCTGAATGACGCCTGCGAGGAAGCCGCATGTATCCTTGCCCGCCACTACCGTCAGCAGAATGAGGGCGACCGCTTTTTCTCCGTGGCCCTCAAAAATGTTGCTCAGGATGGATGCAGCGAAATCTGCTGTGAGTTGGGCGCATATTATCTGGCAAAAAAAGATTTTAATGAAGCCGCCCTATGGTATTATAATGCCGCCTACGAAGTCTCACCCTGTCTGGATGTCGAGGCCGGCGGAGGCATTCCCCTTGCCGCCCTTGCAGAATGCTATGAGAAATGGGCGGATGCAAAGGAGGCAGCTCTTGAAGCGATTCCCTTTCATTCCCGCGGAAATTTCAGCACGGATGCGGAAACAATAGCCACTCTGCGGCAAAACGCGGCTGATTACCGCAAGCAGGCACAGGAATGGATGCTGCCGCAGCTCTGATGCGACCGCTGAACCATACCGGATCAAACTGCTGCGCTTTCAGCTTAATATCGCCGTATTTTCTTGTCATATAGCAAGGAAAATGATAAAATACATACTATGATATTTTTTTAACAAACTATCACCTGTGTACAGATATACGCAGGATCATCAAGGAGGTATCTATGAGTTTTTTAGAAGAGTATAAGCAGAAGCTTGTTTCTGCGGATGAGGCGGTAAAAATCATCAAGTCCGGCGACTGGGTAGATTACGGCTGGTGCAGCGGCACTCCGGATGCGCTGGATAAAGCCCTTGCCAGACGTACAGACGAATTAAAAGACATCAATCTGCGGGGAGGTATCCTGTTAAAGCCACTTGCTATCTTTGAGCGGGAGGATGCCGGGGATCATTTTACCTGGAATTCCTGGCATATGTCAGGAATTGAGCGCAAGCTGATTGCACGCGGCTGTTCCTTTTACGCTCCGATCCGTTATTCTGAACTGCCGCGCTACTATCGTGAGTCAGCAACGCCGGATGATGTGGCAATGTTTCAGGTTGCCCCGATGGATGCGCACGGATACTTCAATTTTGGCCCAAACGCTTCCCACCTCGGCGCGGTATGCGAGACGTCAAAGCATATCATCGTGGAGGTAAACGAAAATATGCCCCGCTGTCTTGGCGGTTTTGAAAACGGCGTACACATTTCTGACGTCACCTATATCGTGGAGGGTGACAATCCTCCAATCGGTGAACTCGGCGCAGGGGGACCGGCAACGGAAGTGGACAAAAAGGTGGCGCAGCTCATCGTTGACCAGATACCGAACGGAGCCTGCCTGCAGCTCGGCATCGGCGGAATGCCGAATGCTGTCGGTTCCCTGATCGCAGAGTCCGATTTGAAGGATCTTGGCGTTCATACCGAAATGTATGTAGATGCTTTTGTTGATATTGCAAAGGCCGGCAAAATCACCGGCGCCCACAAGAGCATCGACCGGTTCCGTCAGACCTACGGCTTCGGCGCCGGAACAAAGAAAATGTATGATTACATGGACGAGAATCCCGAGCTTATGAGCGCACCCGTAAGCTATACGAATGATATCCGTTCCATCTCGGCGCTGGACAACTTCATCTCCATCAACAATTGCGTAGATATCGACCTGTTCGGCCAGATCAGTTCCGAGAGCTCCGGAATCAAGCACATAAGCGGTTCCGGCGGACAGTTAGACTTTGTACTCGGCGCCTACCTGTCAAATGGCGGTAAGAGCTTTATCTGCTGCTCTTCCACCTTCTCCGACAAGCAGGGCGTGCTGCATTCCCGTATCCGTCCAACGCTTGTAGAGGGTTCCGTTGTCACCGACACCCGCGCGAACACCCATTACGTGGTTACCGAGTACGGCATGATCAATCTGAAGGGCTTGTCCGCATGGCAGAGGGCCGAAGCGATCATTAGTATTGCACATCCTGATTTCCGGGACGAACTGATCAAAGAAGCAGAAAAAATGAATATCTGGAGGCGCTCCAATAAATAGGATTTCCTATGAGATAAAAAAAAGGATACTGATTTTCATTCATGAAAACCAGTATCCTTTTTTAATCGTATCGTTTTAAGGAGCTATATCCTCAGGTATGATCTCCTCCGTATCAATGTCCTCGATCGTCGGATCCTCATATATCCATTCGTTCGAGCTTCTAAAGATTGTACTGCTTGAGCCCACCTGACATACCACGATGGTATCTCCATCTTCAATCTTAGATTTGTTTATCGTAATCTCGTTACCCGAAACATAGGTCGTAGCAATCTTCTCCCCATTGACATAGACTCTGCTCCACTTCGTAAAGCCCTCTCCGGCAATGACAACCCTGTCTCCCTCTTCTTCTGAATCATGCACATCTTCCACTACCACTTCATCAATGCCCATTATAATATCTGTTGCCGGGTAAGGATCCTCATCCCCGTAGCAATAGCGATTGCCATATAAAATGTCATACTGAAGATTCTCAAGTCCTGCTAAATACTCATCCGAGACTTCATAATCCTGCGTCTGATGATATCCGAGAACAGTCCCCTCATGTATTCCTATACTATCTGTAATACTTGCCATAAGCTGGTATGCATACAGATCCGCATCCTCTTTTTCCAGCCCGAAATTATTCCATGTAACATACTTAGTCTTGTAAATATCACCGGAAAGCATATCCTCATCCGTCAATCCCATCGTCGGAAGATGATCGCCCCAAAGTACGATTATGGTGTCCTCGCCCCGTGCGTCCACCTGAGCGATCAGGTTCGCTATAAATTCGTCCTGCTCACTAAGCATATTCACATAATAGGTCCATGCATTTGCAGCCCCTTCATCCTCAACGCCGCTTACGGTGTATGCCGGATTTTCAATAACCGGCTCCTCCGGATAATCGCCGTGGGTTCCAACCGTAATAATATAAGTAAAATCTGCCTGATCGGAGGTTGCATCGAGGGTTTTGATTGTCTCCCCGATGAGAATATCGTCTGTCGGCCATGTTCCAAGAGGCGTGTACTCCGTAATATCCATCAGTTCTTTGCTGGTAAAGGTGTCAAATCCCATCATGGAAAACGCGTTTACCCGGCTGTAAAAATTTCCACCGTTGTTATGTACTGCATGTGTGCCATATCCGATGGAAGCCAGATCCGCTGCAATACTCTCGCAGTCAGTCTTCTTCAAAACAGTCTTGTATGGGTATTCACCGGTTCCGAAATACTGCATGCTCATTCCGGTCAGTACCTCAAACTCCGAATTTGCGGTTCCCGCTCCGACAACCGGAACCGTCAGATATCCGCTGGTAAAATTGTCCTCAAGATAATGGAAGGTCGGAATCGGATCTTCATTTGTCTCTAAAAACAGGATTTCTTCCGGATCACAGAAGGATTCCAAAAGAACGCAGATCACGTTTGGACCGGTTGTGCCGTCCACCGTAGTCTCCGCAATATTTTCCTCAACGGCGTTCACGATTTCCTCGATCGTATCCTGGGAATAATCATCCGGTTTACTCATACCGCGTCCTACCACGCTGGATGAAAAACCGTAAATAAATCCATAATCCTCATATCCCTGTGCAATATTGGAAAAATAGCTTGCTACAATATGTGTGCTCTGCGCAGTCTCCGTGATAAGCGGAAGTCCAATAAACAATACGGCAAGAATTGCTGCCGGAACTGCGATCTTACGCATTTGCCCTTGATATTTTGGTCCCTTAATGAACAATAGCAGACATAAAGCTAAGAACGCTCCAATCCCAAATACAGCAATGGTCGCCTGCTTTGCCGTAAAATAGCTGGTATTTGACATTGACAGAAGATCGCCGATACATTTTAAGTCCGTATAGCCGAAAGGCGTTACGCGGTTTGAGAGGATACATCCGTTGATGATTCCGAGGATCGTCCAAAAACCGGTAATAATCACCCGCCAAAAGGTTCTTCTGCGGAACAGATACACCAGAGTCAGGGAAGCAAACACAATAAATGCATTGTATAAGAAAGCAAGTGTGTGCGTTCCCACGAAGGAACATGCTGAAAGAAAATTTCTTCTGGAGATTACCTCCACCCAAAACACAATTCCACAGGCAAGAAGCGCATGAAAAACTAAAGAATATTTATTTAAAAAATCAACCAATTTTTTCATCTTTTTTACCTCCTTTTGACCTTAGCATAGTTTAGTAAAAAAAATGCACAAAAACAAGAGGTAAGTTTTATAAAAAACGTCCAAAAAATGGGTAAAAAGGACAACAAATTGCACATATGGAAATCAAGGAACAGCAGAAAACACTTTATTTTTAAATATTCCTTTTAATATATCGACCGCTGCATCCAGATACGGATTCTCCGTATTATAAAAGCTGCCTTCGTCCGCTGCGTTGGCATACGCCGGATCAAGGGGAAGCTTTCCAAGAACCTTGATTCCCATCTCATCTGCCGCCTCATCTACATGGCTTTCGCCGAACAGCCTGATCTGTTTACCACAATCGGGACATTTGAGATAACTGAAATTCTCAACTACGCCCAAAACCGGAATATGCATCATCCCTGCCATATTGTATGCTTTTTTCACTATCATCCGAACCAGTTCCTGCGGTGATGTTACGATGATGATCCCGTCTACCGGCAGCGATTGAAATACAGTAAGCGGAACATCTCCGGTTCCCGGCGGCATATCCACAAACAAATAATCAATGTCTCCCCACACCGTCTCATTCCAAAACTGCTTTACCGCCCCTGCTATGACCGGGCCCCTCCACACAACAGGCGCTTCCTCATCATCCATCAACAAATTGATGGAGATCATTTTTATTCCCTCCGGCGTCTCTGCCGGGTACATGCCTCTCTCATCTCCGACCACCTGTCCGTGAATGCCGAACATCTTCGGTATGGACGGACCTGTGATATCCGCATCCAAGATGCCGACCTTATATCCTGCCTTTGCCATCTGTACTGCAAGGGAAGCCGTAACGAAGGATTTCCCGACTCCTCCCTTCCCGCTGACTACTCCAATGACATGTTTGATATCCGAATCCGCATTCATAGCCTCCAGAAAGCTCTGCGGATTCTGCCTGCTTGCACAGCCCTCGCAGCTCTCCTTGGAACAGCTTGACGCTCCACTACAATTTTGATTCTCCGGCATCCTGTTCTCCCTCCTCTATCATAATATCTCTGCCTGATCGATCTGTATCATTATAACATAATTTTCGCCGAGCAGTTCGGTTACTTCACGCTGAATTTGTTCTTTTATCTGTACATCCGGCAGATGAAGCCGATATGGAACTACCACATCAAAGAACAGCTTCGTCTGTCCGGCATCCTCCGAAACCCGAAAGTCATGGACTGTTATATCCTGATCGATATGCCTTGTTATATGATCGATATATTTCTTGAGTTCTCCCACTCTGTCATCATTTGTCACCACCGGATCAAGATGAATGACCGCCATACATCCCAGCTCACTTGAAAGCTTTTTTTCCAGACGGTCGGCAATGTCGTGAAGTTCCAGCAGACTTCCATCCTCCGGCACCTCCGCGTGAATGGAAATAAATCTTTGCCCCGGGCCGTAATCGTGAACGATCAAATCATGGAATCCACGTATATTATCATCAAATCCAAGGATAATATTCCCGATCTCCTCTACAAACTCCTTTTCCGGAGGCTGTCCGATGATCGGATTCAGGGTATCGCGGGCTGTCGAAAGACCTGCGCAGAAAATAATCACGCCTACTACAACGCCGCAATATCCGTCCGCATGTAATCCCCACAAGTATTCCGCTGCCGCCGCTGCAATGACCACCCCCGTGGTTACACAGTCGCTCAAACTGTCGGTCCTTACCGCCAAAAGCGCCGCAGAATCAAATTTTTTCCCGATATTTCCATAGTAATATGCCATATAGCACTTTACGAAAATGGAAATAACAAGAATCAAAAGCGCCAGCTTTGAAAATTCGGTATCAGAGGGATGAAGGATCTTTACCACGGAATCCCGTATCAGCTCCACCGACATGATCAAAATAACTACGGATACAATAAAGCCCGCAATATACTCCACCCTTCCATGTCCGAAGGGATGTTCCTTATCCGGCTTATTCCCCGCAAGCTTAAATCCCACCATCGTTACAATGGAGGAGCCGGCATCGGAAAGATTATTAAATGCATCTGCCGTGATTGCAATGGAATGACAGATCATGCCGACCATAAATTTTCCGGCAAACAGCAGCAGGTTTAAAAATACGCCTACTGTTCCGCACAGCATTCCATAGGCGCTGCGCTTTTTATCCTCCGGCAGATCTTTCGGAAAAAAAATTCGGGAAAGAATTGTAATCATCGTAATTCTCCTGCTGTTAATTTAACCATTGGATCCTGCTGAACGGAAAGTAGATAAATTCAGCCTTCCCTATAATCTCATCCTCCGTGACAAATGGATTGCTCCAATACCTGCCATCCAATGAATCATTCCGGTTATCCCCCATAACAAAATAACATCCGGAGGGTACCGCAAATTCGTATGGTCCCGTATTTCTCGTCCATTCCTCCTTAAGATAAGGCTCCTCAAGGGGTTCTTCCGAACCGTTAATGTATATCTTTCCGTCTTCGATCACTATCAGATCCCCCGGAACGCCCACAATGCGCTTAATAAATGTCTGGGTCTCATCGTCGGGATATTTAAAGATAATGATATCGCCCCGTTCCGGCTCGGAAAACAAGTATACAATACGAAGTCCAAACAAATCATCTCCCGGCATGATTGTATTCTCCATTGAGCCGGTCGGAACCGTTGCATTTATAATAACAAAACGTTTCAGGAACAGCGCTACAAGGATTGCTACGGCGAAATACAGTATCCAGCTTAAAATTTCCCGCCACAACGGAACCTCTTTTTCTGCGTCCCCGGATTTTCTCTCTCCATCGCGATTCAGATCCTTCTTCAATTCTTCCGCGACATACTCCTCGGAAGAATTCAGATCTTCTACCTCAAATTTTTCATCCTTCATAATCTCTTCCCCTGTTTCCTTATTTTCCCCGCGGCATATACCACCAGCTGATAAAATCGTCACGCTCAAATACAAGCCCTCCAAGTCCAAGCTTAACCCGCTCTTCCCTGCTCAGCTTCAAATCGATAAACCGATTGATGGAATCCGCAAAATCGTTTTCCAGACACCACACCGCCTGAACCGTCATCGGCGTCTCCGAGGCCCACTCATCTACAAAAGAGCCTCCAAAGTCAATAATCTTGTTCCAATGATTCTGTGAATTAATGATCCGCTGCTTAATGTTTTCAATGATAACCTCCCGCAGATTGCTGACCTTTGGGTTATCCTGACATTGCACAAACAGCTTCACATTGCGATGGTTTTCGTTCAGTATGATACGGAATGGCCCCGACTGCTCGTTTGCAACAAAACAGAATATCCCCTCCGATACCGCCCCCACCGGATATGCCTGATAATTCCTGCGATACGGTGAGATATTTTTTCTCACTTGAAGGTCTGCACTCATCTCAATATACACAATTCCCGGAAGCTTGCTGATCACATAATGCTGCCCCCTATTGTACGGCGCAAGAAACTGTGTAAAAAACTCCCGGTTCTTTTCGAAAACGATCAAATGATGCTCCTCCACAAAATTTTTATATTCTGAAGGATACTGTTTTCTGAAATAATCAAACAGCTCATGGGAAATAAAAGCTATACGGATATTCCGCCCTAAGAAGCCTTTAAATATCGTCTCCATCGTCAGTTCCACTTCCTGACCCTTCAAATAGACAGAGACAAACAGCGCCTGCTGCACCAGCTGCATCTCATTCTCATACTCGGAAAGCACATTTTTCCTGCCGTCATTCAGATATTGGGACAATCCGATCGGGTTCTTCTGGTAAAAGCTTACGATGAGCTGTCCGATCGTTTCGCGAAGCTGTTTTAAATTATCATCCGCAACAACTCCATTGCGGTTGATCTTTAAATTTAAGAACCGCCTTTTAATATTCAGCCGAAATGCCATGTGGCGAATCCATTCCGGCTTCAGACCAAGCTCATCCGCATGTTCCGCCACCTTAAACCCCTGCTGAAAAAGTTCGGATTCCCCGATCATCTCTTTATGCTTTGGATTGTAAAGCACAAGATATCCCTCCAGAAGTTCCGTATCCACCTTGAGGGTCGTAATTCCCACAATATATGCGGAAGGACTCATCTCGATAGTCGGACGGTACAGAGATATCTTCTTTTTATCAAAATAGATATCGATCGGAATCGGCTGATATCCCATATATCCCTGAATAGACAGCACCAGCTTTCTCAGCGTCAAGCCCTCGGTATATTGGGGCAGAAGCGCCAGAGTCACCCTTGTTCCCACCAGCTTCCGGTTTGAATTGATATATTCAATGCTTTTTGCACCGTTAAACCATTTCGCCGCAATCGGCTCAAGCTCCTGCCTGTTCATCACATTCCAGGCCGTGTTGATGGATTTATCTTTCTTCGACTCGATCAATATGGCGCGGGATACCTTAAAACATGAAAACAGTCCTATTCCGAACTGGGAAATAGGCTCATATTTCAGCCTCTGCTCAAAAAACCCCTCGCTCGTATAGAAACTGCTGCCGACACGCGCAATATATTTTTCCAGATCGCTTTCATTGATTCCGACTCCGTTGTCCTCAACGAAAAGCATTCCCGTTTCGGAATTATAAGAAACCACGATCCGGGGCTCAAAGCTGCGTCGGACAGACTTCACCTTTTCCGCTTCCTCAATCTCCAGAAATTCCGTTCCCCAGCTCCACTCAAGCGCCTGTCTGGTATAACATGCATCATAAGCGTTCTGTAAAAGTTCACGCAGAAATGCATCCCAGGAATCATAAAAATTCCCGCTTGTGAAGACCGCAATCATATTCGAATTGTTAAAATCTACATTTATGCTTTTCATACTTATCTATTAATATACCATATTTTCTACGGAGTGTCTTTCTTTTTATCATGCCCGCATATCCGGCTCTTCCATACCCCGGCAAGCCACACTACGGCAGCTCCCGCCAGAGCGCCGATACCGTCAATACAGACGTCCCGCAGTTCGCTGAATCTCCCCGGCACAAAATATTGATGAAGCTCATCCGAACACGCATATATAACAGGGATCAGCCACGCGCTTAACAACCTCCGCCCTGAGATATATCCGCCCTGAACCGTCCCTTTCCACGCTCCTACGGTAAGGGACGTGCTTATTCCAAGACACATATAAATGGAAAAATGCGCTATCTTCCGGATCATTTTTCTGGCGGACAGCGAACCGGACGTCTGCGGCTTTCGGATGATATTCTCAGCAATCCAATCCAGCGCCGAATTGCTCACTTCATTGGATTCTTCCGCATTCTGGCTCGAAAAGAAAAAAATGATTACCATGATCGCGATGGTCAGCGCCAAAAATATATAAAATTTTAAAGAATTTGCTTTGGTTTCATTTGCACTTTTACTTTTCATGTTCAGAAATATTCATACTCTTATCTGTAAAATGCTTTGTACCATTTCACAAACTTTAGCAGCCCTTCCTCCAGCGGCGTATCCGGGCAAAAACCAAAATCCCTCACCAGATCATCCACATCCGCATACGTCTGATATACGTCTCCCGGCTGCATCGGTAGCAGCTCCCTCTCTCCCTTTTGTGTTATTAATCCCTCTGCCAATAAGCATTCCTCAAGCGTATCCACAAAATACGACAGACTTTCCGGCTTATTGTTTCCGATATTATATACCTTATACGGCACCCCATCCTCGTTTTGCAGCGGCGCCTTTTTCATCACGCTGCGGATGCCCGCTACAATATCGTCAATATATGTAAAATCCCGGTACATATCGCCATAATTATAGATTTGGATCTTTTTCCCCCGGACCAGCTTGTCGGTAAATTTGAAATAAGCCATATCCGGTCTTCCCGCCGGACCATATACCGTAAAAAACCGAAGCCCCGTACTCGGAATCCCATAAAGCTTACTGTACGCATGGGCCAAAAGCTCATCGGACTTTTTGGTCGCCGCATACAGGGAAACCGGATTATCCACTTTATCCTCCGTAGAATACGGAATCTTCTTATTTGAACCATACACCGAGGAAGACGAAGCATAGATAAGATGTTTTAAATCATAGCTATGCCGACACGCCTCCAGGATATTGTAAAAGCCGATTATATTGGATTCTATATATACATCCGGATGATCGATAGAATAACGCACCCCGCCCTGCGCCGCAAGATTCACCACGATATCGGGCTGATATTTCCGAAAAAGCTCCATCACAAACTCCTTGTCGGCAATGTTTCCCTTTTCGAAAACAAACTCCGGAAATTGCAGTAATTCTCCCAGCCGGGACTCCTTCAACCTTACATCATAGTAGTCGGTCATACTGTCCACGCCGACCACTAAAATCCCGCCGTCCGTTTTCTCCTTTAAAATTGACTTTGATAAGTGCGAACCGATAAAGCCGGCCGCACCGGTAATTAGAATCGTCTGCATGATTTATCCCCTATGAGTCCTACCGAATTTTGATTTTATACTTACTATAAAATTCTTAAATATACTATTTCTAAAGATCAACAATATTCCCCCATATATAAAAACCGCCCCCGCCATCACCACAAAAATACGCTGGATATAATTTGATACCACTTGTTTTATGAGCCATGCATATATCCAGATAAGAGCTGAGCCGCATACTGCGTGGCAGATATTTTTTGAGACTTCGCGCATGTCCAGATACTTATTTTTATCCGGAGTAGTGATAAAACAATAACCCACAACGACCATCTCGGAGATCAATGTCGTTATTGCGGCTCCGACATGACTATAATGCGGAATAAAATAGAAATTCAAGATTATATTGATTCCGGCGCTAATAATCGTTATCTTTAAATTTGTTTTTTCTCTTCCGAGAGTAATATTCAGACAGGAGGTCAACAGTCCGCCATATATTGCAAAAATCAATGCAAATGCAAGAATGATCAAGGCCGGCGCCGACTCATAAAATTTACTTCCTCCCATAAGATAAACAGCTTCCTCCGCCAGGCAGATAATCCCAACTGCCATGGGAACCAGCAACAGGGACAGATAACTCCATAAATTTGTGTAAAGCCGTTTATATGACTGATCGTCCTGCTTCCCCACATAGCCCGCCAGTCTCGGAATCGTTACTGTGTACACGGCGATCATGATCCCCTTCACAACATTATATATTTTTGCCGCCAATGCATATAATCCTACATAGTAATCGCCCTTTAACCACCCAAGCATTGTCATATCAAAATTAACATAAATTGATACCATAAGGGAATTGGCAAAAAGAACCACTAGCGGAATGATGTGCTTTTTAAAGTTTGGGTGCGTCGTAATCCTTACCTTTATATATCTCCGACAATACATCCAATTGGAAATACAGATCACTCCCGACGGCAAAACCTGAATTACTGCATATACATAATAATCATTTTCCGAATTTACAAATACAAATAAAAGAACCAATGTGATAAGATATGTCAATATGGTTCTTATCGTAATAAACAGATAATCTTCAAAAAGCCGATTGACCCAATCTACGGAAAATGTCTGGAACAGGATCGATAAACCTTGGATAAAAAACAAAATTTTGTATTCCTGAAAATGCCGCACAGATAATACCGTCACAAGAAAGGAAATACAGGAAATCGCCGTGAAAACAGTATTTACCGTAAAAATTTCATCTGCGAATTTCTTTAACGCGGTCTTGTCCTCCCGGTATTGGGCGCCCTCCCTTACCGCATAGGTAGCCACCCCCAGCATCGCCAGCAACGAAAAATAGTTTGTAACCGAAGTAACATACGCGACCTTTCCAATGCCAAGTGTTCCGATAATCCTAAGTACATACGGATAGGTAACGAGTGGAAACAATACCGATAAACAGGATTTAATTACATTTAATACTGCATTTATCCCAATGCTCTTTGGCTTATCCATCATTAACTCCCATAGGTTTCTTTCATTACATGCCTTTTGACACATGCTGCAATTGAGTGAATGTCGGCATATAACATTACCCTAAGATATTTTCCTTCCCGTAACATCTTCCATACGTTGTTTCGAAACCCATTTTGATACTTTTCGGGATTATGTTTATGCAGAAATTTATTTTCATCTAATGTTTGAATCCTCCTATAAACCAATTTTCTTTCCCTTAGAGAACGATTCTGCACGCTACAACAATTGACGATCGCTTTTAAGTACATCATAATTTGTTGTGTTGACTCAAACTCCAAAAATGTCTCCTCATCAACATTTTGTTTTCTTAAAATATTCAGCAGATAATCCCTCAACATTTCCTGTTTTTCCATAATATTGCTTATATATCTGATCCGATGGCTCTCTGACCGGAGATTCTTTCTCCAATAATACCCCACCTGATCCATCATTGCAATTCTATCTGCTGCCGCAATGCTGTCAAGTACAAAAAGGTAATCATCCTCTATATCAACAAATTTTCTGCACCTTATACAGTTCTTCTCCAAAAAATCTCTTTGAAACAAGCATGACCATATATGTCCAAGTTCGGAACACCACTCATTTTTTCTATGGAGCAGCATGGAGATCACCAGCTCCCCAATCTGATCTTCCTTTAGATCAGCAGCTTTCCTAACGATATCGCAATCTTTCTCCGGTGCTCCCCCAACCAAATACTTTGTAGACCAGACCGCGATTTTACTTCCTCTTAGCCTTAACAGATCGATTGCGGCGTCAATGGTTTCCGCGACAACCTTATCGTCCTGATCCACAAACAAAAGGTATTCTCCCTCTGCCTGTTCCATCCCTTCATTTCTGGCGCTTGCAATTCCGCCATTCCTTTTGCAGACGATTCTCAAATCTTTATATTCTTCCGTTAAAAGGCCGCATTCTAAGGTTTCCTCCCGGCAGGAACCGTCATCCACGATTATGATTTCTTTTGTGTGAGTGATTTTTTGAACAGATTCTAACGTTTCCCTGATATATTCCATTCCATTATAAAACGGAATGATGACGCTCAACTCAATCATACAAAATCATACCCTTCCGCTAAACTGCAAATGAGAAAAAAGTAAACAATGATACCAGATAGAGTGCATTCAATCCAAGTCCATACACCAATGATACGCCTGCTATTTGATTTTTATTTTTAAACATAGGCATGACCATCGCGTTATATGGCAAAAGACAGGGACC
Source organism: uncultured Lachnobacterium sp. (assembly GCA_964425905.1). Taxonomy (GTDB): domain Bacteria; phylum Bacillota; class Clostridia; order Lachnospirales; family Lachnospiraceae; genus Roseburia. The sequence continues at coordinate 18,090 of CAYROM010000006.1, read as the reverse complement.
CAACAATATCATCGTTCTTTTTAACATGGTGTCATTTAGCACGGAACCAAGCGAAAATAGCAATAACACTTCCAAAAAGTAAAAATATTTCTTGTAATTCTCATCCAGATAATTCCAGTTTCTCTTTTTTATAAGATACAGACCCACAAGCAATAATATCTGAAGAGTTACAAAAATCAACCTCAATCGGAAACTTAAATCTTCCTGATACACATTAAAATAATAGTATAGCTTCTCCCCCACATATTGAAGGCGGGCGATCGGTATTTTTTCCAGAATGAAAATGAATAGATTGACCAATGCCGCCCAGAATACTATAAGCCTGTATGCATTTGTCTTCCTGCTGAGCAAATACACAATCCATATCAGCAGAAGCATAAATACAGATAAATGGATTCCCAGCCCGATGATTGTGATAATTACGATCGGATACCTCTTCCCTTCGAATATGGTCAGATAAACCGCATAAAAAAACAATACGCATAGACACGGATATCTCAAATTTGAAACGCAGGTAAAATAGCTCGTCAGCCCGAAAAACAATATAATCGATGTATATATCCTGTTCGCCGGAATGCTGTATCTCTTTGTGTATTTTTGTATAACCGCCGCAAAACAGCCATATGTAATACATTCCCAGATTACCTGCAATATGCTGTTATTATTAAGTTTGCTGACAATATAAAGAAGAAGGACATGGATGTACAGGGTGCTTGAACTGTCGCTGATACTCTTTATTGCGATATTGGTTATACTGGTTGTCCCGTACTTATACCAGTTTACGACAGCATGATACCTGTACAGATCCGTAGTATCGTCAGGAACCACAAAATACGAAATAAATATCAGGCACACAACAAAGCATATCAGCTTTCGCTGATCGTTTACGCTCCAAATATGGGACGAAAAACAGTATAATATTGTCTGCATAGCATAAAAAACAGCATAAATTACTGCTATCCAGAATAATATGCTCACGCGCTTTCCTCCTTGAGTCCATCTATTAAATCCAACCACTTGCCTCCGATTTTGTCCAGCGAAAAATCCGACCGGACCTGTCTGGCGTTATTGCCCAGCCGTTCCCTAAGTCCACGGTCTTCTGCCAGCATTTTTAACGCTCCTGCTATAACGCCGGCCTCCTGACTCTTCAATAAAATACCGTTGACTTCATGCTCCACCAAAACAGCGCACCCACCGGGCGGACAGTCATATGCTACGACCGGAAAGCCCATCGCCATTGCCTCCAAAAGTGCATTGGGAATCCCCTCGTAGTTGGATGTCATGATAAACATTTCCGAATCGGAGATTCTGCTATGAATATCAGGACATGAGTGTTCAATATTCACCCTGCTGCGCAGATTTTTTTCGCAAATATAGTCAATCAGTTCCTTTTCCTTCGACCCGTCGCCGTATATTTTTAAAGTGTATTCCGGGAAGGAGTTTACAAACTCTTCAAATCCCCTTATCATCGCCGGATAATTCTTCTGATTCTCCAGTCTCCCGATTGCCACAATCTCTTTTTTCGTATCTATGCTTTTTTTAAATGGAAGATTTTCCTTTACAGGATTAGGAATGACAAGTCCCTTTTTTTGTATTTTCTTTGAGTAGCATTTTCTTGCACCGTCCGTTTGGAAAACACAATAGTCACACCTTCCGTACGTCAAAAACCGCAATACTTTTGATACCGCGCTCAGTTCCGTCTGTTTTGGAGCATTACGCTCGGATATGATTTTAATACACTTTTTGGGTGCCGACAGGATCAACAGGATGTTGGCTAATATATCAAATGAAATACATATTTTTGCGTTTTCCTTCAAAAGATATCTTTTCAGCGCCCTCCTCCCAACCATAAGCTTCTTGATCCCCTTTTCCGGTACATTGAGGTTGACCCGCTCTATCTTATCGTTCAGGATATATTCCTTTTTCGCTTTTATGAATGTAATTATCGTTACCTCATACCCTTTTTCTTCCAGAAATCGGGCTATTTCGCACATCACTCTCTCTGCCCCGCCATATTGCAGGCAGCGTATCACAAAAAAAATACGGTTCATAATCTATAAGTCCTCTTTTTTTAGCCTCCGGATGACCCTTTGGGGAATCAATCCGGCAACAACAGGCTTCCAAATATATATAAATGCTCCGGGAAATAACCCCAGTTTTGCAAACCCGCGGGTTCTCACCCAAAAACCCTTGATCCTATGCTTCAGAGGCATTTTCTTTCCGTCATTTCTCTCTGAATAATAATGCAATAACGGCTTTTTTATATTGGCTCCGGCTTTCCCCTCGCTATACGCCCTCATAAACAATTCATAGTCTTCACATCTTAGGAATATCTTCTTTTCACTATACGGATACCTGTCATAAAAGGCTTTCCTTGCCATGATGGAGGGATGGATAAAGGGAAGCGTCATCAAAAAATCTTTTTTCTGGGGAAAGGGTTTTTCTTTTCTATATCCCCACTCGCCCTGCCCGTCATAGAGAAGCGCCTCGGTTCCGCAGAAGTCAACCTCCTGATGTTCCTCTAAAAACCTTATCTGTTCCGCAAAACGTTTTTCATCCGCCCAGTCATCCGCATCCATTCTCGCTATAAATCCGCCGGTCGCCTTTTCCAGACAATGATTCAGGGCCGGCGCAAGGGATTCATTCGAATTATTTCTGAAAACCCTTATCCTGCTATCCCTTTTCGCCCATTTTCTTAATGCCTCAAAAGTATCATCCGTTGATCCGTCATCACATATAATAAACTCCCAATTTGTATATGTCTGGTCAATGACAGATTGTATACACCGGTTCAGCATATCTGCATTCCCGCAATTATATACCCCCATAATGACTGAAATTTTATCTTGATCCATAGTTATCTTTCTTAATTACAAATTTCCTTCCCATCTCAAAATCAAACTCATCCGGTTCAAAGCACATATATCCGCTGCCATCAAAAAATGTTATCTCTCCAAAAATGATTTTCCCCTGTATATCATAAAGATCGATTCTCGCCTCCGGAAAATCTCCCGCCAATTTCTCTGCCGTATGAACCAATTCACTATAATTATCCGGTCTTTTTACTATTCTGTGCAAGCGCTCCTCATCCGACCGCATTGCATCTATCCGGTTAAAATCTATATCATATATTGCAAGTCCTGCCTTTTTCCCCAGCTCCCTGTCTGCAATCACATACAAATATTCCGCTTTCCCATAAAAACAGAAAAACTTATAATCGATCAATCCTCCTTGCTCTTTATCGGATTCTATATATTTCTCCGCGATAATCCTGTGCTTTCTCCCATCATAAACCCATTCTCTGCTAAAATGCTTCTTTTTTACAGGCTGGCTAACCCATTCGTCCATTTTCTGCCGCACCAGTGCTGTATCCATACGGTTCTTGTCTCCGACTAATATGACGGAATTCCCCCCGCCTCCAAGGGTATCCTTTAACACAAAAGCCTCAGGCAGCTTGTCGAAATCTATCTCCTCCGGTGTATTATATACACCGTAAAGTTCATTGAGAATCTCTCCCAGCCCGCACGCTTCCACATATCTGCGAACCTCATACTTATCTGCACATTGCTTCATGATCTGGTCTCTGTAATAAAGCTTATAGCATTGAAGTTTTTCCGTAAAACGCTGCGGCTCCTTTAAATTCAGCTTACGCCCGGTTTTCATCCGGTACTGTATCTTTACCATCATTTTATCCGGAACAAAACCGAGCATTTGCAGAATCCATAAGCGAACCTTCCGGCTCCTGATTATTTTTTTATAGTTCATTCTCAACCTTCGCAATCTCTTCCATATAAGCCTCGACCACAATATCACGGCTAAATTCCTGCTCCATTTTTCTGCGTCCCGCCAGCCCCATTTTCCTGCGGTCCCCATGATCCATTTTCATAAACCTCCGCACGCACTCATACAACTGCTCGCAGTTTTTTTGTTCAAAAATAAAGCCGGTTACCCCATCCTCAACGGTTTCGCGGCACCCGCTCCTGTCCGTGGTGATCACAGGGCGCCCGCAGGCCGCGCTTTCCAGAAGTACATTGGAAATTCCTTCCGGATAATAGGAGGGATGGATCGTACAATGGGCGTGCGCAAGATACTCCCTTGTATCTGCAACCATTCCATGATACCGAATAATTCCCCTTTTCTCATAATCGTCAAGAAGCCCCTGATAGTCCCCATCACAGGGGCCCAGCACATGAAATACCGTTTCGGGATATTCGCTGTGTATCCGTTCTGCCGCCGCCAGATATTCCTCAATTCCTTTTTCCTTTATGACCCGGGCAATGAAAAGGAACTCAACCTTCTCTTTGTCCTTTGGATATTCCATCAACTGCCAGCGCTTCAAATTTACCCCGGAACCGGGGATCAGCCGCTGTCTCCCCTCATACATTTTATGATTTTTGAAAAAATCCACATTCTCCTGATTTTGAAAAAACAGGCAACGTGCTTCTTTCGCTGCCTGCTTATAAAGCATAATTACTAATTTCTGCAATGGACTTTTATACTCTACCGCCGTTCCAAGACCCGATATATTCATCAGATACGGTATTTTCATACTACCTGCGAGAATTCCCGCATATATATTGACTTTCGTTGTATACATCAGTACGATATCAGGCTTGATCCGGGAAAACAAACTTTTGTACTCCTTGATCAAAGATAGATCCCGCAGCGGGTTTGTTCCTCTTTTGTCAATTTTAACCGGATAAAATGTGCAGCCCATCTCCACCATCTCATCCACCTTTTCCCCATAGGGAAGGGCAATTGACACTTCATTTCCTTCCCTCAGTAACCGCTCCACTAATTCCATGCGAAAGTTGTACAGCACAAAATCACGGTTGACAAGAATTAATATTCTTTTCACTTCTCTGTCTCTCCTCGTCTGCGCATTCACGGACTTTTCGTTTGTATTGACTGCCTGTTCATTTTCCTGCTTACTTCCTTTTCAAATCCTTCTGTGCTTTCCCTTTGGAACATGGTGCGGAATGTCAGCATAACGATTTTCAGATCCACGATCAGGGACTGATTCTCTATATACATCAGATCCAAACGCAGTTTGTCATATGCCGAAGTATTATATTTGCCAAAAATCTGCGCATATCCGGTCAGTCCGCCCTTTACCCGAAGGCGGTAAGAAAATTCCGGCATTTCCCTCGTGTATTGTTCTACATGCTCGACCCTTTCCGGCCGGGGACCGACGATACTCATCTCTCCCTTTAGAATATTTATCATCTGTGGCAGTTCATCGATCCGGTACTTGCGGATGACCCGTCCAACCCTTGTCACCCGGTCATCCTCCCCGACGCACGGGATTGCACCATCCTTTTCTGCATCCACGACCATGCTCCGGAATTTCAGGATACGGAATATTTCTCCGCCCTTCGTACAGCGCTCCTGCCTGTAAAAAACCGGTCCGTGATCTTCCATTTTAATACAGATAGATGTTATCAAAAAAAGCGGCGAAAACAAAATCAGCATAAACACAGCCAAAATAATATCAAAGCATCTCTTCAGTCCATATTCCCGAATCCCTTCATAGCTGTAATCATATTTCATCAAAGGCGTATCCAGCAGATGCTTATATGCTGACCCCTGACAAATAAGATCTTCAATTGTGGGCGTAAAATAAAAGCTTTTATGTTTTTCGCTGCAAAGCTTTAAAAAATCCCCGCGGCGGATATTCGACACTTCATATAAGATCACCGTATGGCAGTCATCCATCCTTTGGCCAATCTCCTCTAGGTCCTCGTTTTCCTTCAGCCGGCACTTGATCGTAAACAGGTGCTTATACTTATCCAATAAGCGGTTAGCAAATTGCAGGGTCTCTTCCTTTGTTATCTGCTCTCCGTATATGATCAGCGTATCCTTCGGCTGTACATGGTTCATAAAATATCTTTTTGTGTATAAAACGATCGCAGCAGTTCCGATTCCCTGGCAAAGCACCGTCCCAAGCCCCGGAAGAATCTTTACCGCATGGTTATTGATGAGGCAGCACTCAACGTAAAGGATCAAATCTGCGATCCCATAGGAAATCACCTGCGCAAATACGATCTCTCCCACATTTGTGGAGGCAATACGAAAGGCTTTATATACATTGCACATCGCCAGATAAATGATCGCATATATAATACAGGACACGATTCCCCCCGCAAGCCAATATTTGTCAAATGTGTATTTGTTGTAAAAGCCAGCCCACACAGCGACGAACAGCCCAATATTCCATACGCTGATTATGAACTTGGCAGTATTGGTAATGCTCTTCCTCTCCATGATCTTCCGGCTCTCCTGTTTTCCTCTCCTTTACGGCTACTTTATTTCCACCTCTACGTCAATGTAATCGCTTTTCCCGTCCCCTGCCGTATCCTCATCTGCTTCCGGCAGCGCAGCTTCGTTGACCAGAACCGCCTGAACAAGATATCTGCGGGAGGAACCTCCGCTGCCGCATGTGGATAATGTAACGATATAATCATCCGTTGTAACCGTTACGCCTTCCCGGAAATTCGCCTCCTCATCCGGATTCGCAAAAACCCCTTCAAGATATGCTGCATACCCGGATTCCGTAGAAAAATCGTTGGTATTTAAAATATGGGAATTATCCGTATCATACGCTGCAAATATCTCATAAACCAACACCCCGTTCTCGGTGTATATATAGATATACGGATGTTCTGCAAAAAATTCGGCGTCTTCAAAATAGTGCAGGGTCTTAAACATGGTTCCGGAGCTCATATTGTGTCCGTAGATCACCGTATTATAGTCGGTAAAATCCCTGCTGTTCTGAAGTTCCGTATAGATACAGCCCGGTCTGCCTTTACTTCCATCCATATTATAATTCAAATAATAACTGTCATTGTACGGATGCTGCAGAATCGGATAATCGACATTCGTGCCCGGAACATAAATCCATGCATAGATATCCGCATTTGTCTCCCAAAGCAGCTCCCAGTCTAAATTCTTATCCGGTACGGTAATTCCAAGCTCCTCAAGGATCTCCTGCTCCTTAGGCTTTCCTATTTCCGTCCCTTGATCCGCTGCACTCACATTGTTTACCTGTTCCTGAAGCTCACTATACCGGTTCTGTGCCTGATTGATTATAAAACAATCCTTCGCCCACAAAACCAGTACCGTAATAAGAACAAGTATCAGCACAATACAGATCAAACGATATATATTTAATTTCCTTTCCTGATCGGATATTTTTGTCTTAGTCCTTTTTTCCTTTTTCATGAATTTCATTCATGCCGCTAACGGCATGTTCTTCTCTCCCGGCCAGAGCCATTCTTCAAAAATGCACATCTGCCTCCGCCCGAAGGCGGAAGCAAATATGCAAACCACATGTTATTACTTTTGATTCGAATCTGCCCTTAGTCCATTAAAGGCTGCGCGCTTTTTTTCCGCATACTGCAATTCCCATTACAGCGAAAATTGCAATAATCGGCAATGCTGGAACTGAAGCTCCGGTCTTTGGAGATGTTGTGCTGGTAGAAGCACCTGTACTTGTAGAAGCACCCGTCCCGGTAGTGTACACATTCACGGTCTGATAATTATTGTTTGTCTGGGTGTTTCCACCGCTTGACGAACTGCCGGTACTGGAATTACTGCTTCCGTTCTGGGATAAGGCATTTGAATTGTCATTGTCGTTGTTATTTGCATTATCATTTGCATTATCATTTGCATTATCATTCCCATCATCCTGATTATTGCTTCCGGAAGACTCGACCCTGACAACAGCAATCGGGGAAAGCGTCGTAAGCGTTACCGTTACGGATTTCTCGCTGACTGCGCTTGGAGTCAGGGTTTCCCATTTGCTGCCGGTATAGTGTAAAACTCTGATGTTGCTTGTCGAATCACTTGAAGTAATCTCGTCGACATGCAGGATCACCGTAATAGGAAATTTATCACTCGTTGTAGACAATTCCAACGCTGCAAGCAATTTATCGTCACTTGAAAGCTGTCCGATTGTTGCAGAAAAATCCGAACTGCTCAGATCTGATTTGCTGACCGTAATATCCGTTCCCGTGCTGTCTTTTGCACTTGATACAGATGCGGCCTGCGCCGCCGCCGCAATATCCTCTGCCGTCGGCGAAGTTGCAGCAAATACCGTTGTTCCCATGGACAAAACTAACAGGGCTGCTAGCAAGCCCGCAAGTTTCTTTTTCATTGGCATCTCCTCCTTTCCTTCATTTTCATGTGGTCTATATCAAACGCATTACTGCGCTTAATATCAAAACAGCTATTCTTCTATCTTTGTGTAGAAAATCTGGATGACAAGATCATAAAAGGCTTCCTCGTCCACATAATATTCCTCAAACTTCTCGCCCATCTGTGTCTCTCCTGGAACCGTGTACATGATATCCTCGCTAAGATTATAGTTCATCATCTGTTCCACAAGCGCCGCGAAATCCACGCTGCTTACAATGTAATCCTGAGCGGAATCATAAATATCCACGACCACGTCCGGGTCTCCCGCCGCATAGGCCTTCAGTTGATTCATATAGTTGATGATGTACTGTTCCTCTCTGCGCAGCCGGTCGGTGGCGCTGTCATAATCATTGATATCCCGCCCGCGAAGGTACGCATATGCCTCATTTCCGCTTAGGGTGACAACCTCCCCTTCTTTTAGATCTACGTCCAGATCCGGGTAATACAGATCCTGCAAAACCTTAACCCTGACGCCTCCTACTGCATCGTTCAATGCCGGAATCGCCCCCATATTAATGGAAACATATCCGCTGACTGGAATATTATAAAACAGACTTTCTACCGCGTTTACCGTTCTGGAGCAGCTTAGCTTCTTCCCGTCCCCAAAACCGTGCTGGGTACAGATCTGCGCCACAGTAGTGCCCAATGATTTTCCTTCCTCGTCATACACCGCAATGTCGGTCATTGTATTGCGGTTGATAGAGACAATGGACAGCGTCTCATTCTCCGAATCCACCACCAAAAGGAATAGCGCATCCGATTGACCCCCGCTTACACCATCCGCCGCCGTCTGCACCGGATCGTCGCTGTCGATTCCCATGAGCAGGTATGATTTGATCTTGGTGTTGTACTTATAATAATCTCCGTTGTAAAGAATAGCTCCTTCCTGCCATTTTTCCACATCCTCCTCTACTGCATCCGTTTCTGCGTTTAAGGACAGGTTGCTGCTCTGATGGGCATTGTTCTGCGCCTTCGTCTGCACCGCGATCACAAGGATCCCGATAATGACCACAACAAGAATCCCTGCAAGAAAAAACAGAATGTTATTCAGTTTCTGGGAAATATTTGATTTTGCTCTTCTCACGGTTCACTCTCTTCCCCTCTGCCATAATAACCGCCGTAATAGCTTCCATAATAGCCGCCGTAATAGCCGCCCTCATAGCTGCTCTTCTTCATCTTTACTTTATTCAAAACCGCGCCAAGTATCTTAACGCCCGACGCCTCCAGCTGTTTCTTGACGCTCAGGATCAATCTGCCGCTGGCCATCCCCTGAGCGATCACCATGATCGCTCCATCGCAATGCTTGGCAACGACCGCCGCATCGATCGCCGCTCCGATCGGCGCACAATCCAAAATGATATAATTAAAATGCTCCTTGCCGAATTTCAGAAGTTCCTCAAAATATTTCTTTTCAAGGATCTCCGTCGGATTGGGCACGGAGGGCCCGGCAAAGATCATAAACAGTCTCGGAATCTCTGTTCCGTACAGCACATCCTCCAATTTTTTCTGTCCGGAAAGATAGTGGGACAGACCGCAGATTTCACCGCCGGAAGAGGATTGCGCGCGCAGACGTCCGACAAACACGGACTTTCTCATATCCGTATCGATCAAAAGAACTCGCTTGCCGGATTCTGTCAGCGATCTGGCAAGATCCAGCGCCACCGTGCTTTTTCCCTCATTCGGAACCGCGCTGGTAATGAGAATCGTCTTTACATCATCGCCGCAGAACTGTATATTTGTCTTCAAAGCCCGCAGAGATTCCTTCATGGTGTAACTCTGCGTCTTCATTTTTCCAAACTGAACGGTCTCCATAACTTACCTGTTCTCCTTTAACAATCTACTCTTTAGCACCTGATCCCTGTCCACGGGATTTTTTGCGCTGTCTTCCTTTGCCCCGTTTCTTCTCTCCGTCATCCTCAGACTCCTCCATCGGAAGCGAACCAAGAACATTCATTCCAAGCTTCTTTTCGATATCCTCCGGCCCCATGATAGTATCATTGAACAGATAAGAGATCACTATGATGGCCGCCGCAAAAACAGCTCCCGCCAGTACTCCGATCAATGTGTTTTTTATGATATTGGGACTGACCGGAGAGCCGTCCGTATATCCATACTGGATGATGTTCGGCGCATCCTGATCCATCGTTACGGAAATATATGCCGATCCTACTTCCGCGATCTCATCCGCGATTGCTTTAGCGACCACCGGATCCTCATGGGTGACTGTAATCTGCAAAATACGGGAATTGGACGGATTTTCCAGAGACACTTTCTGGGACAGGGAGGCATACGTCTCGGACAGTCCAAGGTTCTCGATCACCTGTTCCAGCACCGGGCGCCCCTTTACAACAACCATGTAGTCGTTTGTCAGACTCGTTCCCATCTGAATATCCGCCAGACTGGTAATGGATGTACTTTTTGACAGCACGTACATCTCCGATGTAGACTGGTATTGCGGTACCATCAAAAACTCGCTTACCGCAAACCCGATCACCCCTGCCAGCACCGCCGCCACCAGTATCAGCTTCCAATAGGACAAAAGCTCAAAGAGCAAGTCCTTAATATCAATCTCTATTTCATTATCAGTATCATATTGGTTTCCCATTTATTTTCCTCTTAATATTTCAGCCGGATTATCACAGAAAAGCTGTTCTGCATAATCCTCCCCATATTTCTTCTGTACATGATCGTAACATTTTTTCATGTGGCAGGCGCGTTTTTTGATTCCGTGGCTGTCGCTTGCAACAATATCCACCCAGCCTTCCTCCAGAAGTGTTTTGCAGAATTTCTTTGCCGTTCTGCCCTCCAGACCAAGAACCGCATCCGCATTGATCTGTATCCACGCTCCCATCTCCTGAAGCATCTGCGCCATCTCTGCATTATCCACCATACAGCCATACCGCTCCACATGCGCAATGACCGGGCAGTAACCATGAAAGATCAATTCCTGCGACATCTGACGGATAAATGCATACTCGCTATGATATGCATACTCCGTAAGTACATATCTGGTATCAGCAAGCGTATGACATCTTCCGGTATCAAACGCCTCCACGATATGACTGTTGACATGGTACTCTGATCCCAGATACAGCCCCACACCCAACTTGTCCGCATATTTTTTCAGTTCTATGTAATGCGCTTCTATTGTATCCTTCGGATAGGAAAACATCCCGTGGCGATAATGCGGTGTAAGAATGATCGCTTCTATGCCCTGGATCTTCGCCTCCCCTAACATGGCAGCCGATTCCTCCAACGATCCGGCTCCATCATCTACCTGATACAACAGATGACAATGTATATCTATCATCCCACATCCTCTTTTTTCAGGAATCCCGCCTGTATATAGGCGCACTTCGACCTTTAATCTGTATTATACTATATCGTCCTTTTTTATGCAAATATTAACCTTTGGCTTAAACGCAAAAAACTATGGAAATTTTTACATTTCCATAGTTTTTTGCGTTTACCTGTCATTCGCTGAATCTAATCCTGTCGATCAGCGATTCCCTTTTCAACGCTTTTCCAAGCAGATAAGTCATGATAACCTGTACTGCGATCAGAGCAATAGTTACGACCACAGCAGCCATCATAGGATAATGATAGCTATTGATCTCAAACCAGCCGCCCCTCTTTGCATACAGGAAAACAGGATATCCCGCGGCGCTGCCTACTCCAATGGACAAAATCAAGGTTCCGAGGATGTAAAAGCCCCCCTCCATCTGCAGCACCATGTGAAGCTGCCGGTTCGACATTCCGATCGCCTGGAGCAGCCCCAGCTCCTTCCTTCTTACATGAATACTATTCATCATTGTATTTATAAGATTCATGACGCAGATAACGCTCAAAATTGCTAAGAACGCATACGCACCGCTCCTTGTCATTGCAATTGCCGTGCTCCACATTTCATACTCGCCCTGCCACGTCTCCATGCTCAAAATATCCGATGAAGAAATGATGTCCGTAATTTTCTGCGCCAGATCCGGATCATAGCTCTGATCCGCAATCACGGAGTAAAAGCGGTTTACATTATTGCTGCATAAGCCGTCAGCCGCCATCTTTGCCATAATAAGATAACTATAATTTGTCAGGCCAAACCGATAGTCGCCAATGGCAAGGACCGTAAAGGTTTTTCCATAGGTCTCTTCCCCGTCATGAACCTCCACGCTCAATTCATCCCCGGCTTTTATATCCGGGAACCAATACAATAAAGACTGGTCAACTATTACGTATTCACCGCTCTTCAAATCTTCATAGGAGGCGTCTCCTGCAATAATCCCCTCCTCAATCTCCTTTGCGTATTCCTCCGGGATTCCGCAAATATCCTCACCGCAGCCGCCATCTTCAAAGATTCCCCCGCTGATATCGATTTCGCTGAACGCATCTACTCTCTCCACCCCCGGCAGGCCTGCCAGCTGCTGCGCAAGTTCTTCGTCCAGCGGATTGTTCCGCTGGATCTGTACCCATTCCCTCTCCGGATGCTCCTTATTCCCTTCTTCGACATTCTGTGTTATCACATACTGTCCCACAAGAGAACTGTTGGCGCTTTCCGCCGGATTTGCACAGGATAGCACAGTAGCCACAACCATGATAAAAATACCCGTAATGCTCATAGAAAGAATGGTTGCCACGCTCCGTCTTTTGTTTCTGAAAAAGCTATTGCACGCCAATTTGACAATGTTGAGGCTTTTGTAGCCTTTTCGATTGTTCCTTTTCACACCGCTGTCCTGATAGCGCATAGCATCAACTACGGAAATCCTTGACAGGCTGCGGACCGGTTTTACCAGAGAAAGATACACCGTAAAAAGGACGATCAGGATCACCGCCGGATAAATCCACCATTGATACAAAGCAATTTCATTCTGCGTAATAATGCGTTTTGTTATTTCCAGCAGTTCCCCCTGATCGTCCAGCATGGCTACTATTTTTATCAAAATAATTTTTACCATTGCGCTGCCTAAGAGCAGCCCGGCCGGAATCGAAATAAGTGCCACCAGCATTCCCTCTTTAAAAAGAATCTGACGGATCTGCCCTTTAGTTGCGCCTATCGCTTTCATCCGCCCAAATTCCTGTAACCGCTGCGCCATCGATACATAGTAAATGCTGTAAATCGTAACGATTCCCGCAAAGACAATAATAAGCATTATCCCTATAATTATGGGAACATAAGTAGGATCAACGTAATTTGCCGATAAATACTCCTTATTTACGCTTACGTCGCTTTCCGGAATGCCAAATTGCGCCGCAATTTCATATATAGCGCTCTCAAGAGTATCCGTATTGTTAATCCCAAGTTCTCCCAGCTGCAATAAAAAATGATATTCTATCTGCTCCCCGGGAATTTCCTGTTTTAGAAATTCCTCGGAAATCAAAGCATTGAAAGATTCCTGTTCCTCAACTTCCTCCAAAAATCCACATATCACAAATTCCTGCTCCTGCTCATAATCCAGACCTCCATCTCTTTCAATCTGAACGGACAGACATATCCCATCTCCGATTTTTGCCTCCGATACTCCAAGCAGGTTCAAGATCCCCTCGGAAACAACGATCTCCTCCGGCGTCCGGGGGAGGCGCCCCTCCAAAAGTTCCTTCCGGTACATTTCAAGCCCTTCCTCGTCAAGATAAAGCAGCATCCCACTTTTTCCGCCAGCGTTCCAGATTCCCGCATCGCTGCGCAAACCATATCTGCTGATATCATGATGTAAGGACAGTTGTTTTACCACATCTTCATCTATGTTCCGATATAACGCATGCCATGTGGGATAGCATTCATTGATCGTTGCAAACTGAGCAGAGACCATGTCGTACCCCACCGTCGGTATGACCAGAAGCAAGACGGTTGCAAGAAAAATCGCAATTCCAGTCAAAATATTTTTACTACGATGATATTTCATATTATCAAAAGCAACCTTTGTCGTCATCCTCATGAACAGCTCACCGCCTTACCATCCTCTATCATTATCACAACATCCGCCATCTGGGCGATCGTTTCATCATGCGTGATCATGACAAGGGTCTGACCGTACTTGGAAACGCAGCTTTTGAGCAGCGCCATCACCTCAAGCTCGGTCTGCGAATCAAGATTTCCCGTCGGCTCGTCCGCAAGTATCAGTGCCGGCTCCGCTGCCAGCGCTCTGGCAATTGCGACCCGCTGCTTTTGTCCCCCGGAAAGGGTATTCGGCATAGCGTTTTTTCGATCCAGCAGACCGACATTTTTTAGTATTTCCTCCACATTCCCACTATTAACCCTTTTTCCCGCAAGTCCAATGGGAAGAACAACGTTTTCCCATACGTTCAGGGAAGGAATCAGATTATAATCCTGAAAGATAAAGCCGATCTTCTCCCTGCGAAACTGCGCCAGCTTATCCTCCTTCATTGAATAGATATCCTGATTTTCGATCAGAATCTGCCCTAAGTCGGGTCTGTCCAGTCCTCCGATCAAATGAAGAAGCGTCGATTTTCCCGAACCGGAACGCCCCACAATTGCAGTAAACTTCCCCCGCTGTATCTGAAGCGTGGTGTGATCCACCGCTTTTACAAGACTGTTATCCCTGCCATAATATTTTACCAGATCGATCAATTCTAAAATTTGCTCCATGATCTTCTCCTTTCTTTCCCGTTAGACCCTCAATTACAGTCCAACCGGAATTGCCTCTTGCAAATTTGTTTCTATAACGCATGATAACTTCCGCACATTACAAAACCCTTACAAAAATGATTACAATTTTGTAAGGGTTCCTGTTCCTCAATCACACAGGCAATGTAATGCGAAAGACCGTTCCGTTTTCCGGTTTTCTTTTTGCGGATATCGTTCCATGCTGCTGCTCGATAATATTTCTCGCAAGGGCAAGTCCGACGCCGGCGCCTTCTTTTGCATACTTTGCCGCTTCTCTTCCGCGGTAAAATCTGTGAAAGATCCTATGCACTTCTTCCGAAGGAATTCCGATTCCTTCATCCTCTATCTCAACCAGCAGATTCATTGGCAGCTGCACAACCCGAAGCACTATGCTTTTATGCTCCGGGGAATACTTTATTGCATTGTCCAGCACATTGACCAATACCTCCACCGTCCATTTTCTATCGTGTATCACCTCATAATCCTTCTCCATTTCCACCTGAATCTCAATTTTTTTCAAATAAGCCTTCTGATAAACCTGGTTTACCGCCTGTACGATCGTTTCCTCCTCCGCCAGCCTGCGTTTTACCACTTCCATCTGGGCGCCTAATTCCATCACAACGCTGCATACGGCATCCCAGCGTTCTGTTCGCTCTTCAATTTTAAACTTACTTTTTCCGCAGGGCTTCAAGTCAAAATTGCCTTTTTTCAGTTCTTCAATCAACTCCTCGATCCACAACAGTCTTTCCTCTTCCTCCTGTCTTTGCGATTTGGATTTTAGCCCATTAAAAAGCAAAATAATGCCCAATCCCAGAGAAACACATAAGCAAGCCCCTGCCCAGAGCAGCAGATTCTTTTTTGAAAAAACCTGATTCCAGACAGAGTATCCGTATTTTTCATCAATAGTACTGCTCCAAAAATCGATGTTTTCCCTGTCCTCTCCGCAATAGAATTGATCTATAAGCTCCGCCTCCAGATCCGGATGGGATACTAATATCTGCGCCAGCTGTTCTCTTTTTACAATTTCAGAACCATAGCAAAACGCGGCCATACTCAGAAGCAAAACGCCTCCTGTTGCAATCCATATCACGATCCATCGGATCAGTTTTTTGTTGCCTGTCCATTCCATATATAGCCCAATCCTCTTACGTTGGAAATGTTATCCGTTTCCAATTTCGCTTTTAATCTGCTGATGTTCACCGTAACCGTGCCCTCATCCACAAACTGCCCGTCAAATCCCCAAACATTTTCCAGTATATTTTCTTTTGTGAGAATCTGTCCTGCATTCTGAAGAAGATAAACAAGAAGCTGCATTTCCGTTTTGCTCAACAATAGAGGCTTTCCATCTTTTATAACCTTCATTTCCCTCAAACTGACTTCTATGTCTCCGGAGACAAGCCGGGTTTCGCCCCTCTCCTCCAGCCGTTTCATCAACGCATTTATCTTCGACACAAGAACGATCAGGGAAAATGGCTTTGTAATATAATCATCCGCCCCCGAAGCGTAACCGTTTAATATATCGTATTCCTGATCCAGAGCCGTAAGATAGATTATATATGCCTCGCTCTTCGACCGTACCATTTTCCCAAATTCAAGACCATTGCCATCCGGCAGATTAATATCACAGACGATCAACTGGAACTTCTCTTTTTCAAGGGCATTTTTCGCTTCCTCTACTGTATAGGCACAACAGACATGATATCCTTCCTTTTTCAGCAGAAGAGAAATACCTTTATTCAAATTATCGTCATCTTCCAATAACAATATCGATTTCATATTCCCATTGCCTCCAAAACGCTGACTCACGAATCCTATGAAATAAAAAACTCTGGAAGTTTTTACATTTCCAGAGTTCTTTTATGTCACACAGAAATTTAATTTAACTAATTTAACTAGTTCAACTTATCCCAGTCAGCTCTTGCGAACAGGTATGTGATAAGCGGGCTAACGATCAGATAGATCAATGCTCTTACGAAATTTCCTGCGGTCAATGCGCCAAGCATGCCGTATGTAACTAAGTTCAGGATAAATACAGCTACCGCTGTTCCACAGATAATGTAGAATCCTAATTTCTTCTGCTTAAAGAGCATCATTGCAACACCTACAAGCAACGCAATCTCTAACAAGAAGCTCAACACGCATAAAATGGTGTATCCAGCGCCTAAGCCATATGCTGCACTAATTGCTGCCGCACCGAAAATTGACACCAGCGCTCCGATTGCAGAAATGATGTTTACAACAAAAACAATCCATAACCAAACCTTTAATCCTGTGCTAAGTGTTACCTTTTCTTCCATATTTTTCTCCTTCATAATCTAAACTCTTGCCATGTGACTATAATAATATATCACAACAAACGCTAAAATAACACACTTTTTTACTTTTTAGCAGACGCCCTGTGCAAGCATCGCCTCGGCAACCTTCTCAAAACCTGCGATATTTGCGCCTGCAACATAGTTGCCTTCCATGCCGTAACGCTTTGCAGCCCCGTCAATGTTGTGGTAAATATTGACCATGATCTGCTTTAACTTGGAATCAACCTCCTCGAAGGTCCAGCTTAATCTCTCGGAGTTCTGGGACATCTCCAATGCGGAAGTTGCTACACCGCCAGCATTAGCAGCCTTTCCTCCGATGAACCATACGCCGTTCTCCTGCAGATACTTGGTCGCATCGATCGTAGTAGGCATGTTAGCGCCCTCACATACTGCCTTGCAGCCGTTTGCTACAAGCTGCTTTGCATCGTCGATGAGCAGTTCGTTCTGAGTAGCGCACGGAAGTGCGATATCACACTTGATCTGCCATACACCACGTCCCTCATGGTACTGTGCGCTTGGTCTTGCAGCTGCATACTCTGTCAGACGCGCGCGCTTAACTTCCTTAACTTCCTTAAGAAGCGCAACGTCAATTCCTTCCGGATCATATACCCATCCGGTAGAATCGGAAACAGTAACAACCTTTGCGCCCATCTGCTGTGCCTTCTGGGTTGCATAAATCGCAACATTTCCGGAACCGGAAACAACAACGGTCTTGCCTTCCATAGACTCTCCGTGGCACTTCATCAATTCTTCCGTGATATACAGCAGTCCGTATCCGGTAGCTTCTGTACGAGCCAGAGAACCGCCATAGGTCAGACCCTTTCCGGTCAGAACGCCTTCGTACATACCGCGGATTCTCTTGTACTGTCCGAACATGTAGCCGATCTCTCTTGCTCCGGTTCCGATATCGCCGGCAGAGTGGGACTGAGGACGCCGCGGGGTGTCTCCACGGTCAGGCGCCAC
>CAYROM010000005.1:0-72024 GCA_964425905.1 uncultured Lachnobacterium sp. | reverse complement strand
CGGGATGTGGCTCAGTTTGGCTAGAGCGTTCGGCTGGGGGCCGAGAGGTCGCAGGTTCAAATCCTGTCATCCCGATTAATATTTTGGGTTTAAGCCTTCATACAAAGGTTCTTTGGACAGATGATACGCATATATGAGACGAAAAGCAGCGGCTGCGAGATTTTGCAAGCCGCTGTTTTTTTGTGGAAAAATTTTTCGGTAAATGCGGGGAATCAGGAACTTATTTCTTTTTTTAAATTCTGCCTATATCTGTTTCAAAATGACTTAAGCCTGCGCGTCATCTGCTCTATGAGTTTTTCAGAGAACTGCAGGCCGACTGTTGCTTTCATCATGAATGTACTTGTCAGTTTTGAAATTCTCCAGTATAATATAATTACGGTTCTTATTAGGCGGTGAAGGAGACATAAACACAAGTGAAATCTGATTGGAGTCTAAAATTTTTCAGAATAGTAAAGCGGTAGGAAAACAAATTATACAAAATAAAAGGAGGGGGATCATTATGAAACTATCATTAAAGGAAAAAATTTCTTATGGGCTTGGAGCGGTTGGAAAGGATATGGTATATATGCTTTCCGCAAGCTACATTTTATACTATTATCAGGACATTTTAGGCGTCAGCGCCATTGCTATGGGTGTGATCCTTATGGGCGCAAGGATATTTGACGCATTTAATGATCCGGTTATGGGAGTTGTTGTTGCTAAAACGCGGACAAGGTGGGGGAAGTTCCGGCCGTGGCTTTTTATCGGAGCGATAACCAACGCGGTGATTTTATATATCATGTTTTCAGCTCCGCCCTCGTTAAATGGAGGTGGGCTTGTAGCCTATGCCGCCATCACTTATATTTTGTGGGGCGTTACCTACACTATGATGGATATTCCCTTCTGGTCCATGATCCCTGCGTTTACGGAGGGCGGCAAGGAGAGAGAGGGACTGACCACTTTGGCGCGTTCCTGTGCAGGAGTAGGCTCTGCAATCGTTACGATCATTACGATGAAATGCGTTTATGTACTGGGACAGGGGGAAGAGCGCACAGGATTTCGGTGGTTTGCGCTCATTATAGCAATCCTGTTCATTCTCTTTACGCTTTTGGCGTGCATATCGATTAAGGAAAAATCCACGGTGGATGTGGATTCTCCTTCCGTAAAGCAGATGTTCAAGGCGCTTGTGCAAAACGATCAGGCGATGACGGTAGTCATTACGATCGTACTTATTAACTGTGCATTATATATTACATCCAACTTGCTGATCTATTTCTTTAAGTATGATTTTGGCGGAGAAACATGGTACAACAGCTACACCCTGTTTAATACCTTTGGCGGTGGAATCCAGATTTTGTCCATGATGCTGTTTTTCCCGCTGCTGCGCAAATTTATGAGCGCGGTGAAAGTATTTTACCTAAGCATTGTTATGGCGGTGGCAGGCTATGGGGTGTTACTGATCTTAGCCTTTACAAATATGTCCAGCGTATACTTGTTATTTATTCCGGGATTTTTGGTGTTTTCCGCGTTCGGAATGATGACGGTGCTTACTACGATATTTCTTGCGAACACGGTAGATTATGGGGAATTGAAAAATAACAGGCGGGACGAGAGCGTTATTTTTTCGATGCAGACATTTGTTGTAAAGCTTGCTTCCGGTGTGGCGGCGATGATTGCGTCGATCTGCCTTACCGTAAGCAATTTAAGCGACGATACATCGCAGGCGGTCGCTTCCGCAGGCACGGCATCCTCGGTGGCAGGGCTTCGGCTGACAATGGCGGTATTTCCGATCATAGGGTTGGTGATAGCAGTAATTGTGTTTTACAGGAAATATAAGCTGACGGAAGAAAAGCTGGAGGAAATTGCAGCTGAATTAAAAAGCAGATAACCGCACAGATTAAAGAGCTGGGAGCGCAGATAAATGCAGAAAATATTAATCGTAGAAGACGATACCGGTATAAACGGATTATTGCAGGAGGCGCTATCGAAGGAAGGATATGAGACGGAGCAGGCGTTTTCCGGCACGGAGGCGAGGATGCTGCTTTCCATAAACTCCTATGCGCTGGTTCTGCTGGATCTGATGCTGCCGGGCATCACGGGAGAAGAGGTGCTTTCAGAAATTCGAAAGAAAGGGAATGTTCCGGTCATTGTGCTGACGGCAAAGGATAGTCTGGATGAAAAAATCAGCTTGCTTACGGGAGGCGCGGACGACTATATTACAAAACCGTTTGAAATCAAAGAAGTGCTGGCGCGGATACAGGTACAGCTGCGCCATATGAACCAGGAGCCGGAACAGGAGCTGCTCTTTAGCCGTAATATGACCCTGGACAGGAAAAACTTTGAGATCAGGATCGGCGGAGAGATCCTGCAAAAGATTACCAGACAGGAATTTGCCATCTTGGAGCTTTTGTTAAAGCATCCCAAGCAGGTGTTCAGTAAGGAAGACATTTTTGAGTATGCATGGGAAGATCCTTATATTGGAGAGACGAAAACGCTGGATGTCCACATTAGCAATATCCGTAAAAAGATCAAAGAAGTGACAGAGGAAGAGTACATAGAGACTGTATGGGGAATCGGATACCGCCTGCATCCATAGGGAGAAATAGTAAACTTTACTCTTTTTTAACTTTTTATTTGCGATTATTTAGGAATACTCCGGTAAGGTGTAAACAGGAAAGAAAAGGAGGGTATTCCGGTGAGTGAGATATTGCTGAGTACGCATGGACTGACCAAAGCATTTGGAAAGCAGAAGGCGGTTGACCATGTGGATATAGGGATCAAAAAGGGGGCAATTTATGGTTTTATAGGGAGAAACGGCGCCGGTAAGACAACATTTTTAAAGATGATCAGCGGTCTTTCCAGACCAACCGAAGGTGAAATCGAGATGTTCGGTTATAAAGGCAGGGATTTAAGACAGATACGAACCAGGGTAGGTTGTCTGATCGAGGCGCCGGGGCTATATGGCAGCATGAGCGCCTATGAAAATCTATATTTAAAATGTATGCTGTTTGGTATCCGCAAGGAGGGTTATATTGAGGACATATTAAAGACTGTCGGATTGGAGGACACGGGAAAGAAAAAAACAAAGAAATTCTCATTGGGAATGAAGCAGAGGCTGGGCATTGGGCTGGCATTGGTCGGAGAGCCGGATCTTCTGGTGCTGGACGAGCCGATCAACGGTCTTGACCCCCAGGGAATTGCAGAAATCCGTGATACGATCCAGAAGCTGAACAAAGAACGGAATATGACGATACTCATTTCCAGCCATATTTTAGAGGAGCTTTCTAAGATTGCAACGGACTATGGCATTATTCATCAGGGAAGTCTGCTGCAGGAACTGACAAGGGAAGAATTGATGAAGCGCTGCAGCGAGCGGATTGAAGTGACATTAGAGCATCCGAAGCAGGCACTTCCGGTATTGGATAAAATGGGATTTACCAATTATCAGGTGGTTGACGGAGAACATATCCATATTTTTGAGCGTCTGAATGAGAGCGGGGCGCTGAATATGGAACTGGCAAAGGCAGGCATTATGGTAAAAGGAATTTCCATCACGAACGAGGAACTGGAAACTTATTTCCTCAACCTGACAGGAGGTGCGAGAAATGCTTAATATGTTAAAAATGGATCTCTACCGGATGTTCAAGTCCAGAAGCTGTTATGTGATACTGCTTATTATGATCCTTGTAACGTTATTGACAACTTATCTGGAGGCACAGCCGCCGGAGGAGGAAAGTGCTGAGGTTCAGACTTATTTGGAGGAACAGCAGGAAACGATCGAATTCGGAATGAGTGTTTCTGTTTCGTCTGTAATGGAAGCGGGGGAGCAGATTACGGTTCTTGGCATGTTCTACGCAAACTCACAGGCAAAAGCGCTTGGGCTGTTTTTGGTAATCTTTACGGTTATATTTTCCACCGCAGATATCAATAACGGCTATATCAAAAATATCGGAGGTCAGGTGAAGAGCAGGTGGAAGCTGATGATTTCCAGAGCCTTTTCCATTCTGGTGTATACCGTTATATTTCTAGGTCTGTTTATTCTGTTTCAGGCTGTTTCCAATCGGATTTTCCTTGGCTATCTGGAATGGGGAGATGGAAAGGCGTTTCTGACATATCTGGGAATTGCCGTACTGTTAAATTTTGCGCTTGAGATGATCTGTATGGCAATTTCGGTTTTGGTGCGGAATAATGTATTCAGCATGATATTTGCGATCTGCCTGTGCATGAATCTAATGATTCTTCTTTATAATGCCATTGACCGCTTAATTGCAAAAACCGGGGTAAAGGATTTTCAATTGTTTAAGTATACGGTAACCGGGAAGATTGCAGTATTTCCGATAAATCCGACCGGGCAGGAATGCGCTGGAGCTGTTCTGATTGCCTTGATATTCTCTGCGGCTGCTATATTGCTTAGCTGCGTTGTTTTTGAAAAAAGGGATATCTGAAAATGCATATCGTACTTGGAATTTTAATTTTCACAATTTTATTACTCATAGGGATACTGTGGAAATATCAGCGGCAGGTGAAGGACATCTGCCGCCAATTGGCGTTTTTAAAAGAACATGAGAGCAACATGATGATTAGCAGGGATTTTGCTTCCGGTGGGATCGGGGAATTGACAGATCTGCTCAATGATTTACTGATGCGGCAGAGAGAGGAAAGAAAAGGATATCTGGAAAAGGAGCGGATGATTTCGGATACCTACACGAATCTGTCCCATGATATCCGGACGCCGCTGACCTCGCTGGACGGATATTTTCAGCTGCTGGAGGAAAGCAGGGAGGAACAGGAACAGAAACGCTATCTGGCGATTATCCAGGAAAGGATTACATGTCTAAAGGAGCTGTTGGAGGAATTGTTCACATTTACCAGGCTGAAAAACGAATCCTATCAAATGGATCTTTCCTCCTGCTGCCTCAACCGGATCTTAAAGAATACAATCTTTTCCTATTATGAAGACTGGCAGGAAAGGGGAATTGAACCGGAGATAGAGATTGCGGAGGAGCTGTATTATATAGAAGGAAATCAGTCCGCTATCAAGCGGGTCATTCAGAATGTGATCAAGAACGTATTGGATCATGGAGAAAAGAGAATCCGGATTTGGCTGCGGAGGGAACGGAAGGCGGTTGTTCTTCGCATCGGAAATGAAACTGCACATCCGGAAGTCATTGATATCAGTCAGGTTTTTAATCGTTTTTATAAGGCGGATGCGGCGAGGAGCAGATCCTCTACAGGGCTCGGGCTGGCAATTGCAAAGGAGCTTGTTCTGCGGATGAACGGCAGGATTGAAGCGCATATTCAGGAAAATGAATTTTGGATAGTGATTGCCTTTGTACCGCAGCAGGAGTAACCGGAAGGCCGTATGGACTATTGCGGTATTGAGGAAAAAATGGGATAATTATAAAACGAATAGGCTTTGGGAGGGGGATTTGAATTGGTAAAACAGGGGGTAGGGATCTTGCTCTGTCCGAAATCCGCCGCCTCCCGATTAAAAGATGACAATGTCGTCTGTCGGGAGATCATCAATCCGAAATTTACTTCCTGCGCGGTGGTCGTATGGAAAAAATATGGCTCGCTCTCCAATTCTGCAAACCGCTTTGCGGAATTTCTCAAAACAAAAATTGAATAGAAACGATTTTTTTATACAAAAAATATTGTAATTTTACGATTTTGCCGGATACCGCCCCCTTGAAAAAGTTGAAAACAGATGTTAGACTGTCATCGAAATACAGGGAATGCAACAGGTGATGCGAAGGACAAAGAGGTCTAAAAAAGACTTCTTTGTTCTTTTTTTATTTCCTGAAGCATGGGTTATGAAAAGGAGGAACATATGAGAAAACGATTGGTATCAACTTTAATGGCAGCAGTTCTTGCAGCAGGAACACTTGTGGGATGCGGCGCAAGCTGTTATCAGGCAATGTGCGACGCGGCAGAGGAATACGGATATGAGACGGCCTATACGGAGAATGTGGACACGTCGGAGTATGTATCCGTTTTAACCGGATATGCAGATCTGGGATATGATCTGATATTTGCGCCGGGAAGTGAATATTCGGATGCGGTAAAGCAGGTATCTGAAGAATATCCGGACGTAAAATTCTGTCTGCTGAACGGAACCTTCTCTTCGGACAATGTAGTATCCGTTATGCCGGATGCAAACCAGATTGGCTATATGGCGGGAGCTCTGGCGGGACTTATGACAAACACAAATTATATCGGATTTATCGGCGGAATGGAACTGGACACAACGCAGGCAAAGCTGGATGCGTATGAGGCGGCGGCAAAGGGAAAGGAGATCGCCTCCTCTATGATGTCGACCTATGATGTGGATGTCTTGTTCGGCGACGCCGGAGCTGTGGATACCGGCGCCAGAGAAGCCCTTGCAGAGGAGGACAACCATTACAGTATCGGTCAGCCGGGAGATCTTGGCTCGGAGGAGGATACGGTTATTATTTGCAGCGTGGTGACAGATAATGCCGCATTGCTGAAACAATGCATGCAGGCAATGGAAGATGGAAACATTTCAAAATCCTTTGATGGAAATGATATCTATGCCAAGATCATTCGCAATTTGCCGACAGCCCTTGAAAAATATCGCTTTTCCTCTGTCCGGGAGGTGGTCGAAACAGAGCTTAAAACCGGAGCGGGGACCTTAGAGCGGAAAACTCCTGTTTTTAACGGGGCCCATTGTGTACATTGCGGACTTTGCGTAAAAGTCTGTCCCTTTTTTGCAATTGAAGATCAGGAGGAGAAACCTGTGGTTGATATCTCAAAATGTATGGGATGCGGTTTATGCCGGAGCCGTTGTCCGAAGAATGTAATATCTGGAGTGTAGGTGAAAAAAATGGGAAAAAGATCAATTGTTTGGGCAACGGTGGAAACGATATGCCGGCCCCGCAGCACGAAGGAGATCATCGGTCTGATTCGGGAGTGCTGTAAGGCGGCGGAAGATAGGGCGGCGGAAATAATCTGTTTTCCGGAACTTATGATTTCTCCGCCGGAGCCGGGAATGGATGTGTATGATAGCGCCGAGGAGATTCCGGGAAAGGTAACCGCAGAACTTTCGGACATCTGCAGGGCTCACAATTTGTATATGGTGATCGGGCTGATACAGAAAAGCAGAGTACCCGGAAGGGTGTATGATACCATTGTTGTTATCAGTCCGGTCGGGAAGATAAAGCAAATGTATGCGGTCCGTGAGGTTGACGGCGCAAGGCAGTTGTTTTTTGCACGCTCGGCCAATCAGACCGGACACAGACTGGAGCTTCCCTTTGCGGAGATCGGACTGCTTGCCGGCGGCGATGCCTACGAGGAAACATTGTTGACCGGATATCAGGATACGGATGTGATCGTCGTCTGTCTGTCGGATCAGCCCGATGGATTTTGCCGGGCGCGCAGTATTGCAAGAAAGCTTGGAAAATATGTGGTATTTTCGGGAAAGGACGCAGCTGTTCTGGCGCCCTCCGGTGAAAGGATTTCTGCAAACCGGTCAGGGGACGCTTCACGATTTCTGCTGCAGACAACAGAGATCCGCATAATAAGCGAAAACACATAGAGGAGGAATCGAAAAGCACGATTGACAAACTTTGTCGATCGTGCTATTATTAAAATGCTTAAACGTTTAAATAATTTTTGCATGGGAAATAGGAAAAATATTTCTCATTGTTTTTACCCTTTAATTTAAACGTTTAAATAAATAAAAGGATTCCGAAAGTTAATAATGGAAAAAAGAAAGGATGGAGAAGGAATGAAAAAGAAAACAGTAGGAGCGGTATTGGCAGTAATGGTTATGACATTCGGCATCTATGGTCTGACCGGGTGTGGGGATGCGGATGATTCGGGAGTGAATACGGAGGCAGAGGGCAGCATAGGAGCCGGGGAAGAGACAGCCGGGGTACATACGGTAACCTTCTATGATTCGGACGGAACGACCGTACTTAGCACGGCAGAGGTAGCGGATGGAGCGTCCGTGGAGGAGTATACTCCGGAAAAAGAAGGGTATACGTTTGCGGGATGGTTTGCAACGCCGCAGATGAGCCATAAATTTGATTTTTCCGCAGCGATAACCGATGATACTTCCGTATTTGCCGGATTTGTTTCCTATGTGGAGGACACGAGAAGCTTCGCGATCTTGGGAAGCGGAAAGAGCGCGGTTATGATGGAATCTAACTGGGGCGCCGTAATCGGCGAGGCGCAGACTATGACAAAAGAAGATGTGGAAGGCGAGAACCGTTACACGATTACCGTGGATCTGGAGGCCGGAGATGAATTTCAGTTTGCAGTCGACAGTTCTTGGGCGGATCAGAGGGGATATGGATATCTGGCAACCATCGAGCAGGACGGTGCGGAATATTTTGAGAATTCAGGCGGACTTGGGGATAGCGGTGTGAAGAAATCGAACATCAAGGTGGCAATAGCCGGAAATTATACGTTTACTCTTACAACCTATCCGGGAGAAGATACCTACGATACCGGAGATTCTTATTATAGCGAAGAGAATAAAGAAAATTTCAATTATAATGCATACGACAGTATCACATGGACCTACAACGGAGAGTCCACTTCAGGCGGAGTGGAATATCAGACGGATTATTACATCAAAGGAGCAATAATCACAGGCTGGGAGGATGTGTACACGGAAGAGACAAAATTTGAGGAAAATGACGGAGTATACACATTGACCATTGATCTGGAGGAGGGCGATGAGTTCCTGTTGACATCATTGCTTACCTCGGGCGATACCCAGAGCGTGGGAAATGATTACGTGCGTTACACCAATATTGCATCGGACGATAGCGAGAGCCTGTCCTATGTTACCGGTACAGACAGCGCGAATATGGTTGCGGTATCTGCCGGAACATATACATTTACCTATGATGCCGGAACAAAGGTACTGACCGTATCCTTCCAGTAAACGGAAACAGGCTGGCTGATCATATTTTTATATCATGGGAAACGGTGGAGGTCCGATCCAGGGCATATTCAATGCATTGGTACAGGGCTTCTGCCTTTTCCGGGGTTGTAAGGGGCTGGTAGAACAGCATGTCTTCCGATGCCATGAGCGGTTGCAGCGTATCGAGCAGCGTATGATTGATTACCAGAATATTTTGAGAGGCATAGGCAGTCAGTCCGGTAAAATCAGATATATATGCCACGGAAGGAAAAACGGAGGAAAAAAGTTCTTTTTTTTCTTCGTTTTCTGAATCAAGGACAAGAAACGTGTAGTCGCTGCCGTGGAAATGATTCTGTGCTGCTGCCGCAATTTTTTCGTAATCCGAATTGATCTGAAAAAAGAGCCGGTTATCGGACAGCCGGCAGTCTAATGCCAGAAGAGGGACGTAATTGCGGTCCCCTACCTGATAGAAATATTTTGAGGAGACGTCATAGCAGACAATGGCATCCGCGAGATCATATCGTTCCGTATAGGAGTCGTCCAGATAGATCAGCCCGTAATTTTTTTCGTGAAGAAAAGAAGAAATAAACTCGATTATATACATCTGCTCCGCCCTTTTCAGAACAGACAAGCTGTGCGGAAGATAGAAAGCAAGCATCCGCTTCCGGCTGGAGGCGAGTGCCTGTGCAGTCTTATTTGGGGTATATCCTAAAAGGTTGGTGATCTGTAAAACCTTTTTTCGGGTGGCCTCGCTTATGTGGACGTCGGTACGGTTATTGACCACATAGGATACGGTTGCCACGGAGACGCCTGCCTCCCGCGCAACATCTTTGATGGTAATACGATTATTCAATGTGAAAACTCCTTTTCTTCTGGAATAATACCATTTTTATATAACTTCTAAAATTTGTCAATAAGAGAGGAAAAACAGATGAATGAATATGCAATGCTGCATGTTCCGGATTCCCGATATTGTTTTCCCACAGGGGAAAAGGAATTAGTGATTCGCCTGCGGATATCAAAGGAAGATCGCGGAGCGCAGATATATCTGTTATATAACAGTAAATATATGTTTCAGGATACGCAGAATCGTATCCTTATGCAACTAAGATACACGGATCGTCTGTATGACTACTATGAAATAAAATTACGTTTGACCGATGTAAGGCTTGCCTATATATTTGAGATACAGGAAGGAGATAAGCTTTTTTATTACAGCGAAGACGGTCTGACGGAAACCTATTGTTTTGCGGAAGGCTTTTACAATTTCTTTCAGATGCCCTATATTAATAAAAACGATTGTATGCCTGTGGTGGACTGGATGAGGAGCGCCGTATTTTATCAGATATTTGTGGAGCGCTTTTCCCTTGGGGACAGAAAAAAAGATACCTCCTATATTAATATGGAGTGGGGGGATGTCCCGAATCCGAAAAGCTTTGCCGGAGGGGATTTAAGAGGAATAATCGAAAAACTGGATTATTTGCAGGAACTGGGGATTACGGCGCTGTATCTGACACCGATCTTTGAGTCTATTTCCAATCACAAATATGATATCATCAATTACTTTGAGATCGATCCACGCTTTGGGACGAAAGAGGACTTTAAGGAATTGGTCGGGCTGGCGCATGAAAAGGGCATCCGCATTGTGCTCGATGCGGTGTTCAACCATTGCAGCATGCAGATGGAGCAGTTTCAGGATGTCATCAAAAAGGGGAGAGATTCGCTTTATTATGACTGGTTTATGATCGATGGGAACTATCCTGATCCGGAGCATGTCAATTATGAGTGTTTTGCCGCCTGCAATTATATGCCCAAGATTAATACGGCAAACCGCGGGGCACAGGATTTTCTGCTGGAAATTGCGTGCTACTGGATTCGGGAGTTTGACATTGACGGCTGGCGGCTGGATGTATCGGATGAAGTATCGCATGAATTCTGGCGGCGATTCCGCCATACGGTCAAAAGGGAAAAGGCGGATTGCGTTATTATCGGAGAGAACTGGCATGACGCGTATCCCTACCTGCGGGGGGATCAGTACGACAGTATCATGAATTATTCCTTTACCAAAGCATGTCTGGACTATTTTGCGAAGGATCGTTTTACGGCAAAGCAGATGGCAGAAAAATTAAGCAGCAATTTTATGAGGAATACAGAGACGGTAAATTACATGATGCTCAATCTGCTCGATACCCATGATACCTACCGGTTTTTTACAGAGGTCGGAAAGGATAAGGAGAAGCTCCTTGCGGCGGTTGCTCTGGAAATGGTGTTCCCGGGGGCGCCCTGTCTCTATTATGGAACGGAAATTTGTCTGGAAGGGGGCTACGACCCGGATTCCCGCCGCTGCTTCGACTGGGAGGAAAGTCATTGGGATAAAAGGGTAATGGATACGATCAGGAGGCTTGCGGCACTGCGAAAGATGGAAGCTCTTCAATACGGAAGCGTCAGTCTGGAAGAAGAGAATGATATGCTGTGCATCCGCCGGCAGGGAAAGGAAAAAGAAATCTGTCTGTACATAAATCTTTCCGGGACGGAAAAGTTATTGGTCCGGGAGGAAGGGAAAACAATTGATGTGTTGTGCGCAAACGGATGGAAGAAACCGGTATTGCAGCACAAAGGATTTGCTATCATAGAAAAGGAGAGGGCGAATGAAAAAGAATCTAAGCAATTACGGAAAAAGGACGGCGGCTGCTGTCCTGACAGCGGCAATGGGAATTAGTCTAATGACAGGCTGCGGGGATAGCGGAAGCGGGACAGATACCCAGAGCACGGCAGTTGCGAATAGCGTATTTGACGGGGAATTGGAGGCAAACGTTACAATCCGGGTTCTGGAAAATGATACCGCCATTTCACAGGGATATTTTGATGAACTTATCGCAGCGTTTAATGAGGCGTATGCAGATTACGGGATTGTTGCGGTGGACGCTAACATGGATCAGTATTTGGATCTTGCAAACGATGGACCTTACGGCTACGGTCCTGATGTATTATATCAGGCAAATGATGTGATTATGAAATATGTGGAAGGGCGGCATGTTTATCCGATACCGGTGGAGCAGCTGGATTGCTATGAGCAGATTCCGGAGGCTGCATGGGCGGCATATGAGACGGAAATCGACGGTGTGTCTTATACCTGCGGCGTGCCGGTAAACGTTCAGGCAGGAATGCTGTATTACCGCAAGGATCTGCTGCCGGAGGACTGGGAGACGGAGTGGGATGACGATAATAACGGCGTTCCGGATATGATCGAGAATTGGAATGATATGTATGCTTTTTCCGTTTCCCGGCACGAGGAGGACCCCTCCAAGTATGGGTATATGAAATCCCTGTATGATGTTTATTTTTCCAGCGGCTTTTTGTTCTCCTACGGAGCTTATGTGTTTGGCGATAATAATACGGATGCCAGCGATATCGGGTTTGCGGCAGGAGAGGCAGAAAAAGGCGCATGGGTATTAAGCCAGCTTGCCGGAGCTATGAATGAAGAGTGTATCGATACCTCTATTACGACCAATGCATACAGCAAGCTTGCAGACGGAACCTATTTTGCAACGATCAGCACTCCGGATGTATACACGACGTTTTTGGATGAGCTGATCCTGGAGTACGAGAACGAAGGGCTGTCGGAGTCTGAGGCTGCAAAGAAAGCAGCGGAAAATCTGGTTATGACCACCCTTCCGGCGCTGCCGGAGAGCGGAGACCTGACGGAGGAAGAGCCGGAGCTGATTGACTCAAAATCCATGGGCGGCATCAATGGATACGCGATCAGCGCGTATACAAGCTGTCCGAATGCCTGTCTGGCATTTGTGAATTTTGCTACCAGCTACGAGATGGTGGTATTGCGGAGCGAAATGCTTGGCATCGCTCCGGCGAGGGAGGATGCTGCGGAAGCAGCAGGCGGAACCTCCGCGGTCTTATACGAAAATCTGGAATCCGGCAATATCATTTTAATGCCGTCTATTACAGAGGTTGCGCAGATATGGACGCCGGGGGAGACCTTTTTTACGGATCTGGCAAAGGATGCCTTCCGGACGGAGGATGAGAAAAAATATCCGGATATGGCGGCTATGAAAGAAGGTCTCGAGAAGGTCAGCCAGGAGATCTATGATGCGATCTTTACGCTGCAATAGGAAAAGTAAGGGAGAAGATAATGAAAGAAAAATGGAAGCGATTTACAACGGCTGTCCGAACCAGCAATTGGCGGGTACGTCTCTCCGCCGTTATCATGGGGAGCGGACAGATATTGTACGGCAGATATGCAAAGGGTTTGATCTATCTGCTTCTGGAGGCCAGTATCATCTATTATTTTATTATGAGAGGCTTTGCGGATATTAAAGGTTTTTTTACTTTGGGAACCGTAAAGGGCGATACATGGCTTGGAATTAAGGGCGACGATTCAATCGTTATGCTGTTGATGGGGATTTTTGCATGGATCGTGCTGCTGGTGTTTTTCTGTCTGTATGTATCCAATTTAAAGGAGGCCTATCACAGTCAGATGCTTGCAGAGGCAAAAAAGCCCCAGCCGAAATTAAAGGAAGAATTGGCGCAGCTTTTGGATAAGAAGTTTTATGTGACGGTGCTGGCGCTTCCTGTGCTCGGGGTATGCGTGTTTAATATTCTGCCGATTGTTTTTATGATTCTTATTGCCTTTACCAATTACGGGGGGAGCATTGTGCCGCCGGAGCTTGTGGACTGGATCGGATTTGGGAATTTCTCCAAGCTGGTCACGCTGTCGCAGTTTGCGCCGACCTTTTTTAAGATCTTGGGCTGGAATCTGCTTTGGGCGGCGGCATCCACCGCGCTGAATTATTTTGCGGGGCTGGGTCTTGCGCTGCTATTGAATAAGGACTGCGTAAAGGGGAAGGCGGTATGGCGGGGATTTCCGATTCTTGCCTATGCGATTCCGGGTTTTATCACGCTGGTAGCGTTTAAGTTTATGTTTTCCTACGGAGGACCGATCAATCAGATCATTACGTCTTCCGGCGGGACCGCTGTCGGTTTCCTGGATCTGGATGCGAAATGGACGGCAAGGCTTATCGGTTTGCTTGTCAATTGCTGGATCAGCGTACCGTCCATCATGCTGCTTGCAACAGGACATCTGTCAAACAGGGATATGACGTTATATGAGGCGGCAAAGATTGACGGGGCGACGCGGTTCCAGCAGTTCCGGAAGCTGACCATGCCCTTTATGCTGTTTGTTACCATGCCGGTGCTGTTAGGCCAGTTTATCGGAAATTTCAACAACTTTGGAATCTTTTATTTCCTGCGCGGCGGGCTGTATGTAGACGGATATTTTCTGGCCAGCGATACGGATCTGCTCATCAACTGGCTGTACAATCTGTCCATCGATAACAATTATTATTGTATCGGCGCAGCGATCAGTCTGGTTATTTTCCTGATTACATCTGTTCTCTCGCTGATCGTGTATATGAGGTCGCCATCATACAGAGAGGAGGATACATTTCAATGAAAAAAAGGATACATACGGGACGGGTATTGGATGCAGGCATTACCTATCTGATATTGATTGCGGTTGCTTTTGTGTTTTTCTTTCCCTGCCTATGGCTGATCCTTGCCTCGTTTTCGAAATCGGGAAGCATATATTCCTTTGACGGATTTTTTCCGACTGCTTTCAGCCTTGATACCTTTAAAAAGCTTTTTACGGATACCACCTTATATAATTATCCCAAGTGGTTCTTTAACACGCTGTATATTGCGGCGGGAAGCTGCGTGCTGGGGACTTTTCTGACGATACTCACCGCATACACCATGTCCAGATTTGAGTTTCGGATGAGAAAGCCTATGATGAAGACGACCATGGTTCTCGGCATGTTTCCGTCTTTCATGAGTATGACGGCGGTGTATCTTCTTATGACGCAGTTCGGGCTTATCAACCAGCGGTGGGGCCTGATTCTGATTTATGCAGCAGGGGCGCCGATGGGATATCTGACGCAGAAGGGATTTTTTGATACGATTCCCAAGGCAATCGATGAGGCAGCAAAAATTGACGGAGCGACAAATTTTCAGATCTTTACGAAAATCAATCTGCCCCTGTCAAAACCGATTATCGTCTATACGGCTCTGACCTCCTTTACGTGGCCTTGGAGCGACTTCATCCTTCCCAAGCTTTTGTTAAAGGAAAAAGATTTCTATACGGTGGCGGTGGGGCTTATGAGTCTCGATGAGACGGAGTTTGCCCGTTTTGCCGCCGGCAGCGTATTTATTGCGGTGCCGATCGTTATTCTGTATTTCTTCCTTGTAAAGGACATGGTAAACGGAATGGCGTCCGGCGCGGTAAAGGGATAAACGGATATTGCAGGGCCCCTCATCTGGCGTTTTCCGTCAGACGAAGGGGTCTTATTAAAAAAACGTTGACAAATATAGAAGATTAATGTAAGATAAAAATGAAAGAAATTGTTAATGGGTATTATTTTGGGAACAAGTGTGTTAGCAAATAGTATGATATCATGCTATGCGGCAACAAGTAGCATTGAAGTGGAAATGACTGCAACCAGAGCTTATGGAAAATTCTCATATTTTGAGGCGGGGCATCAGATTAAGGTGACTGTTTATTATCAAGAAAAAAATAATACTACCTCAGGTATAATTTTTGATACAATTAGCGATGTACAAAATGGCAATGTTACAGTTGCAGTTGCGTCAAAAAGTAATACGGCAGGATATAAATTTATATGGGGACAGGCTTTTGGTTATGTGGATGGAGAAGTAAAAGCGTCATCAGCCGAGTCTTATGTGGGGAATTGATCGGAAAATGATAAAAGAGATAAAGGGATTGACCGGGGTACTGACAGTAGTTGTGATCCTGTTGACAGCCTGCGGAAAAACGGAATCGGTTAGTACGGTGAACATAAATGCCGCAGAGGAAGTTGATCCTTTAGAATTGGATTTGGAATATAATCTTGTGGCGGAATCGGAAAACGGGTATTATTTTTGGGAACACATGAATATAGATCCGGGTATTATGCGACTTTTGTATATGGACAAGGAATCCGGACAGGTGGTACCTTTGTGCAATAAGCCGGATTGTCCACATGATAATGAAGATTGTAATGCATATTTACCGGATATTGCTTTGGGAGAAGACGGGTTTTCCAAATATTATCTTCAATTTTATGAGGATAGTCTCTATGCAGTAGGATGCAGCCAGGACGACTATGTCACGCTTTATCGTATTAAGGAGGACGGATCGGAATGGGAAAAAAGCACGCAGTTATATAGAACAGATTACTCTGCAACAGGGGCATGGAGAGAGCCGTTGGTATTAATAGCCGATGGCTATGTGTATTTTGTTGATCAAAAACAAGAAAATATGCAGTTGGAGCGAGTTTCTCTCAATGGAAATAATGCAGAGGTAATCTATCAGGGCAATACCGAAACGGCAAGTAGTGTTTATCGCATAAAAATGAATGGCGGATATGTCTATTTTCAGGCGCTTACATTTCTGGATGATAGTTATGATAATTATCAGGGCGGACTATATAGATACGATGCTGCAACAGGAGAATGCGATCTGGTAAAAAAGGGAATTGTTGGCCCATATTCTGTGCGGAATGATTGTGTGTATTATGGCAGTACGGAGGGACTTTGTTGTTATTCCATTATAAACGACACCACGGAAATTCTGGTGCATAAGTCGATGGAGGGACTCTATATTACACTTACGGAAGATTACATTATTATCTATGAGGATGGCAAGGACAGTATTCTCACTATATATGACTATGCAGGGGACGAAATTATGGCGGTTGCTGATACAACAAGAATCGTCGGATATTATGGCGGGAATTCTGACTTGCTTTTTGCGGCAGTTTCTTCTGGCTATGGATTACAGTGGGGGATTTTAAATATCAGCGATTTGGAAGATGATTTGCAATGGAAAGAACTTTAGGAATTGTATATGGAGTGGAAGAAAATTCTTGTCAATAGAAAGCTCATAGGACTGATTGCGGTATTATTTATGCTTCAGATGATTGTCTTTTGGCGGGATTGCCGTCAGCATGATCGTTTATGGATAGAAAAATACAATCAAAACTATGACGAGTATCTTCAGGAAGAACAGCAGCAGTATATGGATGCTTTTCACGACCGCATTGTCGAGATTATAGATCAGGCAGAGAAATTGAAAGGAATTAGTATTTTTTCATCAGAGGGCAGCTTTTCTAAACGTAATTTGGAATTGACGAAAGAAGCCTTTGAACCGTTGCTGGATATAAAGTTGTCATATGTTAAGGGGAGGACGTTGACGGAATTCTTTTCGTTTCAATTTGGAAGTCTGTGTGTGTTTCTTTGCGGCATAGCGATTGCGTTTGAATTGAGCGAAATCAGAAAAAAGAGCATGCGTAGTATTACCTTTACGACACAGCATGGAAAGCTTCGTATGGCGGTGGAAAAAGCAGGAGCGCTTTTTTTGTGGGCTTTTATGGTTACCTTTCTGTTTCAGTCAGGTATTATACTGGAAGGGGTTTGGCTGTTCGGCGAAAATCTGTATCAGATATTAGTCAGTCCGGCGCAGACGTTTGCTGTTTTATCGAATTTCACTTTAGAACTTACGATATGGCAGACCTTGCTGCTTTACTTGTTTTACCGGACGGTGATCCTATATGTGATCATGCTGCTCATGTGGGCTATGGCGTTGTTTTTTGATCATGTTGTTTTAACCATGGGAGTTTTGGGCGTTTTTATTGGGGCAGAATGTTTTCTATATGCATTCATAGATGATAATAATGTGTGGAAGCTCCTAAAATATTGTAATATTTGGTATCAGATGGCGGAGAGCAGCTATTTTACAAATTATAAAAATCTGAATATAGTGGGGTATGCAATCAACCGGAATGTTGCCATATTAGCCGCTCTATTTTCGGCATTTCTATTTAGCGTTGGGTTGGGGACCTATCTTTGCTGCAGATGCTATCCGTACAGATCAAAGGAGCGTAGGATCAATAGGACGATAAATTTTATTGGGATAAAAATAGAAAAAATCAAAGGCCTGCTGTTGGAAAGGCTATCCTTGTCAGGCATGGAGTTATATAAAACCTTGATTGTCCAAAAGAGTCTGGTAGCAGTTGTGCTGTTAGGCTTATTGTTGTTTTATAAAGCGGATTTTACATCCGTACAAAGATCTACGCAGCAGGAACTTTATTACGAATTTATGGACAATTATCTCGGTGAGCCGGGAGAGGACGCTTATAATGCAATCGCACAGTTTAGCGATAAATTAGAGCAGGTGGATCAATCTTTTAACGAAAAGTTAGCGGATGAAGCGTTGGATGCCGATACAAAAATTGAACTCAGTTTATGGTATGATTCTTTCGCAGAGGAACGTTTGTTTTTGGAACAGATTAGGGAGCAGACGGAAAATTTGGAGAAGATATTGCAGGAAAGAGGAATTGCAGTATGGTATGTAAATTTGTACAGTTATAATCATTTATTGCATAACGACGATGTTATGCTGAATCTTGGGATTTTGATTGCCGTCCTGTGGATATCCATTGGGATATACCTAGAGGAAAAACGCAGTAAAATGGGAGGTATCATTAATAGCAGTTACAGAAAAAGTCTTTTATATAAAACTAAGCTAAAGCTTGCAGTCATACTGACTTCCCTGATCTTTTTTATGGTCTTAATATATGAGATTCTGTTGGTTGCGGCGGTATATGGATTAAAAGGAGCAGGCGCGCCAGTACAAAGTATATTGGAATTGTCATATATTAGAGGAAATTTCACGATTTGGCAATATTTTCTTGTCAGGTATGCGGTGAAATATTTGTGTTTTTTATTGTTATGTGTAATCGTTTGTAAAGGATTAGAATTAATTATATGTAAAAAAGGATTAACAAATGGAATTGAGAATAGAAAATCTGTCTAAAAGTTTTGGAGATGTGAAGGCCTTAAATAACTTAAATTTTACTTTCACACCGGGAATCTATGGTATCCTCGGACCAAATGGGGCGGGGAAGAGTACCTTGATTAATTTGATAACCAATAACATTGCAAGGGAAGAGGGGAGAATCCTTTGGAAAGGACAGGATATTTTAAGGAATAATCAGGAATATAGAAAAATTCTCGGATATATGCCGCAGCAGCAAGGCTATTACGAGGATTTTACGGCAGGCTCTTTTTTAAGGTATATCGCTTATTTAAAAGGGCTTGATAGAAAAATGGCAAAGAGCAGGGAGGAGGAACTTCTTGAGGTTTTCCATCTGGAGCATGTACGAAATAAAAGAATCGGTGGATTTTCGGGAGGAATGAAGCAGCGTTTGTTGTTGGCGCAGGCGCTTCTTAATGACCCGGAGCTTCTCATATTGGACGAGCCCACAGCGGGAGTTGATCCTCAGGAAAGAATTACAATCCGCAATTATATCAGCCAGATTGCTACGAACCGCATCGTGTTGCTGGCAACGCATATCGTTTCTGATATCGAAGCGATTGCAAAGGAAATTATGATTCTAAAATCTGGAAATATAGTGGAAACAGGCATGCCGGAAAAATTAATTGCAAAGGTAGGTAAGTTTGTCTGGAGCGTAGATATTGCGGAATCCGTCTTGCAGGATATGCAGGCGGCATACATAATAAGTAATATTAGAAAGAGCGAAAAGGGCCTGACGTTAAAAATTATAAGTGAAACACCACCCCCAAATGCTCGGGTGGAAAGGATGGTTAATCTTGATGATGTATATTTGTTTTATATCAGATAACACATTGGAGCCGGCCCCGGCGCCGCGAATGAAAGCGCCGGTTATAGCTGGCGGAGATCCTCCTTTGTACAGCCCTCCCGGCTGTATCTGGCTTTTTCGTAATATAAATGAAGCTTTTGCATTTCATCGGAACGGTTCAGCCCGGCGTGGATTTCCAGCTCGGTCGGGGTTGCCCATGAATCGGGAATTCCCGCGGTGGATTTTTTGATCGTTTTTTTATAGCGCCGGCGAATCTGCATATTTGGAGAAAGAAGCCCTTCATGGGGCTTTTTTTTCTTGCGGACTCTGGTGCGCTGATCGTCCTCCCCGGAATCAAGGAAAACGATCTCATCCTCATTTTCGACTGCAAAATTTTCGCTGGCATGCCGGATCGCATGATAGATCGAAATGATGAGCACGATGATAAATACTGCAAACAGGATAAAAAGCATTGCCTTTACTACGTAGCCTATCCATAGCGGCGGTTCGATCTGATCGTTTGATTCTGCGATGACAGGCGGGAGAATCGGATCGTAGTTTATAGTGACGGAATTATTGCCGCCATCGCTCTCCTCAGAGAGTTCAATGGGAGGTGAGGTATATTCATGGGATTCTGCAAGGGGCTCCCTTCCATAGAAAACGGCGGGAAGCACAAAGAGCAGGATCAGCAGGAGTGCGATGACAAATAGGATACGATGTATCTTCTTGATCGTCAAGACCGGAAGGCTGGCGGTCTTTTGATTTTCCAGAATAAATTCATCAAGCCGGCTTAAGTAACGGTAACTGAAAAGGACAAAGATGTCTACAACTGTAAGGAAGAATATAAATCGCCAATAGAGTGTTGCGCGGAGGATCAGCCCAAGCGCGTATTGGCAGACGAACCATGCCAGATGAGCCGGGATCGGGTTTGAAAAAAGGGTAGGAACCTCCCATACTTTCATCTTAAACGGAACGTTGGCTCCGTGGGCAGCAATGAAATCCTTTTTGAGATTGCCGTGTTTGATGCGGGCGGAGGCATGGGAGACAAAAAGCAGCAGCGAAGCAAATGCGGTTGCACCGCAGGCAATCTCCCGGCCGTATAGAAACTGTTGTTTCGGCAGATAGGCGGCAAACCCGCAGACAGCGGAGATCAGAATGCCGATCGGCAGGTAAAGCCATAGGCGGTGGAGCCTTCGCAAAAGCCACCAGCTTAGAACAACCGGAACGAACAAGAGGAGCCCCGTTAAACAGAATGTAAGGGCGCTTCTGCCCTGAAGCTGTGCCATTCCGGCAATCAGCGGATAGATTCCGTAAAGAAGTAAAAAGGCATGGACAAAGGTCAAAAGGATGGTTAAGCTATTTTTTTTGAATTTCATACTTCCACCTCCCAATGCATAATGTGAAGCCGGGGATCGTCAAAATACTGCCCCGCATTATAGGAAAAGACCGGCATGACCCAGAGAACCTCATTCTGGGATTTCGTCAGCCGGCGAAGGGCTTCTACAAGCTCCGGCGAACAATTTTTGGAGATGACGAGATAGGTTTCCCCAGTAGCGGAGGAAAGCTCCCTGCGGTTTAAAAGCTCCGCCATGTGGCAGGCAAGGTGCGAAGAATCCACACAGGAAAGCTTGCGGTAAAGCTCGGACATTTTTCCGGCGCCGGAAGGAAGAAAGACGTCAAGTGCGTCGGAGGAGTCAAAACGTTTCTTTTCCTTGAGAAAAGAAGGATCCTGTAAAAGAACGTCTATGGAGTTGCTGACCATGCGCAGGGGCATCCGTCTGTTTACCAGATAGGCGGCAAGACTTGCCGCGATCCGCACGGATTCCTCGGTAAGGGCTTCATATTTTAGGATATAGGGATCTTCCATATCAAGAAAGACCGTAATAGAAAAATTGGTCGTGGAATCATGTTGATTTACCATGAGATCGCCGGTTCGAGCGGAAGCCTTCCAGTTGATATGGTTCATAGGGTCTTCCCTGCGGTACTCCCGTATGCCGGAGAATTCAAAGGGATCGGGATAGATGCGGTTTTTGGACAGGATCGACCCGGAGATCGCCTGACTGATCAGACGGATACGGCTAATGTCCGCCGGCTTTGGGTAAACGAAAAGCTGTGTCTGCTGTGAAAAGCTTTTATAATAGCCCTGTTGAAAGAAAAAATCGTAGGCAGTAGCGTCTGCGCTTTCAATAGAATAAAAGCCGCGCTTTTTTCCGAGAAAGGGAAGCGTTCGCGTAATCTGCTGATGAAAAAGAAAGGAAAAAATATCGCGCTTGTAGGTCTGGTCGGAGATATCGCTGTTTTCAGATGCGTCCCTTAAAAAGGCAAGATTCCGGTCCATGGAAAGGCGCACGGAAATAGCCGCCAAGGGAAGAAGCTTGTCGTTTGTGACAATTTCCTTTAGGGCGGAG
The DNA here is from genome assembly GCA_964425905.1 of uncultured Lachnobacterium sp. GTDB lineage: Bacteria > Bacillota > Clostridia > Lachnospirales > Lachnospiraceae > Roseburia. The sequence goes on along the minus strand of CAYROM010000005.1, from coordinate 50,074 downwards.
GTTTCCTCTTCGAAGATATAGGAGTCCTGAAACTGCAGAAAAACAGAAAGACCTTTGCTCCAATATTTTTGAAATAGCCGGTTTTGTAAAAACCACAGAATAAAAATACTGATCAACAGAAAGAAAAGCCACATAAAATTACCGTCCCATCCAGTCCTCCGTCGGAAGTGTGATACTTGTCAGAATATCGTTTAATGCGCTTGCGGAGGTTTTCTTTGCGTCCAGCGCCGCATTTGCAGTCATGCGGTGGAGAAGCACAGGAGAAGCAACCGCCTTGATGTCCTCCGGTGAGACGAAATCCCTGCCGGAAATCATGGCATACGCCTGGGAAGCCCGCAGAAAAGCGAGGGTACCGCGGGGGCTGACGCCATTTTCAAGTTTTGGATGCTTCCGGGTTGCCTGAACGATCGATACGAGATATTTTAACAGCTCGGGATGTATGTAGACCTTACGGCACTCCTGCCGGAGCGCGGTTATATCTTCCTTTGTGCAGACCGGGGCAAGGGTTTCCAGCGGTTCCTCCAGAAGAAAACGTTGGGTAAGCGCCAGTTCATCCTCCGGGCTCAAGGGTTCCATGGAAAGCTGCATGAGGAATCGGTCAAGCTGGGCTTCCGGCAGGGGAAATGTGCCGAGGGTTTCCAAAGGATTTTGTGTTGCTATAACCAAAAACGGATCAGCCAGCGGGCGCGTGGTGCCGTCCACGGTAATCTGCCGTTCCGCCATACATTCGAGCAGACTGCTCTGGGTTTTCGGGGTTGCACGGTTGATTTCATCGGCGAGCAGGATATTGCAGAAGGCAGGGCCCTCGGAGAAAACAAACTCGCCGCTTTTGGCATCATAATAGTTAAGCCCCGTCACATCGCTTGGCAGAAGATCCGGAGTAAACTGGATCCTGCCGAAATCAGCGGAGATGGAGCGGGCAAGAGCCTTCGCCATCACGGTCTTTCCGGTTCCGGGTACATCCTCCAGCAAAATGTGGCCGTCCGCAAGCATGGAGGTGAGTACCAATGTGATGGTCTGCTCATTTCCGACCATTACTTTTGAGATATTGTTTTTTAATGTCTGTAAAATGCTGATATCCATAAAATCCTCCTGAAAGGTCTACTGGGTAATGGTTTCTTCCAGCCAGGTGCAGATACGGACACGGGAATCGGCCGGAATGCCGGCAGCCTGCGCCGCCTGCATCTTTTCCACCCGTTCCGGTCTGGTAAGGGAAACAACTGCTCTGGAGAGCTGCAGCTTTATGTGTTTTACGCCGATACTCATGCCGTTTTTGGAAAAGTACCGCATATTGCAGCTTTCACACCCGGGGATCGGGGTGATCTGAATATACGGAACCTTTGAAACGGCTGCCTCCGTGGAGGAAAGCCCTCCGGGCTTTGAGATAAAGATATCGCAGGCTTTCATATAGAGAGCCATCTGCGAGGTTTTTTGAAGGAGCGTAAGCCGGTTCCGGTAGAAAAAGTTAAGCCGCTTGTAAAGTTTTTCATTGCTGCCGCAGACTACGATGATCCTGCCGTCGATGTCCTTTCTGCGGAAGGTCTTTAACAGTATACGGACGGCCTTGGTAATACTGCCGGCACCGATACTTCCCCCGGTTAGCAAAATGATTTTTTTCTGCTGGTTCAGTCCGAGGATCTCCCGTGCCTTATCCCGGCTGATCTTTTCATCAAAGGCGCGTCCGGTCGGAATTCCGTAAGGAAGCAATTTTTCCTTTGGAATTTTACGCCGAATAAAATCCGAGAGCTGCTTTTCTCCGGGAATAATATAATAGTCGCAGTCTGTTTCTTCCGTAAAGGGGATGCATGCGTAATCGGTGGCAACAAAAACGGTAAGGGGCAGAGCCGCATCATGTTTTTTCAGATAGGTGACAAGTTCTGCCGGAAACAGGTGAGGCATAATGATCACGTCATAGTGGTGTTCTGCCAGATAGTCTTCAAGCTTTTTGGCAACCTGTATATTTGCATAATAGACCGGGGACTGTCCCGGAATGTTACGAACCAGACTGGCAAGCGAATAGGCAAAGCCGAAGAGCTTCGGCGAATGCTGAACCATTTTGACATAGGCATTGCCGACTTGGTTTGCAAATTTGCGGCTGATTAAAGCATAGGGATCCATCATGTCCACGTGGTGTCTCCGGGCGAGCAGCTCATCTCTGATTGCATATCCGGCGGCGTTGTGGCCGCCGCCGGTGCTGCAGGATAAGATTAGTGCGTCCATAAAAACCTCACTTTCAATTCTTCACGTTCCTCTCCGCTGAGATGCAGCCGCAGACATACCAGAATCGTGATCAGCAAAAAGCCGAGCCGGATGGACAGTCTGCTTCCCCAGATAAACAAAACGGCAGCCGCTAATATATATGTGGCGGCTGTGCGGTAAAAATGCGGAGTAATACGGATGACAAGAGAAAACAATATAAAGAAAAATGCAAGAACAAGCGCCGGTCCGAGATTGGGGGCGAATCCGAGCAGCACTCCAAAGGTGGTGGCAATGCCTTTTCCGCCGCGAAAATGATGGTAAACAGGAAAAACATGGCCGAGAACAGGCGAAAGCAGCACGAAGGTAAGCCCCAGCTCCGAATGGTATTTAGGGAAAAGCAGCCGCAGACATAAAAATGCGGGGAGAAATCCCTTGCCAATGTCGCAGATAAGCGTCAGGGCGCCGCACCAAAAGCCGCCCTGCATAAAAGCGTTTGTAGTGCCGGGATTGTGGTCCCTGCTGCCCGCAAGGATATCCTTTTTGGAGATGATTTTTCCAAAATACAGTCCAAACAGAAGACTGCCCAGCAGATAGCCGGCCAAAATAAAGAGTGTATATAATAATGGTAATGTTATGTTCATAAATCTTCCTCCAGACTTTATTATATATTATATACAAATCCTGTGTTTCCTGCAATGGAAAACATCGCTGTCTGCCTGTGCCTGAAAACGATGACAAATTCTCTCCAAAATGATAAAATAATGGTTGACTTTTATGTACGGAGATATCAGGGCGATGGAGGGCACAGCATGGCAATATGGAATCCGTGGCATGGCTGCAGGAAGATCAGCCCGGGCTGTTATCATTGTTATGTATACCGCAGGGATGCGGAATTCGGAAAAGATTCCAGCCATGTGGCAAAAACCGCAAATTTTGATCTTCCGGTAAAGAAGAACCGGAAAAAAGAATATAAATTGCAAAAAGAGGCGGAGCCTGTTTATACATGCATGACGTCGGATTTTTTTCTTAAGGAGGCGGATGACTGGCGGCAGGACTGCTGGCGTATGATCCGGGAGCGGTGTGATCTTGACTTTGTTATCATAACAAAGCGCATTGATCGGTTTATGAGCTGTATTCCGGAGGACTGGGGAAAAGGTTATGAGAATGTCACGATCATGTGTACCTGTGAGAACCAGAACCGGGCGGATTATCGCCTGCCGATTTTCCTCAAACTGCCGATCTGCCACAAGCAGATCATACATGAACCCATGCTGGAGCAGATAGACATAGAAAAGTATCTGGAAAGCGGTCAGATTGAAAAGGTGGTCTGCGGTGGGGAATCGGGCGCGGATGCAAGGGTGTGTGATTTTGCATGGATATTGAACAGTATGCAGCAATGTGTTGCAAGGGATGTAGCGTTTCATTTTAAACAGACCGGAGCCCTTTTTAAGAAAGGGGAAAAGGTTTACCGGATAGACCGGAAGGATCAAATGCAGCAGGCTCAAAAAGCCGGTGTGGATTATGTTCCGGAGCATATATAGGAATCGGGGAGACGGTATGCAGCTATTTCCCCAAAAAGACAGGAGAAAGCTGGAGGTGTCGGATGGCAGCAAAAATCATGGTTCAGGGAACTATGTCAAACGCGGGGAAAAGCATACTGGCGGCAGGACTCTGCCGTATATTTAAACAGGACGGATACCGTGTCGCACCGTTTAAGTCGCAGAATATGGCATTAAATTCCTTTATCACCCGGGAGGGACTTGAGATGGGACGGGCGCAGGTTATGCAGGCGGAGGCGGCGGGAATCAGCCCGTCGGTTTCCATGAATCCGATTCTGTTAAAGCCCACAAGCGACGTCGGCTCACAGGTTATTGTCAACGGGAAAGTAATCAAAAACATGCCGGCGCGTGAATACTTTTCCTATAAAAAACAGTTGATCCCGGATATTCTGTCGGCATTTCACAAGTTGGAGGAGATGGCCGACATCATCGTGATCGAGGGGGCGGGAAGCCCGGCTGAGATCAACTTGAAGGAGAATGACATTGTAAATATGGGACTTGCGGAGCTTGTGGACGCGCCGGTGCTTCTGGCGGGGGATATTGACCGGGGAGGCGTGTTTGCGCAGCTTTTCGGCACGGTCATGCTTTTAGAGGAGCGGGAAAGAGCGCGGATTAAGGGGTTTGTCATCAATAAATTCCGGGGAGATAAGACGCTCCTTGATCCGGGGATCGAAATGCTGGAGGCGCGCACAGGGATCCCGGTATGCGGAGTTGTGCCGTATATGAAACTGGAGATCGAGGATGAGGACAGCCTGAGCAGCAGGCTTGAACAAAGAGGGGAGGGCTTGATCGATATTGCGGTCATCCGCTTTCCGCGGATATCTAATTTTACGGATTTTCTGGTATTGGAGCAAATGCCGGGGATAGGCGTTCGCTATGTCTCATCTGCGGGGGATTTGCGCCGTCCGGATCTGATTATTCTTCCGGGAAGCAAAAATACGATGGGGGACTTAAAGTGGATGCGTCAGAACGGCCTTGAGGCGGCAATACTGAAATTGGCGGGGAACGTTCCGGTATTTGGAATCTGCGGCGGATATCAGATGCTCGGGGAATGGATCCGTGATCCGGATGGCATAGAGGAGGGTGGTACCATCCGGGGGATGGAACTTCTTCCGCAGGAGACGGTCATTAAGAGGGAGAAGGTCAGAACTCAGGTAAGCGGCAGCTTTTTTGAGGTGGATGGAATCTTTTCCGCTTTGTCGGGGAAAATGCTGCGGGGGTACGAGATCCATATGGGAGAGACAACGGGAACCGGAGGTTTTCGGCCGTTGTGCAAGACCCGGGTAACCTCGATGGAGGGATCAGAAGCTTCAAGCCGGACAAAGCCGGAGCTCTGCGGCGCCCAGGAGGGCGGAGTCTATGGCACATATATTCACGGCATTTTTGACGAAGGAGACATTGCGCAGACGATAGTGAAAGCTCTTGCGGAGAAAAAGGGCGTAGAGTTGGAAGGTGCAAAGGATTTTAATTATGCAGCATTCAAGGAGAGCCAATATGATAAGCTTGCGGAGGAACTTCGCAGATCCCTTGATATGCAGGCAATCTATGAAATGCTGCATGTTTATGGCTAATTGATCGACATGGTGAGGTTTCCCTCATAGATACGCAGGGGAATTTCCTGCTCAAAGGTGTATAGCGTGGGAATCAGAGCGGATTCTTCAAAAAAATAGCTTAAGACTCTGGCCTTGTCAGGGTCAATGATCCAATATTCCCGCACTCCGGCGTGATAGTATTTCATCAGCTTAAGCCGCATGTCCTTTTTTCGGGAGGCGGGGGATACGATCTCTGCAATAAAGTCCGGGGCGCCGTAAATTCTGTCGGGAAGGATCTTATTCCGGTCGCAGACGATCAGAATATCAGGTTTGACGATGGTGTAATCGTCTTCATCAAGCTGGACATCCATAGGAGCCGGAAGAACTTCGCAGCTGCCGTGATTTGTTTTGATGTAAAATCCGATGTTAAACAGGACTTCGGTCAATATATGCTGGTGTTTATAGGAGGGACTTTCCATATAGTAAAAGCACCCGTCGATCAGCTCTACATGCACATCTTCAGGAACCTTATAGTAGTCTTCCGCTGTTAAAAAGCATTCTGCGTGAGGGGATGTTTCCTTTCGGGTCAGCCCAAATGCAATGTTTTCCCGGACCAATGCCGGATCTTCGGGAGTTTCCGCTTCTTCGAAGGCATGGTTCAAAGCAAGGATCGTATCATATCTTGGAGAAACCGTTTCCCCGCTTAAAATCTTATTGATCGTTCCCACCGGTACGCCGGAGCGGATGGAAAGCTCTTCTGTGGTCCAGCCGAGCCTTTCTTTCCGCATACGAAGATCGTCTCTGTACATAATCCGTTTCCTCCTGTATTTTTCTTATATTTTAAGAATAAGCAAAAACGGGAAGAAAGTCAATAGATGATTACCCGAAAACGGATAAGCTCCGGGCAGAAGGACAAACGAGAAGTGGGCGGCAACAAAATGTACAAAAAAATAGATATATATGATATGATTAAGAAAGACAGGTTTAATATACGGAGGAATCAGTTATGCAGCTGGATCAGATAAAGGTGAAGGTCCCGTCTGCTGAAATCTATGCGCAGATAAAGAAAAATTGGGATAATGTGGCAAAGCCGTTAGATGGTCTTGGCGAATTTGAGAAAATTCTGGCGAGGATTGGCGCGATTGGCGGGAGTACACAGATAGATATAGGAAAAAAGGCAATTATTGCAATGTGCGCGGACAATGGCGTGGTGGAGGAGGGCGTGAGTCAGTCCGGGCAGGAGGTAACGGCGATCGTGACCTCTTTCATGGGACAGAACCAGACATCCGTTGGCAAAATGGCTGTTAAGGCAGGGACCGAGGTGATCCCGGTAGATATCGGGATCAATGGGGATCAGAAGTTTGAGGGCGTGCTGGATTGCAAGGTTATGAAGGGCACCAGAAACTTCCTTTTGGAGCCTGCGATGACAGAGGAGGAAGCGATTCAGGCAATTGAAACGGGAATCCGTCTGGTTGGGGAGTGCTGTAAGAAGGGATATCGCCTTCTTGGAACCGGGGAAATGGGAATCGGAAATACCACCACCAGCAGCGCGGTTGCGGCGGCGCTTTTGGAGTGTCCGGTCGAGGAAGTGACAGGCAGAGGCGCCGGTTTAAGCGACGAGGGTCTTAAACGGAAAATAGAGGTTATCCGCAGCGGACTGAAAAAATACGGTCTGGGGATTTACCGGGAGGACGAAAGCGGGGAGGCGGCCGGAGTACATAATCCGCAGGAGGAAGCAAAGAATCGGGCAAAAATGGCGCTTCGGGCGCTATACTGCGTCGGAGGTCTTGATATAGCCGGTTTGACAGGGGTTTATATCGGCGGTGCGATATACCACATTCCGGTTGTAATGGACGGATTGATTAGTATGTCCGCGGCGCTGGTTGCCGAGCAGCTGATTCCTGGAGTGAAAGAATATGTGATCCCATCTCATATCGGAAAGGAGCCTGCCGCCCATCGTCTTGCAAAGGAGCTTGGCATCCGTCCGGTCATCGACGCGGGCTTGGCGCTTGGTGAAGGTACCGGAGCGGTCATGATGTTTGCGCTTTTAGATATGGCGCTGGCGCTGTATACGGATCAGACAACCTTTTCCGATATCTCAGTGGAACAGTATGAGCGTTTTTGAAAATTAAATTTAGATTATATATTTTGGAAACCAGGCGGTATTACAGGACAAAGAAATGGCGGATGGAATAAATGCTTACGATTGTTACGGGGGGAAGCGGAAGCGGAAAGTCGGAGTACGCGGAATCGCTTCTGTCAGATGCGAAAGGATGCAAATACTATATTGCGACCATGCAGGTCTATGACGATGAGGGCAGAAGGAAGGTGGAACGTCACCGCAGGCTTCGCGATGGAAAGGGGTTTTGGACGATCGAACAGCCGAGGCAGATCGGGCAGGCGGGGGAGCGGATGCCAAAAGGAGACGCGCCGGCTTGTGCGCTGTTGGAGTGTATGTCAAACCTGGTGGCGAATGAAATGTTTTCCGGCGGAACGGAGGATATAGAGAAAACACGGGATATCATCGATGGGCCGGACAGCAGGTCTTCAGGAGAGCTTGCCGCAAAGATCGCTTTGGAGGTCGTGGCGCTTTCCGGCAGTTTAAAGGAGCTTGTGGTGGTTACGAATAATGTGTTTGAGGACGGGGGCGGCTACGACGGAGGTACGATGGAATATCTTGCCGTATTGGGCGAGGTGAACCGACGGCTCTGCGAAGCTGCGGATCGGGTGATCGAGGTCGTAGTTGGAATTCCGGTAGTGCTGAAGAAGGAAAAAGGAGAGGACAAGCGGTGTCAGTAGTGAAATCTTTTTTTATTGCGTTTTCAATTTATTCAAAGATTCCGGTCCCGCAATTTAAGTGGCGGGATGAGGATATGCGCTATACGCTCTGTTTTTTTCCGTTGGTGGGGCTTGTGATCGGTCTGGTTCTTTATGGCTGGGCATGGCTATGTATCCGCTTTGGGATCGGAAAGCTTACATATGTATTGATCGGAACCGCAATCCCCCTTGCGGTTTCCGGCGGATTTCATGTGGACGGGTTTATGGATACGATGGACGCCTTTCATTCTTACAGCTCCCGGGAACGAAAGCTTGAGATATTAAAGGATTCCCATGTGGGGGCTTTTGCTGTAATCATGCTGGTTCTGTATTATCTGGTCTATATGGCGGCGTTCTCCGAAATACAGACTTTTGCCGCCCTTGAGATCTTTTGTCTGGGATTCATGCTGTCGCGGGTGTTGAGCGGCCTTGGGGTTGTGTTTTTCCCGTCGGCAAAGAAGGAGGGGCTGCTTTTCTATTTTGCCAGCAGCGCCCATGAAAGGGTGGTAAAAACGGTGCTGTTTGCGGAACTTTTTTTATGTGTGGGCGGGATGGTCTTTATTTCTCCTAAGACAGGGGTTCTGGCGGCGGCGGCAGCGCTGTGCAGCTTTGGGCATTACCGGTGGCGCACCAAGAGAGAACTTGGGGGGATCACAGGAGACACCGCGGGATATTTTGTTACGGTCTGTGAAGCGGTGATGGCAATTGCTGCGGCAATTGGCACATATGCGTGGTAATAAAATGTAGATTTAATGTGAGTTAAATGGAGATGTAATAATGGAGCTATACATTGGAGGATATGCACAGGGAAAATCGGAGTATGTCAGAAGGACGCATCCGGGGCAGGAGGCGCAGATCAAGGAGGAGTTTCACCTGTGGATTCGGCAGCTTATGCAGGAGGGGAAGGATCCGGAGGCAGAAACAGAGCTTTTTTTACAAAAGAACCCTGATGCGATCATTATATGCGATGAGATTGGAAACGGAATCGTGCCGGCGGACGCTTTTGAGCGGGAGTACCGGGAACGGCTGGGGCGCATACTGATCGGGATTGCTGCGAGGGCTGACCGGGTAGAGAGAATATTCTGCGGCATCGGACAGCGGCTCAAAGGATGAGGCATTGTTTATGAGTAAAGACAGGATAGTGACATTTATTCGCCACGGGAAAACCGCCGGCAATGAAAGACATGCATATATAGGAAGGACCGATGAATCCTTGTCCGGGGCAGGGAGGGCGGATCTTCTAAAGCGCAAACATGCCGGGGAGTATCCGGATGAAAGGAATGTGAAGCGCGTGTTTATCAGTCCGATGATGCGGTGCAGGCAAAGCGCGGAAATATTATTTCCGGGTGCGGAGCTGATAGAGATACCGGAATGGACAGAGATGGATTTTGGCGATTTTGAGGGGAAGAATTACATTGAGTTAGATGGGGATCCGGCGTATCAGTCCTGGATCGACAGCAATGGGACGCTGCCCTTTCCGAATGGGGAAAGCAGAGCGCATTTTGCGGAGCGCGTCATGCGGGGATATGAGCGGATGAAGGGATTTCTGGAGAAAACAGATGAAAAAATATCTATGCAGAACCCAATGGAGGAGGTTGCGGTTGTGCATGGGGGGACAGTTATGGCTCTGTTTTCCACCCTGTGCGGGGGCGGTTACTATGATTATCAGATCCCAAACGGGGCGCAGAGGCAGTTGAAGGAGCAGCTATGATTTACCATATTTGTGCGTTTTTCTTTGGCTTTTTATTGGATCTTATATTTGGAGATCCATATTGGCTTCCCCACCCGGTGAGACTGATCGGAAAAGGAATCGGGATATTGGACAAACGGTGGAATACCGGGGACAAAACAAAGTCCCGGCTTTTGTACCGGGGCGCATGGATGGCGCTTATCATTATCTTTGTATCAATGGCGGTATCCGGCGCTGTGCTTTTCTTTTCCTATTTGATACATCCGTATCTGGGAATGGCGGTGGAGACCGTCATGACCTATCAGCTTCTTGCAGCAAAATGTCTCAAGGTAGAAAGCATGAAGGTGTACAGGGAACTGGAAAAGGGAGATCTGCCCGCCGCAAGGCGGGCGGTGTCCATGATCGTCGGACGGGATACGGAAATGCTGGACGAGACCGGAGTGGCGAAGGCTGCGGTTGAAACGGTTGCGGAAAATACCTCCGACGGCGTCATAGCGCCGATGTTGTATATGGCGGCAGGAGGCCCGGTTTTGGGCTTCTTCTATAAAGCGGTCAATACGATGGATTCTATGGTAGGATATAAAAATGAAAGGTATCTTTATTTTGGGAGAGCGGCGGCGAAATTGGATGATGCGGCAAACTATCTGCCTTCCCGCATTAGCGCAGGGTTGATGATCGCGGCAAGTTTTTTGCTCAGCCGGCTGCCGCTCCGCCTTCGGCAGACAGAAGAGCAAAAGGGTAAAGGGGAGCATGTTTATAACGGTCACCGGGCGGTGAGGATTTACCGCAGGGACCGCCGGAATCATGCGAGTCCGAATTCCGCCCAGACGGAGAGTGTCTGTGCGGGCAGTCTCGGGATCAGACTTGCGGGAAACGCCAGCTATTTCGGACAGGCCGTAGAGAAACCGTATATTGGGGATCCGGAAAGGCTGATTGGGGCAGAGGATATTAAATATGCAAACCTGCTCCTCTATGCAACCGCGTGGATATGCGAGATAATTTGCTTATTAATTTTACATTTAATATTTATGCAACTGCGATGATGTTTAAGAGAAAGAAATTAAATGATGATTAACTGGAGACACGGCGGTGATATTTACCGCAATAATGTAAAAATAGATTTTTCCGTCAACGTGAATCCGAAGGGAATTCCAAAAAACGTTGAAAGAGCGATAAAGCAGGCAGCAGCGCAATGCGGCGTTTATCCGGATCTGTCCGGACAGAGGCTGAAAAATGCGATTGCCGGGCTGCTGGGGGAATTTATAAGTCCGCATGACGGGGCCGGACATAGAGCGGACATGCCGGTAAAAATGGCGGAAACGCTGATCGCCCCGGAGGACATTCTTTGCGGGAATGGCGCATCGGAGCTTTTAATCGCTATCGTGCACGCCCTTCGGCCGGAGCATATTATAATACCGGTGCCATCGTTTTACGGCTATGAATATGCGGCAAACGCGCTGGATTATGGCGGGGACAATGGTACGGGCAATGTGGAATATGTATTTTTGAGGGATCATGATTTCGCGGTGACGGAGTCATTGTGTGATTTTTTGCCGGAGGAGAATACGCTTCTTTTTCTTGCCAATCCGAATAATCCCACGGGGAAAAGCATTCCGCAGGGTACGCTTCTTAGGATCTTGGAGCATTGCAGGGAAAATAATATTTATGTGGCGCTGGACGAATGCTTTGCAGGCTTTCTGGAGGGAAATCACAGTATGCTCCAAAGGATCGGGCTGTTTCCGAATCTTATCCTCATCCGCGCCTTCACAAAAATTTTTGCGATGCCGGGGGTGCGCCTTGGATATCTGGTAAGCAAAAATAAAGAGCTTCGGGAAAGGATTGCGGCCCAGCTTCCGGAGTGGAATCTGTCTGTCTTTGCGCAGGCGGCGGGGATTGCGGCGGCGCAAGAAAAGGATTATTTAAAGGATACTCCGTTATATGTCAAAAAAGAGCGCGATATTTTGGCGGAGCAGCTTGGAAAGCATCCGCAGATAAAAGTGTTATCGGGAGAGGCGGATTTCCTGTTTCTATACAGTACGCTTCCTTTGTATGAGCTTCTGTTGGGGAAGGGGATTCTTATACGGGACTGCAGCAATTACCGGGGGTTAGGCAAAGGCTATTACCGTATTGCTGTAAAGACGGCAAAGGAGAATAGGATTCTTTTGGGGGCGCTGTCAGATATGTGACAGGAAGCTGTACGTTTAAAAGATTATCAGGGAAAGGTCCGGTATACTAAATGAACAGGGAAATTGGGAAAACGCAGATCGAATTTGTTCGACCGCAGGAGATTGAAAAGCGAAGTTTTGAGATTATCACGAAAGAGCTGGCAGAAAGAGGGATTACGCTCCCGGAGGAGGAAGCGGCCGTTACGAAGAGGGCAATACACACGACGGCCGATTTTGACTATGCAAAAACACTGACATTTTCCGAACATGCGGTGGAGAACGCCAAGGCGATTCTCCGCGAGGGGGGCGATATAGTGACGGATACCAATATGGCGCTTTCCGGGATCAACAAGAAGACGCTTGCGCAATTCGGCGGGAAAGCTCATTGCTTTATGGCAGACGAGCAGGTGGCGGCAATCGCAAGAGAGCGGGGGGCGACCCGCGCCGCTGTCAGTATGGAATTTGCAGCGAAATTGGATAAACCAATAATCTTTGCAATCGGAAATGCGCCGACCGCATTGATCCGACTGTATGAAATGATGCAGACGGAAGGATTTTGTCCGGCATTTATTATAGGGGTTCCGGTAGGGTTTGTGAATGTGGAGGCGGCAAAAGAACTGATCTTAAAGACCGGAGTGCCCTATATTATCAACAGGGGAAGAAAGGGCGGAAGCAATGTTGCCGCTGCAATCTGTAATGCAATTTTGTATCAGATGAGGGAGTAGTATGAGATACGGGTTTACTACGGGAAGCTGTGCGGCAGCAGCGGCAAAAGCGGCTGCCTATATGCTTTTGACCGGGAAGGTAAAAAATCAAATCACGATTAAAGTTCCAAAAGGAATCCTATATACAGCGGATATTCTTGAATGTGAAAGGCGGGAAACAAGCGTAAGCTGCGCAGTAGAAAAGGACGGGGGCGATGATCCGGATATTACGACCGGAACTCTGGTGTATGCAGAAGTGCGCAAGGCGGCGTTTTTGCCTGAAGAGAAAAACGCAGATCAAATTCCGGGAGCGGCACCGCAGATCCGGATCGATGGAGGAATTGGCGTTGGGAGGGTTACAAGACCGGGACTCGACCAGCCGGTCGGAAATGCCGCGATCAATCATGTTCCGCGGGAGATGATCGAAAGGGAGGTACGGGAAATCTGTGAACTGTGTGATTACAGAGACGCCCTTGAGGTAATCATTTCCGTTCCGGAGGGCGGGGAGCTGGCGCAAAAGACCTTCAATCCGAGACTGGGCATTGTGGGAGGAATTTCCATTCTGGGGACGACCGGTATCGTAGAGCCGATGAGCAGTCAGGCATTGCTTGACACGATCCGGGTGGAACTGAACCAGAAAAAGGCGGAAGGCTGCACGGTAGCTGTGGTATCGCCGGGAAATTACGGATTGGATTTTATGAAACGTGCCTACGGCTATGATCTCGACCAAAGCGTAAAATGCAGCAATTTTATCGGAGAGACCATCGACATGGCGGTAGAACTTGGATTTTCCGCTATGCTCCTGACCGGACATATCGGGAAACTGATTAAGGTATCCGGAGGGATCATGAATACCCATTCCAAGGAGGGGGACTGCCGTATGGAACTTCTGGCAGCCGCCATGCTCCGGGAACTCGCAGGGAAACCGGATGGGAATGGAGTTCTGTCGGAGGCGGAAACGCTTATGATTGCCGATATCCGCAGGATTCTTGACTGTGGAACCACGGAGGAAGCGCTTGCTGTTTTGCGGGAGCGCGGAACCCTTGAGGCGGTCATGGCACAGGTTCTTGACCGTGTGATGTTCTATCTCTGCAAGCGCGCCGCCGGGAGAATGCAGATGGAATGTATTCTGTACTCCAATGAATTTGGGGAGCTGGCAAGGAGCGCCGGAGCAATCAGCCTCCTGCCGTAAAATCCTTTCACAAAAGCGGGGGAGTATGATATTATTTTTTATTGTAAAGAAACAGGCTTTAAAAGCGGAAAGGTATGCTATGGTCTATTTTGTGGGAGCGGGATGCGGGGCGGCGGATCTTATCACGGTCCGGGGAATGCGCCTTTTGGAAAAAGCGGACATTATCATATATGCGGGATCGCTGGTCAATCCCCGGTTGTTAGAGTATGCGAAAGCGGATTGCAGGATCTATAATAGCGCAAAGATGACGCTGGAGGAAGTGATGGAGGTCATGGAGCAGGGAGAAAGTGACGAAAGGATGACTGTACGCCTCCACACGGGTGAGCCGAGTATTTACGGTGCAGTCCGTGAACAGATGGATTTGCTTGAGGAAAAGGGAATTGCGTATGAGAGCTGCCCCGGAGTCAGCGCCTGTTTTGGCGCGGCAGCAAGCTTGAACCTTGAATATACCCTTCCGGAAATATCCCAGTCCCTTATCATCACCCGGATGGCGGGAAAGACCGGAGTGCCGGAACGGGAAAGCATCGAGAGCTTCGCGGCTCATCAATCCTCTATGGCAATCTATCTAAGCGCGGGAATGCTTGAGGAATTGAGCCGGAGGTTAGTGGAGGGCGGTTACGGACAGGATACTCCTGCTGCACTTGTATATAAGGCGACCTGGCCGGAGGAAGAGGCGTATCTGACTACGGTAAGCGAACTGCCGAGGATTGCCAGGGAGCATGGAGTTACGAAGACGGCATTGGTATTGGTGGGGGAGGCGATCGCCCACCGGAATTATGAGAGATCCCGTCTGTATGCGCCGGATTTTGAGACGGAATACAGAAAAAAACGCTTTTGATAAAAGAAAAGAGGAATGTACTATGGAGCAGAAAATTCGTGTGGTAAGCTTTACACAGACCGGGTCGCTTCTTGCCGGAAGAGTTTTTTTGGACTGGGAGCCGGAGATGACCGTACTCCGTCTGAATGAATCCGGGGATCTGGCGGCATGGACAAAGGAGGCCTTTTCCCAAAAGGACGCGATCTGCTTTATTGGGGCCTGTGGGATTGCCGTGCGCACCATTGCGCCGTTCGTAAGGGATAAGCTGGCGGACAGCCCGGTATTGGTGATGGACGAATTGGGGCAGTATGTTATTCCGATTCTGTCCGGTCATGTGGGAGGCGCAAACGAACTGGCGAGGCGCATTGCGGCAAAGAGCGGCGCGGCTGCAGTTATCACTACGGCAACCGATCTGCACAGGAAGTTTGCCGCAGATATTTTTGCAAAGAAGAACAAATTGACTATCCTAAACAAGGAGGGGATCGTTAAGGTTTCTTCAAAGATATTAAAAGGAGAAAAGGTGACGATCGCCATCCAGCCCGATCTGGAACTGGAAAAAGAGAATGGTCTTACTCCACAGGGAGAAAATTACGGTTTAAGCCGGATCGCGTCGGGAAGGATACCGGAGGAACTTACTGCTGTTCCATATCCTCCGGCACATCCGGCAGATATTGTGATTTCGACGGATCCTTTGGCGCTTCAGATGGGAACGCTCAGACTTAAACCGAAACAGTATGTTCTTGGAATCGGCTGTAAGCGGGGAAAGACGAAGGAGGAGATCACGGCTTTTATACAGACGGTTTTGTTGGAATGGAACCCGGCGGATATCGCGGCGATCGCCTCCATCAATCGAAAGGCGGATGAACAGGGAATCATTGAGTGGGCAAATTCTTACAGGATTCCGTTTGTCACCTATACGGAGGATGAGTTAAACCGAGTACCGGGGCAGTTTACCGCATCGATTTTTGTGGAAAACCAGGTCGGCGTGGACAATGTATGCGAGCGTTCCGCAGTTAAGGCGGCCGGAGCCGGAAGCAGGCTGGTAATGAAGAAGCAGGCGGGGGACGGAATCACCCTTGCGATGGCAAAAAGAGATTGGAGTGTCGTATTTGATGAAGCCAGAGATTAAAATTGTGGGTATCGGTCCCGGGAATGAATGCATGATGACGCCGGAAGCCGTAAAGGCGCTTGAGCAAAGCGATGTGATCGTAGGTTATCCGGTATATCTGAAACTGCTCGGCGGACAGTACAGCGGCAAGGAGTTTCTGTCTACGCCGATGAGGGAGGAGAAAAAGCGCTGCCGGATGTGCTTCGAGGAAGCGAAAAAAGGAAAAAAGGTCGCCCTCATATGCAGCGGAGATGCCGGAATCTATGGAATGGCGTCGCTTATGTATGAGCTTTCCGAAGAATATCCGGACTGTTCCATAAAGGTGATAGCGGGAATTACGGCGGCAAGCAGCGGGGCAGCGGAACTGGGCGCGCCCTTAAACCACGATTTTTGCGTCATCAGCTTAAGCGATCTTCTGACGCCCTGGGAACAGATTGAAAAGCGTCTGGCAGCAGCCGCCGCCGGCGATTTTGCAATTGCGATCTACAATCCATCCAGCAAAAAAAGGGCGGATTATCTGGCAAGGGCGTGTGAGATTTTAAGGGCGAATGGCATTGAAAAATCAAGGTCCTGCGGCTATGTGGAAAATATCGGCCGGGAGGGTACAAGGGTTGTCACCTGCCGGTTAGAGGAATTGCAGGATGCGGCTGTCAATATGTTTACCACCGTATTTATCGGAAATTCCAAGACTAAGATCGTGAAGGGCAAACTTGTTACCCCGCGTGGCTATCATCTGGAGGATATATGAAACGGATTCTGATTTTTTCAGGAACAACGGAGGGAAAGAGGCTGGCGGAACTGCTTGCTGCGGCAGGCGTTCCCTGCATGGTCTGCGTTGCAACGGAATACGGGGAGCTTGTCATGCCGGAGCTTCCCGGCGTGTTGATCCATCAGGGACGCATGGATGCCGAGGAGATGCGTGCGTTTATTGAGGAAGGCGGTTACGGGGCGGTCGTAGACGCTACGCACCCCTATGCGGTGGAGGTTACACACAATATCAAAAAAAGTCTGGAGGGGTTGGATCTCCCGTATTTTCGCCTTATGCGCAACACACATCTTTTGGATCGGGGGCGGGCTGCGGAAAACAGAGTGGAATGGTTTTCCACAAGCGCCGACTGCGCCAAGGCCCTTATTCACACGAAGGGGAACATCCTTCTTACCACCGGGAGCAAGGAGCTTTTCCTCTATGCCGAGGAGGAATCGGTAAGACAACGGCTTTTTGTGCGGGTGCTGCCAAGCGAGGAGAGCATACGCCTGTGCAGGGAAAACGGAATTGCGGGAAAGCAGATCATAGCGCTCCAGGGCCCCTTTTCCGAGGGGATGAATGAAGCGCTTCTTAAGCAGTATGGGATATCCTGTTTGGTCACAAAGGAAAGCGGTGCTGCCGGAGGGTTCATGGAAAAATATAATGCTGCAAAGGCATTGGGCGTGGATTTGTACGTCATCGGAAGCCCGAAGGAGGAGGGGGAGTCCTTTGAGGAGGTCTGCCGGTCGCTGTCGAAATTGACCGAAACGGCGTTGGCTGTTGACTGCCATCTGGATATCTGTCTGATCGGGATCGGTATGGGAAATCCGGATACGCTTACCCTTGAGGCGGAGCAAAGGATCCGGGAGGCAGATGTTCTGTTTGGGGCGGGCCGGGTGCTGGATTCGATCCCCGTGGACATGACAGAGGCAATGAGGCGGCCGGTCTATCTTTCCGGAGATATTCTTCCCGCCCTTCGGGAGATGACCGGGAACAGGCGGGTGGCTGTTCTTTTTTCCGGAGACAGCGGATTTTACAGCGGCTGCCGCAATCTGTACCGGTCGCTTGCAGAGGCGCCGGAATTCGGAAATGTCTGGAAGGTTCGCGTCATTCCGGGAATTTCGAGCGTATCCTACCTTGCGGCCGCCCTTGGACAAAGCTGGCAGGAATCGGAAATTTTAAGTGTTCACGGGCGAAGCAGCAATGAGGACTACGGCGCCGAGATTCTGGAAGCGGTGCGCTTCCACGAGAGAACCTATCTCATTGTTTCCGGCAGGGAGGATGTGCAAAAGACATGCCGATTGCTGTGCGGATATGTGGAAAATGAATTGCAAAACGGGGTTGCAGTAGGGGAGATGCCGCCCCGAAAGGAGCGATTTATCATTTACGCGGGATACCGGCTTTCCTATCCGGAGGAGCAGATACTGAAGCTTTTGCCGCAGCAGTACGAAATGATAGAAAAGCAGGGGTTATATACCTGCCTGATCGTAAATCGGGAGCCGGAGAAAAAGATGGTAAGCCACGGAATCGCAGACAGCGCCTTTCTCAGGGCTGCCGTGCCTATGACGAAAGAGGAGGTTCGGGAGGTATCCATCTGTAAGCTGCATTTACAGGAGGATTCCGTTTTGTATGATGTGGGAAGCGGAACGGGATCAATTGCGGTGGAGGCCGCCGCCCGGTCAGGAAAGATAACCGTGTATGCCATTGAAAAAAAGCCGGAGGCGGCGGAATTGATCCGCCGGAATGCGGAACATTTTCACACGCCTAACGTCAGAGTGGTGGAGGGTACGGCGCCGGAGGTTTTATTGCAGCTTCCGCCGCCGACGCATGCGTTTATCGGGGGAAGCAGCGGAAATCTGAAAGAAATATTGGATTGTCTATATGAAAAAAATAACAGAATGCGTATCGTCATAAATTCGGTTAGTTTGGAGACAATAAGTGAGATTACCGGAATCCTTCCAAAACTTTATTTGGAGGAGTACGAGATAGTGTCCCTCACCGTCAGCCGTTCCCGCAGGGCGGGACAGTATCATCTGATGCAGGCGGAGAACCCGATATATGTGGTATCGTTTACTTTTTGTGAAAAACACTAGGTTAGGAGTACGGAAATTTGGCACAGGATAGAGAGAAAATATTGAGAAAAAAACAGTTGGCAAGGAAGAAGGCAAGCAGGAGGGCAAGCAGGAGGAGAAATCGGAGGTTACGCCGGGGGCTGTGGAACCGCTATCGGCAGATTGCAGCATTTGGAGGCGGTTGTCTGCTTCTGGTCGTTTTGGTTACGGTGATCACAATAACCGTGAAAGGACATTCCGCAGATCAGATTGTGGAGAATACGGAAGGATCGTCTGAGCCGCTCCTTTTGGCGGAAATGCTGCTGGAACCGGAGACGGAAACGGAAATTGAAACGGAGCCCATTGTGCCGACAATCGGAATCGGCTGGAATTATGCGGATGAAGACGGATGGATCAGCGCGGGGGATACAAAGCTTTTGGATGGTTATTATGCAGACAGGACAAGCGCAACGGTAACGCCGGGGGAGGATGACGTGGCGAGCACATACGCTATCCTGATTGATGAAAGCACAAATGAGATCATAGCGGCAAAGAGCGCTGATACGATCATAAGTCCCGCGTCCATGACAAAGATAATGACGGTGCTGGTGGCGGCGGAGCATGTACAGGATCTGGATGATAGTTTCACGATCACCATTGATATTACGGATTATGCGTATGTCCACGACTGCAGTTCCGTGGGCTTCTTGTGTGACGAAACCGTAACGGTCAGGGATCTGTTTTACGGGACGATCCTTCCGTCGGGAGGGGATGCGGCTCTTGGGCTGGCAACCTATGTGGCAGGGTCACAGGAAGCCTTTGTGGATATGATGAATGAAAAGCTTGAGGAGCTGGGAATAGATGAAACAGCTCATTTTACAAATTGCATAGGTTTATATGATTCGGATCACTACTGCACGGTGTATGATATGGCGATCATCTTAAAGGCAGCAGTTGAAAACGACTGGTGCAGGGAAGTGTTATCGGCGCATACCTATACGACCTCTCCCACAGAGCAGCATCCGGACGGAATTACAATATCCAACTGGTTCCTTCGCCGGATCGAGGATAAGGACACCGGGGGTGAGGTCTGGTGCGCAAAGACCGGGTATGTAAACCAGTCCGGATACTGTGCGGCAAGCTATTATATTTCCGATGAGGGCAAGCCGTATATCTGCGTTACGGGAAATACATACAGCAACTGGCGGTGTATCAACGATCATGTTGCCCTGTACAGCCTGTATACGGATTGACAGAACTTGCTCCGGATATATTTAAGGAAAGGAGGAAATACCCATGAATGACCGGATCATGGTTGCGGCTTTAAGGAGCGGCAGCGGGAAAACAATGCTTGCCTGCGGCCTTTTGCAGGCTTTTAAGGAGCGGGGGCTTGCGGTTTCCGCTTTTAAATGCGGGCCGGATTATATCGATCCGATGTTTCACCGGAAGGTCATAGGCGTTCCCTCCCGTAATCTGGATACTTTTTTTTCCGGTGGGGAGCAGATCAGAGAGCTTTTCCGACGGGGGCGAAACGGAACCAATATCGCTGTGATCGAGGGTGTTATGGGGCTTTTTGACGGTCTGGGGGGCGTGAAAGAGGAGGGCTCCTCCTACCATCTGGCAAAAGTTCTGAAAGTGCCGATTCTTCTGGTGGTTGACGTGCAGGGAATGGGGAGGACGATCCTTCCGGTTCTTTCGGGGGTACTCTCATACGACAAGGAACATCTCATCAAGGGAGTAATCTTAAACCGTACCACAAGATCCTTCTACGAGACGATTTCCCCGCTGATCGAGGAGAGACTTACACTCCCGGTGTGCGGTTTTATACCCAAAATGCCGGAAATTTCTTTGGAGAGCCGGCATCTGGGGCTGAAAATGCCTCGGGAGATCGACGGGCTAAAACGCCAGCTTCAGCATTTGGCCGTCCGTCTTGGGGAATCCCTTGATATAGAGCAAATTCTTGCGATAGCGGCGGCTGCGCCGGCAGAGCCCTTCGAAAAAAGCGGATTGAAGTTCAAAACAAAATTTGGCAGGGGAGAATACATACAAAAAGACGGCAAGCCGGATATTCGGGAGGAACCTGTTCGGATCGCAGTAGCACAGGATGAGGCGTTTAATTTTTACTACGAGGAAAATCTGCGCATGCTCCGGGAGGCAGGGGCCGATTTAATACCTTTTTCTCCCCTTCATGATCCGGGGCTGCCGGAGAACATTTCCGGTATTTTATTGGGAGGCGGCTATCCGGAACTGTGCGGAAAGGAGCTTTCACAGAATATATCCATGCGGGCATCCATCCGGGATGCGATCGGGGCAGGAATGCCTTCGGTTGCGGAATGCGGAGGATTCATGTATCTCCAGGAGCGCTTGACGGATGCGGATGGCGTTACCTATGAGATGGTAGGCGCCGCGCCCGGCGGCAGCCGTTATACAGGAAAACTGGTCCGGTTTGGCTATGTTGAGCTTATAGAAAAAGAACCCTGCTTTTTGTCCGGGGAAGGGAGGATCCGCGCCCACGAATTTCATTATTTTGACAGCGATAATAATGGGGATTCGGTGGTTGCGGTAAAGCCTGCAACCGGGAAAAGCTGGGACTGCGTTATGGCGGGGAAAAACCGCTGGTGGGGGTATCCGCATTTGTATTATCCGTCCAACCCTGATTTTGCAGAGCATTTTGTATTTCAATGCAGGGACTTTACAAAACGAAGAAATATATTATAATGGTCTTATTGAAAAAATTATCCTTCTAGGGTGTCAGATGAACAGCTGTGCTGTTTGGTTCTGGTGAAAAGGGAAACAGGTGCAAATCCTGTACGAACTCGTCACTGTGATAAGGAAGTTTGCGGCAATTATGTCACTAAAGCTTTGGCTTCGGGAAGGCTGCCGCAGATGATGATCTTTCAGCCAGGAGACCTGCCCTAGTTGTAAGTCGATGCAGCCACGAGTAACTGGTTTGTGAGGAGCGTAGAAGTTTAATGACTTATACGTCTATTTTGTTGTGCAGATTTTTCCTCCATGCCGATGTGGCATGGAGGTTTTTTATTTGAAACATCATCATGTATCTATTGACTATTATGCATATATATCCGGAATCCGGGATTGGAATTCTGACTATAAGGTGGCATTTTCCATTGCGGCGGTTATTTTAGTGGTCGGTTGTGACAATTTGTGGGCGTCCATAATGACGTTGCTGTTTATGCTGTTCTTGAGCGTCGGGAAGGGAAAGATCCATTTTCATGACTATCTGCGGCTTTTGACGGTTCCGTTATTCTTTATCATTTTCAGCGGGATCGCGATCATGATCAATTTCGGAACGCCGGAGGAATCCTTGTGGTCGGTTCCGCTTTTTTCCACCGGATTATATGTTACGGAGGGAAATCTGCGGCTTGCAGTCAGAACCGCAGTAAAAGCGCTTGGAGCGGTGAGCGCGCTCTATATGCTCTCGCTCTCCACACCGGTGGGAGAAATCCTGTCGGTGCTGCGCAGGATACATATTCCGGATATCATATTGGAACTAATGCACTTGATCTACCGGTACATATTCATTTTATCGGAGATCAATCAAAAGCAGAAGGACGCTGCCCGTTCGCGTTTGGGCTATGGGGATTACCGCACATCTATGAGGACCTTCGGAAGCGAGCTGGCAAATCTCTTTATTTTGTCCATGAAAAAGTCCGGAAGCTACTATGATGCAATGGAAGCCCGGGGCTACGAGGGGAACGGTCTGTTCTGGGATGAAAGAAAGCCATTTACGTGGGATCAGGCTGCCTGGGGAATTGCATATGCGGTAATGCTGACACTTGTGGTTGCATTTTCACGGTTTATACCATACAGGTAATTGAGTACAGGCGGAAATAGCGCCGGATAAAAAGGAACGGATCAGATGGAAGAGAAAAAAGAAATCATAAAGATAGAACACTTATGTTTTTCCTATGAAGAAGGGCGCAGAGCCCTGGATGATATCAATCTGGCGGTGAAGGCGGGGGAGCGTATTGCGGTGCTTGGAGAGAATGGGGCTGGAAAGTCCACATTCTTTTTAAATCTGAACGGAGTGCGGGTGCCGGAGTCCGGGACGATACGGCTTAAAGGGGAGGAAATTACAAAGAAGAACCGGAAAAGCCTTCATAAAGAGGTGGGAATTGTCTTTCAGGACGCGGATAACCAGATCATAGCATCCACGGTAAAGGCGGAAATTGCCTTCGGACCCATGAATATGGGGCTTAAGAGAGTAGAAATCGAGGCGAGGACGCAGACTGCGATGGAGGAAATGGATCTGACGGAATATGCGGGCAGGCCTCCGCACTATTTAAGCGGCGGAGAAAAAAAGCGTGTCAGTATAGCGGATATTCTTGCAATGGAGTCCTCCGTGATCATCTTTGATGAGCCGACCGCAAGCCTTGATCCGGAAAACGCGGCTATGCTGGAGGAGGTTCTTGGGCGTTTGAAAAATACGGAGAAAACAGTCCTGCTTTCCACCCATGACGTGGATTTTGCTTACCGTTTTGCAGAAAGGATACTGGTATTTTCAAAAGGACATCTGATAGCGGACGATGCGCCGGATGTCATCTTTTCAAACGATAAACTGCTGAAAACAGCTCATTTGAAGCAGCCGGCGCTTATGCAGGTGGCAAATCTTCTTTCCAAGAGAAAGCTGCTGAAGGAAAATGCTCTGGATCATGGATTTCCAAAGGATATGGCAAAGCTGGAGGAACTGCTTATTTCGGGAGAAGAATAACAGGTATGCGGTAATAACAGAGAATTCTGTTTTACATAAGAGGAGATGTGGAATGCATTTCCATGAATGAAAGAAAGAGAGGATATGAACATGTCACAGAAACAAAGAAAACTGATTGCAGTTATCAGCGCGTTTGTACTGGTATTTGCGATCACACCGGCAGTCAATGCAATGCACATTATGGAAGGCTATCTTGCTCCGGGCTACTGTATCGCATGGGGCATCGTCTGCATTCCGTTTGTTGTATGCGGATTTTTGTCGATCAGAAAAAGTTTGGGAGAAGACCGGCGCAATATAACCCTGCTTGCTATGGCGGGCGCATTTATCTTCGTCATCTCTTCCCTCAAAATTCCGTCCGTAACCGGAAGCTGCTCCCATATGACGGGAACCGGTCTTGGAGCGATCCTGTTCGGGCCCACCGCAGTCAGCATTCTTGGAATCATCGTATTGCTCTTCCAGGCGATCCTGCTTGCCCACGGAGGACTGACTACGCTGGGCGCAAACACTTTTTCAATGGCAATTGCCGGACCGATTCTCTCGTTTGCTGTCTTTAAGCTCTGCCAGAAATTAAAGGTCAACAAATGGGTGGGAATTTTCCTTGCGGCTTTCCTTGGAGATCTGTTTACTTACTGTGTAACCAGTCTGCAATTGGCGCTGTGCTACCATGAAGGCGGTATGGGCTCCGCAATCGCAAGCTTTTTGGGCGTTTTTGCACCAACGCAGCTTCCGCTTGCCATATTGGAAGGAATTCTTACTACGCTTATTATGATGGCATTAGAAACCTACGCAAAGCCGGAACTTAAGAAAATTGGATTTTATAAGGAGGGTAAGTAAGATGAAAAAGACAAAGACATGGGCAGTCATTTTGATCGCAGCAGCTATCCTGATCGCCCTCGTGCCGCTTTTTGCATTAAAAGGTGCGGAATTTGGTGGATCTGATGATGCGGGAAGTGTTATGATAGAAGAAATCGCCGGGGAATATGAGCCGTGGTTTACCCCGGTACTTGAGACCGCAATCGGAGGGGAACTCCCGGGGGAAGTAGAGAGCCTGTTCTTCTGCGTGCAGACGGGAATCGGCGTGGGCATTATCGCCTTTATCATGGGGCGTTTGACCGAGCGGAAAAAGTGGATGGACAAGTCCGGTACTACTGAGGAAACGGAATGAAAACAGGTATTTTGATCGTAAGCTTTGGGACAACCTATCCAAAGACAAGAGAAAAAAATATTAAAAAAATTACGGAGAGTGTCCGGGAATGTTACCCGGACGCTCTGGTAAAAGAGGCGGTATCCAGCAATATCGTGCGCAAGATCATGCGGAAAAATGAAAATCTGCCCGCGCTGGATACGGAGGAAGCCCTGATAGCAATGCATGCAGACGGGGTGACACATGTGGCGGTATTGCCGACGCATGTGATCGATGGAATTGAAAACAGCAAAATGAAGCAGGCAGTAAATGACTGCCGGACTCTTTTTGAAGATATACAGGTGGCTGACCCCCTTTTGACGAGACCGGAGGACTATGTGACCGTGGCAAAGGCTTTATGGGAATCCGTAAAGGAAGAAGCGGAAAATTCTCCGGTTATTTTTATGGGACACGGAACCGCCCATGAGGCGGACATCAGCTATCAAAAGATGGAGCAGGCGCTGCGGGCGTATGCACAGCATCCGGTTTATGTGGCAACGGTAGAGGGAAGCGTTACGATCGGGGATGTGATTTGCCGAATGAAGCTGGAACAGGGGGAGGAAAATGCAGGGAGGAAGA
Organism: uncultured Lachnobacterium sp.; assembly: GCA_964425905.1. Taxonomy (GTDB): domain Bacteria; phylum Bacillota; class Clostridia; order Lachnospirales; family Lachnospiraceae; genus Roseburia. The sequence goes on along the minus strand of CAYROM010000005.1, from coordinate 25,001 downwards.
ATTTTTCTGCAGAAAAGGGCGCCGGTGCCGGACGGGTTCTTCTCACACCCTTTATGCTTGTGGCGGGAGATCATGCGACGAACGATATGGCAGGGGAGGAGGATTCCTTTGCAAGCCTTCTTCGAAAGGAGGGATATGAACCGGAGTGTGTGATAAAGGGGATCGGTGAATATCCCGCCATCCGTGAAATCTATCTGTCCCACCTGCGAAAAGCATATGGCGCGCTTAAGGGGCAGGCGCTCCGCGGCGGGGATAAAGCCGGCGGAGGCATACTGTACGGGATCGGAGTAGGGCCGGGAGATCCGGGACTTATGACGCTTAGCGCGGTACGGGCGATAAAAGCCTGTGATATGCTGGTTCTTCCGGCGGTATCAAAGGAGGAATGTTACTCCTATCAAATTGCGGCGCAGGAGATTCCTGAGATAGCGGTAAAGCCGGCGCTATGTATGCCCTTTCCAATGATCCGGGACGAGGGAAAGCTAAAGCTGGCACATCAGGAAATATATGATGCGATCTCGGATTTTTTAAGAGAAGGAAAGAGAATCGGACTTCTTACCATCGGAGATCCGAGCGTATATTCTACTTACATGTATATGCATCACCGGGCGGTGGAAAACGGTTACGACGCAAGGCTGGTCAGCGGAGTTCCGTCTTTTTGCGCGGCGGCGGCGCGCCTTGGAATTTCCCTTGGGGAAAAAAACGAGGAGATCCATATCATTCCCGCAGCATACGCGGTGGAGGATACGCTTGGGCTGAAGGGAACCCGCATTTATATGAAATCGGGAAAACGCCTGCGGGCATTACTGGATCTTCTGGAAAGCGGCTGTTCAAAAGCGGAAAGCCGTTATGAAGTGTATGCAATTTCTAATTGCGGAATGGAGAGCGAAAAAGTATACTATGGTTTAGAGGCGGCAAGAGAGGCAGATGGTTATCTGACAATTGTGATCGTCAAGGAAAAGGAGTTGTAGGATTGGAAAATTCATACCGCTTTTTTGAAAACCGGAGTTGCAAATATTTTCCCTGTCATGAGGGACTTACGGATTTTAACTGCCTGTTTTGTTACTGCCCGTTGTATCACAGAGAACATTGTCCCGGAACACCGGAGTACAGGGAAAAGGACGGTCGCAGGATCAAGGTATGCACAAATTGTACTTTTCCCCATCAGCCGGAAAACTATGACATCATCATGGAGTTTTTAAGGAAAAATCCTTAAATGGAAATATTCAGACGTCCGCCGTTTCCGGTAAGCTGTGTATAAAGTTTCTCATAGGAATTATTGTAAAGATTCTTAGCAATCTGTTGTGCGGTTTTTAGGAGGGAGGTGTTTTCTTTGGAAAAGACCTCCTTTATTTTGTCCGCGCTTGCAGCAGAGAGAAGATTGGTGGAGACCGTCATCGAGCCGTCTTTTTCGATGGTGATTCCGATATCCTCAAGCTCGTCGCTGTATTTGGAGGCAAGCTTTTTAAGCTGCTTGGCGTAACGGCTGACATCCGAAGAACTGTCGCTTCCGGAAGAAGACAGCGCGTTATTATAGGTGCTGGCGAATGCGGTAATGGCATTTCGAATATTTTCTATATTATCTTCGTCGGAATAGTCACACGATGAAAGCTGTTTTACGGCGCGCTTCAGCGCACGCGCATCCTCATAGGAAAGCTCGGTGCTTGTAAGTCCGGAACGGCCGGAGGATTTTTTGACATCCCGGTTGTCTTTATAATAAATGCTAAGATAATAATTGGAGCTTAAGGTTACTCCGGTTGTGGCGATTGCACTCATACGGTACGCCTCCTTGCAGACATTTCTTAAAAAACATATCGGTAAAAAAAGATTATTTCTTTACATCCGGGGGGAAAAGAAGTAAAATTTATTTTAAGCAGGAGGGGATTTATGAGTAAACAAAATTTTGGAAAAACAAAAAGCGGACAGGCGGCAGCCATATATTCCATTGCAAACAGCAAAGGAATGGAAGTATTATCTACCGACTATGGTGCAACAGTAGTGTCAATTTTCGTAAACGACAGGGCCGGCGCAAGACGGGATGTGATTCTGGGGTATGACGACGCTTTGACATATGATTCAAACGGATGTTATTTTGGAGCCACGGTCGGAAGAAACTGCAACCGTATTTCTGATGCAAAAATTACAATAGATGGCGTTGAGTATATTCTGGAGCCGAATGACCGCGGTAATAATCTGCATAGCGGCTCTAAGGGGTTGTCTAAGGTAATCTGGACGGTAAAGAGCCAGGAAGCGAACCGGATTACATATCAGTACGTAAGTCCGGATCTCGAGGAGGGATTTCCGGGGAATGCAACGGTTGAGGTGACCTTTGAGGTGACGGAGGATAATGATTTTTTGATCTCCTATCAGGCGGTTTCCGATAAAAAGACTGTTTTCAATATGACAAATCATTGCTATTACAACCTGAACGGGCATGATTCGGGAACGATATTGGATCATGTGCTTCAGATTCAGGCGTCCCATTATACGCCGGTAAAAGATCAAAAATCCATTCCGACCGGGGAACTTGCAGCGGTAGAGGGAACGCCGTTTGATTTCCGCAGCGCAAAGCCCGTAGGAAGGGATATTCATGCGGATCATGAGCAGATAGCGTATAGCAGCGGATATGACCACAACTTTGCGATCGACAAGACAGCGGAGGGCGTGGAGAAAGTGGCCGAGGTGTACTCTCAGGAGTCCGGAATCAGAATGGAAGTCTTTACAGATTGTCCGGGAATCCAGCTGTATACGGCAAATGGCCTCCGGGGACAGATCGGAAAGGGCGGTACTGCATATTGCGATTACAATGCATTGTGTCTTGAGACGCAATATTTTCCGAATGCGATCAACGAGAAGAACTTTGTGTCTCCGCTGACGGAGGCAAATGTTCCGTATATAAGCACAACAAGATACCATTTTTCCATCATAGAATAGATTTAGCAGGACGCTGCAATGAAGATTGTTTTTTTGGATGTGAAGACGATTGGTGAGGATATCGATCTGTCGGGGTATGATTCGCTTGGAGAGGTGGTCAAATATGATTTTTCCACTCCTGAAGAGGCGCTGCGGCGCACAAAGGATGCGGATGTTATCATACTCAACAAGGTTCCCGTCGACGAGAGTTCGATAGGGGAAGCGGAAAAGCTGAAGCTGGTCTGTGTGACTGCGACCGGAACAAACAACCTTGATAAGGATTATTTGCAAAAACGGTGCATAGCATGGCGCAATGTGGCAGGATATTCCACAGAGACGGTTGCCCAGCATACGTTTGCGCTATTGTTCTATCTCTTGGAAAAACTGAGATATTATGATGATTATGTAAAATCGGAAAAATATATCGGGGATGTATCATTTACGCACTTTTCGCATGTGTTCCATGAGCTTTCCGGTAAGACATGGGGCATCATTGGACTCGGGAATATCGGAAGGCGCGTTGCGGATATTGCGGGGATGTTTGGCTGCCGTGTAATATACTATTCCACTACCGGAAAGAATGATCAGCCGGGATATGAGCGGGCGGGCTTTGAGGAACTGCTTGAGAAGTCCGATATCGTATCGGTGCATGCGCCGCTGACGAAGGAGACAGAAGGGCTGATGAATGCGGAAGCCTTCTCTAAGATGAAGCGGACGGCGCTTTTCTTAAATCTGGGAAGAGGGCAGATCGTTGTGGAAAGGGATCTTGCGGATGCTCTAAACAACGGCGTGATCGCAGGAGCGGGGCTTGATGTGTTGGGCGTTGAGCCGATGAGCGGGGATAATCCGTTAAAAGGAATCAAGGACAGCGAAAAGCTGATCATCACTCCGCACATTGCATGGGCGAGCGTGGAAGCCCGTACCCGTCTTATGGGGATCATACTTGACCAGATAAGAGAATTTTTTGAGAAATAAAAAGTACAGCACTTTTTCGGTTTACAGACGGAAGGAGTGCTGTGTTTTATTTCACGGGCAATTCTTCGCCGCTCAAGAAGGAACGGTTTCCGTAATCCTCCATAAATTTTTTCTGTAATTCCTCCGTAAAATTGTTCGCCACCATCACATAATATTTTTTCAGGCGTCTATCGTACAGCCTTCCGGCTTTACGGTACAGATCAGGGAAAGAAGCGGCGGAGGCTTTTTTCGTCCACGGGTGTACCCAGCTGCGGTGGGATTCGTTGAGGGGATCCTTGACAAAGCGGTAGCGATTGCTTGCCAGCATCGGCGAAAACAGCGGGCGGCGGAGAAAAACCTTTTCGATCAGGCGCGTCAGCACTTTTTTCTGCCCGGAGGGATCGTTCAGCAAACGAGTGACGCTGCACATCCAATGGAAGGCATTGCGGATCAGAAGTTTATTGATACAGATATTCGGGTAAGTATGGCGGTAAGCGTAGGTGAGCATTTTGGACACCACTTTTTTTTGCAGAGGATTTAAATAAATAGTAGCATTCTGGTGAAATTGTGTCGGGAGTATGTGTTTTTTGCGGAGCAGCATTTCCTTATCGATTTCTGTTTCAAAATAAGCGTGCTGCCCAAAATAATTCAGTACTCCTCTGGGATTGGCAGGGTCATAATGGGTAAAGGCATAGACATACGGATGTGCAGTACAGTCTAAGCAGTAATGGCCGATAAAACCGCTGATATATGCGTCTGCAACCGCAAGGGAGTGTGGTTTTCCCGAAAACAGCATCCGGCTTTTCAGCAGATTCTCAAAAAAGATTCCGGTATCGGTATTGTGTGCAAGAGCTCCGATGTTTGTCCTATGTATCAGATAGGAAGGAAAATAATAGAAAAAAACATCCGGCCCCTGCAGTCCAAGCGAAAAGGCGCTGTGGTTGTGGGCAAGGTTCTTGCGGATTTTTTGATCGGAAATCCTGTGGTATGCGTCGATTCCAAAAAGATAATGAGAAGTAAATCCCGGCATGTTTTTCTCCTGTTCAAACTGGTATTTTCAGAATATAGTATATCCCCAAAAGAGGAAGAATACAAGATTCCCGGTTGCTTAACAGGGGATTTTGTTGTATTGTATGAAATTGAGAGGATTGTAATGAATGAAGATAACGGTGGAGTATGATAAAAAAAATAATATCTGGTTTGCCGTAGCATTTACTCTGGCGGTGGTCATGTTTTTGACGATCGGATTTTCCTGGTGGGTGCTGCCCTTGTACGGAGGGGCGTACTATCTTATAAAAAGCCTGAAGATTGAGCTTGACGAGCGGTTCCCCTGGGTCTTTACGGGCATTCTTTTTATTGGAGGAGCCGTTTTAAATACCTACTCCATACAATACATGCTGTTAGAGCGTGAGCTTTTTATAAAGACGTCGGATTTCAGGCTTTTTTTAAACGTGCTGTGCTGTCTGGTGGTGTATCTGGTGATCCTGCTCTTCACAAATAACGCAGGACTTGCCTGTATCATATCAAATATTGCATTATTGTCCTTTGCATTTATCAATTATTTTGTTTATGCATTCAGACAGAATGAATTTACTTTTTCGGATATCCGCTCCATCGGAACAGGGCTGAGTGTGGCGGGAAACTATCAGCTAAGGCTGGAGGACCGGGGAGCATATGTGATCTTTGCGTGCGCTTTGTATGTGGCATTCGTTCGGAAATGGCATGTGTCCTTTCAGAAGAAGGCGTTAATGAGGGTAATAGCCGTCTCTTTAACCATTTTATGCTGTCTTGCCATAGGGCTGAATACTTCGGGCATCAACACAGAGACATGGGAGCAAAAAGGAACCTATCGGAATGGATATATATTGAACTTTGTTTTAAGCATCAGGGACAGTTATATTGCAAAACCGGAGGGATATACCGGGGAGGCAGTTAAAGAGCTGGAAGAGATCTATGACGGGGACGGCAGCAGTTATGATGGCGCGGTAGACGTGGAAAATCCTACGATCATTGTAATTATGAATGAGTCCTTTGCAGACCTGAGTGTGATCGGCGAGGTGAGAACAAATGTTGAACTGACCCCGTTCATTGATTCTCTGTCGGAAAACACGATAAAGGGATACGCACTCTCCTCGGTGTTCGGAGCAAAGACGCCTAACTCGGAGTGGGAGTTTCTGACGGGAAATTCCATGGCGTTTTTGCCCTCCGGCTCGGTGGTCTACCAGCAGTATATCAGCGATACGCCTGCTTCTCTGGTATCGACCTTGAAGAATGAGGGGTACACCTGCGTCGCAATGCACCCGTACTATGAGACCGGATGGAGCCGGAACAGCGTATATCCTAACATCGGGTATGATGAGATGTATTTTATCAATGATTTTGACCAGAGCAACGTGATCCGGGATTATATTTCGGATGAAGAGCTGTACGATAAGATCATAGAGCGCTATGAGGACAGCGGTACAAAAGAAAAGCTCTTCATTATGGGGATTACTATGCAGAATCATGGCGGATATACGCAGACCTATGACAATTTTGAGGAAAACGTATTTAAGCTGGGGCAATCCTATACGGATGCAAACCAGTATCTGTCGCTGGTGCATGAAAGCGATAAGGCGGTGGAAAAGCTGATTTCCTATTTCTCGGATGTGGATGATCCGGTGGAGATCGTATTTTTCGGAGATCATCAGCCGAGCCTTACCTCAGATTTTTATCCGATATTAAACGGGAAAGGATTGAGCGGGCTTGATCTGGATGAACTGGAGGCGCTGTATACGGTTCCGTTTTTCATCTGGACAAACTATGAATCGGAGGCAAAGGAAGTGGAGATCACAAGCTTAAATTTTCTCTCCACAATGACTCTGGAGCGGGCGGGATTTTCCCTGCCTCCCTACAACCGGTTTCTGGCGGATATGCAGAGCGTGGTTCCTGCAATCAATTCAAGGGGATATTATTCGCCGGAGAACGGCTGTTATCAGTATTTAGAGGATGCCGATGGGGAAGAGGCAGAGTGGATTTGGCGGTACGAGGTGCTTCAATACAACTCCATGTTCGATGAAGCGGACAGAAGTGAATTGTTCTTCCCTTATATACAATAACAGAAATCGAGGAGAAAGATTTTGAGATTACATGAATTGCTGACATATGACAATATTGTGGTGCAATGCCACGATAACCCGGATGCGGATGCGCTCGCCAGCGGCTTTGCGGTATATCTGTATCTTAAGGAGAACGGCAAAAATGTAAGGCTGGTTTACGGGGGAAGAAATGCCATCCGCAAAAGCAATCTTGTTCTGATGGTAAAAGAATTGGACATCCCGGTAGAGCAGGTGTTTGAACTGGATAATCCGGAACTGTTAGTGACGGTGGACTGTCAGTACGGTGAGGGAAACGTCTCCTATTTTGAGGCGGGGACCGTTGCCGTTCTGGATCATCACAGAGTGAGCGGTAAACTGCCGGAATTGAATGAAGTGCGCAGTTCCCTTGGATCCTGTTCCACTCTGATCTGGCAGCTTTTAAAAGAAGAAAAATTTGACGTAAACAGCAGACCAAACCTTGCGACCGCATTGTATTACGGCCTGTATACCGATACGAATGAATTTACGGAAATGTCCCATCCGCTGGACAAGGATCTTCGCGATGCGGCGAGGTTTATTCCGATGCTGATAACAAAATTCCGGAATGCAAACCTCTCTATCGAGGAATTGGAGGTTGCCGGGGCAGCGCTGCTCAGGACGGATTATATTGAGGAATATCGTTGCGCCATCGTAAAATCCGATCCGTGCGATCCGAACATTCTCGGCATCATCAGCGATCTTGTTCTGGAAGTGGACGCGGTAGATATCTGTCTGGTCTTTAATGTGCTTCCGAACGGCGTTAAGCTTTCGGTCAGAAGCTGTACGAAAGAGGTGCAGGCCAATGAGCTGGCAGAGGAAATCTGTAAAGGGATCGGCTCGGGCGGCGGACACAGCGTAAAGGCCGGCGGGTTTATTTCCATGGAACTGATCATTCCGGAGTATGAGGAATACTGCAATTCCCGGAATACAATCCCGAGGATGGTGACCGGAGCGGACGGGAAAACAGAGCGGCCCTCCGATTCCGCGATCAAAGCGGTATTGGAACGCAGGATGGTGGAGTATTTTGAAAATTCGCAGATCATCTATACGAAGGATTCGAATCTGGATACCCGGGATATGGATTTGTATCGCAGAAGGCCGATTCCGGCGGGATATGTGAAGGGAACCGATCTCTTCCCGGAGGGAACATTGATCACACTCCGTACGATGGAGGGGGATGTTGATACGATGATCGAAGCGGATACCATCATTGTGATCGGGATCAAGGGAGAGGTTTCCCTAAGCAAAGAGAGGAATTTCCGCAATCGTTACAGAACCTACGACTGGAAATATACCATCGAGCAGGCGGAATACAATCCCACAATAAGAAATAATTCCACCGGAAAAACAGTTTCGCTGATGCAGCACGCCCATGTATGTATACCAACCGGACAGACGATGGTACGGGCAAAACAGCTGGATCACAACGTTAAGATTTTTACGGAATGGGATGAATCAAAGTACATGAAAGGTCATATGGGGGATTATTTGATCGCAAGAAGCGACGATCCGCATGATATCGTAATCCTTGACCGGAATATATTTCAGGTGTGCTATGAAAAACTGGATACGCTTGAGGAGCGCGAGGTGAAAGCGGTAGTGTTCGATCTGGACGGGACATTGCTGGACACCCTGAAGGATCTGGCAAATGCGGTGAACTATGCGCTGCGCAGGTTAGGGATGCCCGAGCGCACCATAGAAGAGGTGCGGCAGTTTGTCGGAAACGGGGTGGAAAATCTGATGATCCGTGCCGTACCTGACGGAAAAGACAATCCGGAATTTGAAATGGCATTTGTTTCTTTTAAAGCTTATTACAAGGAGCATTGCAAAGATTTTACAGGACCGTACCCGGATATCCTGTTTTTGATGGAGGAACTAAAGCAGCGCGGAATCCGGATGGCGATCGTTTCTAATAAGCTGGATAGCGAGGTCAAGGAATTGGACAGGGAATATTTTCATGGCTATACATCGGTGGCAATCGGCGAGATGGAAGGGATAGCGAGAAAGCCGGCACCTGACACCGTCGAAAAGGCGCTTGCGGAGATTGGGGTCGAAAAGATGAACGCAGTTTATGTCGGGGATTCGGATGTAGATATTATGACGGCAAAGAATGCGGGCTTATCCTGCATCTCAGTTGCGTGGGGATTCCGCAGCGTGGAATTCTTGAAGGAAAACGGCGCGCAGCAGATCATAAAGAAACCGATCGAATTGTTAGCATTGATTTAAAAAAGGGAGGAAGCAGATATGGAAAGCAGGATTACGGGGCACACGGGACTTTTAGCGCTGATTGGTTCACCGATAGAGCATTCGGGTTCACCAGCCATGTACAATTACAGTTTTGAGCGTCTGGGGCTTGACTATGCCTATGTCGCCCTCGATATCAAGGAAAACGAGGTTAAAGATGCAATTGCGGCAATGAAGCTGTTTCATATGCGCGGCGGAAATGTCACAATGCCGGATAAGACGGAAGCGGCAAAATATATGGATGAGCTTTCTCCGGCGGCGCAGATTATCGGAGCGGTCAACACCATCGTAAACGAGGACGGAAAGTTTGTTGGATATATTACGGACGGCGAGGGCTTTGTCAACAATCTGAAGGATCATGGGATTGACATAAAGGGAAAAAAGATCACGGTTGCCGGCGGAGGCGGAGCGGCTACCGCTATTCAGGTGCAATGTGCCTTAGACGGGGCGCGGGAGATTACCATATTTAATAAGAAGGATACATTTTTTGAGAGGACGCTTGCCACGGCGGAGAAGATCCGCAGGGCGGTTCCGGGAATCACGGTAAATGTATACGATATTGATGACGTGGCAAAAATGACGGAGGAGATCGCCTCCGCGGATATTTTTGCAAATGCAACAATCGTAGGAATGAAGCCTCTGGACGACCAGAGCGTGGTAAAGGATGTGAGCGCCTTTCGCCCGGGACTTGTTGTGGCGGATGCGGTTTATAATCCGGAGGAGACAAAACTTTTGAGGGAGGCAAAGGCGGCGGGCTGTACCTGTATCGGGGGCAAAGGGATGCTGTTATGGCAGGGAGTATCGGCATTTAAGCTGTTTTCAGGAAAAGATATGCCGGTAGATGAAGTAAAGGAGAAATTTTTCTCATGAAAAAAAATATATTTCTAATCGGCTTTATGGGAGCCGGAAAAAGTACGATCGCAAAGGGACTGCAGAGAGAGCTTAACCTGCGGCTGGTTGAAATGGACGCCCGGATCGTGGAAGAGCAGGGAATGTCCATCAATGAAATCTTTGACCGGTACGGGGAAGAGCATTTTCGCGATATTGAGAGCCGATTGGTTGCCGCCATCGGCGAAGAGGGCGGAAGTATCGTATCCTGCGGAGGCGGTGTGGTTGTCCGTCCGCAGAATACGGAAGCAATGAAAAAAAACGGAACCATTGTTTTTCTGACAGCGACGCCGGAAACAATATATGAGCGCGTTAAAAACAGTACGGATCGTCCGATCTTAAACGGGCATATGAATGTTGCGTATATTGAGGAATTGATGGAAAAACGCCGGGCGCTCTATGAGGCGGCTGCGGACATCAGGATCGAGACGGATGGGAAGACGCGCAATGAAATTTGCAGGGAGATTATAAGCAAACTATGAAATTTAATTTTGACAATAAACTGTTTATGGGGCTGACAAAGCTGATTGATAGCGTTATTTTAAGCGCGCTTTGGCTGATCTTCAGCATTCCAGTTTTTACCATCGGCGCATCAAGTACGGCGCTTTATTATACGGTACATAAATCCCTCCATCGGAGCAGAGGATATATTTATCAGTCGTTTTTTCGTTCCTTTAAGTCGAATTTCAAGCAGTCGACGCTTATGTGGCTGATTCTGATGGTCATATATGTGGTTTTGTATTTTGACCAGTATATCATGAGCGGCGTATTGCAGAACGGAGGAACCCTCGGACCACTTTACTATGTCTTTCTGGTATTGACGGCGCTTGTGATCCTGTGGAATATCTATATCATTGCATATACTGCGCGCTTTGAAAACACAAAGAGGGTCATCATGAAAAACGCGGCGATCATCGCGGTTGCAAATCTGGGCTGGACGCTGCTTGTTCTTTTGCTGCTGCTGGCTGCGGCTGTGATTATCTACCTGATTCCGATGATGATCTTTTTGATCCCGGCAGTTCTGTGCTTGATGTACGATGTTATTTTGGAGCGCATATTCCGCAAGTACATGTCGCCGGAGGATCTTGCCAAGGAAAAAGAGAATGATATGCTGGACAAAGAATAGAAAAAATGAATAAAATAGTTCCGTTTCCACATAATAACTTTACGGACAAATTAAGAGTATGTGGAGATGGAGGAAAATGGCGTTGACAGCAACCGGAATTGTTAGAAGAATAGATGATCTTGGGCGTATTGTGGTTCCGAAGGAAATAAGGCGGACTTTACGGATCCGTGAGGGAGACCCGCTTGAAATATTTACCAACCGTGACGGAGAAATCCTTTTAAAAAAGTATTCACCGATCGGGGAACTTAAGGATTTTGCAGAAAGCTATGCGGAGAGTCTTGCACAGACAACAGGGGAGCTGGTATGTATCACGGACCGGGACTATGTAGTTGCGGCGGCGGGGCCTAAGAAGAAAGAGTACGACGGAAAGCCATTGACAAAGGAGCTGGAGCGTCTGATAGAAAATCGGAGTACGGTCCAGATGGAAGCGCAGGATAATGCATTTGTAAAGGTTACCCTGGACGACGGCGGGGATTTTCAGATGGAGGCGATTTCAACGATCATATGCAATGGCGACAGTATTGGCTCTGTTGTTCTCTATGGAAAAAATGCGGAGAAATGGCAGCCGGATACAGCAAAACAGCTGGTTCAGACGGCAGCACAGTTTCTCGGAAAACAGATGGAGTAGAAAATATGGAAAAGGCGTTTTTTTGAAGGATCAAAAAGACGTCTTTTTCTGTCATTGCACCTGTGTAAAAAAAAGTATAGAATATCCTTATAGCAGCAAAGGAGTTCTATATGGCGGAACAGAAAGATAAAAGAAAGAAAAGGAAAAAGAAGAAGCATCGTTTTTTCTGGTTTGTGATCAAACTGCAGATCTTTCTAATGATGGTTGTTCTGGGGGCGTTGGGATATTACTATTTCGGCGGCTATGCGGATGAGGTCAAGGCTTTGCAGGAGGAGGCGGTTCGGATCGTAGCGGCCTCGGATGAGAGTATATTTATTCCCTCCCAGACAAGCTCTGTCTTTGACGTCAATGGCGATTTGATTTCTGAGCGCAGCGGGGAAAAGGAGGCGGAATATGTTCTGTATGAGGATATTCCCGCCAAATATATTACCGCTCTCATCAGTATTGAGGATAAAAAATATTACAGTCACCACGGAGTGGATATCAGGGCGGTGCTGCGGGCGGCGAAAGCAATGATCGTCAACGGAAAGATCACACAGGGGGGAAGTACGATCACAATGCAGCTTGCTAAGCTGATGTTCATGGAATCCGGCAAGACGTGGCAGTACAAAGTAGAGCAGATATTTATTGCGACGGAACTGGAAAAAAAGTACACAAAAAGTCAGATATTGGAGTTTTATCTGAACAATATATACTTTGCAAACGGCTACTATGGGATTTCCGCCGCCTGCCACGGGTATTTTGATTGCGAACTGAATGAATTGGATTATTCCCAGATTGCTTTTCTTCTGGCGATTCCCAACAGTCCTACTTATTATGATCCTTTGACGAATATCGAGAATACGATCACCCGCCGGAACTTGATCCTTCAGAACATGTGGGAGGACGGAAAGATATCGGATGAGGAATACTATACTGCCAAAACGGAGGAGATTGTTCTCAACCAGCCTCAGGCAAAATCCTCCCTCTGGAATAATTATGTTGATACATATACCTATCATTGCGCGACCAAGGCAATGATGGAGAATGAAGGCTTTGTATTCCGATATTATTTTGCTACGGAGGAGGAAGAGCTTGAGTATGATGAGGAGTATGACGATCTGTATGCCGCCTGTCAGAAAAAGCTGTATACAGGAGGCTACAAAATATATACCTCCATCGATATGAGCATACAGGAGGAATTGCAGTATGCCGTGGATACCGCGCTTTCGGACTTTACCGAAAAAGGTGAGGACGACGTGTACTCTATGCAGGGAGCAGCGGTGTGCATCGACAATGATACCGGTTATGTTGTGGCGATCGTAGGCGGACGGAGCCAGGATTTTTCCACATATACGCTGAACCGTGCATATCAAAGCCACCGGCAGCCGGGCAGCTCCATCAAGCCCTTGATTGTGTATGCGCCAAGTTTTGAAAACGGTTATACGCCTGACAGTATTGTAGATGATCATGAGCTTGAGGACGGGCCGAAGAATTCCACGGGTAAATATTACGGGGAGGTTACTGTGCGCTACGCGGTTGCGCACTCCCTCAATACCGTCGCATGGCAGCTATACGAGGAATTGACGCCGGAAGCAGGGCTGCAATATCTAAAAAATATGAATTTTGCAAATATCGTAGAAAGCGATTATGTTCTGGCGACGGCATTGGGAGGATTTACCGCAGGCGTATCACCCCTTGAAATGGCAGCTGGATACGCAGCGATCGCCAATGACGGATTATACCGGCAGCCGACCTGCGTTGTCAGAATCGTTGATTCAAACGAAAATATTGTGTACTCTGCAAGTCAGGTGGAAACGGTGATATACAAAGAGAACGCGGCAAGAATGACGACCAGCGTTTTGACCTCCGTTATGGAGGAGGGAACCGGAAAATCCCTGCAGCTTGAAAACATGCCTTCCGCAGGAAAAACGGGAACGACAAACGATCAGAAGGATGGCTGGTTTGTAGGCTATACCCGTTATTATACTACCAGCGTATGGGTGGGCTGCGATATGCCGAAGACGATAAGCGACCTGAAAGGAAACAGCTATCCGGGGCAGATATGGCAGTCTTTTATGAATGAGATCCATAAAGACCTTACGCCGCTGGAATTTCTGCCCTATGCCCAGCTTTCGGATGAATTTCAGGACTCTCTGGAGGAGGGAAATGAAGCAATACCGGAGGGTGAAGCAGCCCCGGAGGATGGAGCAGTCTTAGAGAATGAAGCCGGACAAATGGAGCAGGGCGGGGCTGCCGGAACGGGCAGCGAAGGAGTTCCAAGCGATGAGGCGGCTGAGGACAGCGGGGAGCAGGACGCGGACAGCGCAGAGGGAGAAGACGCAGATCAGGACGTCCGGGAACCCCCCGACAATGCAAATGGGGAGAGAACGGAGCCCTGATCGCATTTTCCATATAAAAAGTATTTTGCCATCTGGAAGATATAAAAAGTATATGGTATAATGTCGTCAGACATTATACCGCGCCGAAGCGTTGAAAGTCGAAAGTTATGGTATAAAAAATATTTAGGAGGTTTCATAGTGAAAAAATATGGTTTTGGAGTAGACGTGGGCGGAACCACGATCAAGATGGGTTTTTTTGAGACAAGCGGCATACTTCTTGATAAATGGGAAATCCGGACAAATACGGCAGACGGCGGCAAGGAGATATTATCAGATATAGCACAGGCGATCGATAATAAATTAGCACAGGAAAGCATCAGTAAGAGCGAAGTGCAGGGTGTCGGAATCGGAGTTCCGGGGCCGGTCCGCAGCGACGGCGTGGTGAATGGCTGCGTAAATCTTGGCTGGGGCGTTGTAAATGTAGAGGAGGAGCTTGGCAGCCTTACAGGACTGGATATAAAAGTTGGAAATGATGCAAATGTTGCTGCGCTTGGAGAAATGTGGCAGGGAGGCGCGAAGGGCAGCCGGGATGTTGTTATGGTAACTCTGGGGACAGGCGTCGGAGGCGGAATCATCGTCGACGGAAAGATCGTTGCAGGATTTAATGGTGCAGGCGGTGAGATCGGACATATCACCGTTAATAATGAAGAAATCGAGCCGTGTAACTGCGGACAGTACGGATGTCTGGAGCAGTATACTTCTGCAACAGGAATCGTTCGTATGGCTAAGAGAATGCTGGCAAAGACCGCAGAGGAGACCTCTCTTCGCAATTATGCGGATTTGACGGCAAAGGATATTTTTGATGAGGCAAAGGCGGGAGATCACATTGCAATCGGACTTGTGAATGAACTTGGCGAGATTTTGGGCGGAGCCCTTTCCAATCTGGCTTGTGTGGTAAATCCGGAGATTATCGTGATTGGCGGCGGCGTATCCAAAGCGGGACAGATCCTGATAGATACGATCCAAAAGCATTATATCGAAACTGCCTTCCATGCATGCCGCAGTACATCATTTGTGCTTGCTTCCCTGGGCAATGACGCGGGAATGTACGGATGCGTGAAGATGGTATTGGACTAATATTTGTTTTTTGCCTGTGGGATTGGCTTTACTGCCGATCCCACAGGTTTTTGTTATTTTTGTGCGATCGATTTTACATATGCAAGAGATTTGGTGACCGGAGGGATGGCGATCAGGATTAACGTAAACAATGCTTCAAGACCGATATACGCGCCGTTGTATGCCAACGAGTAGACAACGCCATTGCTGAATCCATAGTATCCCGCGTATGTTCCGAAGAAAATCCAGCCGGAAAGAAAAGCGAAAAAGTATCTTCCGAGGATAGCGATGATGTAGCAAAGAATCAGGCTGTATCTGGACTTGTTTTTTGAGAATACTCCGGAAAGTCCAAGAGCCCCAAAAGCGAATATGTAGTCGACCAGCATCTGCGGAATGCTTAAGATATACGGATCTACAACCAGCTGTAAGATGCCGTAGGCGATAGCGGTGGTCAGACCCGCCCCGAGTCCGTACCAATAGCCGATCAGCACGATAAATAACATACTGAACAGGGTAACGGATCCCCCCATCGGCATATGGATCAGTTTGATCATAGATGTTACCATAGCAAGTGCTATCGCCATTGCGGAAAAGGCAAGCTGTTTAGCGTTGAATTGTTTTTTACCGCCGAAGATAGCGCATCCAAGTAAAAGAACTGCCAGCATTACGACAACAAGAGCTGTATAACCGGCAGCAGTCAATTGGTAGGTGGTATCGCCCCACTCGTCAACAAATGGTGTAGCAAAAAAAGACATAAAAAATCCTCCTTTGTGCTGCCAGGAGGACTTTAAATTATAATTCAAAATCAAATCAATCTCGCTTCCTTACGCCGGTATTACCCGGGTCAAGTAATGAGGGTCAATCCGAAGATTATCTCAGCTTAAAGCACCCCTAGCATCGTATTTATTTTATCGTGGTTTAGGATAGAACTTTTTTTCACGTTTGTCAAGGGAAATATTTTTTATCTCATAGGAAATACTATGTCACGCTAAAGTGTACGGATTTCCTATGTGATAAAAGCCTCCGGCAAAAAGTGCGCCCGCAAGATGGGGAAAAGTCCGCTTTGTTAAGAAAAAATTAAGTAAAAGTAAAAAATATATTGACATTCTTCCATAATCAAAATATACTTTGATAAGCAAAAAGTTTGACAGTCAAAATATTTTATAGTCAAACTTTTTCAAAAAAGAAAAAACAAAAGGAGAGTATTAAAAATGTTAGAAAAGTTACAGGCAATGATCGCAGAACAGTTAAACGTTGAGGCAGACACAGTTACCGCAGAGGCAAAATTCAAGGATGACCTTGGCGCAGATTCTTTAGACCTTTTCGAGCTTGTTATGTCCTTTGAAGAAGAGTTTGGCGTAGAGATTCCGTCTGAGGATTTAGAGAACATCGTTACAGTAAATGACGTTATCGAATATCTGAAGAGCAAAGGTGTTGAAGAATAATGAAGACAAGAATAACGGAACTTCTTTGCATTGAGTATCCGCTTATCCAGGGCGGTATGGCATGGGTTGCAACCCATGAGCTGGCAAGCGCTGTCTCCAATGCGGGTGGATTGGGCATTATTGGTGCGGGCGGAGCACCTGCGGAATGGGTGCAGGATCAGATCCGTAAGGCAAAGCAGGAGACGGACAGACCCTTTGGCGTGAACCTGATGCTGATGAATCCGGAGGCGGATGCCATTGCAAAAGTGATTGCCGAAGAAAAGGTGAAGGTAGTTACTACCGGAGCAGGCAATCCGGCAAAATACATATCCATGTGGAAGGAGGCCGGAGTGAAAGTGATTCCGGTTGTCGCGAGCGTTGCTCTTGCGAAACTCATGGAGAGAAGCGGCGTCGACGCGGTGGTTGCCGAAGGCATGGAATCCGGCGGACATATCGGCGCGCAGACGACCATGACGCTTGTGCCTCAAGTTGTGGACGCGGTTTCCATTCCGGTCATTGCTGCCGGAGGGATTGCAGACGGCAGGGGATTTGCGGCGGCAATGATGCTCGGAGCGGATGCTGTCCAGATGGGAACCCGTTTTGTTACGGCGGCAGAGTCCATCGTACATGGGAATTACAAAGAGAAGATATTTAAAGCTAAGGATATTGATTCCGAAGTTACCGGACGTTCTACCGGACATCCGATCCGGGTGCTTCGCAATAAGATGACACGCGAGTATCTGAAAATGGAAGAGGAAGGCGCATCCTTAGAGGAGTTAGAGCAGCTTACGCTTGGAGCGCTCCGCAGAGCCGTAGTGGAAGGCGATGTTGTTTATGGAAGCGTTATGGCAGGACAATGTGCAGGGCTTGTGAAAAAAGAAGAGACCTGCGCAGAAATCATTGCAGATGTTATACAGGGGGCAAAACGATTATTAGGAGAATAAAAGATGAGTAAGCGCGTATTTATGTTTCCGGGGCAGGGTTCCCAATATATCGGTATGGGAAAGGAATTTTATGATGCCATACCGGAGGCAAAGGCCGTCTATGATCTGGCGGGTGAAGTGACAGGACTGGATATTGCGGCATTATGCTTCGAAGAGAATGACAAACTGAACATAACGGAGTATACACAGATCTGTATGCTGACGACGGAGGCGGCTGTCCTTGCGGCGTTACAGGCAAAGGGCATAGCTGCGGATGTGACCGCAGGCTTAAGTCTGGGCGAGTACGGAGCGCTGATCGCTTCGGGAGCAATGGCGCTTAAGGATGCATTTTCCATTGTGAGAAAGAGAGGCATTTACATGCAGGAAGCGGTTCCGACCGGAGGCGCTATGTCTGCAATACTGGGACTTGAGGCGGATGTGATCGCGGGTATCTGCGAGGCGGTGGAGACGGAACATGACGGCGCTAAAGAGGGAGATCTCCCTTATGTGGTTTCGGTGGCTAACTATAACTGTCCGGGACAGATAGTCATTACCGGAAAGGAGGAGGCGGTTGCCGCAGCAGGCGAGCGCTGTAAGGAAGCCGGAGCAAAGCGCGTGGTGCCGCTTAAGGTCAGCGGCCCGTTCCACTCCGCGCTATTGACGGGCGCGGGCGAAAAACTGGGCCAGGCATTGAAGGATGTGGAAATTCATGAACTTACGATTCCTTATCTGGCTAACGTTACCGCGGATTATGTGACGGATATTGCAGAGGTGAAGCCGCTTTTGACAAAGCAGGTATCCGCTTCCGTGCGCTGGCAGCAGACGATCGAGCGTCTGATCGCTGACGGCGCGGACGAATTTGTGGAGATTGGTCCGGGGCGTTCCCTGTCCGGTTTTATGAGAAAGATCAATCGCGATGTAACGGCCTTTAATATCGATACGATGGAGGACTTTGAAAAATATGTTAGCAGGTAAGATCGCTCTGGTAACCGGGGCAGGAAGAGGAATCGGAAGGGAAATTGCAAAAACACTTGCAGCAAGTCATGCCTTTGTTATTGTAAATTACAATGGCTCAAAGGCGGCGGCGGAGGAAACAGTTGCAGAGATCAAGGCGGCAGGAGGGGATGCGATTGCATACGGATGCAATGTTTCTGATTTTGAAGCCTGTGGAAAGATGGCGGATGCGCTGATCAAGGAGTACAAGCATATTGATATATTGGTCAATAATGCAGGGATCACAAGGGACGGACTGTTGATGAGAATGAGTTCGGATGATTTTGATGCGGTGATCGCAACCAATCTGAAGGGCTCTTTTAATACGATCCGCCATTTGTCCCGCTATTTCTTAAAACAACGCGCCGGAAAGATTATTAATATTTCTTCCGTATCAGGCGTTCTTGGAAATGCAGGACAGGCAAACTATTCCGCAAGTAAGGCGGGAGTCATCGGGCTGACGAAGTCCGTTGCAAAAGAACTTGCAGGCAGAGGCATTAATGTCAATGCGGTTGCGCCCGGCTATGTTATTACGGAAATGACGGATGCAATGCCGGAGTCTGCAAAGGAAGCTGTTCTTTCCCGGATTCCCCTTGGCAGACCGGGAAAGACAGAGGATATTGCAAAAGCAGTTCTGTTTCTGGCGTCGCCGGATTCGGACTACATCACGGGACAGGTATTGTCCGTGGATGGAGGCATGGCAATCTAAATTGCAGCTTGACCGTCATGGCAGAGCTGTGCGGTTGTGTGTGGCAATGAATTAGGAAGGAAGCAGGTATGAGTAGAAGAGTTGTTGTAACCGGAATGGGCGCGATCACCCCGATCGGTTTAAGCGTAGAGGAATACTGGAACGGAGTAAAAGAAGGGCGGCTCGGCTTTGGCGAGATTACCCGATTTGATTCTAGTGAGTATAAATGCCATATGGCGGCAGAAGTGAAGGACTTTGAAGCCAAGAATTTCATGGATTTTAAAGCGGCAAAGCGCATGGAAGCCTTTGCGCAGTACGCAGTTGCCGCGGCAAAGGAAGCGATTGAAGATGCAGCCCTTGATATGGAAAAGGAAGATCCGTATATGGTGGGCTGTGCGATCGGCTCCGGTGTCGGAAGCCTTCAGGCAATCGAGCGCGAATACGGAAAGCTTATGGATAAGGGACCGTCCCGCGTAAACCCGCTGTTCGTTCCGATGATGATTTCCAACATGGCGGCGGGCAATGTTTCCATACAGTTTGGATTAAAGGGGAAAACAATCAATGATGTAACCGCTTGTGCAACGGGTACAAATACCATTGGGGAGGCATTCCGCAGCATTCAGTATGGAGAGGCGGATATTATGGTGGCAGGCGGAGCAGAAGGCTGCGTATGTCCGATAGCAATTGCCGGATTTGCATCTTTGACCGCATTGTCCCCGGTAGATGATCCTGCCGGATGCTCCCTGCCCTTTGATAAAAACCGCAGCGGCTTTGTAATGGGCGAAGGCGCAGGCGTTGTCATCTTAGAGGAGTTGGAGCATGCAAAGGCGAGAGGCGCAAAAATTTACGCCGAAGTAGTTGGGTATGGATGCTCTGCGGATGCGTATCACATTACCTCGCCGGAGGAAAGCGGCGCAGGCGCAGCAAGAGCCATGACAAATGCGGTAAAGGATGCGGGAATAGATCCGGAGGACGTTACCTATATCAATGCGCACGGCACGGGAACCCACCACAATGATCTTTTTGAGACGAGGGCGATTAAGCTGGCGTTCGGAGCGCATGCAAAGGATATGAAGATAAATTCCACAAAATCTATGATCGGACATCTGCTTGGAGCGGCAGGGGCAGTAGAATTTATTACCTGCGTTAAGGAGATCGAGGAAGGCTATATCCACAGAACCGTCGGATATGAGACGCCGGACGAGGAGATCGATCTGAATTACTGCAAGGAATCCTATGAGGAAGAAGTGCCCTATGCATTGAGCAATTCCTTGGGATTTGGCGGACATAACGCAAGTATTCTGCTTGCAGCATATCGTTAAAAATTTAAAAGCCTCTGATGGAAAAGAAAGAAGGAATGAAACATGCCGGTTTTGACAACAAAGGAAATCATGGATATCTTACCGCATCGGGCGCCGCTGCTTTTGATCGATACGGTTGAGGAATTGGAAATGGGAGTGCGTGCGGTCGCAAAGAAAAACGTGACATTTAATGAGCCGTTTTTTGCCGGACATTTTCCGGGAAATCCGGTGATGCCCGGAGTCCTTATCATTGAGGCATTGGCACAGACCGGAGCGGTTGCCATTCTTTCCCAGCCGGAGTGGAAGGGAAAAACTGCATATTTTGCAGGAATCAGCCAGGCAAAATTCAAACAAAAGGTGCTTCCGGGCGATACGCTTACTTTGGAGACTGAGATCATCAAAGTAAAAGGTCCCATCGGCGTTGGAAAGGCAGCAGCATATGTAGATGGAAAGGTAGCCTGCACGGCAGAGCTGACCTTTGCGATTGGATAGTTGGAGAGTAAACATGAAATTCATTAAATTAGTCAAAAACGAAAAGCAGCAGGAGGAATTCCTTCGCCAGGCGGATGCCGAAAAGGGAGAAAAAGCAGGGAATAACGGCGGGACGTCGCTGGAAAACCAGCCGGCTCCGGAGCCGGTTGAGACGGTCAAGTGTAAGGCCTGCGGAAAGGAACTCGATAAAAAAAGGGTTGTTAAGGACAAATACGTCTGCTACGAGTGTGGATACTATTTCAGGGTTCGCGCGAAAAACCGTATTAAAATGGTGACGGATGCGCAGAGCTTTGAACCGTGGTTTGAAGAAATGCAGACCAAAAATCCGCTTGATTTTCCGGAATATGAGGATAAGATCAAAGCGACACAGGAAAAGACAGGGCTTTCGGAGGGCGTGACGATCGGACTCTGCCGGATCTATGGGGAAGAAACCGTTCTCGGCGTTATCGATTCCCGTTTTCTTATGGGAAGCATGGGACATGTGGTTGGTGAAAAGATAGCGTCTGCGGTAGAACGGGCAACGGAGTTAAAACTTCCGGTCATTTTGTTCTGCTGTTCCGGCGGAGCAAGGATGCAGGAGGGAATCATCTCTTTGATGCAGATGGCGAAAACCTCCGCAGCCCTTAAAAAGCATTCGGATGCAGGACTTTTGTATGTCCCGGTATTGACAGACCCGACAACCGGCGGTGTAACTGCAAGCTTTGCGATGCTGGGAGATATCATTCTGGCAGAGCCGGGAGCGCTGATTGGGTTTGCGGGACCGCGTGTTATTGAGCAGACGATCGGGGAAAAACTTCCGGAGGGCTTTCAGCGGGCGGAATTTCAGCTCGAACATGGCTTTGTGGATGCGATCGTGGAGCGCAATGACCTGAAAATGACCCTTTATAAGATACTAAAACTGCATCATACCTCGGAGGGATATGCGAACTTTGATCCGCTGCACGAGGATGACCGGTATGAGCCTACGGAGCTTATGAAGGAGCGCCAGACAAAATCAAAGGAGCTGACGGCATGGGATAAGGTGAGAGCCGTCCGCCAGACAGACCGTCCGGCATCCGTAGATTATATGGATGCAATATTTGATGATTTCATGGAGATGCACGGAGACCGGTATTTTCGCGATGATCCGGCAATTGTGGGTGGAGTTGCATTTCTTGACGGACAGCCGGTAACGGTTATCGGGGTTCACAAGGGAAAGGATCTAAAGGATTGCATGAAGCATAATTACGGAATGCCGTCCCCGGAGGGATACCGCAAGGCGCTTCGTCTGATGAAGCAGGCGGAGAAATTCAACCGTCCGATCATCACTTTCGTAAATACTTCCGGTGCATATCCGGGTATGGAGGCGGAGGAGAACGGACAGGGAGAGGCAATTGCGCGCAACCTTTATGAGATGTCTGGGATTAAGGTTCCCATCTTATGCCTGATGATCGGCGAAGGCGGCAGCGGCGGCGCCCTTGCGCTTGCAGTCGGAAACGAAGTGTGGATGATGGAAAATGCCACCTATGCCATCCTCTCTCCGGAGGGATTTGCTTCTATCTTATGGAAGGATGGAAAACGTGCGAAAGAGGCGGCGGACTTTATGAAGATCACCGCTCAGGATTTGAAAAAGCTCCACGTGGTGGAGGATATTATTCCAGAGTATGGTGTTGCGGATGAAAATGCCCTGTCTTCCATTGCAAATTATATGAAGGGGCATATGAAGGACTTTTTGAGGCGTCAGGACGGAAAAACAGGGGAACAGCTCGCACAGGAAAGGTATGACCGCTTCCGCGCATTTTAATTCTCGGTGGAGAAAGGATACAAGATGAAGATTATTGGAACTGGAAGCGCGCTTCCAAAGAAAATTGTGACAAATGATGATCTCTCGAGGATCGTGGATACATCAGATGAATGGATCAAGAGCAGAACGGGAATCTCAAGCCGCCATATTGCAGTCGAGGAGACAACAACTTCCATGAGCGTTGAGGCGGCGCAAAAGGCATTGAAAGCTTCCGGTACAGAGCCGGAGGAACTGGATCTGATCATTGCGGCAACAGCTTCTGCGGATTACATCATTCCGACGCTTTCCTGTCAGGTACAAGCGGCGATCGGAGCGTCCGGGGCAGTAGCTTTTGATATTGGGGCGGCTTGTTCCGGCTTCCTCTTTGCTCTGGCAACTGCGGATGCATATTTTAAGACGGGAAGATATAAGAAGGCGCTGGTGATCGGCGCAGAAACGCTCTCCAAGCTAATGGACTGGACGGACCGCAGTACCTGCGTTCTGTTCGGAGATGGCGCCGGAGCGGTTGTAGTGACCGCCGAGGGAGGCAGCCTCCTTGGCATGGTGCAGGGGGCAAACGGTGCGGATGGTATGGCCTTAAACAGCATTAACCGGATCAATTGCAGCCCGTTTAGTGAAAATGAACAGATTACGGATTATGTACATATGAATGGCCCGGCAGTATACAAATTTGCAGTTCGTACTGTTCCGAAGGCAATCCGGGAGGCTCTTGAGCAGGCAGGCCTAACGGAGGATGATGTGGACCATTTTCTTTTGCATCAGGCCAACCTTCGTATTATCGAATCGGTTGCTGATCGGTTGAAACAGCCGATGGAAAAGTTTCCGACAAACCTAAAGGAATGCGGAAATGTATCGGCGGCAAGCGTTCCGATCCTGCTTGACAAGGTGTGCAGGGAAGGAATCATAACGGAAGGGGAGACCCTTGCATTAGCGGGATTCGGTGCAGGATTGACATGGGGTGCATGCATTTTAAAATGGTAGATAGCCGCGATAGAGAGGATGCCATATGACATTAGAGGAAACATTGAATGAATTGCTGGTACGTCTTTTTAAGGATTTGCTGGAGATAGAAAGTAAATGCCTGATCACAGAGGAATTTAAAGATATCTCCAACAACGATATGCATATCATAGAAGCCATTGGCATAGAGGAACCGAAAAAAATGTCTGTGGTAGCAAAACTTATGTCTGTTACAACGGGAACGCTCACCAAAGCGATAGATGCCCTGACAGAAAAGGGATATGTCGAGCGCCGGAGGAGCACCACGGATAAAAGGGTGGTTCGGGTAAGCCTGACGGACAAGGGGAGGAAAGCGTACTATCATCATGAGCAATTCCATCGTCAGATGATTGAACATATCAAATGCGGATTGAACGATCAGGAAACGACTGTGCTGATTTACGCCCTTGCAAAATTGGCGGACTATTTTCAGATGGTATACAACGATGATGACGAGGAAGTGGCATTTGAATCATGGTCAAACGTAGAGGAATAACTTAATAAAATTAAGAAATGAAGGATTGCAGGTGAAAACTTGCAATTTTTTCTTGTATATTACTTAATATTCGTTTAAAATAGACGTGTTGATGTATACTATATTAAATTATAAAGGAGATAGAGAAATGGGTTATGTTGATGAAGTGCTTGAGAAATTAAAAGCAAAGAACGCTTCCGAACCTGAATTTTTACAGGCAGCGGAAGAGGTGCTGGAGTCCTTACGTCCGGTTATTGACGCGAATGAGGCGGTTTACAGAAAAGAAGCTCTGTTGGAGAGATTGGTAGAGCCGGATCGCCAGTTCAAATTCCGTGTACCCTGGGTTGACGATAAGGGGCAGGTTCAGGTAAATACCGGATATCGCGTACAGTTCAATAACGCAATCGGACCGTACAAAGGAGGTTTGCGCTTACATCCTTCCGTAAATATTGGTATCATCAAATTCCTGGGATTTGAGCAGATCTTTAAGAACTCTTTGACCGGACTTCCTATCGGCGGCGGTAAGGGCGGTTCTGATTTCGATCCTAAGGGAAAATCAGACAGAGAAGTTATGGCATTCTGCCAGAGTTTTATGACAGAGCTTTGCAAATATATCGGAG
>CAYROM010000004.1:0-77052 GCA_964425905.1 uncultured Lachnobacterium sp. | reverse complement strand
AAGCATCATTAAAGAAGCTCTTGAATGAAGGTTATATTATAAAACACGGATCAGGAAAGAATACCTTTTATTCTAAAGCTTTTTAATTCTCCTATTTAACTGCTATGTGGGGCTTTATGAGCATTACAATGAATACACGACCGCAATTTAAGGGGGCGAGGGCATGAAGCTGAAAGACAAGAAAATTGATATTTGCGAATACCAGTATACAAGCGACGCTATCGGCAACCGGGTAAAAACCCTTGTGACCGTGGCGACCGTATGGGCGTATTTCCGGGGCGTAAATTACGACATCACACGCATTGATACGTTCGAGGACTGCAAGGAAGATTTAGTGCTGTATTGTAAAGTGAAAGAATAATCGAAACGGGCAAGGAAGATGTAAAATTTCTTTTAAAACATTGAAATCCGGGCGATAAGAACCGGATTATGGATTATGCGTGCCCAACCTTTTATGGATGGGAATAAGCGTGTAGGAAGCTTTGCAATCAACAAGATACTGATCGAGAATGGAAAGGGGCTTTTTAATGTACCGGTAGAGCTGGACGTTACGCTTAAAGAACGCTTGGTTTCTTATTATGAATCAGGTGATCCTCAAGAATTGATTTTGTGGATAGCACAGAATTGCATGGATGGGACGCACAAGGTAACTGAACCTGCGATGAAAGAGGAGTGTGAGCTTATAGAAAACAGGTCTGTGCACATGAAATGTATGAAAGGCGAAATATCAGGCCCTAAATTATAGGGAGAGATTAGGAAAAACGGGAGTTATTTCAGAGAGAACCAGAGAGCCAAGGCGGCATACCCTCCACCAACGGAGGGGCTTGCCCTCATAAGATTGTGCTATATGATCTTTAGACCGGGAGCGTCCGGCAGAGATTAAAAGGGGAAGTAAAGGTACGTAGATTTCTACTTGCAAGGGTGGTAAAGTATAATCAGGAAAGAAGGAACCAAGGAAGCACCGGACAGCGGATCCGGCAGCCGGAGTTCCTTTTGGTTGTGAACGTACCGGAATCCGGTACAAAAAATGAGGAGGACTAAAGATGAGCAACAAATTAATCAGAAGAAAATGTTCCTTCTGCCGTCGGATAAACCGGGACTGCGCCAGGCGGTGTTTAATAAAAAATACTTTTTTATAGGTTAATACAATACGGCGGCCCTGACGGCGAGATGGGGGCGTCCATGCGTTATCTTTCCCAGCGTTATACGATGGAAAACCGCAAGGTGGCAGGTCTTTTAACGGACATTGGAACGGAGGAACTTGCACACCTTGAAATCGTTGCTACGATCATCCGTCAGCTTACCAAGGGCCTAAGCGCGAAGGAATTGGAGGCGGCAGGCTTTGCACCGTACTATATCGACCATACGGCGGGTATCTGGCCGCAGTCCGCAGGGGGATTTCCTTTTTCCGCAGCCCAGTTCCAGTCCTGCGGCGATCCGATCACCGACTTAAATGAAGACCTTGCAGCGGAGCAGAAAGCACGCACGACCTACGACAATATTCTCCGTCTGGTGAAGGATCAGGAGGTAGCTGATCCCATCCGCTTTTTAAGAGCAAGAGAGATCGTACACTATCAGCGTTTCGGTGAAGGGCTGCGTATCGTATTGGATGAACTTGATTCCAAGAACTACTACGCATTCAACCCGTCCTTCGACTAGCCGGTTTCGGTTTGCTAGAAGCCATGAATTTTGAATGCCATGATTGAGGTTGAGGCTCTATCGTAATGTAATAGCATTCCCTGCCGTCGGTGAATACGGCCGCGGCAGGGAATGCTTGCGTTTTGACAGGTGATTTATTGTAATTATAGAGGATAAAAATACTGTTTTGACACCCGAATCCTGTTTTGAAAGGAATGTATATGAATAAGAAGGGCGGGGGCGAACAGATACCCCTCGTATACCTGATGCCGGACGGGCAGATCGGCATCGCAGGATCAAATAGGGGTGAAATTACCGCGGAAATCAGCAATAACGGCTATTCAACGGGGGTTGGCGTACTGCAGGACAGATCTGTCAATTTCGTGCGGCTGGAGAATCAGACACAGATTACGATCGGAAATTACGATTGACATAAGAAAAAAGGTTGACATTTATTTTGATAGATTATACAATGTAGCCACAAATAAAGGAGAGAGGTGAAAGGATGAGAAGATAATTTACTTTTGAAAACATGAAGCGTAGTTTTTTATGCTGCTCACTCTGCAAATATGCGGGGAGCGGGCAGGTACTTTATGTTGCCAAAAGTGGATTATGTTCTCATAACCTCTCTTTTTTGGTGGAAAAATTTAATCTTTCTGGAAATAATTTGAGGTTATTTACGGGCATGGATTCCTTTGGCGGCACAAAAAGGAGGAATTTGGATGGCACAAATAAACGTAAATAATCTCACTTTTTATTATGAGGGGAGTTTCGATCACATCTTTGAAAACGTCTCCTTTTCCATCGATACCGACTGGAAGCTGGGATTCATCGGAAGAAACGGAAAGGGGAAAACAACCTTCCTCAATTTACTGCTGGGAAAATATGAATACAGGGGCTCGATCAGCTCCGGCACGGTATTTGACTATTTTCCTTATATGCTTAAGCCGGAGGATTATGACCGGGCAGCCTCGGAATTTTTGGAAGAATTGAAAGCGGGCTGCGAAGAGTGGAGGGTAATCTGTGAATTGGATAAACTGGGAGCGGATGCGGAAATATTATACCGCCCCTTCAAAACATTGAGCTTTGGGGAGCGGACAAAGGTTCTGCTGGGGGTGCTGTTTTCCGGTGAAAACGATTTCCTGCTGATCGACGAGCCGACCAACCATCTCGACCGGGATTCCCGGGAGATCGTAAAAAAGTATCTTGCGGGTAAAAAAGGATTTATTCTGGTTTCCCATGACAGGGATCTCTTGGATGCATGCGTTGACCATGTTTTAGTCTTAAACAGGCATACCATTGAGGTGCAGGCGGGCAATTTTTCCAGCTGGTGGGAAAATAAGAGCAAAAAGGATGCCTTTGCCCGGATGGAAAACGAAAAGCACAGGAGAGAAATCGCAAAGCTCAGGGAGGCCTCCCGGCGGACAAGACAGTGGGCGGAAAAAAATGAAGGCACAAAGATTGGTTTTGATCCGGTCAAAGAGCATGACAGAAGCAAATGTACGAGGGCATTCATCGGAGCAAAGACAAAGAAAATGCAAAGCCGTGTCAAACAAATGGAAATGCGCATTGAGCGGGAGATTGAAGAAAAGGAGGATCTGCTCGTAGATATTGAAAATCCGGCGGATCTAAAGCTGACGCCGCTTGCGCATTACAAAAAGACGCTGTTGTCCGCTCGAAAGTACGGATTAAAGTATCCGGATGCCGGACAGCCGTTGTTTTTAGATCTGAACTTTGAGGTGAATCAGGGGGAACGGGTTTTTTTGAACGGAGAAAACGGATGCGGGAAAACAAGCCTGATACAGGCGATACGAAGGGAAATCGCAAAAAAGAACAAAGATCCGGGCGGACAGGATGCGGATGTAAGCGGCAGAAAAAAATCCCTTCCGGCAGAATTTGCGGCGGCGGAGATTGGTACTCTTCAGGCAGCGTCCGGAATCGTCATTTCCTACATCGATCAGGATACATCCTTTTTAAAGGGGAGTTTGAAGGCATTTAGCAGAGCCGGGAATCTGGATGAAAGCCTGTTCTTTTCCATACTGAGGAAGCTCGATCTGGAAAGGTCGCAGTTTGCCAAAAATATAGAGGAGTTTTCCGAGGGGCAGAAGAAGAAGGTGCTGATTGCGGCAAGCCTCCTTACTCCGGCGCATCTGTATATATGGGATGAGCCCTTAAATTATATCGACGTTTTTTCCCGTATGCAGATTGAAAAGCTGCTGCTTACCTACAAGCCCACCATGCTTATCGTGGAGCATGATGTACGATTCCGGGAGAAGATCGCAACGAAGGTTATTGAGATCGGATAAAGGGAGAGTACCGTGCATAGGACAGAGAAAGAATGATTGAAATATTTTATAGAAGAATGTATAATTGCAGGCAGGGATTTGAAACACGCAAAAAAGAGGAGAGCTATTATGAGTAAAGTAAGAACAAGATTTGCTCCAAGCCCGACGGGAAGAATGCACGTAGGAAATCTGCGCACGGCGCTGTATGCATATCTTCTGACAAAGCATGAGGGCGGAGATTTTATTTTAAGGATCGAGGACACGGATCAGGAGAGGTATGTGGAGGGAGCTGTGGATATCATTTACCGCACCCTGCAAAAAACCGGGCTGATCCACGATGAGGGGCCGGACAGGGACGGCGGCTTTGGACCCTATGTACAGAGCGAACGCCAGGCAAAGGGGATTTATCTGGAATATGCAAAAAAGCTGATCGACAAGGGCGAGGCATATTACTGCTTCTGCGACAAGGAGCGTCTGGAGGGGCTGCGGCATACCGTTGCGGGAAAAGAGATTTCCGTGTACGACAAGCATTGCCTGCATCTTTCAAAGGAAGAGGTGGAGGAGAAGCTTGCAAGCGGCATTCCCTATGTCATCCGCCAGAACAATCCCACCGAGGGGACAACCACCTTTGAGGATGAAATTTACGGGAATATCACCGTCGACAATGCGGAACTTGACGACATGATCCTGATCAAATCGGACGGTTATCCAACCTACAATTTTGCGAATGTTGTGGATGACCATCTGATGGGGATTACACATGTGGTCCGCGGAAATGAATATCTATCCTCCTCGCCGAAATACAACCGTCTCTACGAGGCCTTCGGCTGGGAGGTTCCGGTTTACGTGCATTGTCCGCTGATCACGGATGAGGAGCATCAGAAGCTTTCTAAGAGAAGCGGGCATTCCTCCTTTGAGGATCTGATCGAGCAGGGATTTCTGACGGAGGCGGTCGTCAATTTCGTGGCGCTGTTAGGCTGGTCTCCGGCGGATAATCAGGAGATCATGACCTTAGATGAGCTGGTGGAAAAATTTGACTACCGCCATATGAACAAAAGTCCTGCGGTATTCGATTACACGAAACTGAAATGGATGAACGGCGAGTATATCAAGAAGATGGACTTTGACGTATTCTACGGGATGGCAGAGCCTTATATCCGGGAAGTTGTCACAAAGGATTACGATTTAAAGAAGATCGCGAAGATGGTACAGTCCCGCATCGAGATTTTTCCTGATATTAAGGAACATATCGACTTTTTCGAAGAACTTCCGGAATATGATGCGGCAATGTATACCAACAAAAAGATGAAGACAAACGAGGAGAGTTCCCTTGAAGTTTTGACGGAGCTGCTGCCTGTTCTTGAGGCACAGGAGGATTACAGCAACGATGCCTTATACGAGGTACTGTGCGGCTATGTTGCGAAGAAGGGCTGCAAGAACGGTTATGTCATGTGGCCGATCCGCACCGCTGTATCCGGCAAACAGATGACGCCGGGAGGAGCAACGGAACTGATGGAGGTTCTTGGAAAAGAGGAATCCATCGCCCGTATCAAAAAGGGAATCGAGTTACTTTCAAAATAGGAAAATCACTACATGAAAATGAATGGATCGCAAAGAGAAGCGATAGCACATCACACGGGCCCCTGCATGGTTCTTGCGGGGCCCGGTTCCGGCAAAACCGCCGTTATCACCCAGAGAACGAAAAACCTGATCACGGAATTTAAGGCAGACCCTGCCAACATTTTGGTCATCACCTTCACAAAAGCTGCCGCAATGGAGATGAAGCAGCGGTTTTTGCTCCTCTCGGGGGAAAGCAGAACAAAGGTGACCTTCGGGACCTTTCACGCGGTATTTTTTATGGTGCTTAAAATGGCATATCATTTTGAGAGCGCAAACATTGTGTCCGAGGAACAAAAATACCAGCTTATGAGGGAGATCGTATCCCATCATCATCTGGAATACCGGGATGAAAATGAATTTATGGGAAATCTTCTGGGGGAAATCTCCAAGATCAAAAATGAGCGCATTGATCTGTCCCATTTTTATTCCAGCCAATGCGGGGAGGAGGTTTTCCGCAGGATCTATGAGGAATACGACCGCCGGCTACGGGGCAGCCGGCTCATTGATTTCGACGACATGCTCTTGTATACCTATGAACTGTTTGCAGAGCGCAGGGATATTCTGGCGGCTTGGCAGAAAAAATATCGGTATATCCTGATCGATGAGTTTCAGGATATCAACCAATTGCAGTTTGACGTCATAAGGATGCTGGCGGAGCCGGAAAACAATCTGTTTGTCGTGGGAGATGATGACCAGTCCATCTACCGCTTCCGGGGATCAAAGCCGGAGCTTATGCTCCGGTTTCCAAGAGTCTACCCTGAGGCAAAGCAGATCCTTCTGGATACGAATTACCGTTCGGATGAACATGTGGTAAAGGCGGCGCAAAAGCTGATCGCACATAATAAGAACCGGTTTCCGAAGGAAATCAAAGCCGCAAAGCCGGCGGAGCAGGCCGTAAGATTTGTGCGCTATGAAAGTCAGAGAGCGGAAAATCTGGCGGTGATCGGCGAGATCAGGAAAAAAGTGGAGAGCGGAGCAAAATATAGGGATTTTGCCATCCTTTTCCGCACGAATACCCAGCCGCGTCTTCTGACGGAGCAATTGATGGAATATAACGTACCATTTAAGATGAAAGAGCGGATTCCATCTCTGTACGATCATTGGATCGCAAGGGATATTATGACCTATATCAAAATTGCGGAAGGAAGCCGGAAACGGGCGGATTTTTTACAGATCATGAACCGGCCGAAGCGTTATATCGGCAGGGATTCCCTGTGTGAACCGGAGATTGCCTTTGACGAGTGGATAAAAATGTACGAAGAGCAGCCGTGGATCGCGGAGCGCATAGAAAGACTTTGGTATGATGTCAGGATGTTAAAAACCATGAGCCCCTATGCCGCGATCAACTATATCCGAAGGGGGATCGGCTACGACGATTATCTGAAGGAATACGCGGATTACCGTAATTTGAACAAAGACGATCTGACTGAGGTCTTAGACGAGCTTCAGGCGACGGCAAAAGGGTATAAAAGCTATGACAGGTGGATGGAACATATTGCGGAGTATGAAAAAGGAATCCGGCAGCTTTGGGAAAAACGGCAGGAAGATCAAAACGCGGTTAATCTTGCCACATTGCATAGCGCCAAAGGGTTGGAATTTGAAGAAGTGTATCTGATGGATGCAAATGAGGGGATCATGCCCTATAAAAAGGCAGTATTAGAACAGGATATCGAGGAGGAGAGAAGACTGTTCTATGTGGGCATGACCCGGGCAAAAAGCATGCTTACCATCTGTACGGTCGCTTCCGTAAACGATAAAAGCATGGAGCCTTCCCGGTTTATAGAGGAGGCGCAAAATGCCCTGCCGTCCGGAAGCCGGTTAGAAATTCAGCCGTCCATGGAATCAAACATTTCTTCGTCCATCAGCTCGTCAAAGCGGTCGGAGGCGGCTTCATACTCCTCCTCATCCGCAATATATTCTACCGAGGGAAGGCCTTCTTCATCCTCGAAATAGCGGTAGATGTATACATAGCCCTCCGCATTGTCCTTTCCGTCCTTATCCAGAGGAAGGAGCGCAATGTAATCCTTTTGGTTTGCTTCAAAAATGGTAAGGATGCGGCATTCCACCTCGCCCTCCTCCAGATCAAGGGTTACGAGGATATCATCGATTTCCTCCTCGGTGACTGGGGTTGCTTTTTCGTGTTCTTTTTCGGACATAGGGAGTCCTCCTTTATCAGAAATATGGTTCAGGCGGAGGCGAATATCGTTCTGCGGCCGCCTGTTTAATTATATTATAGGTTTCCCCTTGGAAAGTCAATTTCCCGGTTGGAAAAAGTAGTTTTTAAAACAAAATCTATACAAATAGACGGAAAAACGATATAATACAAATTATCATTGGTTGAACTAGTTTATTTGGAGGCAGCATGGAATTTTTGGTAAGAGAGGGCGATTACGCCGGGATGGGGACAAGCGTACAAAACAGCGGAGTAATCTTTACCTTTGAAGGAGAGAAGGAAGACTTTTGTGAAATTTTGCTTGTAGATAAGACTACAAAGGAACAGGAGAGGATATTTGTCCCGGCGGAATACTGCATGGGATCGCTCCGCTCCGTTCTGGTACAAGGGCTGGATATAAAAAAATATGATTATCTGTATGAGGTAAATGGGGAGAGCCGGGTGGATCCGTACGCAAGGGTAATATGCGGCAGGGAAAAGTGGAACGATCTGTCCAGAAAATCGGAGGATTACCGGGTGTACGGCGCGTTCTTTAAGGATTCCTGCGAGTGGAAGGACGATTATAAACCGGAGGTGCCCAAAAGCAGCATGGTCATGTATAAGCTCCATGTGAGGGGATTTTCCATGGATCACGGAGTCTCGAAAAAGAATGCCGGAACCTTTCTTGGGGTAGTGGACAGGCTGGACTATATCAAATCCCTCGGAGTGACAACGGTGGAATTGATGCCGGTATATGAATTTGAGGAGCTTGTGATCCGGGAAAAGGAGCCGGTTCCTGATTATATCAACTGGGAGAGCGAAGAGGAGGATGTGATCCTCCCAAAACAGGAGGATAAGGAGGACCCGAAGTTAAATTATTGGGGCTATGGCCCGGGCAATTATTTCGCGGTCAAGGCATCCTACGCAAAAAGACCGGAATATGCCTATGATGAGTTCCACCAGCTGGTGGGGGCATTACATGAAAGAGGTATGGAATGTGTCATGGAAATGTATTTTCCGGAGGGTACGAACCACAATCTGATTCTGGCTGCGCTGCGCTACTGGGTCAGAGTATTTCATGTGGACGGGTTCCATCTGCTCGGAGGCCATCTTCCGATCACAGCGGCGGTGCAGGATGTTTTGCTCAGCAGGACAAAGCTGTTTTATACGGAATTTGCGCCGTACCTTTCCCGTGAGGATAAGAAATACAAGAATCTTTTTGTGTATCGTGACGAGTACCAGTACCCCACCCGCAAGATTCTAAACCATATCAACGGGGATATGAAAGAATTTACGGATCAGCAGAGGAAACAGGGCACATCCCTCGGATATGTAAATTATATTGCCAGCAATAACGGGTTCACACTTGCAGATGTCTTTATGTACAATGACAGGCATAATGAGGACAACGGCGAGAATAATATGGATGGAAATGCATGGAATTTCAGCAGCAATTACGGCGTGGAAGGCCCTACCCGGAAAAAATATGTCCGGGCGCTTCGGGAGCGCCAATGGCGCAATGCGGTCTTAATGCTGTTTTTAGCACAGGGTGTACCGCTCATCTGGTCAGGAGATGAGATGTTAAATTCCCAAAAGGGCAACAACAATGCGTACTGTCAGGATAATTTGGTGGGCTGGCTGAATTGGAAGAACGAAAAGAGCCGTGCAAAGGAAATCGAATTTGTCCGGAGTGTGGCAGACTTTAGGAGAAGACATCCGCTGATCGCAAACGACATGCCATTTCGCTTCAGCGATTACAGATCCTACGGATTTCCCGATCTTTCCTATCATGCCGAAAACGCATGGATATCGGAGTTTGAGCCGGGAAGGATGAACCTTGGGCTGCTTTACTGCGGCGCTTACAGTACCGGGGAGAACCGGGACGATATATATGTTGCTTACAATTTCTTTTCCGCGGTGACGGAGCTTGCGCTGCCAAAACTCAGCAAAAGGAAAAAGTGGTATCTGGCGATCGACAGCGCGGATGAGCAGACGCCGGTCAAGCCGGAACCCCTCCTTAACGAAAACCAGCAGCTTCTCTCCATGAAGCCGCAGTCTATATGTGTATTGATAGGTAAATAAAATGGGTAATGCTTGGAAACATTTTTGTACGATAACGAGACATAAAAATATGGTGCTTGCCGGGTGCTTTAAGGTCGGACTGTACCGGCAGGGACTTTTGCACGACCTGTCCAAATACGGCCCCACGGAATTTCTCGTGGGATGCAGATATTATCAGGGAGACCGAAGTCCCAATAACGCAGAGCGGGAGGCTGCGGGCTGCTCCACGGCATGGCTGCACCACAAGGGGCGAAATAAACATCATCTGGAATACTGGATCGACTACGGAGCGGCGGAGGATGCGATAGACCCGGAACACAGAGGGATGACTGGAATGAAAATGCCTGTCAGGTATGTAGTGGAGATGTTCATTGACCGGATCAGCGCTTCGAAAAATTATCAGAAGGAAAAATATACGGATGAAAGTCCCCTGATCTATTATGAGAAGAGCAAAGTGGCGTATCTCATCCACAGAGACACCCAGGCGCTGCTGGAGTATCTCCTTACGCTGCTTGCGGTAAAGGGAGAGCGGGAAGCCTTTGCCTTTGTAAAAAAGGAAATCCTAAAAGGGAAAGTCCCATATGAAAAAGAAGAATTAGACAGACAAAAGGAAGCCTTGCTGCGGCAGAGGGAGTGATCCCGGCCGCGATAAGGCTTCCTTTGTACTATTTTGCTGGGAAAAGCACTTAAAATACCTGCATTTCATAGAATGATAGAAAGAAGCAGGATCGGTGCATCGTGGAAACCTTTTTAACACCATTGTCTAAAGCGGAGGAAAAAGAGTGCCTGATACGGATGAAAAATGGTGATCAAATGGCAAAGGATGAACTGATATTGCACAATATGCGTCTTGTTGCGCATGTGGCGAAGCGCTATCAGGGATCGGAGGAGGACTTAGAGGATTTGATTTCCATCGGCACGATCGGTCTGATCAAAGCGGTTTCCACATTTGACAGGGATTATGGAAGCCGGTTTGCAACCTATGCGATCCGGTGTATCGATAATGAAATGCTTATGTATTTCCGCAGTAAAAAGAAAAGCAGGGGAGAGGTCTCAATGTACGAACCGATCGGGACCGACAAGGAAGGAAACCAGATCCAGCTGTTCGACATTCTGGAGAGCGAGTATGTGGATATTGCAGAGGAATTGGAAAAAAACAGGCAGATCGAAAAACTGAATGAAAATTTGAAAAAGCTGTTGACGGAAAGGGAATATGAAATCATTATAAGAAGATACGGACTCTTCGGCAAAAACGAGCAGACCCAGAGGGAAATCGCGGCGGCAACCGGAATTTCCAGATCCTATGTTTCCAGGATAGAAAAAAAGGCTTTGGGAAAATTAAGAAAATTTTTGCTTCAGTAGGGGGTGAAAAAAGGTGGAACTTGTGTTATGATAACTCCATCTTTTTTCTTTGCATAGTTCTGTGCGCATTTTCAAACAATTGGAACAGGAGCAGAATGTATAGTACAACTTTAACGGCAATGCTTGACGGTATCCATACGATCCCGGTGATGGTGGAGGCGGATATCAGTACGGGTATGCCTGTTTTTGATCTGGTGGGATTTTTGTCCCCGGAGGTGCGGGAGGCAAAGGAGCGCGTGAAAACGGCGCTGCACAACAGCGGTATCACGCTTCCCGCAAAACGCATTACGGTAAATCTTTCCCCGGGAAATGTCAGAAAAAACGGGACGGTATTCGACCTTCCGATCGCGGTCGCCCTTCTTACGGCGCTGGGGCTTGTGGAGGATAGATATGCCTCGGAGTTTATCTATGCCGGGGAACTGGGATTAAACGGTGATATCCTTCCGGTCAACGGAATTTTACCCATCGTATCCGATGCAAAGGACAACGGAAAGAAGAAATTTGTCGTCCCGAAGGAGAATCTGAGGGAGGCAAGGCTTGTCACCGGAGTTAAGGCGTATGCCTTTGAGGGATTGCGGGAAATCATTGATTTTTTAAACGGAAAGGATTACCGGGATCCGGTTATCGAGGAAAAAGAGGAAAAAGAGGAAAAAGCAAAAAAAGCGGCTGCGGATTTTAAGGAGGTAAACGGCCAGCTCTTTTTAAAGAGAGCGTGCGAGGTGGCAGCCTCCGGAATGCACAATATGCTGCTGGTTGGTCCGCCGGGCGCGGGAAAAACCATGATATCAGAGCGAATGGCGACCATTCTTCCGCCTCTGACGGAGAAAGAGCAGATGGAGCTCTCCAAGGTTTACAGCGTGTGCGGTCTGCTGAAGAGCCGAAAGGAACTTGTGGCTGAACGGCCCTTCCGTCGTCCGCACCATACGATAAGCTGTGCGGGCCTTACCGGAGGAGGGGCATTCCCGAGGCCGGGGGAGATATCCCTCGCCCATTGCGGGGTGCTGTTTCTGGACGAGCTTACCGAATTCCGGAAGCAGACCTTAGAGGTACTCCGGCAGCCGATGGAA
The DNA here is from genome assembly GCA_964425905.1 of uncultured Lachnobacterium sp. Taxonomy (GTDB): domain Bacteria; phylum Bacillota; class Clostridia; order Lachnospirales; family Lachnospiraceae; genus Roseburia. The sequence continues at coordinate 64,867 of CAYROM010000004.1, read as the reverse complement.
GAAAAACAGGTTCATCTTGTGCGTGCAAATTCCAGCGTGACTTATCCGGCAGGGTTTTTGCTTTTGGCGGCGATGAACCCCTGCAACTGCGGTTACTATCCGGATATGCAGAAATGCAGATGCACCCAGGGGAGCCTTAAGAGATATTATGAAAAGATTTCGCAGCCCCTCATCGACCGGATTGATATCTGTGTGGAGGCTCCCGCGGTCAGCTATGAGGAACTTACCGCAAAACAGGAAAACGAGGACTCGGAAACGATCAGAAACAGGGTTGTAAAATGCCAGAAGATCCAGAATGAGCGTTTTGTACAGGAGGATTTTTCCCACAACAGCCAGATTCCCGCAGCAAAGCTTTCGGTCTATTGTACCCTTGGCAAAAAAGAAAAGGAATACATGGAACAGATTTTCAAAAAACAGTCTTTAACCGCGCGAACCTATCATAAGATATTACGGGTGGCAAGGACGATCGCGGATATGGAGCAGAGCGGGGAGATCAAATTGCGCCATCTGACGGAGGCGGTCTGTTACCGTGGGCCGGACAAGCGGTTCTGGGGAGGTGTTTAAGATGAAATATGCCCTTTGGCTGTCTAATATTCCGGGGATCGGCAGCGCTAAGATCCATTATTTAATGTCCGGCTTCAAGAGCGCACAAGAACTGTATTTTGCCACGGAAAGCCGGCTTATGGAGATTTCCGGGATAAAGGAGGAGGACCGGAAGCGCATTATAAAAAGCCGGGAGAACTGGAATCTGGAGAAAGAATTTCAGAGCCTGAATGAGCAGGGAATCGGTTTTACCTGTATGGAAAGCAAGGATTATCCGCAAAAGCTTCGTCATATCACAAATCCGCCATACAGTCTGTATTATAAAGGCAGGCTGCCGGCGGAAAAAGATAAAGCGGTAGCGATCGTCGGGGCCCGCAGCAGGAGTGCATATGGGCAGGGCGTGGCAAGAGAACTGGCAGGGATGCTGGCAAAGGAGGGAATTTCCGTAATCAGCGGTCTTGCCTTGGGGATTGATGCGGATGCACATCAGGGGGCGCTTACGGCGGGCGGAACTACATTCGGGGTGCTTGGAAACGGCGTAAATGTCTGTTATCCCGGGAAGAACCATCATCTATACCGGCAGATTGCGCAATCCGGCGGGATACTGTCGGAGTATCCGCCGGATGAGCAGCCCATGCCTTACCGTTTTCCTGCCAGAAACCGGATCATCTCCGCATTGAGCGATTGTGTGGTGGTCATAGAGGCGCGGGAAAAGAGCGGTTCGCTGATCACGGCGGACTGCGCGATGGAGCAGGGAAAGGACGTCTACGCGCTCCCCGGCAGGATCACGGATCCCTTAAGCGCAGGCTGTAATAAGCTCATCAGGCAGGGGGCGGGAATATTGTACAGCGTGGAGGATTTCTTAAGAGAATGGGAGATTTTCGGACAGAGCTGTATCGCCTCCGCAGACCTCAGAAAAAAATTGCTTGAAAAAGAAGAAATGTTGGTGTATAGTGTACTCGATTTTTGTCCCACGGGAATCGGGACCTTGATGGAGAGAACCTCTCTCTGTCTTGTGGAATTGATCGACATACTTTCGCGCCTGCAGCAGAAGGGCTTTGTCCGGGAGGTGGTGCCAAACTACTTCCAGCAGGTGATTTAAAGACAGGTAGCAAAGGAGCACGTCTTATGGCAAAATATTTGGTGATCGTGGAATCCCCTGCGAAGGTGAAAACAATAAAAAAGTTTCTCGGAAAAAATTATGAGGTGGTTGCATCCAACGGGCATGTCCGAGACCTGCCCAAAAGTCAGCTGGGCATTGACGTTGACGGGGACTTTGACCCGAAATATATTACCATCCGGGGGAAAGGGGATGTTCTTGCGGCTCTCCGCAAGGAGGTAAAAAAGGCGGATAAAATTTATCTGGCGACCGACCCGGACCGCGAGGGGGAGGCGATCTCCTGGCATTTAAGCCAGGCGCTCAAGCTGGAGAACAAGCAGGTGGCGAGGATCAGCTTTAATGAGATTACCAAGAATGCCGTAAAGGCCTCCTTAAAAAGTCCCCGGGAGATCGATATGAATCTGGTGGATGCCCAGCAGGCAAGACGCGTGCTGGACCGTATGGTTGGATATGAAATCAGCCCTCTTCTCTGGGCAAAGGTGAAAAGAGGTTTAAGCGCCGGACGAGTGCAGTCGGTGGCCCTGCGGATCGTATGTGACAGGGAGGAAGAGATAAACGCCTTTATTCCGGAGGAGTACTGGTCATTGGAGGCGGAGCTGGACGTTGAGGGAGAGAAGAAGCCGGTAACCGCAAAGCTATACGGGAAAAACAATGAAAAGCTTGCCATTTCCTCAAAGGAGGAGATGGATAAGATATTAGAGGAACTAAAGGGCGAGGCGTTTCGGGTACTTGAGGTCAAAAAGGGCGAGCGCGTAAAGAAAGCGCCATTGCCATTTACCACAAGCACCTTGCAGCAGGAGGCGTCTAAGTCGCTCAATTTTCCGATCTCAAAAACGATGCGCATCGCGCAGCAGTTATATGAGGGAGTTGATATCAAGGGACAGGGAACGATCGGTCTTATCACCTACTTGAGAACGGATTCCGTCCGTATTTCCGATGAGGCGGATGCGGCGGCAAGAGCATTCATTGCAGGGGCTTACGGCGAGAACTTTGTGTCGGAGGGAAACGGCACGAAAAAGGGCGGCGCGAAGATTCAGGACGCGCATGAAGCGATCCGCCCCTCGGATATCAACCGGGTGCCGTCGGAAATCAAGGACTCCCTGAGCCGCGACCAGTTCCGCCTGTATCAGCTGATCTGGAAGCGGTTTGCAGCCAGCCGAATGGCAAATGCCGTGTATGAGACCACGACAGTCAATATCGGAGCAGGGGAATACCGTTTTCATGTAGCTGCCTCAAGAGTGGTCTTTGAAGGGTTTATGTCCGCATATGTGGAGGCGGATGATGATAAAAAGGGTTCCGCCGTCCTGCTTAAGGCATTGGATACAAACTCAAAGATTACCCTGAAAGAATATGAACCGAAGCAGCATTTTACCCAGCCGCCGGTGCATTACACGGAGGCTTCTCTGGTTAAAACACTTGAGGAGCTTGGAATCGGCCGTCCGAGTACCTATTCCCCCACGATCACGACGATCCTTGCCCGCAGATACATTACCAGGGAAAATAAAAATCTGTACGTAACGGAAATCGGCGAGGTCGTCAATTCAATTATGAAGGAATCCTTTCCGACGATCGTGGATGAACATTTTACCGCCAATATGGAGTCGCTTCTGGACGGAGTGGCAGAGGGAAAGGTTGGGTGGAAGAGCGTGGTTAAAAACTTCTATCCGGATCTTGACGCGGCGGTAAAGGAAGCGGAAAAGGAACTGGAAAAGGTGACCATCGAGGATGAAGTGACAGATGAGATCTGTGAATCCTGCGGAAGGAATATGGTCATAAAATATGGTCCCCACGGCAAATTTCTGGCGTGTCCGGGATTTCCCGAATGCCGCAATACGAAACCATATTATGAAAAAATCGATATTGCATGTCCAAAATGCGGAAAGGACATCGTGATCAAAAAGACACGCAAAGGCCGCAGATATTACGGCTGTATCGGATTTCCGGAGTGTGACTTTATGAGCTGGGGAAGACCGGTTGCGGAAAAATGCCCGCGCTGCGGCGGATATATGGTCAGCAAAGGCAATAAGACCGTCTGTGCCGATGAACAATGTGGTTTTGTAAAATAATTTTAAATAATGTTTGAATATTCAGAAACGTTGTGATAAACTTTTTTATGACATCGCAGGGATGAACCAAACGGCGGGATGAAATCGAGGAGGAGATACATGAGCGTACAACTTTTAGATAAGACGAGAAAGATTAATAAGCTTCTTCACAACAACAGCTCTTCTAAGGTCGTATTTAGCGATATCTGCGAAGTGCTTACAGGAGTTCTCGATTCCAATGTCCTTGTCATAAGCAAAAAAGGCAAAGTTTTGGGGGTAAGTACATGCAAGGGTGTGGAAGAGATAAAGGAACTGATCATAGATCAGGTCGGCGGATACACGGATAAGGAACTGAATGAGCGTCTTTTGGGAATCCTTTCCACAAAGGAGAACGTCAATCTAGAGACGCTGGGGTTCGGAGAGGGAACCAGAGGCTACCGGGCGATCATTACGCCGATCGATATTGCGGGAGAGCGCCTTGGAACCCTGTTTGAATATAGAAATGACCGGGAATATGACCTCGACGATATTATTCTTACCGAGTACGGAGCTACGGTTGTGGGGCTTGAGATGATCCGCTCCGTGGACGAGGAAAGCGCGGAGGAAAACAGAAAGGTGCAGATCGTAAGATCGGCGATCAGTACGCTGTCCTTCTCGGAACTTGAGGCAATCATTCATGTTTTTGACGAACTGGAGGGATCGGAAGGAATCCTTGTTGCCAGCAGAATCGCGGATCGTGTGGGAATTACCCGCTCGGTCATTGTAAATGCCCTTCGCAAGTTCGAGAGCGCCGGTGTGATCGAGTCCAGATCCTCCGGAATGAAGGGAACATATATTAAGGTTGTCAATGATGTGGTCTTTGACGAAATCGAGGAAATCAAAAAGAAAAAAAGATAGAATGCTCACGGAAAGGGAAGAGAAAGGAACTTATTTTTAACATGGGTTCCTTTTTTGGTGTACCGGGGGCGTCGGAAACAGATATATTGTGTCCAAAAATGTCGAATAGCACAAGACTTTGTGGAAAAAAATAAAAAAGCGTAAAAACGCACTTGTCTTTTCACGGAGATAGTCTATAATGAATATGATAGAGTTTTTAGGGGCATTGAGAGGAGGGAAAATATGTTTCAATCAAATGCATTTGATTATATTAACGTTTTGGACCGTGCGGCGGACGCCAGCTGGACCAGAGAAGCGATCATTACCAACAATATTGCAAATGTAAATACGGTCGGATATAAGAGGCAGGATCTGGATTTTGAGAGCCTGTTAAAACAGGAATTGGGGAATTTCAGATACACTTCTCTTGACGAGAAAGTTAAAAATGTGGATCTCACGAAGCTTTCACCGAATGTTTATACGGATTATGCGCAGTATTCCTATCGCTTGGACGGCAATAATGTGGATATAGATACGGAGGAGACAGAGCTTGCCTCCGAACAGCTTAGATATCAAGGCTTGACTACTGCAATCAATTCAGAGTTTGAAAGAATGAAGGCTGTGATTAGTTGACGGATAGGAGGAAAATATCATGGGAATGTTTCAGGCATTTAATATCAGCGCGTCAGGCATGACCGCAGAGCGCTTCCGCACGGATATCATTGCGGAGAATATTGCAAACATACATACCACATCCACAGAGAGCGGGGAACCCTATCGGCGCAAGGTGGTTACCTTTTCGGAAAAAAAGGTGACGCCCTTCAGCCAGTATTATTCCACCTCGAAAAATGCTCTGGTTGGAAACGGCGTGAAGGTATCTTCCGTTACGGAGGATTATGAGACGGAGTTTGTTGCCACATATGATCCGTCGAATCCGGATGCGGATGAAAACGGGTATGTATATTACCCGAATGTAAATACCGTGACTGAGATGACGAATCTGATCGATGCAACCCGGGCGTATGAAGCAAATGCGACAGCGTTTGAGGCGAGCAAGAGTATGGCACAGTCGGCGCTTTCAATCGGACAGTAGCCGGGAAGGAGATAAGAAATGGATATCAGTTCAATAAGTGGGATTACCTCTGATTATTTAAATTCAAGTGCGGTTCGTTCTCTTAATGACCAGACGGAGGAGGATTCATTCAGTTCGGTGCTCTCATCTGTAATGAGCGCGCTGGATGAAACGAACGAGCTTCAGAAGACAGCGGAATCTGCGGAGATTCAATTCGCATTGGGGGAGTCGGAGAATATGCATGACCTGACGACCGCAGCGACAAAGGCGCTTGTTGCCATACAGTACACGACGGCTGTCAGAGACCGCTTGGTAGAGGGCTATAAAGAATTGATGCAGATGCAAATCTAAAAGGGGTAATAACAGATGCCGGAGAGAATACGGAAGATACTCGACTGGATTGTTGAGTGGTGGAAAAAATTTAATAATAAGCAGAGGGGGATTCTGGTCAGTGCAACAGCGGTGGTGATTATCGCGCTGGCAATCCTTGCGGCGGTCGTGAACAAGCCGAACTATGTTACGATCTATACGGCGAGTGAATTAAAAGAAGCCAGCGAGATCAACACACTGCTGACGGACGGCGGGATTTCCTTTAATACGACAAACGGTGGGATGACCTTTCAGGTTGACACCAAGGATGAGGCGGAAGCCAGCTATCTGCTTGCGGAAAACGATTATCCTTCGGCAACTTATGACATCAGCAATGTGACATCGGGGAGTTTCTCCACTACGGAGTCGGATAAACAGAAGCTGTATCAGGACTATCTGGAAAAAAAGTTTGCGGATCATCTGTCCCAGTTTGAATTTATCAAGTCCGCAAATGTGGATATTACACTTCCGGATAACGACGGAACGATCCTTGCCAGCCAGCAGCAGGGAACGGCTGCGGTGCAGCTTGTGACGTCAAGGACGGTCACCGATGATCAGGCTTACGGACTTGCGCTCTTCATCGCGACGGAGCTTGGAAATGACGGAACAGAAGGGGTGACCATTATTGATCAGGACGGAAACGTACTGTATTCGGGATCGGATGCGAACGCTGCCTATGCGACGACCAGTTCGCAGCTTAATAACACCACAAAAATGATGGAGACGGTCAAGCTGGAGATTGAATCAGTCCTTCTTGGCACAAAGGTGTTTTCCAATCTGAATGTGGGAATGAATCTTGCTGTGGACTATTCCCAAACCACCACTTCGACTCGTGAATATTACGGAAATGACGAAGATTCAAACACCAATATGATCAGCAGCATTTCCGAGTATGAGGCGGAGAGCAACGGGGGATCGTCTGCGATTCCGGGGACGGATTCCAACGATGACAACACTACATATTATATTGATGACGACGGGCTTGTCTCATATTCCACATCCAGCACGGAGACCCAGTATCTGACAAACGAGAAACTGATCACGGAGATCAAGAGCGGCGGAACGGCGGATCTGGAAAACTCATCCGTGGCAATCTCGGCGGTATGCTACAAGACATACAGCGAGGACGTGCTGAGGGAGGCCGGCGAGCTGGAGGAGATGACCTTCGAGGAGTTCAAAGCGGCAAACAGCGAACTGGTGGCGATTGAGGTAGAGGAAAGCTTTATCGAGCTGGTGGCGGCTGCCAGCGGTGTTCCTGCCGATAACATTGCGTTTGTATGCTATGAGCAGCCGGTGTTTATCGAGAGCGATACCAGCAGCCGGACATGGTCGGATATCCTGCAGATTGCCCTTGCGGTACTGATTTTTGTGCTGCTTGGATATGTGGTGTTCCGCAGTACAAGAAAACAGCCGGAGACAGAGGCGGAGGCGGAGCTGTCTGTGGAATCGCTGCTTGAGGCGACTGCCGAGAAACAGAATGAATTGGATGATATCGGGTATGTCGAGAAGTCGGAAACCAGAATACTGATAGAAAAATTTGTGGATGAGAACCCGGATGCGGTTGCGGTTTTACTGCGCAATTGGCTGAGTGAGGATTGGGAGTAAAGGATGAGCGAAGAATCTTTTAACGGGGTGCAGAAGGCGGCGATCCTTTTGATTACGCTTGGACCGGAAAAGGCCGCGTCTATCTTTAAGCACCTCAAGGAAGATGAAATTGAAGAATTGACGTTGGAAATTGCCAACACCAGGAGCGTTTCCCCGCAGACGAAGGAAAATGTGCTGGAAGAGTTCTACCAGATCTGCCTTGCCCAGCAGTACATTGCGGAGGGCGGTATCGGCTATGCGAAGGAACTTTTGGAAAAGGCTCTGGGAGAGGACAAGGCGCAGGGAGTTATTGCAAAACTTACGGCGTCGCTGCAGGTCCGTCCTTTTGAATTCGTCAGAAAGACTGATCCAAGCCAGCTTTTGAATTTTATTCAGGATGAACATCCCCAGACGATTGCGATGATCCTGTCGTATATCCCGGCAGGTCAGGCTTCGCTGGTGCTTGGTGCGCTGCCCCCGGAAAAACAGTCGGATGTTGCAAAACGAATTGCGATGATGGACAGGACAACGCCGGATGTGATCAAGGAGGTTGAGCGGGTGCTGGAGCGGAAGCTTGCTTCTCTTGTAAATCAGGATTACACGATTGTCGGCGGCGTAGACGCTATTGTTGATATCTTGAACAGCGTTGACCGCGGCACGGAGAAACATATAATGGAAGCCCTCGAGGTGGAAGAACCAGAGCTGGCGGACGAGATCAGGAAGAAGATGTTTGTGTTCGAGGATATCCTTCTTCTGGACGACCGTGCAATCCAGCGTGTGCTGCGCGATGTGGACAATGCGGATCTGGAACTTGCGCTTAAGAGTACCTCCGAGGAAGTGCAGAATGCGGTGTACCGCAATCTGTCAAAGCGCTTGTCTGCTATGATAAAGGAAGATATGGAATTTATGGGTCCTGTGCGTATGAAGGATGTTGAGGAGGCACAGCAGAAGATTGTCGGTGTCATCCGTAAGCTGGAGGATGCCGCTGAGATCGTAATTTCCCGCGGCGGAGGTGACGATATAATTGTCTAATCTTGTGAAACAGAGTTATGTGATTGATATGCCCAAGGAAGACACACGCGTGATCGATTCCAATGACCTTATTGAGCTGCGGCTGCAGGAGCTGCGGCTTGCGCTGGTAAAAGAGAATCTTGCAGATGGGGAATCGGGCAAAGAAGGTTTTGTGGAAGGTCTTGCGGCTCAGGAAATTGCTGCCGGTCCCACTCAGGAGGAAATTCTTGAAAGCGCCCGTGAAGAGGCGAAAAATATTGTGGATGATGCGAAAAGCAAGGCGGATCAGATACATATAGAGGCGGAGCAGAAAGCGAAGCTTCTCTTTGAGGAACAGAAGGCGATTGGATTTAAAGAGGGATCGGAAAAGGCCAAGACGGAGCTTGAGGCCGCAAGACAAACGCTGGAGGCAAAGCTTCAGGCGCAGCTTGCCGAACACGAAGCGGCATATCAAAACCGCATGGAAACTCTGGAAGGAGATCTGGTCGAAGCTATCATTCAGGTGTTTGACCGGGTTTTTCGGGTTCAGTTTGAGGATAAGAGGGAGATCCTTCTTGCGCTGGTGAACAATACCATATCAAATATTGATTCCGGAAAACATTTTCGTATCCATGTCTGTCTTGAAGATATTCCTCTGCTTGAGGATCATTTGGATGAGATCCAGAAAACCGCCGGCTATGATGCGGTGATCGAGATCGTAAAGGCTGCGAATATGCAGCCGGGAGAATGCCAGATCGAAACGGATTACGGCATGTTTGACTGTGGACTGGACACCGAATTAAAGAATCTGTATAAGGACATCCGGTCGCTGTGCGTCTGATGTTTGGGGTATGATTTGTGGTAAAAGAAGCGGAAAAATATTTACAGCTTTTGGATAGACAGTTTTATAACTGCTATGGAAAGGTTGCAAAGGTAGTAGGACTTACAATTGAATCAATAGGGCCAGAGGCGCGGTTGAACGACTTATGCCGCATTTATCTGGATAGGGATATGCAGCAATTCGTGATGGCTGAGGTTGTTGGCTTTCAGGACTCCAGACTGATCCTTATGCCGGTGGATAAGGTCGATGGCGTAGGGGTTGGATGTGCCGTAGAAAATACGGGACATCCATTATCTGTTTTCGTGGGGGATGATATTTTAGGCCATACCCTTGACGGAATCGGAAGACCTACGGACGGGGCGCAATTTCATTTTAAGAAAGAATATCCGGTGGAGGCCCAGCCGCCGGATCCGATGGCGCGCCGGATCATCAGCGAGGTGCTCCCTCTGGGAGTTAAGGCGGTGGATGGTCTGATCACGGTCGGCAAGGGACAGCGTATCGGCGTTTTTGCGGGCTCCGGAGTCGGGAAGAGTACCCTTCTTGGCATGTTTGCCCGCAATACGAAGGCAGATATCAATGTGATCGCGCTGATCGGAGAGCGTGGACGTGAGGTGCGGGAATTTATTGAGCGTGACCTTGGACCGGAAGGTATGGCGCGCTCGGTGGTCGTTGTGGCGACTTCGGATAAGCCGGCGCTGATCCGGAATAAGGCGGCAAAGACCGCCACGGCGATTGCGGAATATTTCCGGGATCAGGGAAAGGACGTGCTTCTGATGATGGACTCACTCACCCGTTTTTCCATGGCGCAAAGGGAAATCGGTCTGGCATCGGGAGAACCTCCTGTTACCAGGGGCTACCCGCCCAGCGTGTATTCGGAAATGCCAAAGCTTTTAGAGCGGGCGGGAACTTCGGAGAGGGGATCCATCACCGGTCTGTATACGGTTTTGGTGGACGGCGACGATATGAATGAACCGATTGCGGATACGGCGAGAGGAATTCTGGACGGACATATTGTACTGGACCGCAGGCTCGCACACAAAAATCATTATCCGGCGATCGATATTCTGCAGAGTATTTCCCGTGTAATGAGTTCAATCGCGACAAAGGAACACAAACAGTTTGCGGGAAAATTGAAAAGTATCCTCGCAACCTACGGCGAATCGGAGGATCTGATCAATATCGGGGCGTATAAAGCTGGCTCGAATCCGGAAATCGACTATGCGATCAAAAAGATCAAGATGGTGAATGATTATCTGTGTCAGGAGACCGATGAGAAATTTGTGTTTGACGAGGAAGTAAAACTTTTGGAACAGGTATTTTCGGATTAGACCTATGGAGGATAGATGGCAAAATTTTCTTACCGGCTGCAAAATATTCTTGACTTAAAACAGAAGCTGGAAAATCAAGCGAAAATCGCATATGGACTTGCCGACCGCAAATACCGGGAGGAGCAGGGAAAGCTGCAGGAAATGCTGGTGAGAAGGAGCCGCTATGAAAAGCGCTTGCGGGACTTGATGAGCGGCCCGATAGACCTTTCGGAAATCAGCCATGCCAGATCCGCTGCGGAATCCATGCGCATATTGATCCGCAGGCAGATGGTAGAGGTACACAAGGCGGAGCTGGAGCTTGAAGCGAAAAGAAAAGCCTTTCAAGAGGTGCGTCAGGAGCGGAAAATGCACGAGAAGCTTCGTGAGAAGGCTTACGATGAGTTTGTTCAGGAGCTGAATTACGAGGAGGGAAAAGAAACGGATCAGCTGGTAAGCTATACCTATAATGTAAAATAAAGGAGAGCATTTATGGCAGAAGAAGAAAAGGACTTTGAGGAAGACAAGAAGAAAAAGTCCCGAAAAGAGAAAAAGGAAGAAAAAAAGGAAAAATCCGGAGAGAATAAGGAGGAGGAAGAGGAGGAAAAATTAGGCAGCAAGGTCCTCCTTGTCATTATCTCGCTCTTTATCATTTTAATATGGCTCGCCATCATTGCCCTGCTGATCAAGATGGATGTGGGCGGATTCGGATCCTCCGTGCTTTATCCGGCCTTGAAGGATGTTGCGTATATCAATAAGATCCTTCCGGATGTGGAGTCGGAGGGGATAGAGGATACCCAGTATCAGTTTGACTCTCTGGACGCGGCGATAGAGAGGATCAAGGAGCTCGAAGTGCAGCTTGCGGACGCAGTCTCCCAGGGAAATGCAGACGAGCAGACGATTGCGGATTTACAGGCGCAGATTACGGATCTTAGCACCTACAAAGAGGAGCAGGCGGCATTCGAACTGGAGAAAGAAAAATTTTACGAAGAGGTTGTTTTTTCTGACGAAGCGCCCGATATAGATGAATATAAGGCTTACTATGAGAGCATTGATCCGGAGAATGCGGAGGTCTTATATAAGCAGGTAGTAGAACAGATTGCCCATAGCCAGGAGCTTGATGACTATGTATCAACATTTTCATCCATGAAAGCAAAAGAAGCGGCGGCTATTTTTGATACAATGACGGATAACCTTGAACTGGTGGCGGACATCCTGATGGCGATGGATACCCAGTCGAGGGCGGATATCCTTGGGAAAATGTCCTCGGATACGGCTGCAAAGGTGGTTGAGATCATGGAGCCGGGTAATTAAGGCGAAGGGCAATGAAATAAGAAAGAAAGGAGGAGAAACGTTGACTGGCACAAATGTACTTAACATTGGAAACTCCAATGCCGGTGCAGGGCTTCAGACGGCGGCTGTGTCGCCCCAGAAAAAAAGCGTGGTTGAGAACGCGGCGGCAGCCTTTTCGTCGCTGATGAACCAGAATTCTTTCCAGATGGATGCAAAGACCCAGACGGACAACGCCGCGGGGGTATCCAAGGCGGAGGCTTACGACCGTTATCAGTATCAGGACAATCAGGTGGAGAAGGCATCCCTTCAGACGGTCTCTGATAAGATCAAGTCTTCCGGGGAAGAATTGCAGGAGTTCGAGGAAGAAGCGGTAGAACTTGTGAACAGTAAGCTGGATGTGGATGAGGATACGGTAAAAGAAGTCCTTGAGAGTCTCGGGCTTACGGTATTTGATCTATTGAATCCGCAGAACCTTGCCGTTGTAGTCAAGGAGATTACCGGAACCGAAAATACGGCAGAGCTTCTTTTGAATTCCGGTTTTCAGGAACTGCTGGGAAAGATCGGAGAGCTGGGAGAAAACCTGATGGAACAGCTTGATCTGACGGCGGGTCAGATGGATGAGCTGGTTCTGCAGATGGATCCGACGGCGGCGATGCCGGAGGAACCGGCGGCAGAGACGGAAGCTTTGTCCGCGGCAGAAACGGCTGGGCAGGAAATCCAGACCGGGGCGGAGGAAAATCCGCTGCAGGATATCATGCAGGAACAGCCGGAGAGCGCTGTGCTTGTGGGAGAAAACGAAAAAGCGGAAGCCAAGCCGGAGAATGGGGATCAGGGCGCTTCAAAAGAGGCGGCGGTTACCGTGGTTGACGAGCGGGTGAGCACATCCCAGACGAAGGATCAGCCTTCCGGAGGATCGACATCGGAGCAGGGACAGAGCATGGAGAACGGCAGCCCGGCAATGACGCCGGAGCAGACGATTGACGTGCAGGCTTCAAAGACGCCGGAAACCTTAAGTTACAGTTCTGTCGATGCGCTTGATATCATCGAGCAGATTGCGGAGAACGTAAAGGTTGCTCTTACAAATGATTCCACGTCCATGGAGATGCAGCTGAACCCGGAAAATCTTGGGAAGATTTACCTTAATGTTACCACCAAGGAAGGCACGGTAAATGCGCAGATAGCCGCTCAGAACGAAGCGGTAAAGGCAGCCCTTGAGGTTCAGATCGCAACTTTGCGTGAGAACTTAAACCAGGCGGGAGTCAAGGTGGATGCGATTGAAGTGACGGTGGCGTCCCACGAGTTTGAGAGGAATCTCGAACAAAACCAGCAGCAGGATGAGCAGCAGGAAAGTCCGACAGGACAGTCCGCAAGAAGAAATATCCGGATGGATTCTCTGGATGAACTTACTGGGCTGATGACGGAAGAAGAAGCCCTTGCTGCACAGATCATGAAGGACAACGGAAATTCCGTTGACCTGACAGCATAAGAAAGGAGAGACATATGGCGATTACGTTAGACGGAATAACGGCGGCGGTGAAAGACGGAAAACTGGATTACGAATATACGGACAGCTCCCAAAAGACCACGGCAACCGGTTCGGAGCTTGGGTACGATCAGTTTTTGCAGCTTCTGTGCGCGGAGATGCAGTATCAGGATCCCCTTGAGCCGACGAGCAACACAGAGTATGTAGCACAGCTTGCAACATTTTCACAGCTTGAGGCAACGCTATCCATGTCGGATACCGTTACATCGGTGGGGGACAGCGTTACATCTATGGAGGAGAGCCAGCATAGCAGTTTTGCAAGCAGCCTTGTGGGTAAGGAGGTAATCCTTTTGACGGGAACGGATGATGATGGCAATCCGAATTATGTCACCGGACAGGTAGACTATATAACCTATGAGGACGGAGAGATCTATCTTTCTGTAAACGATGCTTTATATACGCTTTCAACACTTGATACGGTTGCGGATCCTGATTATTATGAAGCGGTTTCCTTAAGCCAGATCTTTGCCGCTATGGTTGCAACGCTGCCAAATCTGGACAATCTGACGACCGAGTACGAGGGAGCCGTCAAGGAGGTTCGCGAACTCTATGAGAATATGACGGATTATCAGAAGGAGTTTGTGAGCGAGGACGATCTGACCACCTTGAGGGTAAAGGAGGCCTATCTGGAGAATCTTCTTGAACTTGAGGCGGCAGCGCAGGAGACTCTTGACGCACTACAGGGCGCAACAGGAGAAACCGAGGGCGAAACGGATACCACGGATGAAGATACAACCTTAAGCTAACAGGGAGGTGGGCTTATGAGCAGCTTTGTAAGCGGACAGTATTCCTCCATTGAACAGATTCGGGAACAATATTTAACATCGAAGCCGGCAAGCGCTTCAAAAGGGACTTCCGATCTATCTTTTGAGGACGTCCTGAAGGAAAAGAGAAACGAGCAGGTGATGGAAAGCTCGAATCTGAAATTTTCCAAACATGCTTCCATGCGTCTTTCGGATCGGAATATTGATCTGACGGAGGAAGTAAACCGGAGACTGGAAAATGGAGTGGAGCAGGCGAGCAAAAAAGGTGTCCAGGAATCTTTGGTACTTGTCGATTCATTGGCGTTTATCGTAAACGTGCCGAACCGTACTGTCGTTACGGCGATGGATCAGACAGAAACAAACAGTAATGTATTTACAAATATTGATGGCGCGGTCATTATGTAGCTGGACCTTAATGGAAGCTTTCGTTCCCGACTGACAGAAGGAACAAAGACCCGCCGAAAAAAAGGAGGTCAATTGTACTATGATGAGATCATTGTACTCTGCTGTGTCCGGTCTTAAGACACATCAGACAAGAATGGACGTTATTGGTAACAATATCGCCAATGTTAACACGGAAGCATTTAAATCTTCTTCCGTAACCTTTAGTGAAATTATGTATCAGACCACTTCGAGCGCATCCGGGGGCAACGGCGCTACCGGAACCGGAGGAATCAACGCAAAGCAGATCGGTCTTGGCGTAACAACCGGCTCCACCGCGGTAAGTATAGAGACGCCGGGCGCTGCGGAGACAACCGGAAATCCCTTTGACTTAAAGCTTACGGACAGCCAGACAACCAATTTCTTTATTGTAAGCGACGGCACAAATACCTTTTTTACCAGAGCAGGTTCTTTCTATGTTGACGGAAACGGATACCTGTGCATGAGCTCCAACGGATATACCCTGATGGGCTGGCAGGTGGATGATACCGGAGAAATCCGCAAAGATACCGTGTCTGCGCTTCAGGTAATGTCCGCGGCAAACCAGATATCTTCCCCGGAGGCCACCACAAAGGCATATGCATCCGGAGTGCTGGATACCTACGATAGCAATCTGACCAGCGATGGCGGATATATCATGACCCTCGGCTTTTATGACAGCCTCGGGTACTCCTATACCGCAAAATTCTCAATTGTCCCCTCTGATTCCGGGGAATCGGGAGAGTACTATATTTCCCTGACGGATATCATCAATCAGGATAATACGTCTATTCTAAAGGATCCGAATGACGTAACCGGGGAAACCTATCTGATCGATCCGGACGAACTGTTCTCCACCGGGCTTACCAGAACGGTGGCAAAGGATGTAAATCAGCTGGATACAAACGGAAGCAAGGTTTATACGATCGCCGGACAGATCGGATACTTTACGGTTGACAGCCACGGAAATATTTACTCTGCAACCCATAATGCGGACGGAACCTACACGACAAACACCGATGATATCGTATTCAGCGGCGGTTCCTTCAGCGACGGTACATATACTTATCCGGTGGAGACAACCACTCAGGTAACAACGACGACAGAATATTCACTAACTCCTCTTGCCGGATATGATGACGTCTATGAGTACACCAGCGGAGATACGACCACTACGGTGATGGTGGTTGACGGAAACCTGTACAGGGCGGAGCTTGTGGAGGACCCGGATACGGGGGATGAAACCTACCAGCAGACGGGAGCGGCCCTTGCTACGGGCGGAACATTAGAAAACAATGTCTATACAATCTCCACTACAAACGATGTTACCACGACGAGCATGGAGGTCCTTTCCCTGACCGCACTTACCACACAGGAGACGTCGATCGCGGCACTCCCATACACAATTGTGTACGATCAGAATAAGGGTACCTTTGTGGGAATCGGAACGGGAAGCGGAGCAACGGATCCGTCGGTGACACTCAAACTGGCAGATGTCATTTTGACAAATATGACCTCTGCGGACGAGGTTACCACAAGTAATTTCAGAAATATCGAGATCGATTTTACACAGTCGATGAATTACAATAACAACGGAACATCTACCCTGAAATCTTTAAAGGGCGACAGCGACGGCGACGGAACGGGAAAGAAGCTCGGCGCGCTGACGGGACTTACCGTAAACAGCGACGGAAAAATCTACGGGTCTTACGATAACGGCAATACAGTCCTCCTCGGACAGATTGCGGTCGCACAGTTTTCCAATGCCTCCGGTCTTGAAAAGGTGGGAGATAACTGTTACCAGACTACCCTCAACTCCGGAGAATTTGACGGAATCGGCGTTGAGATTTCGGCGGACGGAAGTTCAATGACCACCGGAGAACTGGAAATGTCAAACGTTGATCTTTCCTCGGAGTTTACCAGCATGATTATTACACAGCGCGGTTTTCAGGCAAACTCCCGCGTGATCACAACCTCGGATACGCTTCTTGAGGAATTGATCAATCTGAAGAGATAAAACCGGAAATAGGAATGTTTGAATTATATTGGGAAATGCATAGGATCATTTCCCAATATTTTTCTGTGTTTTGTTAAAAAGAAAGTAGACAAGCAGACAAAAGTTTAGTAAAATCAAATAAAAGGGGTTTGTGGCGCTTTATATTTCTTTGTGCCGCATTTGCACGGAATTTAGTAGGGAAGGTGAATTTTTTGGATATAGCTTCAATAGTTGGCTTTATACTAGGCGTGGCGATGGTGATTCTCGGCATTCTTACCGGAGACGGAGGGGCCAGCAACTTTAGATACTTTATGGACATACCATCGGTTTTTATTACGTTCGGAGGCTCTATCAGCGGTACTCTGGCAAGCCATAGAATGTCCGATTTTGTCGGCGGCATTAAGGCGATCGCTCTGGCGTTCAAGGGAAAAGTGAATGATCCTAGTGAGACGATAAAGACGATCATTGATCTGGCGAATGTCGGAAGAAAAGAAGGGCTGCTTGCCCTTGAGGAAGCGGCAAACAATATTGACGACGACTTTATGAAAAAGGGAATCATGCTGGTTGTCGACGGAACCGATGCGGATCTGGTCAGGGGAATTCTCGAGACGGATCTGATGTGCCAGGAGGACAGACACAAAAGAGTGATCGGTTTCTGGGAAAAGTGGGCGGAATTGGGCCCGGCATGGGGAATGATCGGTACTCTGATCGGACTTATTATCATGCTCTATAACATGGAGGATTCCTCCAAGATCGGACCGGCAATGGCGACGGCTCTTCTGACGACTTTGTACGGATCGCTGATCGCGAACTGGCTGTGCAATCCGGTCGCATCTAAAATGAAGATCAACAACGAATTGGAAATCACATTGAAGAATATTATGATTGAGGGACTTCTTTCGATTCAGGCAGGGGAGAATCCACGCGTGATCGAGGAAAAACTGAAATCATTCCTTTCACCATCAGCCCGCAATGCGGTCGAGGAAGATTCCGGAGGTGAAGAGTAATGGCGGTGAAGCGAAAAGAAGATCCGCCGAAGGGGTCGCCGGCGTGGATGAACACTTTCTCGGATTTGATGAATCTGCTTCTCTGTTTCTTCGTTCTTTTGTATTCCATGTCGAGTATCAATGAGGAAAAGTTTCAGGCGGTGATCGCTTCCTTACAGAGCAGTATCAGTATTCTCCCGTCGGGAGGCTCCAGTATCGGAAACGGGGAACTGATCTCCTCGGGTGTCCGCCAGCTGGAATTTCTGGATTCCTATTATAACGAACTGGCGAATTCCCAGAGCGAGGAGGACCCGGAGGACAACACCGACGTTGTGGAGGCTTATCTTCAGGAGGCTCTGTCGGAATCGGAGAAGATGGCGGAGGCGATTCAGGAGGCAATCAACGAGGCGGGGATTCAGGATCTGGTCGAGGTGGATTTCAATGCGGAATATGTGCAGCTCAGCCTCAGCGGGGCAATCCTGTTTGACTCCGGAAAAGCGGAGATATTGCAGGATGCATATCCGGTGGTGGATAAGATTGCCGCGATTCTGGAGAAGTACGATAAGAATATTATCGATGTGGAAGGCCACACGGACAATGTGCCGATGTCCTCGGGGACATATGAGAACAACGATGTGCTTTCCATGTACCGTGCGCTGACGGTGGCGGATTACATAAGGGCAAATACGGATCTGAATCCTGCTTATATCAAATCCTCCGGCAGAGGGGAATATGTTCCGATTGCGGACAATTCGACTGCGGAGGGAAGAGCGAGAAACAGACGCGTTGAAATTAAGATATATAGCAGTTATAATTCGGAACTGAATTGAATGAGAGGTTTTGCTTTATGAAAAAAAATTTGATTACAGTAATAATTCTTGCGTTGACAGTTGCAAATCTGGTTCTTACGGCTCTTTTGACCTTTACAGTACTGCCGGAGACGAAGAAGGCGAACCAGTTGATCACTTCGGTGTGTCAGGCGATCGACCTTGACCTGAACAGCGAGGCGACGTCCAGCCTTTCCAACATTCCGATCGAGCAGATTGAGATATACGCCATCAATGACGGCGCGACGATGACGATCAATCTGAGAACGGACACTCAGGCGGACGGGACGCCTGGAACGACGTATTATGCGGTTATAGGGGTATCCCTTTCCTTAAATACCGAGAGCGAAAATTATGAGAAATATCCTCCGACGGTGATTGCTGAGAAGGAAGATATTATCAAGAACGACATTATCGCGATTGTCAACCGGTATTCCAAGGAGGAGTTTGACTCCGATCCGGAGGCTGTACAGGATGAGATCCTTGCGGCGGTACAGGAAATGTTTGGCGCGGATTATGTCGTTGGAGTGAATTTTTCCGAGAAACAGACAGCAAAGTAAAGGCTAACCGCGCAAAGCGGTTAGTTTTGTGATGGTTACAGGTGGTGAGAGACAGATGGGTGACGTTTTATCTCAAAATGAGATAGACAGTTTGCTGGCGGCTTTGAGTAGCGGCGAATTAGATGTAGAAGAAATAAAAGACAATAATGAAAAGCAGGTAAAGGATTATGATTTTGCCCGCCCATCAAAGTTCTCGAAGGAACATTTGCGGACACTTGAGATTATTTTTGAGCATTACGGAAGACTTCTTTCTACGAATCTTCCGGTCTATCTTCGGAAAGCGGTTCAGGTGGAGGTGATGAACTCGGAGGCGGTTACTTACTCTGAGTTTTCCAATGCGCTTTCGAATCCGGTTCTTTTGGGAATTGTGAATTTTGCTCCGCTTCATGGCAGCATTATCATTGAGATGGCTTCGAATCTTGGCTATGCCATTGTCGACAGGATGCTGGGAGGGCAGGGGGTTCCCCTTGACAAGGTGCGGGAATTTTCCGAGATCGAGCTTTTGATTATTGAACGGATCTATGTAGTGTGTGTGAATCTGCTTCGGGAGCCTTGGGCGAATGTGGTGGATATCCATCCGCATATTGAGCGGATCGAGACGAATTCACAGTATGCGCAGATCATTTCGCCCAGCGAGATGATTGCAATCGTGACAATAAACATCCGGATCGGCGATACGGAAGGTCTTATGAATATCTGCCTTCCGTTTATGACGCTGGAAGATGTGATTGATAAATTGAATACCAAATACTGGTATTCAAACATGCAGAAGCAGGATGAGACCGATTATGCGGATGCTATCGAAGCGCTGATCTCACGCGCCCGGATTCCTGTGAAAGCGGTGCTGGGAAAAAGCACCATCTCCGTCAGCGATTTTGCGGGGCTTCAGCCGGGGGATATTATCTGCCTTGACCGCAAGGTTGACGAGGAACTTGATGTGTATGTTGGAAATATTCGAAAATTTACTGCTTTGCCGGGCACATCCGGTGATGATTACGCAGTAAGAGTCACTTCGGTGATCAAGGAGGAGCAATAAAATGGATGGAGTTTTATCACAGGAGGAAATTAATGCTCTGCTGAACAATCCTGCGGGCGGTGCGGAGGCGGAAAGCCTTTCCGAGTCGGAGAAGGACGCGATCGGGGAAATTGCCAATATCAGCATGGGAACTGCGGCGACGACTCTGTTTGCCCTTGTGAACCGGCGGGTGGAGATCTCTACGCCGGTGGTGTCGCTGGCGACATGGGATGAGATATCGGCGCAATATGAAAGACCCTGCGTATTTATCAGGATCGCATATACGGTGGGACTGGACGGGAATAACCTTCTGGTCTTGAAGGATAACGATGTTAAGACCATAACCGATCTGATGATGGGCGGCGACGGAACAAACACGGACGGGGAGCTTGGAGAGCTTCACATTAGCGCGATCAGCGAGGCGATGAACCAGATGATGGGATCCTCGGCGACCTCTCTCTCCTCCATGTTGAACAAAACGATTGATATCAGCCCGCCGGTTGCGGATGTGGTGGATCTGACTGACAATGTGGACGAGAGGTCGATCGACGAATTTTTAACGAAGACTTTTGTTAAGATCGCATTCCGATTGGAAATCGGGGATCTTGTCGACAGCGAGATCATGCAGCTGTATCCCGTATCCTTTGCCCGGGAGATGTGTGAGGCGGTATCCCGCAACATGGAGATGGATAACAATAGTATTAAGGAGGTGGCACCAAAACCGGTGCCAGAGCCGGCAGCAGCGGCTCCTGCGTCACAACAGACAGCAGCCCAGCCGGTGGCGGAACAACAGATGATGGGACAAACAGCGATGAGCCAGCCGATGACAGGGCAGCCTATGATGGGACAACAGATGATGGGGCAGCCGGTGAATGTTCAGCCGGCACAGTTTACCGCATTCAGCGGAGGTATGACGGGAGGATTCCAGCCGGAGAATATCGATCTGATTATGGATGTACCCCTTGAGGTGACTGTGGAACTTGGGCGGACGACCAAGTCAATCTCCGATATTCTGGATTTTGCGCCGGGAAAGATCATTGAACTGAATAAGCTTGCCGGCGAGCCGATCGACATTCTGGTAAACGGAAAGAATGTGGCGCGGGGTGAGGTTGTTGTGATCGAGGAAAGCTTTGGAGTGCGTATTACGGAAATTGTCAATAATAACAGATAAGAAGAAGGTGAAAGAATCGTATGGGAAAGAATATTTTGATTTGCGATGACGCTGCGTTTATGCGGATGATGATTAAAGATATCCTCACAAAAAACGGATATGAAGTTGCGGGGGAAGCCGAGAACGGAGCAATCGGCGTGGCAAAATTTGAAGAGCTTCATCCCGATCTTGTCCTGATGGATATCACCATGCCGGAGATGGACGGAATTCAGGCGCTCAAGAAAATCATGGAGAAGGATGCTTCCGCACGTGTCATTATGTGTTCGGCAATGGGACAGCAGGCGATGGTGATCGAAGCCATCCGGTCAGGGGCGAGGGATTTTATCGTAAAACCCTTCCAGGCGGATCGTGTGATCGAAGCGGTAAGAAAAGCAGTAGGTTAGTATGAATATCTTATTATCGTCTTCGCTGGAAAGCTTTATACAGTTAGTGGGAGTTCTTCTGATTTTTGCATTTGTTCTCGCGATCACATATCTGACGACGAGATGGATGGGAGGATACCAGAAGGCGCACAGCCACAATAAGAATCTTCGGATTATTGAGACGATTCATGTGGGCAACAATAAAATGATAAGCATTATTGCGGCAGGGAAAAAGTATCTTGTGGTTTCGGTCGGAAAGGACGAGGTGCATATGCTTGCAGAACTTTCCGAGGAGGAATTGAAAGAATTGCCGGATACGGGAGAAAAATCTGTCATGCCGCAGGAGAGTTTTCAGCAGATACTCGGTAAGTTGAAAGACAAGTTGCCGAAAAAGCAGGATTAATATGAGTAATAAGTTTAAGACAAGGTACTGCAGGGCGTCTCTTTTGTTTGCCTGTGCGGTTATCCTTTTAACAATTTTCACAGTTTTTTACAGACCCGGCACAACAGCATATGCGGCTGCTGCAGATGGGGATGAGCTGCTTCAGTTTACGGATCAGACATCCTCGGATACAGATGCACAGGCGAATGCGATGGATAATCTGACAAACGGTTTTTCCGTGACATACAACAATGAGTCGGGGGCCGTATCCACGCCGGTCAAGATGCTGCTTGTTTTGACCGTGCTTTCGCTTGCCCCCTCCATTCTGATCATGCTGACCTCCTTTACGAGGATCATCATTGTTCTCCACTTTGTGCGGACCGCCATCGGAACCCAGACGGCGCCGCCCAATCAGGTGCTTGTCGGACTCGCGTTATTTTTGACATTTTTTATCATGTGGCCGACCTTTCAGGCGGTCAACACGAATGCAATCCAGCCCTTGGATGCAGGAGAGATTACGCAGGAGGAAGCTCTTATTGCAGCGGAGGAGCCTTTCCGGGAATTTATGTACGGGCAGACAAGGGAGAAGGATCTGAAGGTGTTCATTGATATCTCGGGAGAGACCTATGAAACCTATGATGATATTCCGTTTACTACGCTGGTTCCGGCTTTTATCCTTAGCGAACTGCGGGCGGCGTTTATCCTTGGATTTTTAATATATATTCCATTTATTGTGATCGATATGGTGGTATCCTCCGTGCTTATGTCAATGGGTATGATGATGCTGCCGCCCACGACGATCTCCCTGCCCTTTAAAATACTTTTGTTTATTCTGGCAGACGGATGGGATCTTGTGATCGAGCAGGTTGTGCGGACATTTTACTGAAAAAGGAGATGTGAGATATGAGTTTGGAGGGCGCGATACTTGACGTCGCAAAGGACGCCATATATACGATAATCATTACGGCGATTCCTCTTCTTCTGGTGTCGCTTATCATAGGATTGATCGTCAGTATATTCCAGACGGTCACTTCGATTCAGGAGCAGACCCTTACCTTTGTCCCGAAGATTATCGGGGTGTTTGTGACTATGATGATCTGCGGTTCATGGATGCTTAACAATATGTCCGGATTGATAACGGAGATATGGTCAAATTTCAGTTATTATCTAAGTCTGGGATAAGATGAGATTATGGTCAACTTAAGTTTTTCGCTGGTTAATTTTGAATATTTTCTTCTGATCCTGATAAGGATCGCTTCGTTTATTTATGTTGCCCCCTTGTATGGACAGACGGGTGTTCCGAATCAGGTGAAAATCGGTTTATCGTTTCTTACTTCGGTGATAGTGTATAGCATATGCGACCGCCCGGCGCTTGAATATACAGATGTGGTCGGATATGCAGTATATGTTTTGATAGAAGGAATTACGGGGTTGCTGATTGGCTTTGCTGCAAACATCTGTAGTTCCATTGTTTTATTTGCGGGAAATATCATCGATATGGACATTGGTCTGTCCATGGCGACGGAGTTCAATCAGGAGATGAACAGCCAGGTGACAATCACCGGTAATTTGTATTATTATTTAGTTATGCTGCTGATGATCGCCTCAAATATGCATGTGTATATCCTGCGTGCGGTCTGTGATTCCTTTTTTGTGATCCCGATCGGGGGCGCGCAGTTTGAATGGGACAATCTGCTTGGAGCGATAACCCGTTATATGGGGGATTTGTTTGTGATCGGCTTTCGGATATTTCTTCCTATATTTGCCTGCATTATGATCCTGAACTGTATTCTTGGAATCATGGCAAAGGTTGCCCCGCAGATGAACATGTTTGCGGTCGGCATACAGATGAAGCTGCTGGTCGGTCTTTCGGTTATGTTCATTACCGTATTTATGCTGCCGAATATTGCGGATTTCATCTATACGGAAATCAAAGAGATGGTGGTTTTGATCATTGAAGGAATGTATGGTGGATAGGACAGAAATGAATTATATATTGCCTTACAATCTGCAATGGTTTGCAAAGGATGGAGAGGGCGGAGAGAAGACCGAGCCGGCAACCCAGAAGAAGCTGGAGGATGCCAGAAAAGAGGGAAAGGTTGCAAAGAGCAAGGAGCTGACGGCGGCCTTTGACCTTATAGTTCTGTTTTTGGTGTTAAAGATATTTATCTCCTATGTGGGGGAGAGACTGGTAGGGGTCGTCACCTATGTATACGGGAGCATGTCGGATTTCATGAAGGTGAACCGGGCATACCTGTCAACGCAGGCGGTTTCGTCTTTTTTGATGAATATGATCCTTAAATGGCTTTTGATCGTGCTGCCGTTTTTCCTTTTTGGAATCATCATCACGCTGCTGATCAGTATTTTTCAGGTGGGCTGGAAGGTATCTGCCAAGCCGATGAAGCCCGATTTGGCAAAATTCAACCCGCTGAATGGATTTAAACGGATGTTTTCCAAGGATTCGCTGTTTAATCTCCTGCTTGCGATCGCCAAGATCGTTTTGATCATAATTGTGGCGTACAACTGTATCAAGAAGGAACAGAACGATCTGTTTATCCTGTATGCGGTTCCTCTGAAGCAGGCGGTTGCCCTGATTGGAAATATTATCATCAACACGGGTCTTCGGATCGCTATTATATATCTGATCGTCGGAATCGCGGATTTCGCCTACCAGAAACGGAAATTCAAGGACGAGATGAAGATGACGAAGCAGGAAGTAAAGGATGAGTACAAAAATACGGAGGGAGATCCCCAGATCAAGGGACGCCAGAGGCGGAAGATGCAGGAGGTTTCCCAGAGACGTATGATGCAGGATGTTCCGAAGGCGGACGTTGTCATTACAAACCCTACGCATTTGGCGGTGGCCCTGCAATACGACGCGCAGCAGAGCTCGGCGCCGGTTCTTCTTGCAAAGGGACAGGATTATGTCGCCCAGAAGATCAAAGAGGTTGCAAAGGAACATCATGTTGAAATCGTAGAGAACAAACCTCTCGCAAGAATGATCTACCACAATGTGGAGATCGGCTCGGAGATCCCGCCGGAGCTGTATCAGTCCGTAGCGGAGGTACTTGCGATGGTATATCATACAAAACATCCGAATAAGTAGTTTTATCATATAGTTTGGGAAGGAGGAATACACGGATGAAGAAAATAACGATTTTGTCTAATTTAGGCGTGGCGCTGTATCTTTTGTTTGCGGTTATATTCTTTATTATCCCTATTCCATCGCTCCTTCTTGATGTGATGCTTGCAATAAATCTGTCTCTGGCGCTCATTATTCTTTTTAAGGTGCTGTATGCAAAGGAAGTTTTGGATATGTCCTTTTTCCCGACGCTTCTTTTGTTCACGACTATTTTTCGAATATCGCTTAACGTTTCCTCAACACGTCTGATCCTGACGACCGGAGATCCGGGAAATGTTGTCAGAACCTTCGGGGATTTCGTGGGAGGAGGAGATATTGTGATAGGTGCGATTGTTTTCGTCGTGCTTATCATTATCCAGTTCGTTGTTATCAACAAAGGTTCGGAGCGTGTATCCGAGGTGACCGCACGATTTACTCTGGACGCTATGCCGGGCAAGCAGATGTCCATCGATGCGGATTTGAATACCGGTGCGATTACGGACAAAGAAGCCCAGCTCCGCCGTGAAAAGATACAGAAGGAGGCCAGCTTCTTCGGTTCCATGGACGGTGCTACAAAGTATGTAAAAGGGGATGCGACCGCAGGCCTTATCATCACTCTGATCAATCTTGTGGGCGGTACGGCAACCGGCATGTTGTATCAGGGATTGGAATTTCAGGCTGCAATCATGGAGTATGGTATCCTTACCATCGGTGACGGGCTTGTCTCCCAGATACCGTCCCTTTTGATTTCTCTTTCGACAGGTATTCTTGTCACAAAGGGGTCCGGAGAGGCGGATTTCAGCGGTGTTCTGGTAAAACAGCTCTTTGGCGTGCCGAAGGTGCTGTATCTTGTCGGCGGCGTATTGATCTTTTTGGGTCTTGTCACGCCGCTGCAATGGTGGCTGTTTGTGGGGCTCGGCGGAGTGTTTATCATTGCCGGACGATCCATTAGCAATGTGATCGGGGAGACCTCGATCGAGGAGGAGGTCGCCCAGGCGGAGACGGAGGCGGAGGAGATCCGGAAACCGGAGAATGTGGTTTCCCTGCTTCAGGTAGATCCCATCGAGCTGGAATTTGGTTACGGTATTATTCCCCTTGCCGATGTAAATCAGGGCGGCGACCTGCTTGACCGTGTAGTTATGATCCGGCGGCAGATTGCGCTGGAGCTGGGGACGGTCGTTCCGATCATCCGTCTGCGGGATAATATCCAGCTCAATCCCAATCAGTATATCATCAAGGTGAAGGGGATCCAGGTTACGGAGGGGGAGATCCTGTTTGACCATTATATGGCGATGAACCCGGGGTATGTGGAGGAGGAGATCACAGGTATCCCGACTTTTGAACCTTCTTTCCATCTTCCGGCGATCTGGATTACGGAGGGACAGAGAGAGCGGGCGGAGAGCCTTGGCTATACGGTTGTAGATCCGCCGTCCATCATTGCAACGCATTTAACGGAGGTTATCCGTTCCCATATTGCCGAACTGCTTACAAGGCAGGATGTGCAGAATCTGGTCAACAACCTGAAGGAATCCAACCCTGTGCTTGTGGACGAACTGATTCCAAAGCTTCTGGGGCTTGGAGATATTCAGAAGGTATTGCAGAACCTGCTTGAGGAGGGGATTTCCATCCGGGATCTGCTTACGATCTTTGAGACCCTTGCGGATCACGCGCAGGCGACGAGGGATACGGATGTGCTGACGGAGTATGTACGCCAAAGCTTGAAGCGGGCAATTTCCAATAAGTATTTTCCTGCAAATGAGACGACAAGCGTTGTCACTCTGGATCCGAAGGTGGAGCAGGAGATCATGTCCTCTGTAAAACAGACGGAAGGGGGCGCTTATCTGACCCTTGATCCGGAGAAGACCAAAAAGATCATGAGCTCGGTGGAGACCGAGGTGGGAAAACTGGAAAGTCTTGGAAAAAATGCAATTGTGATAACCTCTCCGATTGTCCGTATGTATTTTAAGAAATTGACAGAAGATTATTTTAAGGATCTGATCGTAGTGTCCTACAATGAAGTGGATTCAAACGTAGAACTGCAATCAGTAGGGATGGTGACAGCATAAATGACGATCAACAAGTTTCAGGGAAAGACAAAAGAAGAGGCAATCGAAAAGGCAAAGAATGAACTTGGCACATCCGCTGTAATCATGAACGTGAAGGAAATCAAGCCGAAAGGGCTTTTCCGGGCATTCAAGAAATCTACGTTCGAGGTGACAGCCGCTATGGAAGAAAAGGAAACTTATAATCCTATGACGGTTTTGAAACAACAGATGAAACTGCATGACAATATTAATTATAAAGCGGATGAGAAGCTCGAACTTCCGAATCCGGGCAGAGTGGAGGATGAGGTGCCGGAAAAGATCGAAACGGTGAAAACTACCGCGTCCCTTTTGACGGAGGAGAGAAAAGAAGATGAGACCGAAAAGAGGCTGGACAGTCTTTCCAGCATATTGGGAGAGAAATTGAAAGAGCCTTTAAAGGAGGAATCCCAGCCGAATATACTGAATCAGGACGCGTTAAATTTTATTCGCATTTTGTATGGTAAGCTGATTGAAAATGAAGTGAATGAAAAGTACGTAAACCAGATCTTAGAAGAGGTTGAGCAGTTTATCCGTCCGGGCAGCAGCGTCGATATCATTTTATCCAGCGTGTACCAGAAACTGATCCTGCGTTTCGGACGTCCGGAGCCGATCCATATGGTGAGGGGGAAAACAAAGGTTGTATTTTTTATCGGGCCGACGGGTGTGGGAAAAACTACAACCATTGCAAAGATCGCTTCCAAGTACAAGGTAGAGCAGGATAAGAAGGTCGCGTTTATTACGGCGGATACTTACCGGATTGCAGCGACAGAGCAGCTTAGGATATATGCCAATATCCTCGATGCGCCTATGTCGATCATCTTCTCGGCGGAGGAACTCAATGCCGAAATCGAAAAAATGCAGGATTATGATCTGGTCTTTGTGGATACCGCAGGCTTTTCCCATAAGAATGAGGACCAGAGAGAGGCGACGAAGGGGCTGATCCAGGGCATAAATCCGGCTTGGGAGAAGGAGGTATACCTGGTACTGAGCGCTACGACGAAATACAGGGATCTGCTTGAGATCATTGATATTTACAAGGGAATCAGCGAATTTAAACTTATTTTTACGAAATTGGATGAAACTACGGCTTACGGAAATCTTTTGAATATTAAACTGTATTCCGGCGCGGATCTGTCTTACGCGACCTATGGGCAGAACGTTCCGGATGATATTGAACTTTTCAATATCCAAAAGATCGTAAAGCAGTTGCTAGGAGGGCAGGGAGTGAATGGATCAGGCACAACAGCTTAGAAACGTTATAAAAAAGCAAAATCAGAATAACATTCCCATTGCCCGTGTGATTACGGTTACCAGCGGAAAAGGCGGCGTTGGAAAGTCGAATGTTGCCGTCAATCTTGCCATACAATTAAGAAAGAGCGGCAAAAGAGTCGTTATTTTTGACGCGGACTTTGGTCTGGCAAATATCGAGGTTATGTTTGGGGCGATTCCGAAATATAATCTTTCCGATGTGATCTATCACGGGAAAAAAATAAAGGAGATCATTACCCAGGGGCCAATGGATATCGGGTTTATTTCCGGCGGTTCCGGGGTGATCGCCCTGAACAATCTATATCATGACCAGATCCTGTATCTGATCAGATCACTAAACGAATTGAACGAACTGGCGGATTTTATCATTATTGATACGGGGGCGGGAATCATGGATCAGGTCTTGGAATTCGTGATGACAAGTCCGGAGGTCCTGTTGGTCATGACGCCGGAGCCAAGCTCCCTTACGGATTCCTATTCGCTCCTCAAGGCGCTTTATCACAATCCAAACTTTACGGCAGGAAATACGAAGATCCATGTGATCGCCAACAAGGTTTCGACGAAGGCAGAGGGATTGGCGATGTTTGATAAGCTGGATTCGGTTGTGGAACAGTTTTTACACGGCAGCTTAAATTATCTTGGAATGATACCTCAGGATACCGCTTTAGAGCGCTCTGTCCGGCAGCAGAAAACGGTATCCCTTCAGGAGCCGAATTCTGCCTCGGCAAAGGCCTTTGAGTATCTTGCGGACAATCTCATGAACGGCGAACAGGGGAAGGGGGCGGTCCGCTGGGGAATTGCGCAGTTGTTTTCCAATTTTTTATCAAAAAAAAACAGGAGTGAAGTATGATAATTTCGGAAATTACCTGTCTGGGGGACAAAATCGATATACAGCTTGAACAGCAGGAGAATGGAAATAATACCGAGCCGGTCCATACCTACAAGAGCAGTCTGTTCGACTATCTGCAGGATCGGGCGATCGAGATCACCATGCCGACCGAGAACGGGCGAATGGTTTTTTTTCAGATCGGTCTGAGATGTAAATTATTTTTTTACTCTAAGAAGGGGCTGTTTTTCTGTTACGGGGTCGTGCAGAAAAGATACAAAAAAGATAATTTCTATGTACTGGAAATGCAGATAACGTCAAAACCGGTCAAGTATCAGCGGAGGAAGTTCTTCAGGATTGAGAATGCGATCGATTTGATGTATATTCCGGTGGAGGAGGAGACTGCCATGTTTCAGTCCACCGAAGAGCTCTTTGCGGAAATCCAGTTTAAGAATTATATGGCGGAGGCGAGAAAGGCGGTTTCCGTTGATATCAGCGGAGGAGGAATCCGGTTTGTGTCGGAGGAACCACTTGAAAAGGATTCCTATGTGATCGTAATCATCCGCCTTACCAACAATAAGATCGATCAGATGTTTTATCTGGTCACCCAGATCATTGAGTCGGAAAAATCGGCAAAGGATTCCGGGAAATATATCCAGAGAGGGCAGTTTTTGTATAAAGATCTAAAGGATCGCGAGATGATCGTGCGCTATGTGTTTGAAGAGGAGCGCTGCATCCGGAAGAAAGAGATGGCATAATGAAAAAAAATATTTTAGTGGTTGATGATTCTGCACTCATGAGAAGGGTGATCTGTGATATAATCAACTCAGATGACAATTTTCAGGCAAAAGATACCTGCAGAGATGGCCTGGAGGCATACGAAAAACTAAAGACGACCACATACGATGCAGTTCTTCTCGACGTAAACATGCCCCGCATGGATGGGCTTCAGCTTTTGGAACGGCTGCAGAACGAACATATCAGGGTGAACGTTATCATGGTCAGCACCCTTACGACGAAGGATGCGGAGGTTACGATCATGGCCCTCGAGAGAGGCGCGATCGATTTTGTGACCAAGCCCACAAATATCGTGGAGGCAAAGGGCGAGAATTTTAAGGATCGCCTGATGGAGGTTCTTTCGGCGGTTTTAAGAACAAAAAGCCCTGTCTCAAGAAGGGCTGCGGCAGATCAGGCGGGATCAAAACCGTTAGCGCCTGTCCAGAAGCTTTCCGTCGACGCGAAGAAGCTTTCCGCGTCGCCCATCGATTCGAGACCGAAAGCGCCGGTGAAACGGCTTAAGGCGGCGAACGCCAAAAACAGGCTGGTCGCTCTGGCCTGTTCGACGGGAGGGCCGAAGGCGCTGCAGGACGTGATTCCGTATCTGGATCAGCGGATGGATGCGCCTATGGTACTGGTTCAGCATATGCCGGGGGGATTTACCAAATCCCTTGCGGAACGCTTGAATGAGATCAGTCCGGTTGCCGTCAAGGAGGCGGAGGATGGGGATGTGCTGGAAAAGGGACATGTCTATATCGCTCCGGGCGGACGGCATATGGAGGTGAAGAGGAATCCGGATGGTTCCCACAGGATACTGTTAAGCGATATGCCGGCGATCGGAGGCTTAAGGCCCTGTGCGAATATCACCTACGATTCCCTTTCCGATTCGGGGTATGATGAAATCGTATGCGTTGTGCTTACCGGTATGGGGGCGGACGGCACCAACGGAATTCTTTCCCTGTGCCAGCACAAGCCGGTGTATGTGATCGCCCAGGATGCCCAGACCTGCGTTGTGTACGGAATGCCAAAGGCGATTGCGGAGTCAGGTGTTACGGATGAAGTTGTCCCATTGAAAGATGTTGCGAAAACAATTATTAAAAAAGTGGGGGTAAAGTAAAATGGATGTAAGTCAGTATCTTGAGATTTTCATTGATGAGAGCGGGGAACATTTGCAGACCTTAAGCGACTGCATTATGACTTTGGAGAATGAGCCGGATAACAAGGATACGATCAACGAAGTGTTCCGTGCCGCCCATTCTTTAAAGGGTATGGCGGGCACGATGGGCTTTAAGCGCATGCAGCACTTGACCCATGATATGGAAAACGTATTTCAGGAG
Organism: uncultured Lachnobacterium sp.; assembly: GCA_964425905.1. Lineage (GTDB taxonomy): Bacteria > Bacillota > Clostridia > Lachnospirales > Lachnospiraceae > Roseburia. The sequence goes on along the minus strand of CAYROM010000004.1, from coordinate 33,390 downwards.
GTCCGCAGCGAAAAAATCAAAGTGGACAGCTCTATGATCGACCTGCTGTTCGAGTGTCTGGATGCGATCGAGGGGTATCTCAACAACATCAAGGCGAGCTCTGACGAGGGAACAGAGGAAAACACGCTGATAATCAAAGAACTCAATGATTTTATCGCAAAGGCGAACGGTGAGATGTCCGAAAAGGATGCGCCGGCAGCGGAGGAGAAAAAGGATGAAGCGCCCCAGAAAGCGGCTGACGAAGGGGAAGAAAAATATGCCAGGATCGAATTGAGCGACCGTGAACAGAAGAATATCGTGGAAGCAAGGGAAGCGGGCAATAAGATTTACGGAGTGACCGTGTATATCAATAAGGAATGTCTGCTGAAGGCGGCAAGGGCGTTTTTGGTATTCCGGGAGGTGGAAGAGTTCGGACAGATCATAGTTTACCGTCCGAGTTCACAGGATATCGAGGATGAAAGATTTGACCTTGATTTCAGTTTTTACATAGCAACAACAGAGGATGTGGAAAAGATTGCAGCGGCTGCAAAGAACGTCTCGGAGATCGAGAATGTTCTCGCCGGAGAGATACCGGAGGAAAAAACGGCGGAAACCGGAAAGGAAGAGCCAAAGACCGAGGTGGCGGCAGTAAACACGGAGACCCGGCAGGGGGAGACGAAACCGGCAGCAAAGCCTGCGGTAAGCAAAGCCTCGGCAAAGAAGCCTGCGGCTTCAAAACCTGCAACCAACAGAACGGTCCGCGTGGATATTGAAAAGCTTGATGCACTGATGAATCAGGTGTCCGAGCTTATCATTGCAAAGAACAGCCTTGTCTCCATCAGCTCACAGGAGGGCGGAAATGCTGCCAGCCAGAGCTTCCACGATCAGATCGAATATCTGGAGCGCATCACCACAAATCTCCATGAATCGGTTATGAAAGTTCGAATGGTTCCGATCGAGAGCGTTGTAAACAAGTTCCCGCGTATGATCAGGGATCTTTCCAGAACCCTCAACAAGAAGATGGAGCTTGTGATGACCGGCGAGGAGACCGAACTGGACCGCACGGTTGTGGATCAGATTGGAGATCCGCTTCAGCATTTGCTCCGCAATTCCGCGGATCATGGGCTTGAGGACAAAAAGCTCCGTGCGGAGAGAGGAAAGCCGGAGCAGGGAACCATCTTCCTGAATGCTTATCAGGAGGGAAATAACGTTATCATTCAGGTGGGAGACGACGGAAATGGTATCAACACCGAGGCTGTAAAGGCGAAGGCAATTGAGCGGGGGATCGTTACGCCGGAGCAGGCAGAGCAGATGAGCCAGAAGGAAATTATCAATTTCCTGTTCATGCCCAGCTTTTCCATGGCGAAGAAGATCACCGATATCTCAGGCCGCGGCGTTGGACTTGACGTTGTAAAATCCAACATTGAACAGCTTGGCGGCGATGTTGAGGTAAAGACAAAACTTGGAGAGGGGACGACCTTTACGGTACGCCTTCCACTGACCCTTGCGATCATTCAGGCGCTCATGGTAGAGATTCGTGATGAGAAATATGCGATTGCACTCGGTTCAATCTCGAATATTGAAAATATTCCGGTTAAGGATATCAAATATGTACAGGCGCGGGAAGTAATCCATCTCCGTGGAATGGTTATCCCGCTGATCCGTCTTGACAAGGTTCTTGACATTGAACCGAGGGAGGAACCTGAAAATCTGACCGTTGTTATCGTAAAACGCGGCGACAGCCAGGCTGGTCTGGTCGTTGACGATTTGATGGGACAGCAGGAAATCGTTATTAAATCTTTAGGCAAATACATTAATGGAAATAAACTTATCAGCGGCGCTACGATCCTTGGCGATGGGGAGGTTGCCCTGATCTTAGATGTCAATACATTGATGTAACGGGGGTGAAGAACATGGCTCAAAACAGATTAGAAACATCGGAAAAGAGTACAAAACAGTATATCGTTGTCCAGATCGGCAACGAAAAATATGGTATTGATATCGGATATGTTGATAATATTGTCCGCATGCAGAAGATTACCAGAGTGCCAAAGGCACAGGTGTATTTTAAGGGGATCATCAATCTCCGTGGAGAGATTGTTCCGGTTATGAGCGTCCGAACAAAGATGGATCTGGAGGATGATGTATTTACCGGGAAGACAAGGATCATCATTTTAAAGGTGGAGGAAAAGGGGCTTCTGGGAATTATCGTGGATGAAGTCTGCGAGGTTGTCACCTTGAACGAGGATGAGATCGAGCCGGTCAACACGAACACCGCCAAGGAGAAGGGCATGTTCATCAGCGCGATCGGAAAGAAGGGGGATACTTTGATTTCCCTTTTTGAGATCAATGCGATCGTTGAGGAAAAAGAAAATATTTAATATTTTTATATAGTGAGGTTATTCCTCACTATATGATTTTTGGGAGGGTATATGAGTGAGTTTACACTTGACAATGTAAATGAGATGTATCTTGACGTCTTAAAAGAGATCGGCAATATTGGCGCAGGAAATGCGACAACTGCGATTGCAAGCATGATCAATAGCAGGATCGAGATGAAAGTTCCGAAGGTAGAGCTTATGGAGGCATCAAAGCTTGGCGGTGCCATCTGTCCGGAGGACGAGACGATCGTCGGGATTTTTCTTGAGGTCAAGAACGATATTTCCGGAAGCATGATGTTTCTTATGAAAACGGAACCCGCCCGCTATCTGGTGACAAAGCTGATGATGGGAATGGGGAGCGAGGGGGATCCGGACAGACCCTTCAATGAAATGGAGCTTTCTGCCTTAAAGGAGATCGGCAATATCATTGCAGGCTCCTATCTGTCTGCCCTTTCCAATATGACAAACCTTTCGATCGTACCGTCGGTTCCCTATATTGCGGTGGACATGGCGGCGGCGATCCTAAGCGTTCCGGCGATCCAATTCGGGCAATATGGAGACAATGCGCTTCTGATCGAAACGGAGTTTGGTGATGAGGTGATGATCAACGGCTATTTTATTCTGATGCCGGAGCAGGATTCTTATGTAAAGATTCTTACGTCACTTGGAATCGTAGTATAAAGGGGTAGGGGAACAATGGGAAGTGTTATCAAAGTAGGAATGGCGGATCTGAAAACCGCAAAATCCCCGGATATCCTCACGACACTTGGACTAGGATCATGTATCGGACTTACCTTATATGATCCGGTGGCAAAAATCGGCGGACTTGTTCATTATATGCTGCCGGACAGTACACAGCTGAGGAACAATGCAAATATTGCAAAGTTCGGAGATACAGGAATTCGAGAACTCTTAAGGCAGATGCTTGCGGAGGGGGCGCAGCAAAATCGTCTGGTCGCAAAGATCGCGGGCGGAGCCTGCATGTTTCAGGTGAGCGGGCTTTCGGCCGTGGGAAACGTTGGAGAGAGAAATGCACAGGCGGCAAAGGCGATACTTGCGGAAAGCAAGATACCGCTGATCGCGCAGGATACCGGATTAAACTATGGACGTACAGTTGAATTGGACTGCTCCAATGGCGATTATATCATTAAAGCAGTTGGAAAGGATATCAGGGTGATTTAGTGGTATGAAAACAAAATATATCCCGGCAATCGTTATGCTTTGCGCGGGCTTTATCTACTGTGTCTGCAGCATACATAAATCGGTGAGTTTGCTGCAATTTACCAAGGGCCTGCTGCTTGTCCTTGTGATCTTTCTGATCATTGGGGGCGTTGTGAAAGTGATTCTGGACAAAGCGATGGAGGCTATGGAAGATAAAATGGTTGAGAATGTTGTGAAAGAACAACAGGAGGGAGAGGCGGAAACGCTGGAAAACATTGATTCTTCCGAAATAAAATAATTACTTGAGGCGGGTTGGATGAAGGCAGTTGATACGGAAAAACTCTGGAAAGAATATCAGAAAAAACCCTCACAGGAACTGCGGGAACAGTTGATCATTGCATATGCACAGCTTGTCAAGCTTGTTGCCGGACGGCTGGTCATATATCTGGGGCATAATGTGGAATTTGAGGATCTCGTGAGCTATGGGATTTTTGGGCTTATCGATGCCATCGACAAGTTCGATATGGATAAGAATGTCAAATTTGAAACCTACGCCAGTCTTAGGATCCGCGGCGCGATCCTTGACCAGATCCGTAAGATGGACTGGATTCCGAGAACCGTGCGCCAGCGGCAGCGCAAGATCGACGACGCGGTCAAGCAGATCGAGATGCGCACCGGAAAGACTGCCGGAGATGAGGATATTGCGAAGGAGCTTGGATTGAGCGACGACGAGTATTGCAATTGGCAGTCCCAGCTTAAGATCACCAACGTGGTTTCCCTGAACGAATTTGAGGAACAGGGAGCAGGGCCGGAGCCTGTGATGGACACATCCCACAATTCCCATTTTGCTCAGCCGGAGGACGTGGTGGAGGAAGAGGAGCTGAAGCAGACGCTTACGGAATCCTTAAACCTCTTAACGGAGAAGGAGCGAAAGGTGATCGAGCTGTATTATTATGAGGAGATGACTTTAAAGGAGATCAGCAGAATCCTTGACGTCTCCGAATCCAGAATTTCCCAGCTTCACACAAAAGCACTCTGTAAAATGCGCAAGAAGATGGGCAGTTATATGAACATTTTGACAGAATAATTTTTTTGGAGAGTATATATGAGAAATCAGTATTTTCAGTTGGTGGTAAAGGAAAATCAGGCATTTTTACATTTTTATCCGGCGCTTGACGGGGGAAAACCCCTTTCCATCAATGAAGTAACCGCCTATCTGGATCAGAGAAAATATCAGTCGTATGATATAAAGCAGTTGAATCAGGCGATGCTAAACTCGAAGGAGGAAACGGAGGCGCCCCTTGGCCCCTGGGATGGAATCGTCGCCAGAGAGACCATGGATATTGATGTGAGCCTTGACAAGATGGAGGTTATCTGCCGTTTTTATCCGCCCTCGGTGGGCGGAAATCTGATGGATGCAAGGGAAATTGTGGAAAGTCTGTCCTTTCACAAGATAAAATTCGGTCTCGACCAGCATGCCGTCTTTGATTTTTTGCAGGAACGCCGCTATTGTACCGATTACGTGTTTGCAAGAGGAAAGGCGCCGGTGCATGGAAAAGACGCAAAGATCGAGTATTTCTTTGAGACCAGCAAAAACCTGCAGCCGAAGCGGAATGAGGACGGCAGCGTGAATTATAAGGAGCTGAATACGATCAGCCATGTTAAAAAGGGAGATCTGCTCGCAAGGCTGATCCCGGAAGATCCGGGCGAGGCGGGGAAAAATGTGTACGGCGAGGAACTGCACCCAAGGACGGTCAAGAAGGCGAGGCTGGAATACGGCAAGAATATTTCGATCAATGAGGATGGCACGGAGATCTATTCCGATGTGACGGGACATGTAAGTCTGGTATCCGGAAAGGTTTTTGTCTCAAATGTTTTTGAGGTGCCTGCGGACGTGGACAATTCCATCGGAAACGTTTCCTATGACGGAAGCGTACTCATTCACGGCAATGTGAAATCGGGATTTTCCGTTCAGACCACCGGGGATGTGATCGTGGAGGGCGTCGTGGAGGGCGCGGAGATTACTGCCGGAGGACAGATCATTATCAAGCATGGAATCCACGGAATGTTAAAGGGCGTTTTCCGGGCGGGGACGAATCTCTTGGCAAAATATATTGAAAATGCCACCGTTTTTGCAGGAGGATATGTGGAGGCGGAACTGATTCTGAACAGCGAAATCTCTGCGGAGGGCTCTGTACAGGTACATGGGAAAAAGGGACTGATCAACGGAGGCACGATCCGCGCGGGCAACAGTATCGAGGCGGACAATATCGGAACAGAAATGGGAACCGCGACCCACCTTGAGGTGGGAGTGGAGCCGGAAAGAAAGGAACACTATATTTCGCTTTCCAAGGACTTAGATAGGTGTACGAAGGAAATGGAGGATATGAAGGTGATCCTTCAGACCTACACCGCCAAACTGAAAAGGAAGGAACATCTGCCGCCGGATAAGATCAAGTATATCCAGCAGCTTGCAGCTTCGGTAAAGGAGAAGCAGAGTGAGGTCGAGAAGCTGGAGCAGGGGATAGAGAGGATCCACAGCGGGATGCTTTCCTCCAATCAAGCGTACGTTATGGTTTCACGGACGATACATCCGGGTGCAACAATCTCCATTGCAGACCTTTCTTATCAGGTGATGGATACAAGAAATTGCTGCAAGTTTAAAAAGAAGGACGGCGAGATCGCCATTGTGGGAATATAGGCAGGAGGGATAGTTATGTCGATTCGGCCAATTGAATTTAACGGGATGATCCAGCGCACGGATGATGTGGGAGCCATAAAGCATCAGGAGGACGCAAAACCGCATGTCGACCAGCAGAACATTCAGGCTCAGGTCGACAAAAACCAAGAGACAATGATGCATCAGGTGACAGATCCGGACAAGAGCGAGCAAATGGAGAATCACGCCGATGCGAAGGAAGAGGGCAAAGGTCTCTACTATACACCGGGGCGGAAACAAAAAAAGAATGGAAAGAAGCAGGAGGACGGCAGGGTCATCAATAAGGCGCAGCTGGGCGGCTTCGATATGAAGATCTAGAGGATGAAAAAATGACAGCAGTTGAAATTACTCTCATCATTGTGGGAGTTGTTCTCATTATTGGGAGCTTTCTGGTTCAGGAAAAGTTGAGTAAAAAGGATATCGACCAGATTTCGAGTCTCAGCGAGTCCGAGCTTAAGGTGATCGTTGAACACCAGCTCAGGAAAGCGGACGCAAAGGTGGAGAATGCAATAGAGGAAACCGTCGGCGAATATCTTGAGCTCTCCAAGCGGTCAATGGAGAAGATTTCCAATGAGAAGATCATGGCGATCAACGAGTATTCCGATACGGTTTTGGATTCCATGAATAAAACCCACAACGAGATCATGTTTTTGTACAGCATGCTGAACGATAAGCACAAGGAGCTGCAGGAACTCGCCGATCTTGCCTCCCATTTGAGCAGAGTGCCGCAGGAACTTAAGGAGCAGGAGAGCGATGAGTTTCGCCGCTTTAAGGAAGAAGTATCTGCGGTGGAGCAGAGGGTAGAGGAGACTAGACCGCTGCCGGAACATGAGCTTTTGGCGGCTGCCGCGGATGCGGCGGGGGCGTATGCGGGTGAGAGAAACCACAATGACGATATTCTCTTTTTGCATAATGCGGGAAAAAGCGATGTGGATATTGCAAAGGAGCTTGGGCTTGGTCTTGGGGAGGTCAAGCTTGTGATCGGATTGTTTAAAGAGGGTTAAAGAGTGAGATTTAAATTTTATTTGCGGGGCGCAGGGGTCGGAATCCTGATCGCAACGGTCGTATTGATCGTCTCGCTGCGCCTGCACGGAGACAACGCCTCGGGAGGACAGGCGGACACATCGGCTGCGGAATCCGAGACGATAACGTCGGAGACCCAGAGCGCGGCGCGGGAAGAGGATGAGGAGGAAAAGACAGGCCGTCTGTCGGAGACTTTTACGGACGGGGAGGAATCAGTCGGCGATACGGAGGATACGACCGGGGAAAATGTGGTCGTTACCGTGGAGCGCGGTGATGTGTGCAGGACCATTGCGGAGGATCTTGCGGAAAAAGGATTGGTTGCGGATGCGGAGGAGTTTCGTCTGTACATGGATCAGAACGGATACGATTCCGGCATACATGTAGGGGAATTTGAGATCCCGATGGGAGCCACCTATGAGGAAATTGCAAAAATTCTCGCAGAATAGAAGAAAAATACTTGCAAGGAAGCCTTTGGTATGATATAATTCCAAAGGCTTTAAAACGATTAAGCACATGTGTGGAGATGGACCGGTGTTGGGAATACGCTGCCCGATGGCTCCATTGAGAGGAAACACATGGAAGAAAACAACCAAAAACGGAGGTAAACAAATGAGCGTAGTTTCAATGAAACAATTACTGGAAGCAGGTGTTCATTTTGGACATCAGACAAGAAGATGGAACCCTAAGATGGCTCCATACATCTACACCGAGCGCAACGGAATCTACATTATCGATCTGCAGAAGTCAGTAGGCAAGGTAGACGAGGCCTATGATGCTATTTCCGATATTGCGGCACAGGGTGGAACGATCCTTTTCGTAGGAACAAAGAAGCAGGCGCAGGACGCCATCAAGAGCGAGGCAGAGCGCTGCGGAATGTATTATGTAAATGAGAGATGGCTGGGCGGTATGCTTACCAATTTCCGCACGATCCAGAGCCGTGTCGCAAGATTGAAAGAGATCGAGACGATGGCTGCGGACGGAACCTTTGATGTACTTCCGAAGAAAGAAGTTATCCGGATCAAGAAGGAATGGGATAAGCTCGAGAGAAACCTTGGCGGAATCAAGGAGATGAAGAAGATCCCGGATGCTATTTTTGTAGTTGATCCAAAGAAGGAGCGGATCTGTATTCAGGAGGCTCGGTCCCTTGGCATTACATTGATCGGTATTGCAGACACAAACTGCGATCCGGATGAGCTGGATTATGTGATCCCGGGAAATGACGACGCTATCAGAGCTGTCAAGCTGATCGTTTCTAAGATGGCTGACGCTGTAATCGAGGCGAATCAGGGAGCAGAGGCTGTCGCTGTTGAAGAGTTTGCCGATGAAGAGGCAGCGGAGAATGCGGCAGAAAATGCAGCCGAGGAAGCATGATTTTTGGATGGAGGAAATAAAAATGGCTATCACAGCATCAATGGTAAAGGAACTGCGTGAGATGACCGGCGCAGGTATGATGGATTGCAAAAAGGCATTAAACGAGACAAACGGAAATTTGGAGGAGGCTGTTGAGTTCCTGAGAAAGAACGGACAGGCTAAGGCGGAGAAGAAAGCCAGCCGTATTGCGGCAGAGGGACTTTGCACGGTTGTGGTTAAGGATGAAAAGACCGCCGCAGTCGTTGAGGTAAACTCTGAGACAGACTTCGTTGCAAAGAATGATACATTCAAGGAATTTGTTGAGGCTGTTGCAAATCAGGCGGTAAACTCCGATGCGGCAGATATTGACGCATTTATGGATGAGGCTTGGAATGAGGATACTGCAAAGACCGTCAAGGATGCCCTTGTAGAGAAGGTTGCGGTTATCGGAGAAAACTTAAAGATTCGTCGTTTTGAGAAGGTTGTTGCCGAGAACGGATGTGTGGTTTCCTATGTTCACGGCGGAGGAAGAATCGGCGTTATCGTTGAGGCTGAGACTTCTCTTGTAAATGACGCTGTAAAGGAAGCTCTTACCAACATCGCTATGCAGATCGCTGCATTAAATCCAAAGTATGTAAGCAGAGACGAAGTAAGCGCTGATTACATTGCACATGAGAAGGAAATCCTTCTTGCGCAGATCCAGAATGACCCTAAGGAATCCCAGAAGCCGGAAAAGGTGATCAATGGAATGATCGAGGGACGTATCAGCAAGGAGTTAAAGGAAATCTGTCTGGTAGATCAGGTCTATGTCAAGGCAGAGGACGGAAAGCAGACCGTGGCAAAATACTTGGAGCAGGTATCCAAGGAGGTTGGAGCTGCTGTTTCCGTAAAGAAATTTGTCCGCTTTGAGACCGGCGAAGGTCTGGAGAAAAAGAATGAGGACTTTGCCGCTGAGGTTGCAGCACAGCTGCAATAGACCGGAAGAGCATAAGACAGGTAAAAGGTTAAGACCCCTGAATCGAGGAAATTCCTTGGTTTGGGGGTTTTTATTTTTCCCTTGTCAAGTTTTAATGTGTGAGAACCGGATTTCTGGAGAAAATTGCGCAGCGGAATTAAGTGATAAAAATTATCAAAAAGATCGTACTTGTTGACAAAATGATATCAAAAGAGTAGTGTACCATTTGGTTAGATAAGACTAATATAAAATATAAAAAACTAACTCAGGAGGGAAGTAAAATGTTTTTAGAGATCAATAAATTAAAAAAATCCTTTGGAAGCGGCGAGAACCGTACCGAGGCTTTGAAAGGCATTGACTTTACCGTGGAAAAGGGCGAGATCTGTGTACTGCTTGGACCTTCCGGTTCGGGAAAATCCACCCTTTTAAATATCATAGGCGGGATTGATGATGCGGACGAGGGATATATCTCCATTGATGGGGAAAAAACTGCCGACATGAATGAGAAGAAGCTGACGCAGTACCGCAGGAAACACCTCGGGTACGTGTTCCAGATGTATAATCTGATCCCGAACCTGAATATCAAGGAGAACGTGGAGGTTGGAGCTTACTTGAGCGACCATCCTTTAGATACGGACGATCTTTTAAAGACGCTCGGTCTTTATGAGCACAGGCATAAAATTCCGAACCAGCTTTCCGGCGGACAGCAGCAGAGAACTTCAATCGGGCGCGCGATCATAAAGAATCCGGATATTCTTTTGTGCGATGAGCCGACGGGAGCCCTTGACTACCATACATCAAAGGAAATCTTGAAACTGATCGAGGAAATCAACCAAAAATACGGGAATACGATCATCATCGTGACCCACAACGACGCGATCAAAAATATGGCGGACCGGGTAATTACTCTGCGGGACGGCATGATCCGCAAAAACTACGTCAATGAGAAAAAGATTCCTGCGGCGGAATTGGAATGGTAGGAGGGGGCAAGATGAGAAATCCTTTGAATAGACGCTATCTGCGGGAGTTAAAGAGTGATTTTGCAAAATATATTGTTATTTTTCTGTTTTTGATCATGCTGATCGGGCTGGTTTCCGGATTTTTGGTTGCGGACAACAGCGTGTCGGCGGCATATGACGAGGGATTTACAAAATACAATCTGGAGAACGGAAATTTTGTCTCTGCTGTCGAATTGGCGGAGGAGACCATAGATGAGATCGAGGAGAAGGCGGATGTTACGATCTATGAGCTGTCATATATCGAGGAGGAGCTTAGCGATAAAAGTGCAAATATCCGCATTTATCAAGACCGCACACAGGTGAACCTGGAATGTCTGATGAGCGGACAGATGCCGGAGGCAGACAATGAGATCGCCCTTGACCGTATGTTTGCGCAAAACAATGAGATCGAGGTTGGAGATACCATTGAGCTGGCAGGAAAGGAACTGGTGGTATCCGGACTGGTTGCGCTGCCAGATTACAGTTGTCTCTTTGAAAACAACTCGGATATGATGTTTGACTCCATCCATTTTTCCGTTGCGGTCATGACCGGGGAGGGCTTTGAAAGACTCGGTGAAAACAATCTGTTTTACTGCTATGCATGGAAATATCCTGAGGAACCGGAGGATGACGCGGCGGAAAAGATTCTTTCCGACGATCTGCTTGAGACCCTCAATGAAAAGACGGTTCTGACCTCCTACATACCCCGCTATTCCAATAAGGCGATCAATTTTACCGGCGAGGACATGAGCGGTGACAAGGCAATGTTTCTTTTGTTTGATTACATTGTCGTTGCCATCCTTGCATTTGTCTTTGCGATAACTGCCTCCAATACGATCGCAGCGGAGGCGGGAGTGATCGGAACCTTGCGGGCCTCCGGATATACAAGGGGAGAGCTGGTGCGCCATTATATGGTGCTTCCGATACTTGTCATGATCATTGCGGCCGGCATTGGGAACCTGATCGGCTACACGGCGATCAAGGACTATATGGTGGAAGTGTATTACAACAGTTACAGCCTGTGTACCTATGTGACCCTGTGGAATGCGGAGGCATTTGTGGATACTACGGTAATCCCGGTCATCCTGATGTTTGTGATCAATCTGCTGGTGCTGACAAGAAAATTAAAGCTTTCCCCGCTGAAATTTTTGCGCAGGGAATTGACAAAGCACACCAGGAAGAAAGCATTCCGCCTGAATACGAGGATTCCGTTTCTGCACAGGTTCCGTCTGCGGGTTCTTTTTCAGAATATTCCCAATTACATCACGCTGTTTGTGGGGATTGTCTTTGCCGCGCTGATCGTTGTGTTCGGATTTATGTTCGGACCGCTTCTGGATGATTATGCGGAACTGGTATCAAAGAGTATGTTTGCGGAGTACCAGTATATCTTAAAGGCGCCGGTGGATACGGAAAATAAGGAGGCGGAGAAATACTGCGTCACATCCCTAAACACGCTTCCGGGAGCCTTTATGGAGGATGAGATCACGATATACGGAATCGAGGAGGACAGCCGCTATATTGACGCTGAAATACCGGAGGGAAAGGTGCTTTTATCGAACGGATACATGGATAAATTTTCCCTGTCTGAGGGCGATACCATTACGCTGAAGAACCCTTACGGAGATGAGGAATATCAGTTTGAGGTGGCGGGAGAGCATCAGTATGACGCGGCGCTGGCGGTCTTTATGGACAGGGCGGATTTTCTTGATACGTTTGACAAGGATGAGGATTATTTTTCGGGATATTTTTCCAACGAAGAGCTGACCGATATAAAGGAGGCGTACGTTGCTTCCGTTATCACGGAGGATGATCTGACGAAGGTGTCCCAGCAGCTTAAGGTTTCGATGGGGGATTTCATGCTGCTGTTCCAGTATTTCGGAGCGATCATGTTCCTGCTGCTGATGTATCTTTTGTCAAAACAGATCATTGAAAAAAATGCACAGTCCATATCGATGGTAAAGATTTTAGGCTTTTACAATACGGAGATCGGCAGCCTGTACATTGTGGCAACCTCCATTGTGGTGCTGATTTCCCTTCTTCTTGCGGTTCCGCTGGTGGATGAGGCTCTGCGCTGGATGTTCCATTCCTATTTGTATACGGAGATGACCGGCTACGTTCCGTACATTATAGATAAGCTTGTGTATGTGAAAATGGTCGTGATGGGAATTGTCTGCTACGGAGTCGTCATATTGCTCCAGATGCGTAAGATCAAAAAAATACCGATGGATGAAGCACTTAAGAATGTGGAATAAGCTGGAATAAAAATTAAAACAGGAATTAACAAAAAGGCGCGTTTGCAAAGGAATTTGCAATACGTGTCCTTTTTTTCTTTACAATTAGTTTAAATGTGATAAAATAGATAAGGACATTATTTGTTGGAGGATAGTACGTGGGTACGACAGACAAGGACGCGCAGGAAGAACAGCGTTTAAGGCGGCAGCGTGTGAACCGCATAAAGAACGGAATCATACTTACGATTTTTCTGTGGATGATCTTTTCGCTGGCTGCGATCATTATTTTGTCTGTGCAGGTATTCCGGCTTAGTTACAAGGTAAAACAGCTGGAGGGGCCCGTCACAGGAGTGAATGAAAACGATACGGAGATATCGTCAGACTTTGAACAGTCGACCGGGGAGGCGGGAGCCGCTTCAGGCGCCGATTATTCGGGTGTGATAACCGGTATCGATTCCGAGGAGAACATGGCGGAGGATGGCGACACCCATTATGTATATCTGACCTTTGACTGTACTCCGGGGGAGAACACAGAGGAGGTTTTGGATGTATTATCATCCTGTCAGGTAAAGGCAACCTTTTTCGTTTCCGGAGTGGATTCGGATGAGGCGAGGCAGGTGTGCCGCAGGATCGTTGAGGAAGGCCATACGATCGGAATGCGCTCCTATTCGAACCAGTACAGCGCCGTTTACTCGTCTACCGAGGCGTTTTATGAGGATTATCAGGAGATTTCCGATTACCTGTATGAGGCGACCGGGGTGCGCAGCGGGTATTACCGGTTTTTAGGCGGAAGCGGCAATGAGATCAGCAATGTCAATATGGCAGAGTTTGTGCGGATCTTAAATGATGAGCAGATCACCTATTACGATTGGAATGTTTCTGCGGGGGATGCCGCGGCGGGATATACGGCCGAGAGTGTGGTTGCAAACGTCCTGGAGGGCGTATCGCAATATAAGACATCAGTTGTGTTATTGCATGACGATGCGGACAAGTCTGAAACGGTGGAGGCGCTTGGATCATTGATCGAAGCCCTGAAGGATGCGGGAGCCGAGATTCTGCCGATTGACGACAATACGAATACGATTCAATACATCAAGGCTGATAGTGTTGAATAGGACAAATGGAGGAAGATGAAATGGGATTATTTAAGGATTTCAAGGACGATTTTTCACAGGCCGTCAATGAACTTATGCCGGGTGAAGCGGAACCGACAGCCGTTAGGAATGCAGATAACCTTGTTGTTGATACTCTGGAAGAAGAGGTGGATGTCAGGTCAGAGCTTTCCAAGCTGGATGGCCTTCTTGAAAAAGTGAAGGAAGAATCGGTGGCTGAGACATCAGACTTTAGTCTGGAGGAGGAGCTGTCCGCGATGGAGAGAAAGGCGGAGGCGCCTGTACAGAAGACAAAAGTTGAAAAATTAAATGAAGAGAAAACCGAAGAGGTAAAGAAGGAGAATAGAACAATGAGCGATATACCTGTAAATACAACGGCAAATGCGGCAGCAAACATGAATACCATCAATCCGAATGCAGTTACGGAGGAGACTTCCATTATTACCGCAAGCACGGTATTGACAGGCGATCTGCAGTCCTCCGGTTCCTTTGACGTTCAGGGGACCATCAACGGAAATATCAGCTGTAACGGAAAGATCACCGTCACCGGAACCATCAACGGAAACAGCAATTCCGCTGAATTCTTTGCAGATGTTGCAAAGGTTGAGGGTGAAGTTGTAAGCACAGGCACCGTTAAGGTCGGAACAGGCTCGGTAATCATCGGAAATATTACGGCTACTTCCGCAGTAATCGCAGGTGCGGTTAAGGGTGATATCGATGTTCAGGGACCGGTCGTTGTGGATACCTCCGCGGTGATCATGGGCAACATCAAATCCCGTTCCGTTCAGATCAACAATGGCGCGGTTATCGAAGGCTTCTGCTCTCAGTGCTATGCGGATATTGATGTTCAGGGATTGTTTGAAGCCAGATAGAAAGGGCGGATACCATGAAGCGTATACTTATAAAATTAAGCGGGGAGGCTCTGGCAGGCGCGAAGCATCACGGCTTTGACGAGGCGACAGTTACGGTTGTGGCAAAGCAGGTGAAGCAGCTTGTGGATCAGGGGCTGGAAATCGGCATTGTGATCGGCGGCGGCAATTTCTGGAGAGGCCGCACCAGCGAGACGATCGACCGGACAAAGGCGGATCAGATCGGCATGCTGGCAACGGTGATGAACTGTATTTATGTCTCGGAGATATTCCGTTCCGTCGGAATGATGACGGCGGTTCTTACTCCCTTTGAATGCGGTTCCATGACAAAGCTTTTTTCTAAGGACCGGGTAAATAAATATTTTGCACACAAGATGGTAGTCTTTTTTGCGGGAGGAACAGGTCATCCGTATTTTTCCACAGACACAGCAACCGTTCTTCGGGCGGTTGAGATCGAGGCGGACGGAATCCTCTTGGCAAAGTCCATAGACGGCGTGTATGACAGCGATCCGAAGGTCAATGCAAATGCGAAGAAATACAGCGAGATCTCTATTGAGGATGTCATCGACCAGAAGCTTGCGGTGGTTGACCTTACGGCGTCGATCATGTGTATGGAGAACAGGATGCCGATGTATGTTTTTGGATTGAACGAAGAGAACAGCATTGTAAAGGCTTTAAGTAGTGAGTTCAGCGGTACGAAGGTGACCGTTTAGGCAGGAGGATCAGATTATGGATGAGAGATTAACAGGCTTTCAGGATAAAATGGAGAAATCCTTAAATAACTTGGAGGAGGAATTTGCATCCATTCGTGCAGGACGCGCAAACCCGCATGTGCTGGATAAGCTTCGCGTGGATTATTATGGGACGCCCTCGCCTATACAGAGTGTGGCGAATGTCAGCGTTCCGGAAGCGCGCATGATTCAGATTCAGCCTTGGGAACCCTCCTTGGTCAAGGAGATTGAAAAGGCAATCCTGTGCTCCGATATCGGGATCAATCCGACAAACGACGGAAAAATGATCCGTCTGGTGTTCCCGGAGCTTACGGAGGAGCGCCGTAAGGATCTGGCAAAGGATGTAAAGAAAAAGGGAGAGGCGGCAAAGGTTGCAATCCGCAATATCCGCCGGGATGCTATGGATCAGTTTAAGAAGCTTGGAAAGACCGAGGATATTTCCGAGGATGAGATCAAGGATCTGGAGGATGAGATCCAGAAGCTGACAGACCGGTTTGTAGCAAAGATCGATAAGGCTGTTGAGGCAAAGACGAAGGAGATCCTTACCGTATAATTTTGCAGAGCAGATACAACAATAAAAGGAGGGCATGGCATTTTGACATGTCCTCTTTGTTATCGCATAGGAAATTGCTTTCTGTGCGATAATAAAGCCCCTCGGGGCAAAGGATACGCATTTTAGGAGAATACGATATGATAATTCCGCAGCATGTTGCAATTATATTGGATGGAAATGGAAGATGGGCAAAGAGCAAGGGGATGCCCAGAACTTACGGGCATACCGCCGGCGCAAAAAATGTGGAGACGGTGTGCCGGGCGGCGGACGAGCTGGGGATCAAATACCTGACGCTGTACGCTTTTTCTACGGAGAACTGGAATCGCCCGAATTCTGAGGTAGAGGCGCTCATGAATCTTCTGGAGAGCTATCTGAAGAACTGCATTAAGACCGCGGAAAAGAATCGTATGCGGGTGCGGGTGATCGGTGATGTTACCCGCCTGGATGAAAAATTTCAGAACAGCATCCGGCGGCTGGAGGAGGAATCAAAAAAGAACGAGGGACTGAACCTGACCGTTGCAATCAATTACGGAAGCAGGGATGAGATCCTTAGGGCCGTTAAAAAAATTGCCGGGGATATTAAGGCAGGAGAACTTACGCCGGAGGATATCGATGAGGCGGAGATTTCGCGGTATCTGGATACCGCAGACATTCCCGATCCGGATCTTTTGATCCGCACCAGCGGAGAACAGCGGCTTTCGAATTTTCTGCTCTGGCAGCTTGCATATAGTGAATTCTATTTTACGGATGTTCCGTGGCCGGATTTTCATAAAAAGGAATTAGAACTTGCCGTTGAAGCGTATAATAAACGTGAACGCAGATTTGGCGGAGTAAAATAAAATACGAAGGAGAATACAGATGTTTAAGACGAGACTCTTAAGCGGAATCGTTCTTGTGATTCTTGCGCTCTTTTTGATCATATCCGGGGGGAATATCCTTCTTGCGGGAATCGGAATCATTTCCCTGATCGGAATGTTTGAATTATACAGGGTGTTTGGGATGGAAAGATCCCTCCTTGCAGGAACGGGATATCTTGCGGCAGTTCTGTTTTTTGCTGATCTAAAGTGGAATTTTATTCCGGATATCCTGATGCTTGTGTTTGGATTTATGATCCTGCTGATGTTTGTATATGTTTTTTCCTATCCGAAATATGATGCAAAGCAGGTGATGGCGGTATTCTTTGGCCTGTTTTATGTGGCGGGAATGCTTTCCTATGTATACAGGCTGCGGGAACTCTCGGGCGGCGTGTACCTTGCTTTTTTGATATTCCTGTGCTCATGGGGCTGCGACACCTGCGCATACTGTGTGGGAGTGCTGATCGGAAAGCATAAGATGTCGCCGAAGCTGTCCCCGAAAAAATCTGTGGAGGGCGCGATCGGCGGC
The DNA here is from genome assembly GCA_964425905.1 of uncultured Lachnobacterium sp. Taxonomy (GTDB): domain Bacteria; phylum Bacillota; class Clostridia; order Lachnospirales; family Lachnospiraceae; genus Roseburia. The sequence continues at coordinate 15,945 of CAYROM010000004.1, read as the reverse complement.
GTGGCGGGAGCGGCGCTTCTTACCGCTCTATACTGTTTTATTTTCCGGGAGCCGATGGAAATCGGAACAAAGGAAATCTGGCTGCTTGCGGCGGTATCGGCTGTGGGAGGACTGATCTCTATGGTGGGGGATCTGACGGCAAGCGCGATCAAGCGGAACTATGGTATCAAGGATTACGGACGTCTGATTCCCGGGCACGGCGGGATACTCGACCGTTTTGACAGCATGATTATTACGGCACCTATCATATACTATCTGGCATTATACGTCATAGAAAGGATTTCCCGGCAGTTATAGTGTTTAGCGGGATATCGGTCATGAGGAAGAAAAATGAAAAAAATTGCGATATTGGGATCGACAGGCTCCATTGGGACGCAGACCCTTGAGGTTGTAAAGGAACAGGGGGATATTAAAGTCCTTGCCCTTTCATGCGGAGGAAATATCAAGCTGTTAGAGGAACAGATCAGGATGTTTTCCCCCGGGCTGGTGAGCGTATGGAAAGAAGAAGATGCGGCGGAATTGAAGGATCGTATCCGCGACCTTGACGTAAGAGTGGCCTGTGGAATGGAGGGGCTGCTTGAGGTGGCGACGCTGGAAGGGGTGGAGATTCTTGTGACGGCGATCGTAGGAATGCTTGGGATACGCCCGACCATTGCGGCGATTGAGGCGGGAAAGACGATCGCCCTTGCCAATAAGGAAACCCTTGTCTGTGCGGGACATATCATCATGCCCCTTGCAAAAAGCAGGAATGTTTCGATTCTTCCGGTGGACAGCGAACACAGCGCCATCTTCCAGTCCTTAAACGGGGAGCGCGAAAATAAGATAGAGAGAATCCTTTTAACCGCCTCCGGCGGCCCCTTCCGGGGAAAGACAAAGGAGGAGCTAAAGAAGGTTCAGGTGGAGGACGCTTTAAAGCACCCGAACTGGAACATGGGGAGAAAGATTACGATCGATTCCTCCACGCTGGTCAATAAAGGTCTTGAAGTGATGGAGGCAAAGTGGCTGTTTGGGGTTGAAACGGATCGGATTCAGGTTGTTGTCCATCCCCAGAGCGTTATCCATTCCGCCGTGGAGTATGAGGACGGCGGGGTAATCGCACAATTGGGGACGCCGGATATGCGCCTTCCCATCCAATATGCGCTGTATTATCCTAAGAGAAGACCGCTTTCGGGAAAAAGACTGGATCTGTTTGCACTAAAATCGCTGACCTTCGAGAAACCGGATGTAGAAACCTTCCGAGGGCTTTTTCTTGCATACAGGGCGATGGAAAGAGGCGGTAATATTCCAACGGCATTTAATGCCGCAAACGAGCGGGCGGTGGCTCTGTTTTTGGATCGGAGGATTTCCTATCCTGCGATCACGGATATCATTGAGGCCGCCGTGGAGCAGACCGCTTTTGTGGAGAATCCCAATGTAGAGCAGATATTAAAGACGGAGCAGGAGGTCTATGATTTCATAGATAGCAGGTGGTAGAGTGAATATAATTATTGCGATCATTATTTTCAGTATCATAATCATTTTTCATGAGTTGGGACATTTTTTGCTGGCCAAGGCAAACGGGATTCAGGTCAATGAATTTTGTCTTGGGCTTGGGCCGACGATCTTTGGATTTAAGCGCGGGGAAACAAAATACTCGCTAAAGATTCTTCCCTTCGGAGGTGCGTGCATGATGGAGGGGGAGGACGGAGCGTCGGAAAATCCAAGAGCATTCCCCAATAAGCCTGTCTGGGCGAGGATCAGCGTTGTCTTTGCGGGGCCCTTTTTTAACTTTATCATGGCGTTTATCGGAGCCTTTATCATCATCTGCTGCATTGGCTATGACAAACCGACGATCAGCGGCGTCATCGAGGGGTATGCGGCCGAGGAGGCGGGGCTTACGGCCGGAGATACGATTCTTGAAATGAATGGGCATAATATCCATTTTTACCGGGAGGTCAGCGCATACTCCCTGTTTCATGCAGGGGAGGCGGTGGATATCACCTATCTAAGGGATGGGCAGAAGTATACGGTGACGCTTGTTCCGCAATATGACGAGGAAACCGGCCGGTATCTGTATGGGCTGGTGGGCAACTATGAGTATACCAGAGGAAATGTGCTGGATTCCGCGGTGAATGCCGTGTATGAGGTAAGATACTGGATCTATACCACCGTGCAAAGCCTTAAAATGCTTGTTACAGGCGGTGTTTCGGTGAACGAGCTGAGCGGTCCGGTGGGGATCGTAAAAAATATGGGGGACGTTTATGACGAATCAGTTTCGTCGGGCGGTTATTTTGCCGCGTTCATCAATATGCTCAACTGGGTGGTGCTGCTCTCGGCCAACCTCGGCGTTATGAATCTGCTTCCGCTTCCGGCGCTGGATGGAGGAAGGCTGGTGTTTCTGATCGTTGAGGCAATTCGAAGAAAGCGGGTTGACCCTGAGAAGGAGGGCGTGGTACATCTGATCGGTATAGCGCTTTTGATGGTGCTTATGGTGGTTGTAATGTTCAACGACATACGGAAACTGTTTTAGGGGGAGAGAAAATGACGCGAAGGATGACAAAAACGGTTCGGATTGGCACAAGAGAGATCGGCGGGGGCAAGGCGATTCTGATCCAGTCCATGACCAACACAAAGACACAGGATGTGGAGGCGACCGTGGCGCAGATCAGGAAGCTTACCGCTGCGGGATGTGATATCATCCGCTGTGCGGTTCCGGATATGGAGGCGGCAAAGGCGCTGTCAAAGATCAAGCGGCAGATAGAGATTCCTCTGGTTGCGGATATCCATTTTGACTACAAGCTTGCAATTGCGGCGGTGGAGAACGGCGCGGACAAGATTCGCATCAATCCCGGAAATATCGGAAACCGGGAAAGGGTGAAGGCGGTGGTGGATGCGGCGAAGGAGCGCAGCATTCCGATCCGTGTCGGCGTAAACAGCGGTTCGCTGGAGAAGGAACTTGTGGAAAAATACCACGGCGTGACAGCGGAGGGAATCGTGGAGAGCGCGCTGGATAAAGTGAAGATGATCGAGGATATGGGGTATGACAATCTTGTTATCAGCATTAAGTCCTCCGATGTGCTTATGTGCGTCAAGGCCCATGAACTGATAGCGGAGCAGACAGCCCATCCTCTTCATGTGGGAATTACGGAGTCAGGCACTTTGATCAGCGGAAATATCAAATCTTCCATCGGACTTTCGCTGATCTTAAGCCAGGGGATCGGCGATACGATTCGGGTATCCCTTACCGGAGATCCCTTGGAGGAGGTGAAATCCGCAAAGCTGATTCTGCGCACCCTTGGCATCCGAAAGGGCGGCGTGGAGGTGGTTTCCTGCCCGACCTGCGGAAGAACCCAGATCGATCTGATCGGACTCGCTAATCAGGTGGAAAATATGGTCTCGGAATTTCCGCTTGACATTAAGGTTGCCGTGATGGGCTGCGTGGTAAACGGGCCGGGAGAGGCGAAAGAGGCGGACCTTGGCGTTGCAGGGGGGATCGGAGAGGGGCTGATCATAAAGCGCGGCGAGGTGGTAAAGAAGGTTCCGGAATCCCGGATACTTCCTGAGCTGCGATATGAACTTATGCATTGGAGTGAGTAGAATGTCGAAGGCATTTTTTGAAGCTTTTCCTACCTTGAAGATCGAGGGGGAACTGAAAGCTCTTTTAGAGACAACAGAGGTTACAAAGATAGGTGCGAATCATGATCGAAGTCATATTCGCATTTATTTGCTTGCAGAAAGACTGATCTTTAAGAAAAATATCTGGAAGCTTGAGGAAGAGATCCGACAGCAGATCTTTAGCGGCGGGAATGTGTCCGTTAGGATCATTGAAAAGTACAAGCTCTCGGGGCAGTATAGTCCAAAGACCCTGATGGATGTGTACCGTGACAGCATTCTCGATGAACTGAATTCGTATAGCGTCCTCGAATACAATGTACTGCGCACCGCGGGCATGGAGTTTGATACGGCTAACCATCTGATCCTTACTCTGGAGGAAACGATCATCGCAAAAACTAAATCCCATGAGATCGTGGAATTTTTGGAGAAGGTTTTCTGTGAGCGCTGCGGGATGGATCTGATCGTGCAGGTGGAATATGAGCCGCCGAAGGAGAGCAAATACCGCAAAAATGCGGAGAAGCAAATTCAACTTGAGGTAAAAAGCATTGTAGAGCGCACCGGATTGTACAAAAACGGGGAGGTACAAGGGGAATCCGCCGCCCTTTCCGAAGGAGAAATTCCACAAGATCATGTGGTGCAGGCGGAAGAGAAATCAACAGTTCGTGTAGAAAAAAATAATGCAAAAACCACCGAACGTGAAGGGAAAATTGCAAAAAATAAATCACAATTTGAGAAAAAAGGCGAATTCCGCCGCAAATTTGAGAAGGATTCCTACAAAAAGTCCTCAAATCCGGATGTGATCTACGGAAGGGATTTTGAGGAGGAACCGATGGAAATCGCAAAGCTGGACGGACCGATCGGTGAGGTCGTTATCCGGGGGAAGATCCTGACGCTTGATACCCGGGAGATAAGAAACGAGCGAACGATCGTCATTTTTTCCGTGACGGATTTTACGGACACGATGGTTATCAAGGTGTTCTCTAAGAACGAGGATCTTAAGGAACTGCTTTCGGGGATCAAGCCGGGAGCCTTCGTTAAGATCAAGGGAGTGGCGTCCATCGACAAGTTTGACAGCGATCTGACGATCAGCTCCATTGCCGGGATCAAGAAGATTTCGGATTTTACCTCCGTGCGCATGGACACAAGCCCGGAGAAGCGTGTGGAGCTTCATTGCCACACGAAGATGAGCGATATGGACGGGGTGTCGGATGTCAAGGATATCGTTAAGCGCGCCATGAAGTGGGGACACAAGGCGATAGCCATCACGGACCACGGAGACGTGCAGGCATTTCCGGATGCGAACCATGTTGTGGAGGGAGCGGAGGACTTTAAGGTCATCTATGGCGTGGAGGCCTATCTGGTGGATGACCTGAAGAAGATCGTAACTGACAGCAAAGATCAGTCCATTGACGATAAATTCGTGGTGTTTGATATCGAGACTACGGGGTTTAGCCCAAAGGTCAATAAGATCATTGAGATCGGTGCGGTCAAGGTGGAGGGAGGGAAGATCACGGATAAGTTTTCCGCTTTTGTAAATCCGCAGGTGCCGATTCCCTTCCGCATCGAGGAACTTACCTCCATCCGAGACGACATGGTGGCGGATGCGCCCACGATCGATGTCATTCTCCCGCAGTTTGTGGAATTTTGCAGGGACTGTGTGATGGTCGCCCATAATGCGGACTTTGATATGAGCTTTATCATAAAGAATTGTGAGGATCTTGGTATTTCCTTCCGCCCGACCTATGTGGATACGGTTGCTCTCGCCCGTATTCTCCTGCCAAAATTGAACCGCTTTAAGCTGGATACGGTTGCAAAGGCTCTTGGCATATCTCTGGAGAATCATCATCGGGCGGTGGACGATGCAGGATGTACGGCGGAAATTTTTGTGAAATTTGTGGAGATGCTTCATAACCGGGGCGTAAGCACGCTCAACGAGGTAAATGATATGGGAAGCTCCTCCGTTGAAAATGTAAAGAAGCTTCCCACCTATCATGCGATCATTCTTGCCACATGTGACCAGGGACGCACGAATCTGTATCATTTGATCTCCCTGTCGCACATTAAATATTTTCAGCGAAGACCCCGCATTCCAAAGAGCGAATTTTTGAAATATCACGACGGGCTGTTGATCGGCTCGGCGTGTGAAGCGGGAGAGCTGTACCGGGCGATCCTGAACGGAAGAACCGAGGAGGAGATCGCAAGAATCGTGGATTTTTACGATTATCTGGAAATCCAGCCACTTGGAAATAATGCGTTTATGCTGCGGGATGAGGACTCCCCGGTAAAGACCGAGGAGGATCTGATCGGAATCAACAAGAAGATCGTTTCCCTCGGAGAGCAGTTTCACAAGCTTGTAGTGGGAACCTGTGACGTACATTTCCTTGACCCGGAGGATGAAATTTACCGCCGGATCATTATGGCCGGACAGGGCTTTAAGGATGCGGACGATCAGGCACCTTTGTATCTGCGCACCACGGAGGAGATGCTGAAGGAGTTCGATTATCTCGGCTCGGCAAAGGCGGAGGAGATCGTCATAACCAATCCGAATAAGATTGCGGATATGTGCGAGCGGATTTCGCCGGTGCGGCCGGACAAATGCCCGCCGGTCATCGAGAATTCCGATCAGATGCTTCGGGATATTTGCCATAATAAGGCCCATAAGCTATACGGGGAGAAACTGCCTCCGATCGTAGAGGAGCGTCTGGAGAGAGAACTCAACTCGATCATTTCCAACGGCTATGCGGTCATGTATATCATCGCCCAGAAGCTGGTCTGGAAATCAAATGAGGACGGTTATCTGGTGGGATCGAGAGGATCGGTTGGCAGCTCCTTTGTGGCAACGATGGCGGGAATTACCGAGGTAAATCCCCTCCATGCCCATTACCTGTGCGATTATTGTAAATACAGCGATTTTGATTCCGAGCTTGTTCAGTCGTACTCCGGCCGGGGGGGCTGTGATATGCCGGATGCGACCTGTCCGGTCTGCGGAAAACCCCTCTCCAAGCTGGGGTTTGATATCCCCTTTGAGACCTTTCTCGGATTCAAGGGAAATAAGGAGCCGGATATCGATCTGAATTTCTCCGGGGAATATCAAAGCAAGGCCCATAAATACACGGAGGTCATCTTTGGGGAAGGGCAGACCTACAAAGCCGGGACGATCGGAACGCTTGCGGACAAGACCGCATTCGGATATGTAAAAAATTACTATGAGGAGAGGGGAGTACATAAGCGGAATTGTGAGATCGACCGGATCGTGTCGGGCTGCGTCGGGGTTCGGAGAACGACCGGACAGCACCCCGGAGGAATCGTCGTGCTTCCTATGGGGGAGGAAATCGATACCTTTACCCCGGTGCAGCGCCCGGCGAATGATATGACGGTGGATATCACCACCACCCATTTTGATTATCATTCCATTGACCACAACCTGTTAAAGCTTGATATTCTCGGACACGACGATCCGACGATGATCCGTATGCTGCAGGATCTGACGGGAGTTGACCCGACCCAGATTCCTCTCGATGATCAGGCGGTTATGTCCCTGTTTCAGGACACCTCCGCTCTGGGGATCACGCCGGAGGACATTGACGGCTGCCAGCTGGGTGCCCTTGGAATTCCTGAATTTGGTACGGATTTCGCTATGGGGATGCTGATTGATACAAAGCCGAAGGAATTTTCCGATCTGATCCGTATTGCCGGGCTCTCCCACGGAACCGACGTATGGCTGGGAAATGCCCAGACTCTGATTCAGGAGGGAAAGGCAACGATCTCGACGGCAATCTGCACCCGTGACGATATTATGACTTATCTGATCGGAAAGGGGCTTGAGTCGGAGGAGGCCTTCAAGATTATGGAGGCTGTCCGAAAGGGAATGGTCGCAAAGGGAAAATGCGATAAGTGGGAGGAGTGGAAAGCGGATATGATCGCCCACGATGTACCGGACTGGTATATCTGGTCCTGCGAAAAGATCAAGTATATGTTCCCGAAGGCCCACGCCGCCGCTTACGTGATGATGGCGTGGCGCATTGCCTACTGCAAGGTGTTTTATCCCCTTGCCTACTATGCGGCGTATTTTTCCATCCGGGCAACGGGCTTTAGCTATGAGCTGATGTGTCAGGGAAGGGATCGTCTGGAAGTTTATCTTTCGGATTTCAAAAAAAGAAAGGACAGCCTGTCGAAGAAGGAGCAGGATGTCTTAAAGGATATGCGGATTGTTCAGGAGATGTATGCAAGGGGCTTTGAGTTTGTGCCGATCGATTTGTATTCGGCGCAGCCCCACCGTTTCCAGATCATCGACGGAAAACTGATGCCTTCCTTCAACAGTATCGACGGTCTGGGGGATAACGCGGCGGTGGCAATCGCAGAAGCCGCAAAAGATGGTCCTTTCCTCTCGAAGGATGATTTCAGGGATAGGACGAAGGTATCAAAGACCATTACGGACATGATGGACAATCTGGGACTTTTAGGAGATATTCCGGAGTCAAATCAGTTATCGCTGTTTGATACGATGGCGCTCTAAGGAAGGGCGGATAAAAGCAGACCTTCCTTAGCGGCTGGCAAAAATTATTCAAGGACTCCCGGGTGGAATACGGACAGTTCGCCGGGATCGGAGGTAGGGGTGTAATACACCTGTCCTGTCCGATAATCCGTAAAATAAATATAGTGCGAAGTAACATTGATGCTGCAATAGGTTCCGCCTGCAAGCATCTGATAACCGGTTCCGTCATTTTTGATCATACAAAGGGCGGAGCCGTTTTCATTGTAGGTCTGATAATAGATATAGCTCCCATATACGTTGTAAAGATCAATGCTGTCCGGGACGAGGATGGTAGGCTCGCCGGAATTAATGTTTACGTGGGCAAGGGCGTTGTTCTGGTCTATGTCCAGATAGTAGGCGTTTCCGTCGCTTGTGACAGTCGGCTTATAGCAGTTGCAGTCATAGACCGGGACAGTAGTGTCGGTTGCCGTATCATACCGGTAGATGCTGCCGTTTTTATTACTGTCATAATAGAAATATTGTCCGTCCGAGCTGCAGGTGAACACATAGGTGTCGGAAAGGCGTGTGCGCTCCTCCCCGTCAATTCTGATCTTGTAGAGGGTGGTGGCAGTTTCCGTATCGTAATGGAGATAGTAGATATAATTGCCGATGAGCGAGGCATAGAGACACGGATCATCGTCGAGGACCGTTGCCTTGCCGCCGTCCCGGCTGATACGGCAAAGGACGTTTTTGCTGTATGAGTACAGCGCGTCCACCGCATATTCCGTATCGGATACCTGACTGTTCCTGATATAATAGACATAGTTGTCGTCTACGTTGATATACATCGCGCTGTCGTTGCACAGCTTCTTCAAATTGCTTCCGTCGGAATCCATGGAATAGAGCCGGTCATTGTCGTCCGGATTGGAGAAGAAGACCGTTCCGTTGTTTTCACAAAACATTCCCGCATTGTAGAGATTTCCGGCGGTGTTGCCGTTTATGTAACCGGTATTGTACCGGAACTGTCCCTGCCGGTGAGAGATGACGCCGCAGACGATCCCGGCGGCGGCAAGCAGCAGCACGATCATTCCGATGAGAATCTTTTTCATATTGACTCCTCCATAATGTAAACTTTAGATAAAATATTGCAGGCAGCTTCTGTAAATATTATATATATCCGGGAAGTATCTTGCAAGGCGGACTTGCCTTTAGGCCTGAATTGTAATATATTTTTATTAAAGAAAGAACAGGAGAAAATATCCATGAAGGACTTACTGGAATTACGCGATGAGATCGACCGGATCGATAACCGGATCGTTGAACTTTATGAGGAGCGAATGAAAGTATCGGAACAGGTTGCGGAATATAAGATCAGAAATAACCGGCCTGTTTTTGACAAGGAGCGGGAGAAGAGCAAGCTTGATACGCTGTCGAAAAAGGCGCATTCCGATTTTAACAGACATGGGATCAGGGAACTGTTTGACCAGATCATGTCCATGAGCAGAAAAAAGCAGTATCAGCTGCTTGACGCCCACGGAATCCGGCAGGAGCAGGATTTCCTCTGTCTGGATCATTTGGATTACGGGAAGGCGCGCATTGTATTTCAAGGGGTCGAGGGGGCGTACAGCCAGCAGGCAATGACGGAATATTTCGGGGCGGATTGCGACAGTTACCATGTGGACACATGGAAGGACGCAATGGAGGAGATCAGGAACCACAAGGCGGATTTTGCCGTTCTTCCGATCGAAAATTCTTCCGCCGGAATCGTATCGGAAAATTACGACCTTCTGGTCGACTATGATAATTATATCGTAGGAGAACAAATCATAAAGATTGAGCATACGCTTCTTGGACTTCCGGAGGCGGAACCTTCGGATATTGCCACCGTATACTCCCATCCGCAGGCGCTGATGCAGTGCGGGGAATATCTGGAGGCGCGGCGGGGCTGGGAAAAGATCAGCCTTAAGAATACGGCGATGGCGGCCAAAAAGGTTCGCGAGGACGGAAGGAAGGAGCAGGCGGCTATCGCAAGCCGGATCACCGCAGATATCTACGGGCTTAAGGTGCTGGAGAGCGGAATACAGGACAATAAGAACAATTCTACCAGGTTTATCATTGTTACCGGTCAGAAGGTTTACCGCAGGGACGCGGCAAAGATCAGCATATGTTTTGAGATTCCCCATGAGAGCGGTTCCCTTTACCATATGCTTTCTCATTTCATCTACAATAACCTGAACATGACAAATATCCAGTCCCGTCCCATCAGGGACAAAAACTGGGAGTACCGGTTTTTTATTGATTTTGAGGGCTCCTTTCAGGATACCGCGGTACAGAATGCGCTTCGCGGGCTTTCGGAGGAGACCACATCCCTTAAGATATTGGGCACATATTAAAGGGTGGCAGAAAAGGGGGTAAAGGACAATGGCAGTACAGACATTTGGGGCAGTTTATATCGGTTCGTATGAAGTGAGCCTGAAAATATTTGAATTATCACCGAAGAAGAATATCCATGAGGTGGATCATATCCGTTCCCGGGTGGATTTGGGAAGAGAAGTCTATCAGAAGGGGGCAATCGGTTATGAGTGCGTAGATGAGCTGTGCGACGTCCTGTCTGAATTTTCCGCGATCATGAAGGGATACCGGGTGGAGTATAGTGAGGTTTATGCGGCAGCGGCGCTGAGAAATGCGGAAAATGAACTGTTTGTTGTTCATCAGATCTATTTAAGGACCGGATTTAAGGTTAAGGTCATCAGCAATTCCGAGTATCGCTTTATCGGATACAAGTCGGTCGCAGGCCGGGAAAAATTTGAAAAGATGATAAAGACCTCCGCAGCGGTGGTGGATATCGGAGGTTCGGGAATCCAGATCACGGTATTTCGCGAGGGACGGCTGATCACAACGCAGCATCTGGAGATCGGAACCGTTCGCCTGAGGGAGCTTTTTTGCGAGCGCGGACATTCGCTTCTCCATTACGAGATGGAGCTCGAGGAATTTATCAATAAAAAGATTGAAGTGCTGCGGGGATTGTATTTGAAAGACGGCGTAGACAACATGATCTTTATGGGGGATTACAGCCTTGAACTGACACGGAGAGTTGACAAAGACTATCAGGAGGACAATGTCGTTAAGGCGGAGAAGTTCCTCAAATATATCGAGAAACTGCAGAAGAAGAGTATCGAGGAAATCTGCCGGGAATTGAATCTGCCCAATGACAGAGATCCGCTTATCGTGCCGGCGATGATCCTTGTGAAAAGTATTGTGCGCAATCTGAATTCCGGCAGCGTTTGGGTTCCGGGGGTCAATATCAACGACGGGATTACCTATGACTATGCACAGCGAAACCACCTTGTGAAAATGTCCCATGATTTTGATGCGGATATCATCTCTGCGGCCCAGAATCTGTCCCGGCACTATGAGAGCTATTCTCCGCATATCGAAGCGCTCACCAGTCTTTCCACCAAAATCTTTGATACGATGAAAAAGGTACATGGGATGGGAAAAAGGGAACGGCTCCTGCTGGAGACAGCCGTTATTCTGCATGACTGCGGAAAGTATGTAAGTCTTGCCAACAGCCCGAAATGCGCCTATGAGATCATAATGGCTTCGGAGATTATGGGATTGTCCCACAACGAGAGGAAAATGGTCGCCATGACGGTTTTATATAACACGCTGCCCCTTGGAAATTACGAGGAGGTTTCCGAAGGGCTGGATCAGGAGAGCTTCCTTACCGTCGCAAAGCTGTCCGCAATCCTGCGGGTCGCAAACGCGCTGGATCAGAGCCACCGCCAGAAATTTAAGGATATCCGGATCGCTTTAAAGGAGCGGGATCTGATCATCACGGTGGACGCGCTGGAGGATATCTCGTTGGAGCAGGCTCTGTTTGAGGCGAAGACCGCATATTTTGAAAACGTATTCAGCATGAAGCCGGTATTGAAGGCGAAACGTGTTTATAAGTAGGAGGAGCATATGGAAACAAAGATTAATTTTTCTGATCCTGGATATTATGAGAACCGTGAGCTTAGCTGGATCAAATTTGACCAGCGGGTTTTAAGCGAGGCACAGGATAGGTCGATCCCGCTTCTGGAGCGTTTAAAATTTGTCAGTATAACTTCATCAAATCTGGATGAATTTTTTATGGTCCGCGTGGCTTCCTTAAAAGATATGGTACATGCCGGTTATAAAAAGCGGGATATCGCAGGAATGACGGCAAAAGAGCAGCTTGCGGCGATCAACCGGGCGACAAAAAGTCTTGTGGAGGATCAGTACCATACGTTCATGAGATCCCTTCTTCCCCAGTTGAAAAAGGAGGGGATCTGTCTGATCGATGCCCATGAGAATCTGTCGGAGGAGCAGGGGGCCTTTGTGGACAGCTATTTCATGGAGAGCGTATATCCTGTGCTGACCCCAATGGCGGTGGATGCGTCCCGCCCATTTCCGCTGATCCGCAACAAATCCTTAAATATTGCGGCGCTCCTTCTCAATAAGAAAGGCAAGAAGGAGGAGAAGGAGGAGAAGGAGGAGACGGTATTTGCGACGGTGCAGGTGCCCGGCGTGCTTCCGCGCCTTGTCCCGATCCCGGGGGAGGAGGGAGCGGATTGCTTTATCCTTCTTGAACAGATCATTGAGCGAAACATCGACAGGCTTTTTTCCAATTATAAAGTTTTGTGTGCCTATCCGTACCGGATCATGAGAAATGCGGATCTGACGATCGACGAGGATGAGGCGTCGGATCTGTTAAAGGAGATTCAGAACAAATTAAAAATGCGCCAATGGGGAGAGGTCATCCGCCTCGAGGTGGAAAATAAAATAGATAAAAAGCTTTTGAACTTTTTGACGAGTAAGCTTAAGGTGGCGGAGGAGGATGTTTTTAGGATCCCGGGACCGGTCGATCTTACCTTTTTGATGAAGATGTACAGTATTGAAGGACATGACAGGCTTAAGTATGTGCAGCCGACGCCGCAGCGGGTTCCGGAGATCGAGCCGGGGGAGGATATCTTTGAGGCAATCCGCAAGGGGGATATTTTCCTGCACCATCCCTACCAGACCTTTGATCCGGTTGTTGACTTTATCCGACAGGCATCCACCGATCCGGGGACACTTGCCATTAAGCAGACTCTTTACCGCGTCAGCGGCAATTCTCCGATTATCAGTTCCCTTGCGCAGGCGGCGGAGAATGGAAAACAGGTTACGGTGCTCGTGGAATTGAAGGCGCGGTTTGATGAGGAGCATAATATCGTATGGGCGAAAAAGCTGGAACAGGCAGGCTGCCATGTCATCTATGGGCTTGTGGGATTGAAGACCCACTGCAAGATCGCTCTGGTCGTCCGGAAGGAGGAGGACGGTATTCGCAGATATGTCCATCTTGGAACCGGAAATTATAATGACTCCACGGCAAAGCTGTATACGGACTGCGGAATCTTTACCTGCAAGGAGTCTATCGGGGAGGATGCAACTGCGGTATTTAACATGCTCTCCGGTTATTCGGAGCCGAGGAACTGGAATGAACTGATACTTGCCCCGTACTGGCTGCGGGATAAATTTGTAAAGCTGATCCGCAGAGAGATAAAGAATGCGAAAAACGGCGGGAATGCACGAATCATCGCAAAGATGAATTCCCTCTGCGATCCGGGGATCATTGCCGTTTTATACGAGGCTTCCTCCTGCGGGGTGAAGGTAGATCTGATCGTGCGGGGAATCTGCTGTCTGAAGGTGGGGATTCCGGGGATCAGCGAAAATATTACCGTCCGCTCCATTGTCGGAAACTTTCTGGAGCACAGCCGCATTTTTTATTTTGAGAATGACGGCAATTCCGAGATTTACATGGGAAGCGCCGACTGGATGCCGAGAAATTTGGATCGGCGTGTGGAAATCGTATTTCCTGTTCTGGAGGAGGAACTTAAGAAGAAGGCGTACCATGTTCTGGAGGTGGAACTGGCGGATACGGTAAAGGCAAGGATTTTGCAGGAAGATGGAAATTACGAGAGGATCGACAAGCGCGGAAAGGTTTTGATCAATTCCCAAAAGCAATTCTGCGACGAGGCAAAGTCGGCGGTTCCAAAGCCTCATGAAGCCATAAAGGAGCGGGTTTTTATCCCGGCGGAGCCGATAGAATAGACGCGTTATAAAAAAGGAACATTGACAAAAAGCTCATGGTGTGTTATTTTTCTTTCTATTAAAAATGGAAAAAGAAAGGGAAGTAGTGAAAATGAAAAAGTTGATGAAAAAGTTATCCGTTTTACTTGTCTGCGTTTTGGCAGTAGGTCTTCTTAGCGGCTGCGGCAATTCCTTTGATGCAAGTGCATATGTAAAGGCGTTGCTGGACAATTCCTATAAGAATGATTCCAAAGAGTTCGTATCCCAGAAGATCGGAACCGCGGAGGAAGCGGCAGAGTTTTATGAGCAGGGAATCGATCTGGAGATCGAGAGCTTAACCGAGGGAGTTAATCTTTCGGACGATCTGGTTGAAGGCTACCGGGATACCATTGAAAATATCTATGCAAATGTGCAGTATACCGTAGGCGATGCAGAAAAGCAGAGTGACGGCTCCTATGTTGTGACGATCGAATATCAGCAAATGCAGATCTATGAAGAGGTAATGGCCTCCTATGAGACGAAGGGGCAGAGTTATATGGATGAACTTTACGCTGCATACGAGGACGGCGGGGAATTTCCCTCGGATGATGAAATTTATGAGCATCTTTTCTCACTATTGAAGGATTGTCTGGATGAATCTCTGGAGAGCGCTACCTATGGGGATACACAGAGGCTTACTATCCGTGTTGAGCTGATCGACAATGTATATACACCGAACGATTCGGATCTTGCAAATCTTGAGTACAGTCTGCTTGATCTGTTTGAATTGCAGTAAGAATAAAAATATTTCTGCTTTCCTTTTAGGAAGGCAGAAATATTTTTAAAATGCTTGACATATGCAAATATATGTGATATTTTCTAATAGTTGTTAGAAACAAGTAGAGTATCCACTCTCACCTGAGCGTAATCGGGCGACTCAGCGTTCATATTTTTAACATTTTGATTGTGTTAGAGATTATAGTGGATAGTCTGCCTATCCACTATTTTTATTTTATGGAGGTACAAGACCATTAGCGAATTAATGATTAACGAACAGATCAGAGACAAAGAGGTTCGGCTGATCGGAGCAGACGGAGAGCAGATGGGGATCGTTTCTGCAAGGGAAGCGCAGAAGATTGCGGATGAGGCAGGACTTGACCTTGTCAAGATCGCGCCGAATGCAAAGCCGCCTGTATGTAAGGTGATCGATTATGGCAAATATCGTTATGAGCAGGCTCGTAAGGAAAAGAATGCCAAAAAGAAGCAGAAGACGATCGAATTAAAGGAAATTCGTCTTTCGCCGAATATTGAAGCTAACGATTTGAATACCAAAATGAATGCTGCAAGGAAATTTCTGACAAAGGGAGACAAGGTTAAGATTACGCTTCGTTTCCGTGGTCGTGAAATGGCTCACATGAACAACAGTAAGCATATTCTTGATGATTTCGCCCAGAATTTGACCGATGTAGCGGTAGTGGAGAAAGCGCCTAAGGTAGAGGGCAGAAGTATCAGTATGGTGCTTGCGGAAAAAAGATAACATTTAAGGAGGAATACACAATGCCAAAAATGAAAACCAGCAGAGCGGCTGCGAAACGTTTCAAAGTAACAGGAACAGGAAAGTTAAAGAGAAATAAAGCTTACAAGAGACATATCTTAACAAAGAAATCTGCCAAGACAAAGAGAAACTTAAGAAAGCCGGCTATGACCGACAGTACGAATGTTAAGAATATGAAGAAGATTTTACCATACGTGTAAGATAGTTAAGGAGGAATATAGACATGGCAAGAGTTAAAGGCGGATTAGGC
>CAYROM010000003.1:0-93021 GCA_964425905.1 uncultured Lachnobacterium sp. | reverse complement strand
AGAAAGCCTATATTTACGCTACTTTATTTATCAAGGCTTTTCATCGTCGGGAACAGCAGCACATCTCTGATTGCCGGTGAATCGGTCAACAACATCACCAGACGGTCAATCCCGTATCCGATTCCTCCTGTCGGCGGCATACCAATCTCAAGAGCGTTGAGGAAATCCTCATCGGTGTGCTCCGCCTCGTCATCGCCTGCGGCGGCCGCCGCATCCTGCAAGGCAAAACGCTCGCGCTGGTCGATTGGATCATTCAGCTCGGAATAGGCGTTGCACATCTCCCATGTGTTGATAAATAATTCAAAACGCTCAACCTTTTCCGGGTCGGAGGGCTTCTTTTTGGTAAGCGGAGAGATTGCCAGGGGATGATCCATAATAAAGGTGGGCTGAACCAGTTCCTTCTCGCAAAACTCTTCAAAAAACAGATTAATGATATCGCCCTTGCCATGGCGCTCTTCATATTCAATATGATGCTCATCGGCCAGCTTCTTAGCCGCTGCCGCATCCTCGACCGTATCAAAATCAATTCCCGTGTATTTCTTGATCGCCTCGTTCATAGTCAAACGCTCGAATGGCTTTCCAAGATCGATTTCGATGCCATTATACGTGATCTTAGTGGTTTTGCATACTTTTTCCGCGAGATAACGGAACATGCTCTCCGTCAGTTCCATCATTCCCTCATAATCGGTGTATGCCTGATACAACTCCATAAGGGTAAATTCCGGGTTATGGCGGGTATCTACACCCTCGTTGCGGAATACCCGGCCGATTTCATATACGCGCTCCAAGCCTCCGACAATCAGCCGCTTCAAGTAGAGCTCAAGTGAAATGCGAAGCTTTACATCTTCGTTAAGTGCATTGTAATGTGTCTCAAAGGGTCTTGCTGCCGCCCCTCCTGCGTTGGATACAAGCATTGGCGTCTCAACTTCCATGAAACCACGCCCGTCTAAGAAATTACGAATTTCCTTTATGATCAGGGAACGCTTAACAAAAGTCTCTTTTACTTCCGGATTCATGATAAGATCCACATATCTCTGGCGGTAACGGATATCCGTATCCGTCAGTCCGTGATATTTTTCCGGCAGGATCTGGAGACTCTTTGATAAAAGCGTAACCTCCTCTGCATGGATAGAAATCTCCCCTGTCTTTGTGGTAAATACGGTTCCGCGGATTCCTAATATATCTCCCACATCATACTTCTTAAAATCCTTATACAGTTCTTCCCCTATATTGTCTCTCGCAACATAAGCCTGAATGCTTCCCTTCAAATCCTGAATATTACAGAAAGACGCTTTACCCATGACACGTTTGAACATCATACGTCCTGCAAGGGCAACTTCCTTCCCCTCAAGCTCATCATAATTTTCCTTAATGTCTGTGCTGTGATGTGTCACATCATACTTCGTGATGACAAACGGATCCCTGCCGTTTTCCTGTAAATCCTGTAATTTTTCACGGCGAACCTTAAGCAGCTGATTCATATCCTGCTGGAGTGCGCCATTATTGTTCGCATTATTCTCCTGACTCATGTCTTCCTCCAAATTACGCTCTTATTGTGTGTTCGATCTCTGAATCTCCAAAACCTTGTATTTCAGTTCTCCCTCCTGTGTCTCCACAGAAATTTCATCCCCTACCTTCTTTCCGAGAAGTGCTTTTCCCACCGGAGATTCATTGGATATCTTTCCCTTTAAGCTGTTTGCTTCCGTTGATCCTACGATCTTATACTCTAATTCCTCATCATATTCGCAATCCAGTATTCTTACTTTGCAGCCGATACTGATGGTCTCTAAGTCAACCTCTTCTTCTACCACAACTTCAGCGTTTTTCAAAATCTTTTCCAACTGCTCAATACGCGCTTCAATATCGCGCTGCTCATCCTTTGCGGCATCGTACTCCGCATTCTCTGATAAGTCTCCCTGTTCGCGGGCTTCCTTAATTTTCTGGGAAACCTCCTTACGCTTTACTACTTTTAAGTCCTCCAATTCATCTTCCAGTTTTTTCAGACCCTCATAGGTCAAAATATTTTTCTTATCCATGCTTTTTACCCTTCTCTTTTTATATTTTATTTAGTATGAACCGCCTAGTTTAACTAAGGTATTATAGCGGATCACAGAAGCCATGTCAAGAGCTTTTCCAGTTCCTCATAGGTCTCCACCTCATTGATCTTTCCTCGAAATTGTGCGGAATTCGGATATCCGCCGGTATACCATGCCGCATGCTTGCGGATTTCATGCATACCGGTATATTCCCCTTTATACTCGATCATCATCCGGGCATGCCGGAGGATCATTGCCGACATCTCGGCAAGCGCGGGCTTTTGAAGCCGTTCGCCGGTCTCAAAATAGTGAAGTATCTGACGGAATATCCAGGGATTCCCCTGCGCGCCCCGTGCGATCATGAATCCGTCGCAGCCGGTCTGCTGCTGCATAGCGATCACATCCTCCGCAGTTCTTAAGTCCCCATTCCCGATTACCGGAATCGAAACCGCTTCCTTCACCTGCCGGATAATATCCCAATCTGCCTTTCCGGAATAATATTGCGCTCTTGTCCTGCCATGTACCGCAACCGCCGCAGCTCCGGAGGCTTCCGCAATCTTCGCTATCTCCACCGCGTTGACATGCTCATCATCAAAACCCTTACGTATCTTTACCGTTACGGGCTTCTTTACCGCCCCCGCCACTTTTTCAATAATCCTTCCCGCCAGCTTCGGATCTTTCATAAGGGCGGAACCTTCCCCATTATTAACCACCTTCGGCACCGGACATCCCATGTTGATATCCAGAATATCAAAGGGCCGGTCCTCAATCTGACGGGCAATCTCCGCCATGATTTCCGGATCGGAACCAAACAATTGCAATGACACCGGGCGCTCCCTTTGGTCAATGGTCAGAAGCGCCTCCGTATTGCGGTTCTTGTACAAGATAGCCTTTGCGCTGACCATCTCCATGCACACCAGCCCCACCCCCTGCTCCTTGCATAGCAAGCGAAATGGCAGGTCCGTTACGCCTGCCATAGGAGCCAGTATTAAATTGTTCGGCAGACTCACCCCTCCGATCAAGAGAGACTGTATCCTATTTTTCATCCAATCCCTCTCCTAAAAACCGGACCTTATAATAGCTTTCCAGCGCCTCCAGCAGATCCCGCTTCTGATTACGATACTGCTTAATCTTTAATACGCTTCCGATTTCGTCATAGAAAAAATCATTCTCCTCATAGGATGTGCGAAATTCCAGCTCCCCATCCTCATCATAGACTAATTCCAAAATACCGCCAACATCCTCGGTAAATAGCACGCACATGATCTGCAGCTCTTCCTTTATGGATTCCGGAATCTCCCGAAAATTGTCGTTCAGATAATATTTTTGTTTATACGCATTTGCCGCGCAAAGCACGACTCCATGTTCCTCATTATACATATCCGTAAATTCCTCTTACAGAGACCTCACCGCTTGACACAAGCTTTCTGGATTCCCATGTGTCAACAATCAGCTCCCCTTTAGGTGTAATGCCCATCGCCTTTCCTTCATATGGTTCCTTCGGATCCAATACCTTAACCATTTTTTGTATATTCACAAGAATTGCATTATATTCCCGTATCAGACCGCTCAAATCCTCAGTCTCAAGGAAAACCGCATAATACTGTTCAAAATACTCCAATGTTTTTTCAATAATATCCGCGCGGTGGAAATGTCTGCCGCACTCCAGCAGCAGAGAGCTTGCGGTTTCTCTAAGTTCCTCCGGAAATTCTTCCGTATGCACATTGATCCCGATACCGATCACAATATGATTTATATAATCAAATTGTGCGCTCATCTCTGTCAGTATCCCGCAGATTTTTTTCCCATTCAATACAATATCATTCGGCCATTTAATCCCTGCCTGTCTCCCGGTCACCTCGGAGATGGCCTTGGCCGCAGCAAGCGCTGCTACAAGCGTGAGCATGGATGCATGATTCGGGTTGATATCCGGTTTTAACAAAAGCGTCATAAAAATGCCGCTTCCGGAGGGAGAGTCCCAGCTTCTGCCCCTTCTGCCGCGCCCGGCAATCTGCTGATCCGCGACAACAAGGGTTCCGCCGGGATACCCCTGCTCTGCCAGTTCCTTTGCTTTTGTATTTGTAGAATCAATACTGTCATAATAGAACAATTCCTGCCCTGCCCATGACGTATTCAGAATGCTCTTTAACTCCGTTTCATTCATCACGTCCGGTACAGAAATCAGGTGATAACCTTTATTGGAAACGGCTTCAATCTCATATCCGGTTTCCTTCAATTGATTGATCACCTTCCACACAGCAGTCCGCGACACTCCAAATTTATTGCACAGCTCCTGACCGGACACATATCCGTCCGTCCCGCGGAGCATTGCAAGTATCTCTGTTTTCATCTGTTCATCCCTTTATTCAGATAATGTAGCCCTCATAATCGCTTTGATGGAATGCATTCGGTTCTCTGCCTCATCAAATACCACCGAGCGTTTGCTTTCGAATATTTCGTCCGTTACCTCCAGCTCAGAAAGTCCGAATTTCTCATAAACCTGCCTGCCGATCGTTGTTTTCAGATCATGAAAAGCCGGCAGACAATGCATGAAGATTGCGGACGGCTTTGCGTTTTCAAACGCCTTAGCATTTACCTGATAGGGAGAAAGCTCCGAAATTCTCTCGGCCCATACCTCCTCTGGCTCCCCCATGGAAACCCAGACATCAGTATAAATAACATCCGCACCCTTTGTCGCTTCCGCAACATCCTCCGTCAATGTAATTACAGCTCCGGTTTCTTTTGCCACGCCTTCACAATAGGATACTAATTCGCTATCCGGAAAATATTTTTTGTCGGTACATGCCACAAAATTCATTCCAAGCTTTGCACATGTGACCATCAGGGAATTTCCCATATTATAACGGGAGTCGCCCATATATACCAACTTTACGCCTTCCAGATGACCAATATGCTCCCGGATCGTCAACATGTCCGCGATCATCTGTGTCGGATGAAATTCATTTGTAAGACCATTCCATACCGGTACTCCGGCATGCTCCGCAAGCTCCTCAACAATGTCCTGCCCAAAGCCCCTATACTCAATTCCGTCAAACATCCTGCCAAGTACACGGGCGGTATCCGCAATGCTCTCCTTTTTCCCAATCTGGGAACCGCTTGGATCAAGATAAGTCACGTGCATTCCAAGATCATGCGCTGCCACTTCAAAAGAACATCTGGTCCTGGTGCTGGTCTTCTCAAAAATCAATGCGATATTTTTTCCTGCCAGATCATCGTGACGGATTCCTTTCTTTTTCTTTTCCTTTAATTCCGCGGACAGATCAATCAGATAGCGGATCTCATCCGGGGTATAATCCATCAGTTTTAAAAAATTACGTCCCTTTAAGTTCATTGCCCTTTCCTCCCTGAAAACCTTCGCGCACCTCTATCATGCGCGTGCGCACATTGTACACAGTATCGATTCACATCCGCATTTCCGCTTTACAATGTCTATCGACATTGTACATTATTTACGGCGCGGCTTCAAGATATTAATCATTGCGAAGCGTATGATCAAAAAAGTTCTCTTCCCTTTATCTTCGCCGAAGAGAACTTTCGGGACAAATAAAATGAAGCATCCTTCGCCCATCCCAAACAGGGATTTCCGAAAAATGCTCCATACATAGTTTTTTCAAATTAATAGAAAACCAATGCCCCGATCACGGTTCCTGAATGACCTGAGGATGCCAGCTTAAAGCGGGTTGCTCCTGCGGTATTATCCTCCCCTGCAAGCGCTGCCACAGCCGCATCATATGCAGTCTGGCTTACACCGTTGGAAAGGCGTCTATCCAATACCCCTGAGGATGCCGGACCAAACTGTGATTTCTGATAAATGACATCATAGATTGTATCCGGATAGGATGAACTTTTTACACGATTCACAACAACTGCACCGACTGCCAGCTGACATTCATAGGACTGATTCCCTGCCTCGCATTGAATAATTGCTGCAAGAAGCGTAGTCTCATCGACTGTTGCCGCAAGGGATGTTCCCTGAACGGTTCCTGAGCTTTCAACCTGGCTTTCACTTGCCGCCGCCTGTGCCTTTTCCTGCGCTGCCTTAGCGGCCGCTTCCTCCTCCACGGTCATTGCCGTTCCGGTACTAAGCTTAACCTCCACATACTCAGCGCTGACATAGTAGGTATTGGAATTATGGCGAACCGCTACCCATCCATCCTCCGTCTCGGCAGTTGTATCAACTATGATCGTATCTCCCTCTGCGACAGTCTTTATAACGCCAGCCTCTGTGGACTGATCGCTGCGGATACGAAGACCGCCTGTTAAAGCAATTGCAACGGTATCACAATTTTCTAATGCATAAGCATACGCGTCGCTTCCAAATACGCAATACTCATTTTTGACATATCCGGTTACATTGCCGGACGATATCTTTGTCCATTCGGTTCCGGCCTCCAGGATTGTCGCAAGATCGCCTTTATGGAGCTTACCCACAATCTCGGACTCCTCGCTTGCCTCCGCGCGGACATTCATGGCTTCCTGTACATCCGCCATCAGATAATTCTGCCATTCTGCCTCCTCCGCGGAAAGCTCTTCTTTTACCTCTTCCTCGGATGCAGATACCAATCCGGCATCCTCTCTTTGCACGGAAACCGTATATTCCAGATCGTCGAAAGCAGCATTTTCGTATCCCGCGAGAACCAGCGCAACCCCTGCACAAGTCTCCTTTTCCGTAAGAACCTCTGCTGTTTCCTCCTCTGCCGTACTCTTTATTCCAGCGGTATCATTGGTTAAAACTGCCGTAATAGACAAGGCTGCTGCCAATAAAACAACTGCTGCACTCTCTATCCACTTCCTGTTTTGCTTCATACATACCTCCAATATTACATAATAAATTCTCTTTTTATACACATTATTAATATTATGTGATAAATATTACAAATTTATTACGCAGGAGATTATATCAAAGCTTAATATTTTTGTCAAATATTTCCTAAAGTCTCTTTAAAAGTTCTTCTCTGGCGTCCTCAAAACCCGGCTTTCCAAAAAGTGCAAACATATTTTTCTTATAGCTTTCAACACCCGGCTGATTGAACGGATTTACGCCAAGTAAGTAACCGCTGACACCGACTGCAAATTCAAAGAAGTAGAACAATTCACCAAGATAAAATTCGTTCTGCTCCGGAATCTTTATCATAAGATTCGGAACATTGCCATCTGTATGAGCTAAGATCGTTCCATTCATCGCGCTCTTGTTGACAAAATCCATATTCTTTCCCGCAAGGTAATTAAGCCCATCCAAATCTACCGGCTCCTTGTTGATCACGATCTCTTCCCGCGAAGACTCAATGTTAAGCACAGTCTCGAACATCAGGCGCGCGCCGTCTTGGATAAACTGACCCATAGAATGAAGATCCGTTGTCAGATCAACCGATGCTGGGAAAATACCCTTCTGATCTTTGCCTTCGCTCTCTCCATATAACTGTTTCCACCACTCGGATACATAATGGCAGGCAGGCTCATAGTTTGCAAGAACCTCAATGGTTTTTCCCTTGCGCAGTAAAATATTTCGGATTGCCGCATACTGCAAGGCGTCGTTTGAAGCAAAATCCTGCTCTAGCGCAAGCTTTCTTCCCTCTGCCGCACCTTCCATCAATTTGTCAATATCGGCGCCGCTGACTGCAATCGGGAGAAGACCTACTGCCGTAAGTACAGAGAAACGTCCCCCTACATCATCCGGAACTACAAATGTCTCATATCCCTCCTCGGTCGCAAGGTTCTTTAATGCGCCTCTGGCTTTATCCGTTGTCGCATAGATACGCTTCGCCGCGCCCTCCTTGCCGTATTTCTGCTCAAGCTTTTCCTTAAATACGCGGAATGCAATTGCCGGCTCTGTTGTAGTACCGGACTTAGAGATAATATTTACGGAAAAATCCCTGTCCCCTACAACATCAAGCAATCCCTTTAAATAGGTTCCGCTGATGCTATTGCCCGCATAGTAGATCTCCGGTGTCTTACGCACTTCCTTTGTAAGATTGTTATAAAAACCGTGTCTCAAAAATTCAATGGCCGCTCTTGCTCCAAGATAAGAGCCGCCGATACCGATTACGATCAAAACTTCCGAATCTGACTGGATTTTCTCCGCTGCCTTCTTAATTCTTGCAAACTCTTCTTTGTCATAATCTACCGGAAGGTCAATCCATCCCAGAAAATCATTTCCTGCTCCTGTCTTAGATACTAACTGCTCTTTTGCATCAGCAACCAGTTTCTCCATATAAGAAACTTCTTCGCCGCTAATAAATGCAGATGCTTTTGAATAGTCAAATACTACTTTACTCATGTCCTCGCTCCTTTGTGTTTATACTGCGTTATATATCGCAAAGTAATTGTAGCAAAGCAACTTTCAATTATCAAGGAAAAATTTCTTGTAAAACCGCAGAAATCAAGCGATTTTGCTCCTCTTCCTTTGAATGATATCCTCCGTTCTGATTTTCCGCATGCAGCATCCTCTCCGGAATCGGTTCCTCAGACTGCTCCTCATCCGACAGTACTGCCGCGAGATAGCCTTCTACCGCACCCGTGATATGGTCGAGCTTTTTTTTAGTTCTATTAATCTTATGTATGGCAGTCAATGCCAGGATGAAAAGCAGCACATCCAATACTAAAAGCGCTAATCCGAGATTCTCCTGACCAAATGACAATAACTCCTTCATATGTCTCACCGTCCTTCCTTTCAAACATATTATAATGAAAAGAAAGAAATTTAAAAAGTGGATAAGCCCATTTTTTCGCCGCAAATTGTCTCCTGTTTCGACATGGTATTTTCCATTTAATCTTTCTTGACTTTTCAGCCTTGGAGTATAATATAAAATAGATGGTATTCCTACATAGAAAGGACAGCGCTATGAAAAAAATCGTAATGACCGGCGGCGGAACGGCTGGCCATGTTACACCAAACATTGCATTAATGCCCGCCTTAAAGGAGGCCGGCTATGAAATTACTTATATAGGTTCTTACACCGGTATGGAAAAAGCATTGATTGAGGCACAGAATATTCCGTATTATGGAATTTCCTCCGGGAAACTTCGCAGATACTTTGACTGGAAAAACTTTTCTGATCCCTTTAAAGTTCTAAAGGGCTACGGACAGGCGGTCTCCCTGATGAAAAAACTAAAACCGGATATCGTGTTCTCCAAGGGCGGTTTTGTCTCCGTTCCGGTTGTTCTTGCCGCAAGCCATTGCCAGATCCCGGCAATCATCCATGAATCCGATATCACCCCGGGACTCGCAAACAAAATTGCAATCCGCGGCGCGAAAAAGGTATGCTGCAACTTTCCCGAAACTATGAAATATCTTCCGCAGGGCAAAGCAGTTCTCACGGGCTCACCCATCCGTCAAAAACTTTTTCACGGAAATGCGGCAAACGCACGTTCATTTTGCAATTTTCCTGACGCGGAAAAACCGGTTCTTCTTATCATAGGGGGAAGTTCAGGCTCCAAAATCATCAATGATTCTGTCCGCCAAATCCTGCCGGAGCTTCTAAAAGATTTCTATTTGATACATCTTTGCGGAAAGGGCAATCTTGATGACAAGCTGACAGGATATACCGGATATGCGCAATTTGAATATGCAAGCGATGAACTGCCGGATATGTTCGCCCTTGCTGACCTTGCGATCTCAAGAGCCGGAGCCAACTCCATATGCGAGCTCCTTGCCCTGCACAAGCCAAATATTTTGATCCCCCTGTCCGCCGCCGCCAGCCGCGGAGATCAGATTTTAAATGCTAACTCTTTTAGAAAGCAGGGATTTTCCTATGTAATCCAAGAGGAAACTTTAACGGCAGATGTGCTTTTAAATGCAGTTCACAACGTATATTCCAATCGAAAGTCATATCAGAAGGCCATGGCTGAAAGCGGGCAGATGGATTCCATCGGAACCATCCTCAAATTGATCGAATCTGAAAGCAAATAATAAAAGATACCGTCGCCGCGGAAACGGATACAGTTCCATTATCCCCGCGGCGCTTTTTCTTTTATAATGCCATTTCCTGACAGATCTGGGCAAATTCCTCTTCGCTGTATTCCTTATGATTCCATTGCAGCACTCCCGCATTATTCTCCTTTTCATATCTCGGAATCAAATGCATATGGAAGTGGAACACCGTCTGCCCTGCCACTTCGCCATTGTTCTGAACAAGGTTATAGCCTTCGCAGCCCAATACCTTTGTCTCATGTACTATGATCCTCTGTGCCAATTTTGCCGCCTTTCCAAGTATATCACTATCAATCTCATAGATATTGGCAAAATGCTCCTTCGGAAGGATCAGAGCATGCCCCTTTGCAGCAGGGCTTGCATCCAGAATAACCTTAAAATCATTATCCTCATAAATTGCATTTGTAGGAATCTCTCCATTCGCAAGTTTACAAAAAATACAATCATTGTTTTTCATATTTATAGTCTCCTTCTGTTTTTTTGTCGAATTATAGCGAAAAAATCCCGTTGCACTTTTCTTTGCCCCATGCTAAACTCATGATAAATCGGAGGCGTTACCATGCTAAGCAATGAGAATTATCAGCGTTTATTTCACGAAATCAAAAATGTAATATCCGTCATCGGGAGTTCTCTTCAGCTTATCCAGAAACAACACCCGGAGGTCATGGAATTTTCCTATTGGAAAGATACAATGGCAGATGTATCAAATCTCCAGTCTTTGATACTGGATGTATCAAAAGACGGACTATGCGAAAATCCAAAGAAAGATTTTGTGGATCTCTATGATTTTCTTGCAAATCTGCGCCTTTCCACTCATACTCTCTTTTTGGATGATTCTTTTGCAGTCTTTGATATCGCGTCCAATCTTCCGAAGGGATATTTTGATCCCCTTAGAATTCATCAGGCCCTTCTGAATCTTATCAAAAATGCTGCGGAAGCATCGGATAATGATGCCAAACTCACCGTCCGCACTTACTATGAGGGAAGCTCCCTGTTCTTTGAAGTGACCGACAATGGCCCCGGCATGTCGGAGGAGGTCAAGGAGCAGTTGTTCGTCCCGTTTTATACGCAAAAAGAAAAGGGCAGCGGTCTTGGACTTTCCATCACCAAGGGGATTGTGGAAGCCCATGGCGGAACGATCACCGTACACTCCACATTGGGCTGCGGCTCAACCTTTACAATTGAACTTCCGGATCAGCCTACTCAAAACGAAAAATCTGATCTAATGTCCGAAGTGTCTTAAAGTTGCCCTTTGCGGTCATTTCTCCGGTCATGAAAGCTCTCTGGAAGGTCATCCTTCCCTCAATGATGGACTGCATGATCTCCGCGGAAGTCTTTGCATATACATCAATATTTTCCTCCTGTCCGTAATGGATTACTAAATTGCTTCCCGAAACCGCTATATAAAGAGGTTTTTTACAGCCATTGATATTGATGGAGTAAGTTGCGGCAAAATCCTCCTGTGGTACAAAATGTGACTGCATATCTGCAATGTACGGAGTTTCCTCATCCTTTTTCACCTGTCCGAGCATATCCTTAAACATGCTTGCAAGTTCCTCCAGATCCTCCTTCTGCTTTCTTACATAGGTATCATCAGATACATATTCTGATAACTGTTCGCTCTCCTGCGGCGTCAGATTCAGCTGCTGTGTGCGCAGAACATTCTGTTTGATCGCCAAATTGCTGGTGGGCAGACTCTTCATCTTCTGGGAAATGGTCCGATATAAATTTTCTGCCTTTTTCTCAATAATGAGTCTGTAATCCTCATTCATCTCAAAGGTCGCAAGATCCTCCACATACCCGCACAATCCGGAACATGGCAGACCTCCTAAAATCTCCCAGGCATTCATCAGCGTAAGTTCACCCTCGCGCTCGCCATATGTGGTCGACATAACTATTGGCTGCATATAGGTTTCCTTCATTCTTTCCTTGTCGCCGTACAGCCAGCATGCATCAAGAAACTGCTGCATATATCCGCCAATTCCCAGCCATTCCACAGTAGTTGCAAGAATAATACCATCCGCGTCCTTAAATGTCTGGGGAAGCGTTGCAATTTCATTTTTATGCTCGTAGATATTATACCGGGTGACATTCACGCGAAGCTCATTCAAGACCTCTTCCATCTTACCCAATACATAAAGCGTCGGATCATCTAAAAGCCCCCGCCCACCATAATACACATTAATCTTCATAGCTATACCTCACCAAAGCTTGTTTCTTCTATAAAACAGTATATTGATTTTTTGCTTTAAAATCAATCCTTTTGCTTATTTCTGCGGTATAAAATAGTACTGAGTGCAAAACCCGTAACAAGCCCTCCAACGTGCCCCCAATTGTCAACTCCGGCAGTACTGATTCCGTAATAAAGACAAAGCGCAATCATAAATAGGATGCCTCTGGTGTTCAGCGTCTTATACCTTCCCCTGTTTCTAAGCACCACCCAGAGAAGTCCCCCGATTACTCCAAAAACAGCGCCTGACGCCCCTGCGGAAACCGCATATTCTTGAGACAGGTACATCTCCGTAAATGAAAGAACCCCTCCGCCCGCTGCGGCAAGAAAGTACAGAATAATATATTTTAAATGCCCTAAGGCTTCCTCCAAAATCGGTCCCGCGCATAGAAAAACTACCATATTATTCAATAGATGTATAAAACCAAAATGCATAAAAGCCGCCGTAATAAATCTCCAAAACTCATGCCTGCCATAAATTTGGGGTGGATACATCGCCCCATGCTCTATCATAAAGGCCGGATCTTCCGTATCCCCCATGATTTCAAGTACAAGAAACACGAATACATTGGCTGCTAAAATCCCAATCGTTATATAATTTTTCCGAATCCATTGCAGAGTTTCCGTATCCATTCAAAGTTACCTTATCTTTCTATGGAAGTAGTATAAATTCTTTCCACTCAAAATGCAATTATACAAATCGGAATTTCACATCCGCAAAACGAATGATATCGTTGCTCTTTAGCTGCCTCCTTTCCTTATAGGATAACATATTTTCATTGACATAAGTTCCGTTTGTGGAATTTAAGTCTTCAATATAATATTCCTGTTCCTGACAATCAATCTGCGCATGATAATGACTTATCGTCTCCCTCTCAATCTCTACGTCCACATCTTTCCCCTTTCCGATCATGGAAACGGATGACCGCAGCCGGATATTCTGAAAATTTTCATATCCTTCATATAATAGCATTCCTTCCGGATGGATTCTGTAATCCGACAAACAAATTGTGGGATGACTTGCCGGCTTCTCCTCCAAAATAACGGAGTCCTCCTCCGGATAAATCACCTCCGGCCTCTCCTGCTTTCTTTTCGGAATGATCTGTCCTAGCGTCTCCCTCCAATTTCCCCAGATCTCCAGCATTTGCCGGTACAACTCCTTCAGCCTTCCGTTGTATTCCCCATGATCCGATTCCGCCTGCATGCTATTCACCTGTGAGGGCATATTCTTTTCTGAATCACATTCCGGAAGCTTACTATATGCTTCCTCATGATCTGCTGTCCCCTCCTGTGTAGTATCCCGAACCATTTTTCTTCTTGATTCTATAATGGAATCCCGAACATCCATAATATTGTATCCCTCATCCAGCGTCTTTTCGTAAAGCCCATATGCCATTTGTACCGCTTCCTGATCCTTATGATCGATCTTTGTGAGCAAATATTCCATTAACTGTTGGAATTGCACGGAAATCGATACCTTTTCTCTGGGATATGCGGCAAAAACGACCTCCTGATTCTGATTTGTTACAAATATCTGATCCGCGCCCAACAGCAGACAGTCTGCATTAATCAGGTTTCGATCCAGTATTTCTACCTCATTGCATATACTCTCAATCATATGTTCCACAAATTCAATCCCGATATTCCTAATACGGCAATAGGTCTCCAGCGACTGTTTTCCTGATATATCATACCAATACTGTCCTCCCCGATCCAAAAAACATTTTTCCATCGCAAGCAGCCCCTGAATCTTTCTGCGAAGCAGCATTTTCTCATCAAAATCTGTCTTTTCATCCGCCGGCAATTTCATATAGCTTCCCATTAGATTTCTTTCATAAATCACTTCTTCATTCATCACCTAACGCCTCCTTTAACCAATGATTTCTATAAAAGTCCTCCACTTCCCATAGCCCTTCTACCATCTGTACCTCATTTTCATCTATGATTTCCCGATATAGTACCAGACCCATTTTCATTCCAAGAGCCATAACAAAAAGCAATATTGGAACAATCATAGCAGCCTCCACCGTATAACTTCCCTTTTGTCTGCACCTCATACCAGCCACCTCCCCGCCATATATCCAATCAACAGAAACGGGACAAACGGTATCTCGTAGTCCTTTCCCTTATGGAAAAACACAAACAGAATGAGCGCCCAGATACCGGCGGATATGACCGCTATCATGCACAGCAGCAACATATCCCCCCATTCCAGATAACACCCCGTCGCAAGCAGCAAATAGCCATCCCCGTAGCCGACCCGTTCTTTCGTCACCCATGCCGCAATCAGACAAAAAATGCCCGGAACAAGGGAAATTGCAAACTGCCAAGTCATCGTACCGAAATAAATGTGCCATAAGATCCCAACACCGCCATATATTACTGTCACCCACAGGGAAATCTGCTTTCTCTTAACATCCAGCGCCCCGTTAATAAGCAGACCGCTAAGCTCAAGACACGTCTTCGCCCATATCATTCCTTCTTCTCCCTCTTTCGCTTTTAATTTACCCCGCATTTTGAACAGGCAGCTTTATCGCCGACCTCCGACAATCTAACTTGATAGATTGTACGCTTTAGTCCCCTGCAATCCATATTCATGTGATAGACAGTTCCATAATCCGTTATATATACCAATCCGGGCGGCGAAATTTCTGCCGCGCACAGCTCACACGCGTAGTATTTGTGTCCATTTTTGTTTCTTATACCTTGAATTTCCGCATAATTCGCACTTTGCACGGATAAATCCAGATAACTGCATTTTGTTGTAACATGATACACGCTTCCTGTCTCTGTCACATATACCCACGGATCATCCTCCCCGGCGCTGCCATCGCTTCCTGTCCATTTTCTGCTTTTACTTTCCTGATAAATAGAAATACCTTCAATTGTAAAAAAATGGATTGGAAAGGAAATCTGATAGACCGCTTTGAGACAGACATATTCTCCGGAAAAATCCGAATTAATCAGCGAAATTCCATAGTTTCCGCCCTTTACATAATTTTCGGGCAGTTCATATTCTGCAAGAGCATGTCTGAAATAGACCTCCGCCATTGCAAGTTCTGCGGTCTCGCTGTCCTCTGCCAGAATCATTGCCGCAGTTTTTCTGCTTGCATAGGAAAGTGCGCTGTACACCTCCGTTTCTACCTGAAGCACCCGGAAAAACATCAATATCATTGCCAAAAAAGCTGCCACTAACGGCAGTATGACAGCCGCTTCCAGCGTAAAGGACCCTCGGCGGGTGCACAGGGGCGCCTCTTTGGTCAAATCGTTAACCAGGATCGGACATGCGTACTTTGAGAGAGGTTTCCTAACAGAATTTGACTGTGCCCTATTCACACCACAAAGAGACACCCCTATGCACCCGCCTTTCTATATGAATACCACGCAGAATCAATAATTGAATAGTATCTGTCCTTTCCTTCCGTCAAGCCTTCCATACCGAAAAATACCGTGTGATACTCATATCTGATGTTAAGCTCTGCATCAATGACCATGTGATCCATGTAAAAGCTTTCATGCCCCTCCTGTTTTTGTACGGCCGCCTCAATCACGTCCATTGCCCGGAATGCCAGACTGCTTTCACCCTGAAAGAATAAAAGCAGTCCGGCGTAGGAACTGTAACTTAAGCCTGTCTCACTTGATTTAGCCTTTCCAAAGGAGGATAGCGATGTGGCAAGATGCCATATGTCGGATGTCCATGTAGAAGAATTTTTCAGCAAGGGAATCTTGTCGCCATCCAGCAGGGCGCGGAGATCCATAATACTTTCAGCGTATGCCCATACTGCAAGAATCGTCGACTTTATCCCCTCAGCAAGTTCCGGATGCGTCAATACCGCCGCAATGATAGTGGCAATCTCGAGCGCCTCATTCTGTTTTTCCGCATCAGTCAACAGATATAGAAGATTTGCCGCCTCTCGAACCAGTATCAGCCAATTTACCGTTCCCTTTAGGTTTTCCACATCACTTGCATTGCCACATATCAGATATTCCAGTTCATAGGAAAGGGCGCGATTCTCCTTCGCATTTGTATAGCTTCCCATATACTTCACCAGATATTGCTGCATTAGAACATAGTCAAGCCAGCTGTTCTCCAGCTGTTCGGTACAGCTTCCGCTCTGGAGGGTTCGATGGGAAACGGTTTTATCAAGGCTGACAGCCGCGGCAGAAACCTTAGAGGTATCCTCTATCACCAGTTCCAATATTCCCATATTCTGCAGTTTTGCCGCCACCTCAAGCGGATTCTCGGCGAGAGCTTCCACATCAGATATGGATGGATCTTCCTGTCCGCCCGCAATTTCCTCCGTTTCATCTAAATTTGTATCTAATACATCCTCAAGCCCGCTAAGCGCATCCTCGATGGACGCACCGCTTCCATCCTCCTGTAAAAGCCCGGATACCGCTTCATATTGCCCAAATATCTGCTGCGCCGCTTCAAACGGCAGATTACTTCTCATATATGCTGCCACGGCAGCCTCGAATGCCGTTCCTTCTTCGTCCGTAAGATACCGGTATTGGCTAAAATCCGCCTCTACTGCCTTTATTTGCAGCAGATTATTGCCATAAAAATTTTCTCCCAGGGCGATCGGCTCGAGATTTTCATTGGACAAAGCCGTCACCTCCGTTTCTCTTCCCGAAAATGCTAAATCCCCGGACACAAATGCATCAAATGCCAACAGGTGGTATGTATCCCACAGGGCGCTCTCGTACCCTGCAAATACAGATTCCAGAACCGATTGCGTGTTTATTTTGGCAAGCTTTTGCATTTCCGCCGCCCGCCCTGCCTCCAGCAGCACAAACAAAAAAGCCGCAACGAGCATGAGGCTTAATGCCGCAAAAATTGTCATGCTTCCCCTCTTATCCCCCTCCATCTATACCGATCCCGCCTGAGAGGTAATATTTTCAAAAATACTGTTGACCAGTGAAACCAACTGTTTTTTAAAAATCAACACCAAACCAATCAAAACCACCAAAATAAGTATCAGTTCTACCACTCCAATCCCATCTTCCTCTTTTAAAAATTTATTAAATCCAAACATAATTTTCTCCTTTCATCCAATAAATCCAACTATTGCAGGCATCAATATAATAGCCATGACAATTACCATCATCATCATGAGGGGAAATAACATCTTTGTCCCTGCCTCTTCACCCAATTTTCGCGCAAGCAGGCGCCTCTCCTCAAACGCAGTCTCCGACTCCTGACCTAAAAGCTCACATAGTCCTCCGGTTCCCTTCTGCTGATTTTGTATCAGGAGGCGGACAAGCCTATGATATGGATAAAGTCCTGTCCTTTCGCCAAACTTTTCGTATGCAATGCGTTCACTTTCACCATCCGCTATTTCCCGGCTTGTCCTTATCATTTCCTCATATGCCGTTGATCTTTCTCCTATATTTTTTTGCATTTTTTCAGAGTATCGAGCGGAAATTCTATTCCATGCCTGCTTTACCGACATCCCCGCGCCCACTAAAACCGCCAATTTGCTGACCATCTCCGGATAATCCCAGAGCAGCCTTGTATCCCTTTCCTTTTTCTCCTTCCTTTTCCTCTGAACTTTGATCATCGGAAAAAGGAGCAGGATCAGCCCCTCCAGAAACAGGATCTTTAATACCAAATGACTCTTTGCCTCCCTCCAGAGAAGAGATGTTCCGTTCACCTCTGTCGGTAAAGTAATATATTCCTCCCCCCTCTTCTCCTGCTGGTCGCCTATCGCTTCCTCAATCGCCTGAATCAGCTGTTCCTGAAGGGACAATTCTCTCGGATATGCCATAAAAGAAAAGCTGTACAATTCTTTATAAGTATCACAACTTAGTTCCACCTGTACCCCAACTATCTCTCCCTCCTCCGTAAGTTCACCATCAATGAGATTCCCCTCCGGATCAATCACGCGGTAATTATCAAAGATCCACTCTGCTCTCACAAGTCCATTCACGTAGCTTTCTTTTATCCCGACCGTCTGGGTTACATGCGAAAGATCCTCCCCCGGACGGCAGAACTCTGCGCCGATTTCCTCCTTTGCCTTAGCAAAATATGCAGAAACCTCCTCATAGGTCGGTTTTCTTTCTTCCACGTAAAGCTCAAAGGAGTAATCTGACAACACCTCTTCTGCATCTACAATAAGTTCGATTTCCTGCTCTCCCTCACCAGCGCTGCCACGCCGAACCTTTACTCCCTCCTCCAGCGCCGATTGAAAAAACTCCATATAGCAAGCCATTCCCAAAAGCAGCAGAAATCCTCCTGCGATCAAAATTTTTTTCTTTTTCTCCATTGCCCTACACCTGTATTGCCATAATTTTATCTGCCGCCCAAATTGCCATCCCATAAACCGCAAGACATATGCTCATAAATATCACGCCTACCGGATTTTTGTACAGGACATCCAGATATCCGTCGGAGGAAATCCTTAAATATGCCAAAATGAAGATGGGAATGACGTTCATCACTTTCTGCTCTAACCTTTTCGATGCAACCAAAACATTGATTTCATTTTCGGTATCCTGTTTTTTGCGCATATGGTCCGTCGTTGCCCCAATCATTCCGACAAAATTGCCCCCACTTCTTTTTGCAAAAGAAAACACCTCGGAAAAGCTGATGATTTCCTCCACCTCAGATTTTCTGGCAAAGGATTCCAGTTTTTGCTCTAACGGTACGTTGAGTTCCACAGACCGGTTGATCTCCTGCAATTCTTTGTACATATGGCTGCGTTTCCCATATAAAAGTTCTGTCTCCTTCTGCGCCTCCTTCCATGCGTTCTCCATAGATAAGCCTGCTAACAGAGCTGAATTTACAACCTGCATCGCATCAAGGAACTGTTTGGCAAGTTCTTTCTTCTGAGCATTCTTTTTGGTTTTGACAAATTTTTTATATATTAATATAAGAACAAACGGAAAAACCAATAATGCCCACCAGCTATCGTAAAATAGGTATGCAATGACGCTCGAGATTCCTGCGGCACATGACGCGATTTTTAACTTTTCTTTCCACGAAAGGGCTGTCTTTCTTTCCTTCACCCTCTATCCTCCTTAAGCGAAAGTCCCGCCGACTCCAGCCTGCTGCGGTTTTTTAGTGTTCCGACCTTCATGAGTTCCCCAGACACCTTCCCCCTGTTCTCTCCGGATTCCCTAAATTGATAGATTGGATTCAGAACGATCTCCCCCTGTTCTATTCCACATAGCTCTGATATCTCCAACACTCTGCGGCTCTTATCCCGCAGCCTTCCCAGATGCACGATCACATTGATCCCGGAGACAATTTGTCTTCTGATTGCAGACAGCGGAAGATCCATTCCCATCAAAACCATCATTTCAAGACGGCTCAATATATCGGCACAGGAATTCGCATGGCCGGTGGAGAGGCTTCCGTCATGTCCCGTATTCATTGCCTGCAACATATCAAAGGCTTCTGCTCCCCTGCACTCGCCAACAATGATCCTGTCGGGCCTCATTCGCAGCGCTGTCTTTATAAGATCCCGTATGAAAACAGGCGTAACTCCTTCCACATTTGCATTGCGGGTTTCAAGACGGACAAGATTTGGAATTCCCTGTATTTGTAATTCTGCAGAATCTTCAATTGTAATGATTCTTTCGTCACTTGGGATATACTGCGATAATGCATTTAAGAAAGTCGTCTTTCCGGAACCGGTTCCCCCTGATATAACCATACTGTAACGGCATTGTACCAGCAGCTTTAAAAATTCCGCCCCCTCCGCCGAGATAGAATCCATGGAGATCAATTGATCCATAGTATATGGTTTTTCCGGAAATTTGCGTATTGTGAGAGCTGACCCGTCAACCGAGATCGGTGTCAGCACAATATTGACACGGGAGCCATCCTTTAGGCGGGTATCCACGATCGGCGAGGAAAGGTTTATCACCCGATTGTGCCCTGCAACAATCTGCTGCAAAATATCCTGCAATCGCTCCTCGGAGGAAAATGCCCCGTTCCATCTGTATACCCTTCCTTCTTTTTCATAAAAAATGCTCTTGGGGCCATTGACCATGATCTCTGTAACCGCGGGATCCTCCACAAGCTCCTCGATTGCGTCTAACCGACGCAGGGAATTAAATATCCCCTGTTCCAGATTGATCCGCTCTCTTATCGAGGCCAGAGAAACCTTCGGTTCCTTTGCGGCTTCCTCCGCAATAAGTTCCATAATTTCCTCATCGCCAGCCTCCTTAGAAAGATCCAGACGTTCTAGCACACGTTTTCGGATGATAACTGCCATTTCATCCAATTTGCGCCACCCCCGATGCCAATCTTCGAATCATGTCTCCAAATTCATTCCACTTCCATTGTTCGATCACCCGTTCACAGGAAGTTACCGGAGCCGTCATAACGGGTATGTCCACCCTCGTGATATGGTCTGTAATACCGGAATACCCCTTTTTTTCCATTTCTTCCGTAAATTCAAACTCTCTCCACCGGCACAGACCGCTTTTATTCTGCATCAGGTATATCTCCCGGCATTGGGAAAGTACCTCAAAGAATCCCACAAACCGGGAACCTAAATTGAGCAGGATCACATCGTAATCCAATTCCCGGCGCAATATTTGCAGCATATTGATATGAGTTGCTTTTCCCGCCTCACATATACATTCCGTGTTTTTTGCAGGATAGACAAAATCAAGCTTTTCCATATGGCCTATACATGCAAGAAGACGGGTTTTTGTATACTTTCCGCTCTCCGCCATAACGATCAGCTCCTCCAGTCCCATCACCTGTTCCTCCGCCATCCGGGAAAGTCCGCTGTTCTCCTGCATATCGACGACCAAAACGCGCTCGTGCTCTCCAAGGATCGATGCCAGCGTGACCACAAACGGAAGCTGATATTCATTCTCCGCAAGAGAATATACCGCCCCAATCCTCGTGTTCTGGGAAAGATATCCAAATTCCTTCACATCTCTGACCTCGTCCGATACATGCTGCAAAATTTCATCTACAATACGGTTGATCTCCTGATACTTATCCACAAGAAAAATCCTCCCCCTTTGCTGTTCCTCTGCCCCAAACTCCCCCTCCTGCATATCCTCCAGATACAAAACCGGTTCGTTTCTCAGCTCGGCCAGTCTGCTGATTTCTGCCGGACAATCTGCGCACAGCAGCACATCATATTTTTGATCGGATTCCTCCAGCAATTGACCGCCCTCCGAAAAAACGTGCAGTTCAAATCTTCCGCTGTAATACCCCAGCAGACATCTTATAAAACGGCTCCTGTATTCACAATCCCCGATACACACCGCCAGCTTTACTTTTTGCATATACCCCTCCTTTTCATAGCAGTACAAAATATACCTTGGCAAACACAGCCCCAAACAGGATTGCCATTGAAAAATGGATCAAGTTTGTCTTATGTCGGTAGTCACGTTCATAGATGCCCTGTTCTCCCTTTAGCAGCCCCCTTAAATAGCGCAGCCCCCTTTGGGTTCCTCGAAGAAATGTACCAAAATACAGCATTTTTGCTAACGAAAACAGCGCCCCCAGTACAAACGAGGCAATCATACACAAAACTAATTCTCTGAAATTAAAAAAACCACCTATTACGGAAAATAACTTGACATCTCCTGCGCCTATGGCGCCGATAAGATAAAAAAGATATAACATGATAACCGGAAAAGATATGTTCCCCAAAACATAAGCCACATTCGACAATCCGTTTCCCCAAATCTGAATTGCCAAAGCAAGAATAATTCCAATAAAAATCAGCCGGTTACTGATTTTCATGGAGCGAAGATCCAGTATAACTGCCAGAATCAATATTCCCAGCAAAACCAGATCCGATGCCTTTAGCGCATCCAACTTCTTCATCCCCCCTTTGATTGTGAATCGAATTATAACAACTGCATTTTGATCTGTCCAGTCCTTTTTTTAAATTAGACGAAGTTTGTCAATCTTTTACAAAAAAATTTGCCAAAAATTTGTATAGAATTTATTTTTGCTGCTTATAATTATAACAAGCAGAAAAACCAGAAAGTGGGTGATCCTTTGAAACTTTTTAAAAATACCCCTGCAAAAGATGATGGTTATACCATACTGGTTGATAATCTGGCACAGACCTCGCTGGAGCTGAAAAACACATATACAAATCTTGAAAACGTGGTGGAACCCGATTTGATCGACTACTATATCTATCAGGCAAAAGCAGTTCAAATGCGTTACAAATTCCTCTTAGAATGCGTAAAAAAAATAGAGGATTCTTACGCGAAGAATCCTCTTTCCTGATCGTTTTCCATATAATTTTCATTTAGCCGGGACTTGCCATAGGTCATACCCGCATACACCTGCTGGGTATTGCTCATCAGGGGTTCCGAAGCGTCCTGTTTTGCAGCTTCTACAAAAGCTGCATACAGGCGCTGCAAAATGCGGTCCGCATCCTCTATTCCTTCCAGGCGGTTCTCATAAAGCGCCTTTGACAGGGAATTTCTGGAATACATATACAATGCATAGAGATTTTTTGCGATCGGATAGGAAAAGTCCAAACCGCCTATCAACCGGGACAAAACCTTCTGAGCCTTATGAACCGCTTCCTTAAACGCCTCATGGTCGCCCTTCCCATACTCCTCCTTTGCATCCTTGGAATATGCAAAATAAATATCATACGTAACCACGATCATGCCTCCGCGGTTACATTGGCTAATCCTTCTGGTAAAATCCTGAATCAGTTCCTTCTGCATTCCGCTTCCCCTTCCTACTGAAGCAATGACAATACCATCTGCGGCATATCATTCGCCTGGGACAATACGGAAATAGCCGCCTGCTCCAAAACGCTCTGTTGTGTATATTCAACCATCTCTTCCGCCATGTCCGTATCGAGAAGGCCCGAGTAGGCCGACGTCATGTCCTCCTGTGTTTCCGCAAGGGAAGACTGGGCGTATTCCAAACGATTCTGGAACGCGCCGATGCGGGAGCGAACTTCGCTCAATCTCGCAATTGCATCGTCTAAGGTGACAATTGCCCGATCCGCACCGCCTGCAACGGTGGCATCCACGGTATCAAGATACAAGGTCTTCGCAGATACCTCCGGGATGTTGATGTTCATCGTCTGGTATTGGTTTCCGCCGGTCTGAATGGTCATGGAACCAATTTCCGTCACCTCAAGCGTAAAGTTTCCTGCCTCTTCATCTCCCGCCTGAGCAAACTCGGAATCCAACAGAAAATCAATGGAGAATCCATTAAAATCCGTAACGGTTATACGGTTGCCGTCCGCATGTACGGTTGCCGATGCGGTTAACCCGGATAGGAGATTACCATCCGCATCGGTCTCCGTCGGAAGTTTTACTACCGCATTCTCCCCGGAGACGGATGCCGTATAATTACCGTCATCCGTCTGCTTTGCACCGTCCATCGCATCGACTCCGAGAACTCCTCCGAGAACTCCAGACACCTCGATCTTGATGGACGCGCTGCTTCCGTAGCGTGTCGTTTCCATAGTAACGGTGCTCTTTGCATTGTCCCACCGGAGGCTGCACCCCGCCTCCTCCGCCGTATTGCGGAGATTTTCTATAAATTCATCCCTTGTCAGATCATCCGTAAGGGTTGTCGTGACTCCATTCAAAATAATACTGCTGCCATTATATGCGTCTAAAAGCTTATCATCCCCGCCAAACAAACTGTTAATAGACAGCTCTGCCTCCGCTTTCTCTGCCGGGGCTTCAATATCAAGGGAATACGTTCCTGACACAACGGTTTCCGATATTATGATGCGGGTTGCCGCCTTCGGCTCTGCATATACACGGGTATCCGATGATCCGTCCAAAAGATTTTTTGTATTGTATTCCGTATCCGTTGAAATACGATCAATCTCCTCCACAAGCTGGTCGATTTCCGCCTGTATGCTCTGACGTTCCTCAAGAAAATTCGTATCATTTGCCGCCTGCACGGTCAACTCCCGAATTCGCTGTAACATGCTGCTGACCTCGTTCAACGCTCCGTCTGCAATCTGCATAACGGAGACTGCATCCGATACATTAGACTCCGCTTGATCAAGCGCATCAATCTGCGTCTTCATTTTATTGGAGATTGCTATTCCTGCCGGATTATCTCCCGGTTTATTTATTTTGTAGCCGCTGGATAACCGCTCAATGGATGCCGCCAAATTGCGCTCTGTACGAAGCAGCTGCTTGTTGGCGATAACTGCTGACATGTTTTCATTAATCTTCATAGGTTATTCCCTTTCTGACCGCTTCTGCATCCGTGCAGCTCGTTTTGACG
This sequence comes from uncultured Lachnobacterium sp., assembly GCA_964425905.1. Classification (GTDB taxonomy): domain Bacteria; phylum Bacillota; class Clostridia; order Lachnospirales; family Lachnospiraceae; genus Roseburia. The sequence continues at coordinate 68,599 of CAYROM010000003.1, read as the reverse complement.
ATCCCTGTCAAATTTCATCTGCTGAATATATCGACACATTTTTGAAATACATTAACCGAAAACAAGTATAATTTGCAATTCCATGGAAATCGTATTATAATAGCCACACAGAAATAAGTATATCAATGCAAAGGAGGATTTTCCAATGGCTAAAGTTTCAAAGGACGTTATGATCGGTGAACTTCTTCAGATCAATTCCAATATTGCGCCATTACTTTTAAATATCGGCATGCATTGCCTCGGCTGTCCGTCTTCCCAGATGGAGACTATTGAAGAAGCTGCAATGGTTCACGGAATCGATCCGGACGATCTGGTCGCGGATATCAATGATTTTTTAGAGCATGATCAGGCTTAAAAAAAGCAATTCCCGTATCAACGGGAATTGCTTTTTTTATGGCGTTTACTCCAAACTCTATTTTCCGCTCTCAAGACTCTGCATCCATTTTTTTCTCTTAAATATGACCAGCGAAATTCCAAACCGCACACCTTCCTCCAGCACATGTCCCTCATATTTTTCATGATCGTTTACCACTACGCCAATGATCCTCGAATTGTTCTGGGCCAGAAGGATTCCCGCCATATTGGGAATATATTGTTTTTCTCCAGCAGCTCCTGCACCCGCTTTACGGTCTCATCCGAAATCTTTTTTGTTTTCCCGTGGATCACATTGGAGACCGTAGCCGTACTCAGTCCCGGTTCCTCCGCTATGTCTGCAATCCTCACTCTATTTTCATTCATCCGATATCCCTCCAAAAACACAAAAATTCCAATGTCTAAAAAGGTATTTCCTATGAGACGAAAAAAAGAGTCCGCAACAAACGGACTCTTATTTAAGATTTCTTTACAGTTCCGCAAGCATCTGCAATGCATTTCCTTTCAGGATGATTTTTCCGTGCTCTGCCAAATGTGCGCCTACGGCATCTGAATAATTTCGCTGCCTTGCATACTCGGAAATGATATTACATACCTTGTTAAACTCCTCCGGAGTATGGTCGCTCTTGTGAATCAACAAATAAAACCGGTTCTTTATCACATTCTTATACAGGTCGTTCACTCCGCGATAATATCCCTGAAGGACATGCGCAAGATCCTCCACCTGATCCATCCTTCCGAACTCATACATCTTGGTCATGTCGACCAGGACTTCCGCCGCCTTTTGTTTTTTCCCTGCCGGCTCTGCCTTTGTCTCGGAAGAAGAAGTATTATCTGCCTGCTGTGCGGCATTTTTCTCCCGCTCCTCCTTCAATTTCCGGAAAAGACCCAAGATATCGTCCGCGCCTTGAGGCGGCACATGATTCTCTGCCGCTGATTCCTCCGAATAAAGCATATCTTCATCCGGATCGGAAAACTTGGAAAATCTGGTATCGAGTTCCTCCGGGTATTCAACCTTCGTGATCACTAATATAATTGAGTCCGCCGATGCAGGAATTGCCTCTACCATAAGCGGAATATCGTTTGCTTCAAAACCGAATTCATAGTTGGCCTGCTGTATCATATCCCGAAAAAGCATTTTTGCCTTCTCCGAACCATATGCAAGTTCGCTCAACCGGATCTGGCGGTCCGCCAAATCCTCCCTCGTAAGGGTACACCTAATCTGATTGTCATTTACTTTTTCAATTTTCATATTCTTATCACATCCTTATCTTGAAAATCGACATGTAAATTGTACATTTATTATAATCAAATGCATTTATGATGTAAAGTATGACATGCTATTAAAAATTTCTAAATTTCTGGCTTTAGAGGAACCATTTGGAAAAATTTTAAAAAAGTTCTTGCAAACCTGGAACTTTTATGTTATAAATTTTCCAAGAGATGCGCTGCTGATCCCAAAGGAGCGTATGAACAAAACTACATCATTTATTTTGTCCGGCAAATATGAGGTCATAGGTACCTTAGGAAACGGAGCTTCCGGAACCGTTTATCTCGCCAGACACCATTCTCTTGAGTCGGAACGCGCAATCAAGGTTATCCCCAAAACCCCGGCGGACCAATACTCAGCACTATTCGAAGCACGGCTTTTAAAGTCGATACATCATCCCGGAATTCCCATGATATATGATATTGAAGAAGATCATGAAAATTATTATCTTGTGGAAGAATATATTCAGGGAGAATCTTTAGAAGAATATCTGCTTCATCAAACGTTTATTTCCCAAAACTTTTTTTATATGTGCAGTCTGCAGTTATGTGAAATTTATATTTATCTGCACACGTTTTTATCCGATCCTGTACTTTATCAGGATTTGAAACCTGCACATATTATAGTATGCGGTAATCAGATAAAATTAATTGATTTTGGCGTTACGTGTTCTGTTACCAGTTTAGGAAATAACTTCAAACATTTCGGAAACGTGGATTTTTCTGCGCCTGAAAATTTTTTTCACGGCGCTCTCTCCGTCGCCGCCGATGTTTTTTCCATCGGCAAAATGATGGAATACCTGTCAGGGTTTACAGAGATCCCGTTATCCGGATCAACTCAACATATTATCCAAAAGGCAACCGAAACTGAGCCGGCTCTTCGATATGAAACGGTGGAACAGCTGGCACAGGAAATAAAAAAAGAAATCACCAAAATCGGTCAGCCGCATCTCTTAAGCTCAATTGCAGTCGTCGGAAGTTTTTCCGGCTGCGGTGCCACTCACTTTTCCTTGTCCCTTGTCTCGACGTTGAATTTTATGGGACAACAGGCCTGTTATTTTGAAAAAAACACGTCCGACAGCCTGAGGAAAACGCACGCCGCCCTCCCTCATATGCGGGAAAAGGACGGATGCCTTTTATATAGAACCTTTTGCGGTTATCCCAATTACGGACCCGGCATACAGCTGCCGGAGACGGCGTGGGACATCACCGTCACAGATTACGGATGTGCGCCCGATCTACGGGAACTTGCGCACACGGATCTTATCCTCTTTCTGTGCGCGGATGCCCCATGGCGCCGGCAGGATGCACGAATACAGAACGAATTTCTGGACAAATACAGGGATCACCTTAAGATCATCTGCAATCCCGGCACGCGGCAGGCTTCAAAACTTTATGCAAAGGAATTGGCACTTCCCATTTATCCGTACTTTTATGACAAAGATCCGTTCGTGATTACTCCGGAAAAAATGGCCTTTGTATCCCGGCTTCTCAACCAGAAAGGAAGGATATCTTTATTTTCCACACGAAAAAGAACAAAAAAACATACCCCCGGACAATAGCAATCTGCGGGGTGGAACATGGTGCAGGCGCCACCCACATTGCTGTCGCACTCTCAAACTTTTTATGCAGCAAGCGGGGCTGCCCTACTGCATATATTGAATTAAACGCAAGCCGCCAAATCCGTGAGATTTCCGGCGGCGGATCAAATAGCTGTTTCAAGTTCCTCAAAATAGACTTCTATCCGGAAATGATTCCAAACCGACTGCCGGATATCCTGAAGAAACACTATTCCTGCGTTGTATTTGATATGGGAATACTCGGCAGCTCCACCTATCCGGAATTTATGAGATGTGACCTTAAGATGGTGATCGGCAGTATCCGCCCGTGGAAATCAGGGATTTTTTGGAATTGGCTCAACAATCATCAGACTTTATATAAAATACATCCGGAAGATATTATACTTCTGGGGAATATGGGGATAAAAGAAGAGTTAGACCTTTGGAACCGCCAATACCATATTTCCATCCATGCTGTTCCTTATCTGGAAAATCCGTTTCGCTTAACTTCCTCCGATTGGACCTTTTTTGAAAGATTGCTGAAGGAAAAATAATATACCACAGGAGAGTTTTATGAACGAACAATCATTTATTCAGCTGCTTATTGAATTTGGACCCGCGGAATTACAGGGAGCCATTATCTGGGTTCCTGCCCCTTGGCGCAGGCGTACCCGTTTGGAAGGTGAGGTGATCGACCGAAATAATTTTGCTTAAGATTTATTTTTGTAACCAAAAACTAGCATAAAAAATTGTTAAATGCGGGGAAAGAGATTTTTAGCACTTTTTTCTTAACCCAGAACTACAATCAAAGAAAAAAAGAGACGGAGACCGCCGCCTATTTTCGGCGGTCTCCTTTTATTCCCGAAAAAACGACATATTATTTGAATCTGGATACCCACAATGGTATAATCACTTATAGAAAACATATGTGAAGGAGGAATTTTCACCGATATGAAGAAAAAGGCATTACCCGTATTGGTCGTTATCGGGCTGATCCTGCTGATCTTAGCAGGTATTGTTATCGTAACGCTTGTTCAAAAATATACCCCGTCCAAAGAAAGAAAGGAACTTACAGAATACTACAATATTACCTCGGAGGATCAGGTTGCAATCATTTTAAATAATGAGGTATTGGATTCCCAGGCAAAGCTGATAGACGGTTCCGTTTATCTCGATTATAACTTTGTCCACGATGAGATCAACTCCCGCTTTTATTGGGATGAAAATGAAAATATACTTCTCTATACGACCGCCGAGGATCTTATCACAGCATACGCCGACGACACCTCATATTCGGTCACAAAAACCTCTGTTGACAACGGTATCCCCGTGGTAAAGGCATCCTCCGATTCGGCATGGATCGACATCAATTTTGTTAAACAGTATTCTGATTTTATCTACGAATATTTTGAGGCTCCTTCACGGATTGTCATCACGAGCGAATGGGGCGAAATTGAAACTGCTACGGCTAAAAAAGACACTTATCTCCGTGAGTGGGGCGGCATTCAGAGCCTTATCCTTGCCGACATAGAAAAAAGCTCCGCTCTTACGGTTCTTGACATAGATGAAAAATGGACGAAAGTACAAACCGCGGATGGGATTATCGGTTATATCCGCTCCAACACCCTCTCCGGCAGTACCACGGAAACATTGGAAAGCGAATTTGTCCCGGAAACCTTTACCCATATTACCAAGGATTTCGAAATCTGCATGGCATGGCATCAGGTTACCTCTGCCGCCGCCAATGGCAATATTGCCTCCGTTCTCTCAGGCACGAAGGGCGTAAATGTTATCTCTCCTACCTGGTTCTATTTAAATGATAACAATGGAAATATCGCCAGCCTTGCCAGCAACGACTATGTTACCTACTGCCATCAGCATGATGTGGAGGTTTGGGCTCTGGTCAGCAATCTTGAGAATACAGATGTTGACACAACTTACGTCCTAACTCACACCTCCATCCGGCAAAATCTGGTAAATCAGATTGTTTCCGTTGCCATCCAATATAATCTTGACGGCATCAATCTGGATTTTGAAGCCTTAAGTTCAGATGTAGGAGATTCCTATATCCAGTTTGTTCGGGAGCTTTCCCTAAAGTGTGCCAACAACGGAATCGTTCTCTCTGTTGACAACTATGTTCCGTCCTCCTATACCGCCTTTTACAACCGCGGGGAGCAGGCTGTTTTCGCCGACTATGTTGTAATTATGGGATATGACGAACACTACTCCGGTTCCGAGGAGGCCGGCTCCGTAGCCTCGTTAAACTGGGTGATTGAGGGGGTTGAAAATACCCTTGCGGAGGTTCCCGCCGATCAGGTGATTCTCGGAATGCCTTTCTACACCAGAGTATGGTGCATGACTTTGGACGCGGACGCATCCGACACGGAAAATGTCTATGCCTTGACTTCAAAGGCTTACGGTATGCAGGCAGCTGCCGATCTGGTGTCTTCGAATAATGCGGAAAAAATATGGCTGGATGACTGCGGACAATTTTACGCAGAGTACGAAAGCGGGGGAGATGTCTATATGATATGGCTTGAGGATTCCTCCTCCGCAGAGGAGCGGCTCCGCCTTCTGGATACTTACTCTCTTGCCGGGGCCTCCTTTTGGAAGCTGGGCTTTGAGACAAATGATATCTGGGATACGGTGATCAAATACATTAATTAGACTTTATTCAGCTAATGCCATGCGCCCTTCAAGGGCAGCATGGCATATTTTTTTTCCTGTTTTCATATGATTAACAGACCTAAGAAAAGCAGGGCTGTGTTCTTATGCGAAAAAAATTTGAAATTTTTATGGTACTATCCCTTTTTTGCGCATCCTTTTTCCTTGCAAGAAAGGGAGCGGAATTGGCAAATTCAAAAAATGCCGACACCCCATCTGTCTGTATTCTGCTTGATGCCGGCCACGGGGCAAACGACCCCGGAAAGGTCGGCACAAACGGCGCTTTGGAAAAGGACATCAATCTTGCCCTCGTCTTAAAGCTTAAGCCCCTTCTTGAAAATAAAGGATATACCGTTGCCCTGACAAGGGACTCCGATGAAATACTTGCAGATCCGAACTCTTCCAATATTAAGCGCGAGGATATGCAAAACAGGGTTGCTTTGATCACCGAGACCAATCCCGTATTTACGGTGAGTATCCACCAAAACAGCTATGCGGACTCCAGCGTTTACGGTCCTCAGGTATTTTATTATAAAGAATCGGCGGAAGGAAAAGATCTTGCGGCCTGTGTTCAGGCAAGCCTGGATTCTACTTTAAATATTTCTTCCTCCCGTGGGGCGAAGGCAAATGACGACTACTACCTTCTCGTAAAGACACCCACACCTACCATAATCGTAGAGTGTGGGTTTCTCAGTAATCCTTCCGAAGCGGAGCTGTTATGCAACGACTTATATCAGGATAAATTAGTGCGGGCTATTTATCTGGGTATCTGCGACTATCTGGAACAGACAGGTCAAACGCCGAATTAAGCGTATAGTTCATCAGACCGCTAATCTAATTCTGCTATCAATTCGATAAAACTCTCTGCAATATGATACAGCCGTGTCGTCTGAACCGGCTCCCGAACCCCCTCCGGAACGGTTCCCTGCGGCGCTTGGCTGCGGTTTTCCTGACTGACACTATAATGCTCTAAGGACAGATCCGGGATGCAGGCCGCGCGTAAATCCACTTTTTCTCCGCCGCTTTCATTTAACTTATCCGCCAATATCCCCAGATTATCCGCCAACAGCTGCCGGGTCTGCTCATTGTCCGCTGCAATCATTCCGCTGATTCCGTCTTCCTTTGCCTCGAAGGAAGCCGCCACTTTTCCCATAACATTTCCACGGAAAAGAATGTCGACAAAGCCCTTTTTCTCCTCGCCCCGTATGATCTTCAGAGACACTCCGGTGATACCGTCCCCGGTCTGCATGGGAATCATATAGCATTCCTCCCTCGCCTGTTTTGCGCAGATTGAAAACTGCTGCGCTGCAAGCCTTAGCGCCCTCAAATCCAAGGTGCTGACGGAATCCTCCTCGATGATCATATTTTCCATTGCATGTTCCGCCACATCTGCCAGCGTTTCCTGCGCTTTTACTAATTCCTCCGGCGTCTTGACCGCCTCCCCGAAGCGCTCAAGGACAAGCTGCTTCATGTCCTCAACCGCCTGAATGCGGTCGCGGGAGGTTCCCTTTGGCTTAAACAATGTTTCAAACATCTGATTTGGATTACTCATCATCTGGCTTACCGCCAGAATATTGCCGATTGTATTTGGAAGATCATTCCTTTCCAGAAAGGTATATACCTCCTCCGGCGATGCCAATACATCCGAAAATGCCGACAACTGCTCGTTTAAATAAGCCTCCTCCAGCTCTATGTCTGTTCCGTCCTCCAAAGCCGCCTGCTGTAATGCCTCTTTCAGCTGTTCAGGGGTCATGTTCTGCCAATCCTGATCCATAACTTTGGAAAATGCAGACGGGGTAATCCCATCGAGCGTATCCCGGATACAATTCTGCTGAAACGCCGCCATAATCTGGTCATCAATACGGGGTCCCTTTACTTTGGAGTCCGCCCCGGCAAACTCATCATCCACGCTGTAATCCATACTTCCCTTTTTCTCTGTGCGAACAGCGGAAAGCAGATTTCGCATGGTGATATCCGCCCCCTGATTTATCAGCGAACCGATGACCGCGCCATCCGTCTTTTCCACCTGCGCGATCAAGCGGTAGATACCAATATAAGTACTTCTCTCTTCCTCCGTAATTTCCTGATTCTGCTCCAGCTTCCACAGGTATTTGCTGAACCGCTCCTCCTCCGCTGATCCCAATTCGCTCTTAATGCTTTCCGCAGTCCTGTTCAATTGGGAAAGCTCCATATCCAGCGGATTAATATTTTTGCGGATCATCTCCATCGTGACCTGAGGAGTCATGTTGGCAAATGCGCGCTGTACCTCCTCATCCTTCGCCTTCATCAGGGTAATGTTCTCTACTGTGATTTCTGTCTCATTGTATGCTAATATACGCACCGCCCGGCGGTTTGCCTCCGAAGTCTCCAAATCAAGATCCCTTAAGATATCATCTACATTTTGAAATGCTTTCCGGATCGAATCCCCCATATCCGCTCTCGGCGCTGTCATAAGCGCTTCATAGCTCTCGTTTGCCCTTGTATAGGTATCCTTTAAAGCACTTCCCCTCTCATGGAGCGAGTTTAAGGTATCCTCCGGATCGTCTAGATTTAAGATGTTTGCCGGGTAGCCCTTTAAATCGGTAAGAACCTCCGTTGTTCTTGCAAAAGAAGAAACTTTATCCTCCCCGGGCGCAGCCCCCGACTGCTGCAAAAGACTGCGATAATAGGTATCCTCCTGCTTCTTAAGTTTCTCCACCAGTTCCACCAGCGGCTCGGTATCGATAGAGATACCCTTTTTCAAAAGCGCGTAGTTTGCCTCTGCCGACATGGCAAGCCTGGTCTCCTCCAACTGCCGTTTTGCGGTAAGCAGCGCAAGTCCGCGCTCGCTGACCTCAACACCGCTCTGATAATTATTAAGGATCGCGGCATCCGCCTCATCCAATACGGCCGCGGACTGACCTGACACTCTCTTTTCCCTTGCATCCCTAAGATTTTCGATTGTAAGGTCTTTTCCGTTTTCGATGAGATAAACAAGATCCTCATCCTTTGCCTGAGAGATGATCTCCTCTGCCTCTTTTGCCTGATCCAAGAGGGAGTAACCTGCTATCAGCATACCGTCTACCGGACGTTTCCCCTCTGCAACTGCATCCACCATAGCGGCCACAATTTCCTCTTGCTTCTGTCCCGAAAAATTCCTTAATTGATCCAGATACGCAAGATTTTCACCTGTAAGGGGAAGGTCGTTCTGTATAAGCCACCTGCTCTCCGCCTTCGTCTCCGGACTTACCTCAAGTCCTGCATCGGCAATAATGCGCTCCACCTGTCCCGACATTGCCTCAAAATCGGCATCGGTAATCCTGCGTTCCGCGTTCTGCCCGCCCCCCGATGCCTCCGTATAGCTATGCTCCGCCCGGTAAATGTTCCCGATCGTCGGCGGCAGCTCATTTTTTATAAGATATCGCACCGCGCTGTCATCCAATTTCGATATGGATTCCGCCTGCTCATATGCTTTTGCGCAGTCCTCCAGATTTTCTTCCGTAAGCGGAAGATCATTCTGCTCCAGCTCCTGCGCAATGCGGACTGCAACCGCTTCATTTCCCGTAATCGCCTCCAGTTCTTCCTTGCTGATGGTATCCCCATATATGGAAATATCCACCCCTGCTTTGGCAAGCTGTGCTTTGATCTTATCCGTGACGGTAATGATAGTGCGGCTGTCCATTTCGGAGAGCGAATATCCATCCTCCTGCATCTTTGCCAAATCCTCGGTCGTAGTAGTATTTGCCAGCACCGCCATCTGATTCTGGCGCGCCTCCGCAGACTGCCCGTTTTCACTTCCCAGCATATCAGCCGCAGTCTTTTTCTCCTGTTCCTGCCCGGGACGAAGATAGGTCGCATCCGAAAAAAAGATAGAACCGGAAGCATTCACCTCCATAGCATCCAGCTTTTTACTAAAATCCTCTTCCGAGCCCGTTTCGCTTAGAATCAGAGCTCCCTCATGGATAAAATTTGCAACGCCTGCACCGGCTGGTATATTTGTCTGATCTATCTGCATTTTTCTGCCTCACTATCGTAAATTTTCATGTACTATATCGGCAGCTTGTTTCCAAAAATGAAGACGGTACGCCGGTTTAATTTCCGGTGCTCTTGTAAAACCGCATACTAAACCTCCAGAATACATAGGCAGCAAGATACAGAACGATCCCCACAAAGGGCGATATATACATAAACCATTGCGGATATGCCGCCATATCAGGCTTGCGCAGCAAAAACTGCGACGGAAAGTAGTTTACAAAGGCAAAGGGCACTACAAACATCAAAAGCGTCTGTATAAATTTATTGTAAATACTGATCGGATAGCCGGCAAATTTCCTCATATTCCAATACAAAATTTCTCTCAGACTCTGCGTTTCGATGATATAAATGCTGAATGCTGAAAAAATCAGAAAAACCGCTCCCTGAATGAGAACACCGCTTGCGATCGTGATAATATAATAAGTGATCGTTCCGGCATTCCATTTAATCCCAACTCTGTTTGCGGAAATGATAAACAGTACCAGTCCAAGTGTTCCATGACCGAATGCGGCAAGCCAGTCTGCACCGCAGAGCACCAGCTGGGTAAGGATTCCCCTCGGCCTCAACATCACCCTGTCTATATCGCCATGCTTGATCCAGTCTGAAAAATCCCTAAGCGCCATAAAAAACACGATAAATATTCCATAGGTAATAAAGATCAGGCTGAAAAGAAATAACAGTTCATCCATATTCCATCCGTTAATCGAATCAAAGGTAAGAAGGGCAAGATACATTGCAATGATTCCCGCCGCCTCACGGATAAATACCGCAAGCGTCGAAACCACGGCATCCAGCTTATACTGAAAGCGTGATTTTAAGCCCGACCTTGCATATGCCAAAAACAACGATACGATATCTCTCATTGCTCAACCTCCCTGAACCACCATTTTTTTAATTCCCCGGCGCCAAAACAGCTCCCCGATAAGATAGAGTATTACGATCCAGAAAATCTGCCTTGCAAAGTTGAAAATAATCTCATCTCCCTGCAGATTCCCAAGATACAGCTGTACCGGCGTAAAAAAGATGGAATCAAAGGGCGTATATTTTATTACATTTAATACCGGTTCCGGCATAAACCAAAGCGGCAGCAGGGCGCCCGCCAAAATATCAACGATCACGTTTTTTATGGTCATCAGCCCCCAGACGCTGAACAGCCAGAACGACCATACCTGTACGATAAAGCTGATGTACCACAATATGATGTACCCTAACAGGGCGCTGACAAGGCACAGCAAAAAATTTACTGCTCCCGCCGGAGGCTCAATCTTCGCAAAGAGCATGGCGATCAGGGCCGCCGGCAGGAAATTGAAGATTACCTTAAAAAAGCCGTCCCCCATATCCTCGAACAGCATTCTCAGCTTAAAATTAACCGGTTTCAGCAGTTCGTTTGCAATCGTTCCCTGTTTGATCTTGTCCTGCAAAAACATCTCATTCTTTGAATAGGCATTGGAAAGCCCCAGAGAGATAATAAAGTTGGTGGTTACCATAGAAAAAGTGATCCCGCCTACCTCCTCGGCACCCTGATACAGCGCCTTATAAATGCAATAATATACAACAAACATAAGCACCGTTTTGAGAATACCCATAAAATATTCAAAGCGGTAAGCCATATTATTTCTGAATTTTATAGCTGCAAACTGTATATATGTATTCATTTTACCGATTCCTCCGTGTTTTGATCCACCATATCCCGTCAATTTCCGATAACGACCCTGCCCTCATAGATATCACGGATAATGGCGTCTATCTCCGGCTCCTTTACGGATATATCCTTGATGTTATAGTTGTCAAGCAGCTCGCTCATCAATACATTCACGCTGACGCTGCCCGTATCAAAGGTGATGAGCTTTTTCATCCTATTATTTTCCACATCACAGACCTTCACATCGGAAATATCAATCCTTTCCGGAAGCTCTTCAAATTCGACTTCCATGATCCGGGAGGAAACATAGCTGCCCTTTATATTTTCCAGACTTCCGTCATACAGCTTTCTGCCGTCGTCAATAATAATCAGCCGCTCGCAGGTTTTTTCAATATCCTGCATATCATGGGTGGTAAAAATCATTGTCACATTGTCTGTTCTATTTAGCTCTTTAATAAAATTCCGAATCTTTTCCTTTCCCACCACATCAATCCCGATCGTCGGCTCGTCAAAAAAGACGATTTTCGGGGAATGAAGGAGCGCCGCCGCAATATCCGCTCTCATACGCTGCCCTAAGGAGAGCTGGCGCACCGGTTGATCGATAAAATTTTTCATATCCAAAAGCTCTGTAAAGCGCTCTAAATTATCCCGGTATCTTTTTTCCGGTATTTTATAGATATGTTTCAAAACCTTATAGCTGTCCATCGGCGACAGATCCCAGGAAAGCTGGGATTTTTGTCCGAACACCACGCCGATATTTGCCACATACTCTTTTCTCTGCTTATATGGAATATATCCTGCAATGCGGATGCTTCCGCTGTCCGGATAGAGGATGCCCGACAACATTTTTACCGTTGTAGATTTCCCTGCACCGTTCGGTCCGATGAAGCCTACCATTTCCCCCTCGCGAATACGGAAGCTGATATTGTCGACTGCTTTCCTGCGCTCATATTCCGGATGGACGATATTTAAAACCGCTCCCTTAAATCCGGTTCTGCGTTTTGCAACCTTATATGTTTTTCCTATGCTTTGCACGTCAATAATCGTGTCGCTCATTTTCATTCTCCTTATTGTATTTTGTAACCATTTTACTGACCAATTCTTCGATCCCCGGCTTTCGGATCAGAATATCTTTGATGCTGCTCTGGGACAAAAGATAAGAGGTAATGTCCTTGGTGCGGATGATATTGCTGTCATACCACACATGCAAACGATTGTTTTCCAGATCATACCGCAGAATCGGCAGATCCTGCATATCGGGAATCCCGTCCGCAAGCTCTGCGCTCAATGAACAAATACCTGCGTGCACATATTTCATCCGGTCAAAGCTTCCGTTATAGACTATATTTCCCTGATCCATAAGCATGATACGCCCGCAGATTTTTTCTACCTCTTCCAGATTATGAGTTGTAAGAATGATCGTTGCATCCCCCTCCATTGCAAGCTTCTTAAGATTTTCCCGGATTGCCTCCTTCGCGATCAGATCCACTCCTATAAAAGGCTCATCTAAGATGAGCAGTCTGGGGGCATAGAGCAGCACAGCAGCAAATTCCGCGCGCATACGCTGTCCCGGTGAAAGCTGATCAGCCCGGTAATGCATCATCTTATCAAGTTCAAGGGACGCCGAAAGCTCTGATAACCGGGACCGGTACAAGGCAGTCGGAATCTTATAAATCGCTTTTATGGTCTCCATATTTAATTCAACGGAAAGTTCATCCTGAAGGACGGCGGTATTTATCACGCTGCCGTAACCTCCGTTTCTTTGCTGACCGGAAACCAGACCGATATGCGGACCAAAGCTTTCTTTTCTGCTGACCGGGTCTTCTTCAAAAAGACGGATAAAACCGCCGTCAGGCTTTAAAAAGCCTGCGATCAATTTTATCAGCGTTGTCTTTCCGGCGCCGTTTGCCCCGATCAGCCCAACGGTTTCCCCCTCTGAAATATGAAACGAGAGTTCTTTTACCGCCTGTTTGCCGTTTGGAAAATGTTTACTTAAATCTTTTGCAATGATCATTCTTCTCTCCTAAAACCATCATAATATTTTTTGACTGCAATTCAACGTATCTGGGATAAAATGCGGCTGTGGCGTGACAAAAAACAAAGCTGACTATTTCCCATTATGCGAGTGCGCCTCCTGCCGGAGGCTTTTATCTCATAGGAATTCCGTACACTTTAGCACTTTAATGCAACAAGGTATTTACTGTGAGATAAAAAGCGGTAAAACCACAGAGTTCTACCGCCTGCTTCACCCCCAAAGGTAAATGCTATTTATTTTGGAATCAATACATTGACGCAAAACATATGATCCTCCTCAAAAATATCGACAATCCCCTCATATTTTTGTGCGATCAGCCTGATCTGCCCCAATCCGTACCCGTGGCGTACATGATCCTCCTTCTGTGAAACCAGCCCGGGATTCTCTGCAAGTACAGAGCTGTCAATTCTGTTTTTCACAAGAACCGTATCGTATCCCCGTTTTCTTTGGATGGTTATGGAGATAAATTTGTCCTCTGCATCGATACTCGCCTCCAGGGCATTATCAAGAATGTTCGAGAGCATAGCGGAAAAATCCACGCTCCCCATTTTTTCAAAGGGCAGGTTTTCAATTTCTGCCTTAAAGCGGATTCCATTGTTATGGGCATACTCCAGCTTGGCGTTGATGATATAGTTCATCACCGAGTTTCCGGTCTGAATATAGGAGTAGGTTTTATTGAGATTGTCCAGCACGCCGGAGAGATATTCCCGTGCCTGTTCGGTTTCCCCGCCGTTTAAATGTGATACTGCAACCAGAACATGATTTTTCATGTCGTGCTTTAAGCGCCGTGTATTTTCATGGAGCTTTTCTATTTCCTCCCTCTGGCTTTTGTCACTTGCATAATCCGCTTTTAAGGCGTCGTATTCATATTGCAAATCAAGATTCTTTGCCGCTTCCCGGGCGTATTCCTTCTCAAGAAGATTATATTTTTTCTTTAATTTCCGGTATCTTCCAATCATCTCATATACCTCATGATCTGAGCCTTAACGATCTCCCTGTTGCTCCTTCCGATCGGCAGAACCTCATGATCGGAAAGAACAATCTCCTCCGACCGGATGGAATAGATATACTCCTGATTTACAAGAAAACCCTTGTGCGTGCGAATAAAGCCTTTCGAGGACAGTTCCCTCTCCACCGAAGAGAGCGTGCTTCTGAATTTATAGGTTTTCTCCGGGGTATGGATATTGAGATAGTTTGATTCCGACTCAAAATAGAGTATGTCTTTCCGCTTGATCCTGTACAGCCCATCGTTCATGCGAAATGAAAACAAGCCGCTGCTTTTATCGAGTTCGTCAACAATGCTTTTAACAACACCCAAAATTTCCTCGTCAAAATAGGTCTTGCGGATAAATCCAAAGGGATGATACTGAAAGGACTGATACACCAATGCATCATGACTGGTAACAAATATGAGCAGCGGCTTGCTGCCATCCCCTGACAAAGCCTTTGCAATATCCATTCCGCTGATTTTCGGCATATCAATATCCAGAAACAGCACATCGACCGGCTCCTTGTCCAAATAGTTAAGAAGTACGAGAGGATTTTCGGTTTTAAACAGTTCAATCTTACTGCCTGCCGTTTCAAAAGACACCTCTATTTTTGCAGACAGATCTTCCAGTATTTTTGGTTCATCATCACATAGCGCTGCTTTTATCATATCCTCCGGCTTACCAATCCTTTATCCCTGATTTCTATATTTTATATTGCCAACTCCTTTAGCGGATGTCAAGGGAAGAACAAAGCTGACTTTTTCCCATCATGCGAGTGCGCCTCCTGCCGGAGGCTTTTATCTCATTAGGAAGCAATATCCTATGAGGGTTCGAGTGTCAAAAGGCGCCTTTGAATATGAATACAGGCAAAATGCACAAATAGGAACATGGCTTTGTGATTCTGGACGGGAATTAGTACTTTCGGATTTTCCACTTATTCCTCCAGCAATTCCGAGCCAGGACGGCTCGGAAAGGAGCAACTGAGCCATGGATGGCGAATTTGCTCCGGTCGCGTCACATTATGGATGTCTTTATCGGAAAATCCTGAAAGTTCTTATTTCCCGAACATTGGAACAAAGACAGGCTTCTATTTATGCAACTTGCCGGTTCGGGATTGGAAAGATGCCTTTTGACACCCGAATCCTATGAGCTAAAAAACGCCATGCAAAAAATGCACAGCGCTTTTCATCTTCTTAAAACTTAAATACAGCTACACCGTACGGTGCAAGCGGATATGATATTGAATATTTCCTTCCGTCACACTCGATCTTATCAGGCTTATATGATAACGGGCGGTCCGTTTCCGGTCCATTGAATTTTTTATCTTCGCTGTTCAGAATCAGCTTATGGACCTTTCTCTTCAATACACCCACACGATAGTCCGGGCGCTCCATCGGTGTAAAGTTTATGACAAACAGGAGATTTTTCTTGCCGTCCTTGCTCTTGCGGACAAAGCTGAAAATGCTCCGGTCACAGTCATCTGCGTTGATCCATTCAAAACCGGCCCAACTGGTATCCAGCTCGTACATGCAGCGGTTATCTCTGTAAATATGGAGCAGTTCCTTCACCCAATCCTGCACCTTCTTATGATCCGGGTTCTGGAGCAGATACCAATCCAGTTCTCTTTCCTCGCTCCATTCCTGAGCCTGCGCAAATTCCTGACCCATGAACAGAAGTTTCTTTCCGGAATGCCCCATCATAAAGGCATATCCCGCCATGAGATTCTTGAATTTGTCCCCCTCCAGGCCGGGCATCTTGTTCAGCATTGAGCATTTTAAGTGGACAACCTCATCATGGGAAAGCACAAGAATGTATTTTTCACTCTCATTGTAGCTCATGGCAAAAGTCATCTTGTTGTGATTGTTCTTGCGGAAATATGGATCCAGCTTCATGTACTCCAAAAAGTCATGCATCCAGCCCATGTTCCACTTATAGCTGAAATTCAAACCGTCCTCTTCCGCCTTTCCGGTTACCTTCGGCCATGCGGTCGACTCCTCTGCGATCATGACCACCCCCGGATTTCTTCCGCAGATTACGGTATTGATATGTTTAAAGAATTCAATTGCCTCAAGATTCTTATTGCCGCCATAGATATTCGGCACCCATTGTCCATCCTGCTTTCCATAATCCAGATACAGCATGGAGGCAACTGCATCCACCCGAAGTCCGTCAATGTGATAATTTTCAATCCACATCAGCGCACTTCCGATCAAAAAGTTCTTGACCTCCGTGCGGGAGTAATCAAAAATCTTTGTTCCCCAGTCCGGATGTTCTCCCTTGCGGGGATCCGCATACTCGAACAGGCATGTACCGTCAAATTCCGCCAGACCATGCGCATCCTTCGGAAAATGAGCCGGAACCCAGTCGAGGATAACACCGATCTTATTCCTATGGAATTCATTGACAAGGTACGCAAAATCCTCCGGCTCTCCGTAGCGGGAAGTCGGCGCATAATAACCGGTCACCTGATAGCCCCAGGAACCATCAAACGGATATTCGGATATTCCCATAAGCTCAACGTGGGTATACCCCATCTCTTTTACATAGGAAACCAATGAATCTGCCAATTCACGGTAGGAATAAAAACCTTCCTTTCCGGTACTGGGATGACGCATCCACGATCCCAGATGAACCTCATAGATGGACATCGGCTGCTGATAGATCGCATCCCCCTTCATCTCCGCACGGTTCTTCATCCAGACGGAATCCGTCCACTTAAAATGATCGATATCCGCCACCGCAGATGCCGTTCCCGGGCGAAGCTCCGCATAGTTTGCAAACGGGTCTGCTTTGTAAAGTTTTCTTCCGTCCGGCGTATAGATCAGGTATTTGTACAGATTACCCTTTTTCACTCCCGGCACAAACAGCTCAAAAACTCCCATACTCTGCGGTTCGACCCTGACCATCTGGTGGGCCGACTCATTCCAGCCATTAAATTCACCTATGACAAAAACCGCACCTGCATGTGGCGCCCACACATTGAAGCAGACGCCCTCCTGACCGTCAACTGTGGTCAAATGCGCACCCATTTTTCGATAAATGTTATAGTGCGTCCCCTGTCCGAACAGATAACAGTCCATCTCCGTAAAATTACTCATACTCTCTACCCCTTTATAATTTATTCAAAATGATTTTCCTGCAACAAAATACAGTCATTATCCGTATAACGCTTAGCTGTAAGAATGCTGAAATATTTTTTGATCCCCCCGTGAGCCTCACGCCCGATCGCCTCGTCCACGATCTCTTTGACTTCTGTCAGCGTTGTTGCCTGATCCAGCTTCTGAATGTTGCTGATCCGATTGTATAGTGCCAATACCGCCATCTCATCGATTTCATAGCCCAGCTCCTTGGCATAAGATCTTGCAAAGGATACCAGTTCATCATTTGTAAAGATCGGTACACTAATCTTTTCCGTAAATTTTCTCGCAAAACCGTCGTCCTGAGCCAATGCTTTCTTGATTCCCTTAGACGTATCCTCAAGAATCACCAAAACGCCGCTCTTATCATGCTCCAACAGCAGAGAGAGCGCAATTGCAGACTCCCGGCTGATATCCCCGGCCCGCTCGATGATAAGACAGCCACCGGCAACCTTTTTGAGCAGTTCCTGAATATCTTTTCTATTGAGAGCGGAAGCATCAATCTTACCAATCTTGCCATTCAACTCTCCCGTTTCCTTCTGAAGCACCTTGATCAGACTGGTCGCAAGCACCGTTTTGCCGCATCCTTGTCCTCCCTGGATGATAATATTGCCCCCTCCGGCAGTTTCATCCTTCCGGATATGCCGGACTGCTCCGGTCAACGCCTGGCACAACTGATCCTCCATCCCCTTAACCGGAACAAAATATGAAAAAACCGCTTTCTGGTCATCCGTCAAGTGATCTATGAGCTTCGGCTCCTTTGCCTCCTCCATGTCCAGATCTTCCGGAGGTGCAATTTCCGGCAGGCGGGTTGTTTCCCGCTTTATTTTTTCGGTTTCCGGGCTGCTTGACGGCTCCGGTTTTCCGGGCTCCTCCAATTCAAGGCTTTCCGGATCCGCAATCTCCGGCAATATCTCCTCCGACTCCTGATACAGAGGTTCTTCCTCCGCCTGCATATCGTCAGGCGCCGGTTCTGCCGGAAGATTCTCCTCCAAAGGCTCAAAGCCTGACGGCTCCCCGATCTCCGGCAATATCTCCTCCGGCTCCTCCAATGGCGGTTCCTCCTCCGCCGGGGTTCCTAAGGAAATCGGCTCATCCGGCACAATGCCCGCTCCCAGCTCTTCCGCAATCTCTGCACCTGCGGCGGCGCTAAGACCCGCAGCCCCCGCAGCCGCCATCGCCAATTCCTCATCCATGATGGCATTCTCGCTGTTCAGCCGGTCAATCTCGCGGTCAAGCATTAAATTGACATTCGACACAAGCTGTCCCACATCCGCGTCGTCTGCGCCCCGGTCTCCCTGCATGTATTCCTCTTCCAGCAGTTCTTTCGGACTGACTCCCGCATCCAGCTTCGGAATCACGTCATTCAGGCGGTCCATGATATCCCCGGCCTCCTGAAGTGCCCGGGCTTTCGCGGATTCCAGCTTTCTTAGCTCCGCCTCCTGAAGCGCGGTTTCCGCCGCACGCTTTGTCTTTTCCCATTCATCCAGAACATCTTCTATCGTTATCTGTCCCGTGATCTGCTGCTCCAGCTTTGCCTTCTCTTCCATGACGAGACTCATCTGACCGTCATAATCCTCACCAAGCAATTCCTGAAAACTGGTGAGAAGCGAATCGTTGATCTCCTCGTCCGTCTCGATATGGGGCTGGTTTTCCTTCGGGGTATCCTCCTTCGGAAGCTGTAAATACGGGATATCCTCAACGATCTTCTTAATGTTATCCATCGTATCGGAGACCGTCTCTTTTTCCGTCGCCGCGATGATCTGCTGCATTCCCCTCGCAATCTCTTCCTGAAGGTTGACCGTGTTAAATCGCTCCGGATTCAGGGACACCTGCGGTATCTCCACCGGAGCATGTATGTACTCGCCGGATCTCTGCATCTCCTCTTCACCGATTGCGGTAATTCCGGACTTTGCAAGACGGAATCTGCGGTATTTCTCTTCCTGCGCCTTAGACAGCGGTTGATACAGCATCTTTAACTCCAATGCCCGTTCCACATAAGGACCGTCTCCAAACCATAGAATCAGTTCATCACAGCTCTCGATGCACTTCTCACTCATATTTGCCTTGTGATACAGATAAGCCAGTTCATATGCCCATTCTTCCGTATATTCCTGATCCTTCAGTTCCTCCAGAATAGAAATCAGTTCCCTGAGATCCGCTCCCTGCGCCTTGCGGATCTCATAGCGCAGCACATATTTCAAATTATCATGGGGCGCAATCTCAACAAACTCCTGATAATACTCGTTTGCCATTGTAAAATCCTGCATTTTTACCGCGACCTCTGCAAGACGGTATATGATCATCCTGCCGATCGGCGACCGGTCATATGCGGTAAGAAGAATTTCCCTGCTCTCCTCATAGCGGCCGACTTTTTCGTAAATCTCTCCCGCCCGGACCAATGCGGTTACATTTTTGACCTTATTCCAGTTGATGGTATCTGCGATCTCCGCAGCCGCTTCATAATTTTTATCGGAATAAAGGCTTTTCATCTGATCTATCTTTAAATTGTATTCGTACTTATCCAAATTTAGTCACCTCAATACATATCATATAACAGGTTCTAATTTCCTAGTATTAGTGTATCATAGGCGATATCCATTGTCAAAAATTAAACATTAAAAAACGTTGGAAAAATTCGCTCATTTTTCCAACGTTCTAAATTTATTTATCCGTCTCTTTTTCCGGCTCGGACCGCTCCTCCTCATTCTCCTCGGGTTTCACATATCTGAGGGTATTGGAAGCCTCGTTTACCCCCCTTGCCGTAATATAATCCGTTGTTGCCACGGGAAGTTTCCGCTTATTAAGGCCGTTGCGCACCAGTTTTCCGATAATGTAATAGATAACCGCAAAGATCGGAACTCCCAGCAGCATTCCAAAAAATCCCCAGATCCCTCCAAATACCAGAATCGCAAACATAACCCAAAAGGAGGAAAGACCTGTGGAATTTCCCAGTATCTTCGGCCCGATAATGTTTCCGTCCACCTGCTGTAAGATAATAATAAAAATAAACAGATACAGCGCATGCCACGGACTCTGGATCACCACCAGAAGCAAACTCGGAACCGCTCCGATGATCGGTCCGAAAAACGGAATGATATTGGTCACTCCTACGATTACCGAAACAAGAACCGCGCTCGGCATCTTTAAGATCAGACAGACAATATAACATATCAAGCCGATGATAGCAGAATCCAGCAGTTTTCCGGAAATAAATCCGCCGAATATTTCGCTGGACTTGCGGACGGTATGGACGATGATATTACCGTATTTCGGCTTAAAGACCGCATATATGATCTTTTTTGCCTGCCCCTCCAAGGTTTCCTGAATCATCATCACATAGACCGCAACAACGATACCTACAAGAAAATTAAAAATGCCCTTTAATACGGAGATTACACCGCTCGTTACCTCCGCCGCATAGGTCTGTATCTGCGGAAGCAGCGTATCCTGCGCCCAATTCTCCACATAGTCTGTGATCTGGGTCAGTCCCATACCCAGCCATTTAACGATCTCGCTGTCCCCGAAATCGCCCTTTTGCACCATCTTAAGGAAAGACTGCACCTGCTCCGGAAGCGTTGCAATCAATGTGCTGACGCTATTGCTGACAGCAGGAACGATCGCCGCGATTAAAAGAGCAATGATTGCCACCAGAAACAGCGTTGTGCAGGCGACGGCAATCCCTCTCGACATTTTTTTTGCCTTTCTCTCATTCTTCATCCGTTTGCCGAGCAATCTGCTGATATATTTCTCGCAAAAACGCATGACCGGATTCAGCAGATATGCAAGAACCAGACCGATAATGATCGGCTGTCCTGCACGCAGGACACTATTCCACCAACTCGCAAATCCCTGATAGCGGAAAATGATAAAGAAGAACAATATACAGCATATAAACGTGATGAAAACGGTACATCCTATTTTTGCATACTTTTTTATATCATCCCTGTTTTCTTTTGTATTTGTATTTTCACCCGGATCAGCCCCTGATTCTGCTGCCTTCCGGATTTCCGATTCGGACACAACGCTCCCTCCTATCCGCGGTAATAATTGATCAGACATCCCTTTAGGATAATATCCTTTTCATCCGGCGTCAATTCACCCATCTTAAGTGTAAACGGAGTCAATCCTCCATCCTTAACAACATATGCCACAAACTCCGTTTTTCCCTCCGCAACCGCATCGCGGATATCCGGCAGGAACAGGTAATCAAGGTTCTTAAACGGAAGTTCCCCCTCATCAATGATAAACGGAAGCATGCCCCAGTTGATGAGATTAGAGCGATACCTCTTGGTCGCATATTCGTTAGCAATATTTGCCCAGCCGCCAAGTACCTTCTGGCAGGAGGCAGCCTGCTCGCGGGCAGAGCCGTCCCCTGGCTTAACCGCAAAGATCGTGCTGCCAAAGCCAATATTGTCCACAAGACTTCCATCGTGGAAATTCTTATCGGGGAATGCATTCTTAATCGCCTGCATAACCGGCGCAACCTCGGCGAAGGCCTCTCCCGGACAGCCCTCTGACTCGACCGCCTTCTGCGCGGTCTGAACCGCCTTTGCCCGTCCTACATACTCCGGATCCTTTCTGGAAAGAGCAAATTCCGCCAGCCCCAGAGGATTCGAGCGGAAGGAGGAGGTTTCTCCGGAGGGGATCAGCTCATCGGTAGTAGTTACCGGATCATGGATCTCGGATACTACCTTAAGCACGAGATTCTTCGGCAGCGCGCTCATCGCCGGCCAATCCTTGATGTTTGGTCCAAACTGGATCTCCACATCCGGATCCGCCGCCCCCTTACTGTCAAATACGCGGTTTTCGTATATCGTCTTGTCAAAGAAATATTTTGGCTTTGTATAATTAACATCGATCTCGGTAGCTGCTGTCAGATAGCCCTTGTTTGCCGCTGTCGCCGCAATTGAGCGTGCATCCATAAGCGCAACGGAGGATACTTGTCCATTCTGCACCTTAGAGCCTTCCCGGTTCGGGAAATTCCTGGTGGAGTGGCGGATGGAAAACGCATTGTTTGCAGGCGTATCTCCGGCTCCGAAGCACGGCCCGCAGAACGCTGTCTTTACGATAGCCCCGGTTGCCATGAGATTTGCAACCGCACCGTTTTTAACGAGTTCCATATAAATCGGCGTGGACGCCGGATATACGCTAAGCGTAAACGCGTCTGCGCCGATGGAGCTTCCCCTCAGGATATCCGCCGCATCGCAGATATTCTCAAAACCGCCTCCCGCGCAGCCTGCGATAATACCCTGATCTACATAAAGTTTTCCGTTTCTCACCTTGCTCTTTAAATCAAGATTAACCTTTCCGTCAAAGCTGACCTGGGCACGCTTTTCGCAGTCATCTAAAATATCCGTTAGATTTGCGTTAAGCTCCTCGATCGTATAGGTGTTGCTCGGGTGGAACGGCATTGCAATCATCGGCTTGATCTTACTCAGATCAATTTCTATAAAGCTGTCATAAAATGCCACATCCCCCGGATTCAATTCCTTGTAATCTTCTTCTCTTCCGTGGATCTCATAGAACTCTTTTACCTTGTCATCGGTTCTCCAGATGGAGGACAGGCAGGTCGTCTCCGTCGTCATGACATCCACGCCGATACGATAATCTACGCTCAGATTGGATACGCCCGGTCCGATAAACTCCATGACCTTGTTCTTGACGAAGCCCCTGTCAAATACTTCGCCGATAATCGCCAGCGCAATATCCTGTGGGCCGACGCCCTTCATCGGCTCGCCGGTTAAATAGATCCCGACAACATCCGGAAGATCGATATCATACGTTTTGTTCAAAAGCTGCTTCACCAGCTCCGGTCCGCCCTCGCCAACGGCCATTGTTCCAAGCGCTCCATAGCGGGTATGGGAATCGGATCCAAGAATCATTCTGCCGCCGCCGGCAAGCATCTCCCGGGCAAACTGGTGGATAACTGCCTGATGAGGCGGAACATAGACTCCGCCATATTTCTTTGCGCAGGTAAGACCAAACATGTGGTCATCCTCGTTGATCGTTCCTCCGACGGCGCAAAGGCTGTTGTGGCAGTTCGTAAGGACATATGGAATCGGGAATTTCTCAAGTCCCGATGCTCTTGCAGTCTGAATGATTCCAACAAAGGTAATATCATGAGATGTAAGCTTGTCGAACTTAATCTGCAGTTTTTTCATGTTCCCGGAGGTGTTATGCTCCTGCAAAATGCCATACGCAATGGTATTTTTTCTGGCTTCCTCCGCAGTAATACTCTGCCCGGTCTTCCCTTCCACCGCTTTAGCGGCCTCCGGCGACTCAAGTATCACTTCTTTCCCCTTAATCAGATACGCTCCATTTTCATACAACTTCATTTTTTTACCTCCACGTCTCTATTAAATAGCATTATAGCTTTAGCTGTTTGGTAAATCAAGCTATTTTAAACGATATTCTAACGGCAAAAATATCGGTATCCGCCTGAATTTCAAACTCGCCGCCCATCAGCTGCGTGAGATTCTTTGCAATGGAAAGTCCCAGCCCGCTGCCCTCCGTCGTCCGGGAACTCTCTCCGCGTACAAAACGTTCCGTCAGCTCATTCCCCCCCTCCGGAAGAGATGATGTGATCGGATTTTTGGATATGTTTTTTATGGAAAACACCGCCCGTCCGTCCTCAGCCGTCAGTTCCACATACACTCTGGTCTTCTCAAGAGCATATTTTGCGGCATTGGTATACAGATTCTCAATGGCACGGTACAACTGGCGTCCATCCGCATAGACCATAACAGGTATCTTTGGAAGTTTTGTAACAATAGTAAGCTCCCGTTCCTCAAAACGCTCATTAAACTCGCCGCCCGTTTGAAATAGCAGCTCCACAAAATCAATCCTCTGCATGTCCAGCTTAATATTGCCGGAACTGATCTTTGATGCATCCACAAGATCCTCCGCCAGCTGCTTCAGCCGCTGCGACTTTTCATCCAGAATGCGGATATAATTCTTTGCATTCGGGTTTTCAAGATTCTCTCTTTTCAGAAGATCCACATAATTTACAATGGAGGTAAGGGGCGTCTTGATATCATGGGACACGTTTGTGATAAGATCTGCCTTCATCCGCTCGTTTCGTATACTTACCTTTACCGCCTCGCTCATTCCCTCGCCGATATTATTGACCGCCTCTACCACGGCTTTCGCCTGCCCATGGAACTCTTCCGCTTCAAGCTTCGTATCCAGCGTCCCAGCTGCAATAGCCTCGATTGCCTCCTGTATCCTGCGCCATTCCCGGCTTCTTCTGGTCGGCAGCCATCGTTTTTCTTTCTGAATCTGTTGCAGCATATTAAAAAAAAGGAAATAGATCCGATATACCATGCTGTGCGTAAAAAAGACGTTTGCTTTTAATCTTCGCAAAATACTCAGATAAAAGACGAGAAAAATAAGATCGGCTATATAGGATAGCGTCCCCACGGTGACTAAAAGACCTGCAAGAGAAAAATTCCGCATCTTAAGCCCCATGACCAGATGCCAAAAGGGCCAGATAAGCAGAATAAGCACTATAATAAATACATCACTATATATCTTATCAACAAAAATCAGCCTGACCTCGGTATCCTTCCCGGATCTTTTGCCGGATGCATCTGTCAGATATGCAAGCGCGACAAATGTCCCTGCCAAGCCTGCAACCGCAAGTATGCTAAAGGTCATGCCATTGCCCATCAGGTTTTGGCGGACATAATAATCCAATGTAAAAAGACTTGTGATCATCAATATGAAAAAAAGCTGATGGATGACCACCACAGCAGCTTTTTTTCCAAATGTATACGCGTTCATCGTTTCCCTTTGCTCCTAGCCGTCGATCTTGTAACCAACGCCCCAGACCACTTTTAAATATCTGGGTTCTTTCGGATTGATCTCAATTTTTTCCCGGATATGGCGGATATGCACCGCTACGGTATTGTCCGCCCCGATCGCCTCCTCGTTCCAGATGCTTTCATAGATCTGGCTGATGGAAAAAACCCTCCCTCTGTTCTTCATCAACAGCAAAAGGATGTTGTATTCGATCGGCGTCAGTTTTACTTCCTCCCCATCCACCATCACTTTTTTCAGATCGTCATTGATCATCAGCCCTCCCGCTTCATAGAAGGTATCTCCGGGCGCCGGCTTGCTTGAAAGCATAGTAAAACGCCGAAGCTGGGACTTGACCCTCGCCACCAGTTCAAGGGGATTGAATGGCTTGGTAACATAATCATCCGCCCCTACATTCAACCCGAGAATCTTATCCGCATCCTCTGTCTTGGCGGACAGAATGATGATTGGAATGCTGCTGCCCTTTCGAACTTCAAGGGTCGCGCGAATGCCATCCAGCTTCGGCATCATGACATCGATTATCATCAGATCAATCTGTTCATTTTTTAAAATATCAAGGGCCTGTTCCCCGTCATACGCCTTTTTAACCTCATACCCCTCCTGAAGAAGGTATATCTCGATTGCCTCTACAATCTCTTTTTCATCGTCACAAACAAGTATCGTCACGGCGTCATCCTCCGATGCCATTAAGCTATTTTCTCCCTGATGTAAGATTTTTCCAGACTTTGTGGATACTCTCGGAAAAATCGCTGCCTTCCCGCCCGGCGTCATCTTTCTCCTGCCCGGACAGCGTAAACTCCTGCATATCCTCCGCAGTTTTATCTGCGGCCGCCTGCATTGTCCGATCCTCCGCTTCCGCCTCTTCTGCCGGGCTAATGCCCAACTTTTCAAGGTATTCCGTGTTGACTTTTACTTCGGTCTGACGATTTGCATAGATAGAGGGTCTTTTCTCCGGCGCCCTGCCTTCTTTTCGAGCCTTTTCCCTCTCGATCTCACGGTTTCTCTCCTCGATCAGCTTCAGATATTTTTCCGTATCCACCAGATTCCGAAGCTGGGATTTGAGCTCCGACTGATTCTTTTGTACAAGTTCCTCCTGTTCCCTGAGCTTTTTATCCATCTCCGCATAAACCGCCTGAATGGAGGTCGTAGCGCTATGCATGATGTCATGAACGCTTGACAGCGCCTCATCCGTATACATAACAGACGCTGCGTAGATATCCTCCGCCTTGCGGCTCGCATCCCACACGATCTGATCGCCCTTTTTCTGGAATTCCCGCTCTGCGCGATCCCTGCTCTGCTTGGTCAGCTCATACTCATCCATGATATCATAAACATATTTATTCAGTTCACTTAAAAGATCAAGCATTCTCTGCTTATCTACGATTACTTTACTTGGCTCCTTCTCATATGCCCCGCTCTTTGCCAGCATAACATGCAGGCTCCTGAGCACTTTTTCAATATTGTCCCGCGCACTCATGATCTTACTCCTGATTCTTCAAGTTCATCTATTTCTATTGTACTTGTTTTGCCCCAAAAGTAAATAAGAAATAAAAGACTATGTGTGCTGTTTATAAAATCGCTTCCGCCGCTGCACGCAGGTCTGCGGCCGCCCTGCGAAGCTCCGCCGCCTGTTCCTCGGACACATTGCCCGGTTTTGTAGAAGAAACCAGCTTTTTCACATAGGAAAGCGCCGGTTTGATCCGTTTTTTTGTGTCCTTGTCCAGCGTCTTTTTCTGCTCCTTTAAGGCATTTTCAACCTGCCGTATCAGGGTCTCTGCTTCACTCCTGCTGTCAATGTATGCCCTGCGCTGCCCATCGCTTTCCTCATACTCTGCGGCATCTCGGATCGCACGCTCGATCTCCGCGTCGGAGAGGTTTGAGCTTGCAGTAATCGTAATTTCCTGATGCCTGCCTGTCCCAAGATCCTTTGCCGATACCTGTACGATTCCGTTGGCATCTATATCGAAAGTCACCTCGATCTGCGGCACCCCTGCAGGAGCAGCTTTGATACCGCGAAGCTGGAAACGTCCCAGCAATTTATTATCTCTTGCAAACTGCCGCTCTCCCTGTAATACTTTAATATCCACGCTGGTCTGAAAATTTGCCGCAGTCGAAAACACCTGACTGTAACGGGTTGGTATCGTGGTGTTGCGCTCAATGATTTTCGTTGCAATTCCGCCGACCGTCTCAATGGACAGGGACAGCGGAGTCACATCCATCAGCACGATCTCCGCCGCTGCGGAGCCTGCCATCAGCGCACCTCCAAGCTTTCCTCCCTGCACGGCTGCACCAAGTGCAACGCACTCATCCGGATTTAGATTGTGGGAAGGCTCCTTTCCCGTAAGCCTTTTTACCTGATCCGCAACCGCCGGAATCCTCGTCGATCCCCCGACCAAAAGCACCATGCCAAGCTCTGCGCTGGTGATTCCCGCATCCCCCAGCGCCTGATGCACCGGTCCGGCGGTCTTCTCAACCAGATCATGGGTCAATTCATCAAATTTTGCCCGGGATAATGTCATATCCATATGTTTTGGCTCACCCTTTACGGTGGTGATGAACGGCAGATTGATAGTAGTTGTCGAGGACGAGGATAAAACCTTCTTCGCCTTTTCCGCCTCCTCTCGGACACGCTGCATGGCGGTGGCATCTTTTCTCAAATTGACGCGCTCCGTCCTCTCAAATTCCGCCACAAGATAATCGGTTATGCGCTCATCAAAATCATCTCCGCCAAGATGGTTGTCCCCGGCGGTGGCAAGCACCTCGATCAGATTATCCCCTATTTCAATAACGGACACATCAAAGGTTCCGCCGCCAAGATCATATACCAGAATCTTCTGAGGCTGACCGTGGTCCAGACCATATGCAAGGGCGGCGGCGGTCGGCTCGTTGATGATCCGGAGCACATTAAGCCCCGCTATCTTTCCCGCATCCTTGGTTGCCTGACGCTGGGCATCGGAAAAATATGCCGGGACGGTTATGACCGCATCTGTCACGGACTCCCCCAGATAATCTTCCGCATCCTTTTTTAATTTTCTAAGGATCATGGAGGAAATCTCCTGGGGAGTGTACGACTTACCGTCTATCTTTGCACGATAACCACTTCCCATCTCCCGTTTTATGGAAAAAAATGTCCGGTTTACATTTACTGCTGCCTGACGTTTTGCCAGATCACCTACCAGTCGTTCTCCGTTTTTGCCGAATGCCACGACGGATGGCGTTGTTCTGCTCCCCTCTCCGTTCGTGATGACAACCGGCTCGTCGTTCTCCAGAACCGCAACACAGCTGTTCGTTGTACCTAAATCAATTCCAATTACTCTTCCCATGAATCATTTCCTCCGCATCATCTGCTTTCAAAATAGCCTATAAATGTACTTTAGAACGCAAAAAACCGGAAGTCAACGGCTCCCGGTCTTTTTTCATAGAATGTTTAGACTTTTCATTTTGTATTAATTCCATGCGCAAGAAGGTACTGCTTCCAAAGGGCGATATGCTGTGCATACAAGTGAACGCCGTCGTTGGAAAGCTCAGGATTCAGCGCCCCGCTTTCATCACAAAACAGATCGTTTACATCAAGATAAAATATAGTCCGGTTATCCGCAAGTTCTTCCAGTCGCCGGTTCCTCTCATCAATTCCGGCGTTTGTGATATAATCGCCCTTATCGGATCTTTGCTGGGTGACTCGCAGAATGCCGTGGATAAAAATGATTGCATCCGGCTGCAGCTCCCGGATCTGCCCGACAACCGTCTCATAGTTTTTGATGAAATAGTTTACGTCTCCAATCCCCATCTCGTTGATCCCAAGTATGAGATAAATCTTTCCGTATTGCTTCTGGGAAAGGGTGGTCATTAGATTCTGCGGCCAGTTTCCGTCGTTCATCTTCCATGTCGGCTCCTCAAAAATCTTATAAATATTCATCCCGGAAGATACATAAAATTCGGCATTGTCCATCTGTGCATACTCATATAAACCGACTGCGCGGGAATCCCCGATAAAAAGCGCGTCGTCAAAATATGACTCATCCACCGTTTCGAATTCCAGCGTACTATAATCACCGTCCGCCAACACCGGCTCATCCGTCTGCGTTTGGCTCTCTCCCGTATCCTCTTCGGCTGTGCCGGTCTCTTCCGCAATTTCTTCCGTATCCTCCAGATCAGATTTCCCCGCCAATGCCATTGCCTCCTGCCAGGCTCTCTCCAGAGGTTCTCTGTAACTTATAAATAAATAGATGATCCCGCCGAAAAGCAGCATGCCTAAAAAAATATATCTTTTCAAAAAGGTCACTCTTTCTATCAAACCACACCATCAAAAGTTCAAGTACATAAACGGGTTGCTGCCCGATCTGATAAGCGTATCCAGCGCAATCCAAAACAATGCCGCCAGAGCCGCCATGCCCCAGACCCTGTCCTTTGCGATCCGGAAGAGCCTTTTCTCAAGGGGCGTCGCCAAGAGGATTCCGGCTGCCAGAATCCAGCCATATTGCAGGCATTTAAGCTGAAATATCTGCGGATTGACGCTTACTCCGTCCAGAATTCCAAACATTCTGCCAAGATAGGTAAACAGATCGCGGGTATCCGTCAGCGCAAAACAAATCCATGTGATGGGAATCAGCACGCACACATAAATATGACCGAATACCCTTTTCATACGGAGATGATCCGTCCCGGATCTTCGCTCTTTCCCGAGGCGGCTGATCAGATTTTCAGCAATTATAAACAAAGACAACAACATGCCCCAGATCAGGAAATTGATACCGATTCCGTGCCACAACGCCGTAAGTACCCATACTGCCAATATATTCCGTAAGGTCCTAAGCATTCCTCTTTTGCTTCCGCCTAGCGGGATGTAGACATACTCCTTAAAAAAGCTGCTAAGGGTAATGTGCCATTTTCGGTAAAATTCACGGATACTGACCGCGCTATACGGAACGTCAAAATTGTCCGGCAGCCTATACCCCAGCATATATCCCAATCCCACCGCCATCAGGGAATACCCGTAAAAATCAAAGTAAAGCTGCAGCGAATAGGTAGCCGCGCCAAGCCACGCAAGCGGCACGGAAATACTGACATATCCTATGTTTGCAATATCATTCCATAAAATCGCCAGCTTATCCGCCAAAAGCACCTTTAGGATTAGTCCCCACGCAAACATTTTCAAGCCTCTGTCCAGCCCTGCAATTCCCCTCTTCGCCCCTTTTAACGGCTTTGAGACCGCCCCATACTTTGTGATCGGTCCCTGCGCGATTTTTGGAAACATAAAGCCATAGGCAGCAAATCTCAAAAAGGATTTTTCGGCGGTCTGCGCACCCTTATACACATCCGCCAGATATGCAATCATGGAAAAGGTATAAAAACTTATCCCAAGGGGCAGCCCGATATTTTCCGTGAGTTTTGAAGAGGGCCACTTAAATGCGAACAGAACTGCAATGTTTACTACGACAACAAAGGCAAAGAACCCCTCTTTCCAGTACCTTGCCCTCATTGCGCCCATTAGACGCGCCGCTATATAATTAAAAATGATTGCTGCCAGAAGAAAAACAGGGTTTACCCAGCTGCCCGCCGCCAGGAAAACAATGCTCCCCGCCAGCAGCACAAAGACACGCCGCCTTTCCGGCACAAGATAGTACACCAATATAAAAATCGGCAAAAAATACAGAATAAATTCCTTACTTGCAAATGCCACTTTTGTTCTGCCCCATTCTAACTCTCTTTTGTATTCATATATATATTAGTACGCGGAGCAGTAAATAGCAAATTAAGACTTTTTTAAATTATTCAAAAACCCGCAGCTGCTCATCCAGCATCTGCGCAAAATTTAACCCTTCCTGCTTTTCCCTGCCGGAAAAACGAAACTCTTTTTCCGTACTCCGGTCATTTTTTTTCGAAGAAAAATCCAACCGGGTAACGCGGATGTAATCAATTTCATCACTAAAAACTCTACGCATAACTATCATCCTCCTTGATTCTAGCCAGAAAATAAATTTCCTCAACATATAGTTTCTAATTTTTATATCGGCTACAAATTGTGGTACTTTATACCCTAAATCCAAAAATTTCATTTTTTGTTTTTTTATGACAACGGTTACTATATATGGTATAATACCGACAGGTATTATACCGCGCCGAAGTTCGCATCGGTACCATCTACCGTGTGCGGAACCAATTTTTTATTTCTGCTGAAATCATCATAATGGAGGATAAAATTATGTTTATTGTATGGGGAACCAATTCCTTTGATAAAACTCTTGGGCAGACAGGGCAGCCGCAGCAAAATCCTTATAGACAGCAATAGGAAGGGGTCTGATTGCTTATGAGATTGATCATTGTGCGCCACGGAGATCCGGATTATGAACGTGATTCCCTGACGGAAACCGGCTGGCGGGAAGCCCGCCGCGTGGCAGAACGCATTGCAAAACTGGACGTAACAGAGTTCTATGTGTCACCGCTTGGAAGGGCGCAGGACACCGCCTCCTGCACGCTTAATAAAACCGGAAAAAAAGCTGTCACCTGTGACTGGCTCCGGGAGTTTTCCCCAAAAATCCAAAGACCGGACGATGAAAAAAGAAAGCATATCTGCTGGGATTGGCTTCCTCAGGACTGGACAAAAGAAGCCAAATACTATCATGCAGACACTTGGACGGATACAAAGATCATGGAAGACGGCCATGTGAAGGAAGAATACGACTGGGTGTGTGAAAATCTTGACAGGCTGCTTGCAGACCACGGATATATTCGAGAGGGGAACTATTACCGTGCTGTCAGGCCAAACAATGATACGCTGGCGTTCTTCTGCCACTTTGGTCTGGAATGTGTGCTGATCAGCCACTTAATCAATACTTCTCCTATGATTCTATGGCATGGGTTCTGCGCTTTGCCAACCTCTGTAACCACGATTTATACGGAGGAGCGCCGGGAGGGAATAGCCTCATTCCGGGTAAGCGCCTTCGGCGACACTTCACATCTGTATGCCGCCGGGGAGAAGCCTTCTTTTTCCGCAAGATTTTGCGAGTGCTATAAAAATTCAGAGGAAAGACACGATTAAAAGAGGATCCGCAGATCCTCTTTTTATCTTATTTTGTGAAATTATGCCCCTGATCTACTATTTCGTAGTATCGATGCTCCTGATCTTCTCCCGAACCTTCAATATCATAGACGGACTGACAGACAATTCATCAAAACCCATCTTAAGGAAAGTCTCGGTCAAAGTCGTATCAGCGCCAAGTTCACCGCAAATGCCGACCCAGCAGCCGGTCTTATGACCGTTCTCTACAACCATCTGAAGCATTTTCATGATAGCCGGATGATGCGAGTCGTATATGCTGTCAAGCTTCTGGTTCTGACGGTCAATGGCAAGGGTATACTGAGTGAGATCGTTTGTACCGATAGAAAAGAAATCCACTTCTTTTCCAAGTTCTTCGCTGATCATTACCGCTGCCGGAGTCTCAATCATAATGCCAAGCTCCACTTCCTTGTAAGGATACCCTTCCTCATCCAGCTCTTTTTTTACATCTGCCACAATTTCCTTAATCTGCTTCACTTCGGAAACAGAGATGATCATCGGAAACATGATGGAAACCGTGCCGTAATAGCTCGCCCGATAGATTGCGCGGAGCTGAGTCTTAAATACGTCCCTGCGGTCCAGACAAATACGGATTGCGCGGTAGCCCATCGCGGGGTTATCCTCCTTGCCGAGATGGAAATAGCCCACCTGCTTATCAGCTCCGATGTCAAGGGTTCGAATGATAACCTTCTTTCCCGCCATATTTTCAGCAACCGTACGGTAGGCCTTGAACTGCTCCTCCTCACTCGGATAGTTCTCTGACTCCAGATACAAAAACTCGCTGCGGAAAAGACCGATTCCTCCGGCGTCATTTGCCAAAACACCTGCTACGTCAGATACCCCGCCAATGTTGGCATACAGATTGATTTTTCTGCCGTCCAGCGTTATGTTCTCCTTGCCCTTAAGCTCCAGAAGCAGGCGTTTCTTCTCATCCTCTTTTTCCTTTTTCTGCTGATACTCCTCCATGACGGACATCGCCGGATCGATGATGAGTTTCCCTTCGTAACCATCCACGATGCCTATCTTGCCCTCTGCATCCTCCGGGTAATCAATTCCGATCAGCGCCGGAATATTCATGGTTCTTGCCAGTATTGCGGTATGAGAGTTTGCGGAACCATGCCGGGTCACAAAGGAAAGCACTTTCGATTTATCTAACTGCACGGTCTCGCTCGGCGCAAGATCATCCGCCAACAATATAACAGGCTCATCTGCTATAAGACCGCTCCCGGAATTTCCGGTAAGGATCGATATCACCCGGTTGCTGATATCTTTTACATCCGCTGCTCTTGCCCGCATGTAATCATCATCCATCGCGGCAAACATCTGGGAAAAATTATCGGCGGTGGATGCCACCGCGAATTCCGCATTCACCTGCTGGCTTTCTATCATATTGATAATGGATTCCACATAATCCAGATCCTCCAGCATCATCTGGTGTACCTCGAATATCGCGGCATTCACCTCTCCAACTTCCTTTAACGCCTTATCGTACAATGCTGCAAGCTGGCTGCCGGCCTTCTCCTTTGCCGCCTCAAAGCGCTTAAGTTCTGCGGCCGTGTCCTCCACCTTCATCCGCTTTACCTGATTGTCTCCCTTATGGAAAATTGCCAGCCGCCCAATCGCAATTCCGCTATATACGCATTTCCCTATAATCTCCATAAGCTTCTCCTTTTTACAGGTTTTCCTCTAAGAATTTTCCGAGTCTGGCGATTGCTTCCTCCTCCTGTTCCCCGTCGCATCTTAAAATAATTTCCTGACCACATTTTGCCCCTAGTCCCATAACTCCAAGAATCCTTTTGCCATCTACTGCCTTTCCATCCTTCTCAATAGAAACGGTGCAGGGGAAGGCTGCCGCTTCCTTTACAAATAATCCCGCCGGTCTTGCATGGATCCCCAGCTCATCTTTTATCGTGTATTTGATTTCTTTCATGTTTTCTCCCTTCCTTTATACCTCAACGGCCTCTTTCTTAATCAAACCTAACATTACGGCGGTCACTACCGAGCCAACCAACCATGCAACAATATACATAAACGGATTTCCAACGGTTGCGAAAACGAAGATTCCTCCGTGGGGCGCCATCAGAGTGCATCCGAATAATGCGGACAAAAAGCCTGCAACGCCGGCGCCGACTAAAGTACACGGAATTACGTGAACCGGATCACTTGCCGCAAAGGGGATCGCACCCTCCGTAATAAAGGAGCAGCCCATTACCAAATTCGAAACCTTGGAGCTTTTCTCTGCTGCGGTGAATTTCCTTGGGAAGAACCAGCATGCGAGGGCAATTCCTACCGGCGGAACCATACCTCCCACCATGATAGAAGCCATTGCAATATAGCACGCCTGAACCGCAGGATCTGTGGACGCAGCGCCGTTCGCCATCAGATCGGCCGCCGTAGCCAGCATTCCCGTACCGAATACATATGCCGCCTTATTGATCGGGCCTCCCATATCGATCGCCATCATCGCCCCGAGTATCAATCCGAGAAGCGTGATAAGTCCTGCTGCGGACAGCGCTGTCAGCATATTGCTCAATCCGGTATTGATCAAACCGATCAGCGGATTGAAAATAAAGCACATCAGGATACTGATGATTATGATTCCAAGCAGCGGGTAAATAAGCGTCGGTTTCAGGCCATCCAGAGACTCCGGCAATTTACTAAACAGCTTCTTTAAGAACAGCACGATATAACCTGCCAAAAATCCTGCCACGATACCTCCGAGGAAACCGGATACCGTGTTGCCTCCATTTGCTCCCTGAAAAGCAAAATCCGCAATAAATTTCTGAAAGCCCGAGGTCTGATCCGCCCAGACATACCCTGTGACAATGGCATTGCCGCTGGATGCCAGAAGACCTCCGGTAAAACCAACCGCAAGACCCGGCCGGTCGGCAATGGAGTAGGCGATATATCCTGCAAGCACCGGAACCATCAGTCCCATCGCCAGCCCGCCGCCGTATTTGAAAAATGCGGAGAGCGGAGTGCAGCTTCCGAAGTTGCCGCCTCCGGTCGCCCCGTAACCTAGCAGGGTATCGATCAAAAATGCCAGCGCGGTCATGATTCCGCCACCGATCACGAAGGGAAGCATATGGGATACACCGCTCATCAAGTGCGTATAAATTGCATGACCCACGCCGCCTTTTCCGGTTTTCTCCACGCTCTGCTGCTTTGCGCCGCTATTTTCCGCCTTATACACAGGCGCCTCGCCCGCTTTCGCTCTCTTCAACAGGGTCTCCGCTTTGTTGATTCCATCCGCAACTTTGCATTTGATCACCTTTTTCCCGTTAAAACGTTCCATCGGAACCTTTGTATCCGCCGCTACAATAATCGCGGCTGCATGATCGATCTCTTCCTGCGTAAGCACGTTCTTTGCTCCGCCGGATCCTCTGGTTTCCACTTTAATCGTGTAACCAAGCTCTGCCGCCTTCTTCTCCAAAGCCTCCGCAGCCATATAAGTGTGCGCAATACCCGTAGGGCAGGCAGTAACCGCAAGAATTTCTATTCCGGTCGGTATCGCCTTTGTGTCCGCTGAACTTTCTTCCTCTTTCTCTGCCTCTGCCCTATCGATCACATTCAGGAATTCCTCCGGCGTTTTTGCATTTTTCAGACTGGCGGTAAATCCCTCATCCATAAGGAATACCGACAGCCTGCTAAGTACATCCAAATGTACATTGTCCTTCGTATTTGGCGCTGCAATAAGAAACAGCAGATGAACCGGCCCCCCGTCAAGAGCCTCAAATTCTACTCCGTCCTGTACGACCATCGCTGCAAGTCCCGGTTCCTTTACCGCATCCGACTTGCAATGCGGAATCGCGATCCCCTCGCCGATTCCCGTAGTACCTTCCTCTTCCCTTGCAAAAACCCCTTTCCGGTATGTTTCGATATCATTAATCTTTCCGCTTTTTCCCATTAATTCGACCATTTTGTTAAGCACATCGGTCTTATCTGCCGCCACACCATTTAAATCGATGCTTTCCGGCGCAAGCAAATCTCTGATCCTCATAATTTTCCCTCCTTGCTATCCTGTTTTTGTAAATTTTTCATTCTTTTTCGCCGACAAATAAGTGCTTATTTTGCAAAAGCAGCGTTTCAACCTCTTCCCTTGTTGCCAGCTCCTCCGAAAATGCACTTGCACTTCCGGTACATACCCCGCGCATAAATGCCTCCCGGTAGTTCCCCGTGGACAGATATCCGGCAATAAAACCCGCGACCATGGAATCACCTGCCCCCACGGAATTGACCACTCTGCCCTTCGGCGCTTTTGCCCGAAGTTCCTGCCCGTCCTCCGTTATCAGTACCGCACCGTCTCCCGCCATGGAAACAAGCACATTCTTTGCGCCCTTTTCCTGAAGCCGCTTTGCCCAGCGGATGACCTCGTCTTTTTCCTTAAGCTCCTGCCCGAATATCTCACCAAGCTCATGGTTGTTCGGTTTGATCAAAAACGGTCTGTACGGCAGTACATTTACCAGAAGATCCTTCGTGGCATCGACGACGATACGAATGTTTTTTTCCTTCAGATAATCCATAATATCCATGTACATGGATTCCGGCATTACATCCGGTATGCTGCCTGCAAGAACCAGAACGTCTCCCTCCCGCAAAACATCCAGTTTCCGGTACAACATCCTGATGTCCTCCGATCGGATCGCCGGCCCCTGTCCGTTGATCTCGGTCTCCTGATCGGAACGCAGTTTTACGTTGATCCGGCTTGTTCCGCTTTTTACATGGATAAAATCCGTTTTTACGCCCCTCTCCTCCAACAGCCTTATGATCTCATCTCCGGTAAAGCCCGCCATAAAACCCAGCGCCGTATTTGGAAAACCGAGATTCTGAAGCACCATGGATACATTGATCCCTTTTCCTCCCGGAAAAATGGCCTCCTTTGTGGTACGATTGACAATTCCTGTGGTAAAATCCTTCACGGTAACGATATAATCCAGAGATGGATTAAATGTTACGGTATAGATCATCTAGCTCACCTCCCTTACATTTTTATATTTTTTCAACAGCTTCTTTGGCAGAGCCGTTGTTAAGATCTCCGCCTGATCAAATTCAGCAAATTTAATGCTGGAAATCTGGGAAAACTTGCTCGAATCCGCCAACACATAGCATTCTTTACAATGTTCCATAGATTTCTTTTTTACCATTGCCTCCTTAACATCGGGGGTAGTAAAGCCGTTTCTCTCGTTCACGCCGTTGGTTCCCCAGAAGCCCTTGGTAAAATTGTATTTGTCCAACGCCGCCACCGCTTCTTCCCCCACGATCGCTTCCGTGCTTGACTTGAACTCTCCTCCCAAAATGTACACACGGCAGCCCATATCCGAAAGCTTTTTTGCGTGGCTTATGGCATTTGTTACGAAAACCGCCTGCTTTTCCTCGATAAAATCGATCATGATATCCGTTGTGGTACCTGCATCGATATACACAAAATCCCGGGGCCGGATCAGCTTTGCCGCATATTTGGCGATAAGCAGCTTTTCCTCCGTATTCTGCGTCCTGCGGTTTGCAACAACATCGTCATGGGTACGGATAGACGTCTTATTGGCAATCGCACCACCATGCACCTTCAAGAGAAGCCCCTTCTCATCCATGCTGTTCAAATCTCTTCGAATTGTAGATTCCGAAGCGTCCAATGCGATCATCAGCTGCTGTACGGTTGCGCTTCCTTTCTCTTCTATTATAGTCAAAATCTTTGTAAATCTTTCCTCTGCGAGCATTTTGTTCCCTCTTTCACCTTTTCGTGATGATCTTTCATTTCGATTCTTCCATAATCGTTCAAATCCAATCAAAATCGTTCATCTTATGCTTTGATTATAGATTTCGAATTTGAAAAAGTCAATCAAAATCGGTCAAATTCATTCACAAAAATTCAATCAATTTTTTAGTAATTTTGATAAAAACCCCTTATCACCGGCTACTGCCAATGACAAGGGGTTTTACTAACCTTTGATTTTTAAAGATTTTAGATACTCTTTCTGCTCCGGAAGTATCCGGTAGCTTTCA
Source organism: uncultured Lachnobacterium sp. (assembly GCA_964425905.1). GTDB lineage: Bacteria > Bacillota > Clostridia > Lachnospirales > Lachnospiraceae > Roseburia. The sequence continues at coordinate 30,040 of CAYROM010000003.1, read as the reverse complement.
GCCGCCTTCTGTATCGCCTTATTGTGGGTCCAGACCTCCAGCCTGCGCTCCTCAATAAATGGAAGGATCTGCTCATACTGCTTTGCCAGAGCTGTTGCAAAATACCACGCCGCCATCATCCTGACATAATACTCCTCCGATCGGATCTGCGCCACCTGCCCGGCATATGCAATGTCAAAATCCTCATCCAGAAAATGCTGCATCAACATTCCCACAGCAAATCTCACCGTATAGGTGTGTTCCGATTCCAGCCACGTATTAACGCGGTTCAGGAGTTTTTCTTTGTTTTTCCTAAAAATCTTCGGGGACATCTGATCGCATGTGGCCCAGTTATCCACAAAGGGAAGAAACTGCTCCAGTCTTTCCAGACATCCGTCCATATCTTTACTCCCGGAAATAAGAAAAGCGTGCAATTGATTTTCCTCAAAATAATCATGGGGCAGATGGTTAAGAAACAGATCTATATCCTCTCTTTTCGACAACGCCTTTGCATATTTACGCAATTCCGGCGTCCTCACCCCAATGATACGTTCCCCCTGTACGGTAGGGATCAGCTTTCGCTGAAAAGCCGCAAACGCCTCATCCTTGCATTCTAATAATGTGTGCTGTATCTCCTCCGTTATATTCATTTTGCAATTTCCTCTCTAATGGTTATATATTCCTTGGTCTTCCGGTTTCATTTTACCAGTTTCCACAGCAGAGCACCATATATTCTTTCTCCAGAAATTTTCCACTACGGATATAGAAATAATCAAATTGACGACAAGTGTATTTTATGATACAATATAATCATGTAATTAGTTGCGCAACGATTGCATAATATTTTTTATTTTTAAAGGGGGAAAATATGAATAAACTCAAGAAAAAACTATGTAAAATCGGAATTTCCATAGTATTAGCAGCTGTAATGGCGCTGGGCGTTCTTCCGTTTGCACCGGAAGAGACAAAGGCTTTCACTTCTGTTTCCGGAGTACCTGAAATTACCGGCCTGCCCGACGATTTCATCCGCGGTGTGGATATCTCTTCCGTCCTTGCCCTTGAGAACAGCGGCGTCGAATATAAGTATTTAGACGGAACCAGCGGCGATATCTTTGATATTCTGGCGGGTGCGGGCGTCAATTATGTCAGGCTCCGTATCTGGAACAATCCCTATGATTCCACCGCACCTTACAAGGGATACGGCGGCGGAAACTGTAATCTCTATACCGCCAAGGTTCTTGGCAAGCGGGCGACAGATGCGGGAATGAAGGTTTTTATCGATTTTCAGTATTCCGACTTCTGGTGTGACCCGGCAAAACAGTTTGCCCCGAAGGAATGGGCGGACTATCCTCTGGACTGGAAAGAAACCGCTGTTTATAATTTCACCTACAACTCCCTTCGCGAATTGCTAAACTATGGCGTTGATGTAGGAATGGTTCAGATCGGAAATGAGACGAACGGCTCTATGTGCGGCGTCGGCGGCTTATTTGACAACGTTTGGGATCTGAGTACAGGCGTTGCGGCATTGATGAAGCAGGGATGCTATGCGATAGACGATATCAATTCCGAATATAATACGGATATATTAAAGGTATTGCATTTTACCGCATTGGTTGCCAATGGAGAATGGTATGCGGAGCAGGTAGATAAAATGGGAGTAGATTATGATGTGTTTGCAGCCTCCTTCTATCCGATGTGGGACGGCACGGTTTCGGACATGACTACTGTCCTGACAAATATTGCAACAACATACGATAAAAAAGTACTGGTGGCAGAAACCGCTTATCCATGCTCCTTTATTGATGCGGACGGTTCAACAAATAATATCAATGATTCTACCGCTATGAGATACTCTAATTACGACGTCAGCATCGCAGGTCAAACACAGGCGCTTTACGAAGTATTTGCAGGAATTGCAGCAGTAAATAATACTAAGCCCGGTTACGGTCTGGGTGCTTGCTACTGGGAGCCCGGATGGATCGGAACCGACAGCGCCTCATGGGGAACCTATGGTACCGGCTGGGCGTCCTCCACTTCAGGAAATTATGAGCTTTTGTTCAAATCATCCGTAGTAGAGTATTCCACGACGGATAAGGGGAGTTCCTGGGATAATATGACGTTGTTTGACAATAACGGTCAGGCGACGACCGCTCTGTATGTATTCAATGACATCCGGGGCGTGGACAGCATAACCTCAGCAAATAATTCCGGAAATTAAAACCGAAACTTTAGCATCAATCTTTATGGGAGGGGGCCAAAAGCTCCCTTCCCATTTTTGCCCCTATTCATTCATATCTTAACCGGCTCTTTTCACCTTTTCCTTCTGCATACTGCCAATCTGATTTTCCAAAATAATTCTGCTGTTTTTTCCCGATTCACATAAATCATTTCTTGGAACAATTTTACTCCATATAGAATAGAAAGCAGAGATAGCAGCATCATCAACGACTGCGATATTCAATTTTTACACCTCTATTTCTTTGCAAAGATTCATTTCGGTTTTCATGTATTATATCGGCAGATTTCTTAGAAAAAGGGTAAAATGTAACGAAACCATTTCTGATTGTCTTTTTTGTACTGCTATTTCATTTTGTCACTACGCCGTCCCCTACAAGCAGCGGACGCTTCACCAGCATTCCGTCCGTTGCAAGCAGTTCCTCCTTTTTTCAATGTATACTTTTTATCCATTTCGCGGCAGTCCCGGCCCGTTCCTGCTGCTCATTAGATTCGGGCGTCAATATAATTTACTTTCCCGCAAAGAACGCCAGCAAAAATTCTAATGCCGCCCCTGCGATCAGCAGCTTGTTTTTATCGGATTTCTCTTTATATGTATATACGCCCTGATGGATCAGGCATTGTAACATCGACATGATCGGACACAAACCGCCAAGCTTAAAATATATTGCCCCATATATGCATGCCATGGCAAAAAATGTCACTACAACATTAGATATCTTTAGATTAACCAGAACCTCTGTCGTTTCCCACTCCACGAGAACTCTTTCATATATTAATGTCCATATTATTTTGGCATATTTTTGGAGAAAGCAATCCATGTAATACCAAAAAGAATATACATTAACAAATTTTTTCCGGCAAAGCCGCATATCAACGCGATTGCATTCAGCACAATTATTGCAGACATTTTCTTCTATACCTTAATCTCAATCCGGTTCCCTTGGTTCGCTGTTCAATCCTTCAAAGCCGTTTCTCGATTTTTTTAAACGTATCTTCAGTATACTTAAAAACGGTTTCCAATGCAAGAAAGTCTGTTGAAAAGCCAAAGGCGCCAATGATATACTAATTTTATCCAAAAAGATATTGACCTTCCCCCTTGTGGAAGGTATAAAGTAACCCTATAAACCATTCCCGAGAGGTAATCCATGAAGATCAATCAGGTTGAACAGCTTATCGGTATCACCAAAAAGAACATCCGTTTCTATGAACAGGAAGGTCTGCTAACCCCTTCCCGCTCTGCAAACGGCTACCGGGAGTATACCGATGAAGACATCGCTGTGCTGCAGCAGATCAAGCTGCTGCGAAAGCTGGATATTCCAATTGAGGAAATTAAACGAATGCAAAACAGAAATCTGACTCTGGAAGACTGTCTTTACAGACATCTGATCGTTTTAGAGCGCAAAAGCCGGAATCTGGAATCCATCAGCGCTTTCTGCCGCAGGCTTTTAATGGACAGTCCTGACCTGAATCAACTGGATTGTGCATCGCTTCTCCGGGAAATGGACGTTATGGAAAAGGAGGGCACCAAATTTGTGAATGTTCAAAACCGGGACAATCTAAAGAGAAAGAGGGGCGCGCTGATCGGCGCATTATCTGCAATCGTTTTTATGGCACTTTTTGCCGCAATCATAATATATGCTTCCTTTGCAGAGCCTGACATACCCCTTTTACTGACGATCATTCTGACAGTATTGCCCATACTGGGTATTATCGGAACCGCATTGGCGCTCAAGGAAAGATTAAAAGAAATTGAAGGAGGCGAATTAGATGAAGCTTCTAAATATTGACCATATTCCGGGAAAAAACATCGAAGCAATCGGAATTGTGAAAGGAACCGTCGTACACACAAAAAATGTAGGCAAAGATTTTATGGCCGCCATGAAGACGCTGGTGGGCGGCGAGCTGGTCGGCTACACCCAGATGCTGAATGAGGCAAGGCAGATTGCCGTAAAACGCATGGTGGATGAAGCAGAAAAAATGGGAGCGGATGCAATCATCAATATCCGCTATGGAACTTCCTCTGTTATGTCGGGCGCCGCTGAGGTAATTGCATACGGAACCGCCGTTAAGATTTTAGATAACAGATATTAAACAGACATCACGGGGATTATGTCCCGGAAAGGGAGATCTATGAATCAGGAACTTATCCAAGAAAAAAGGCAGGACACTAAACGCTTGTTTTTGTATCTTGCCATTACCTTTTGCATCACCTATATATATGAATTTTTTATCCTATGGCCTACGACCTCCGAATTAAGCGCATTCTCCACTGTAACGGTACAGCTTCTTGTCGCTGCCGCCATGTTTTTTCCGGCGCTTGGCACGCTGCTTACCCGGCTTCTGACAAAGGAGGGATTCAAAAATTCCTATATTATTCCCAAAAACGGTAAGCGCAGCATTCCTTTTTTTCTCTTTGGCTGGTTCGGCCCTGCGGTCTTGACCGCTCTCGGCGCTGCGATGTACTTTCTGATTTTCCCGGAAAAATACGATCCGGACTTTGGATATCTGTCAGCGCTTCTGAGCGCTTCCGGTATGGAGGCTACTGCCGACATACTGCACATGACGGTCATCAGTCAGATCCTATCGGGAGTTCTGTTAGCACCGCTTTTAAACTTTATCACCTGCTTCGGAGAGGAATGGGGCTGGCGGGGCTATCTTCTTCCTAAAATGCAGAACAAATGCGGTATGCTTCCCCTACTGCTGATCAATGGCCTGATCTGGGGAATCTGGCATATGCCTCTTACGATTATGGGGCATAACTACGGAACAGATTATGCAGGCTATCCCTTCACCGGAATTTTGGCGATGTGCGCCTTCTGTATCGTAATGGGGGCAATCTTTACCTATATCACGATCCGCACCGGAAGCTGTCTGCCCGCCGTCCTGGCTCATGGAAGCGTAAACGGCTTTGCCTCGGCGGGAATCCTTTTTACCGATGGCACCGGTCTGAATCCTTTCGTCGGTCCGGCTCCAACCGGAATCATCGGCGGATTCGCTTTTCTGATCTGTGCAGTCGTAATGAGCGTATTGCTGATACGCCGTCCCGGATTAGCCGGTTCGTCAAAGCAAACAGAAACCGAATAAAACTCGTACCACTAACAAATCCTTGGCAATCCTTCGCCCTCCAATACTTCCAATATCCTGCGCCCTCCGATACGGGTTCGCAGAATGAGACGGCCGGATGCAGTTCCATGCCGGACATTCCGCGGTTCTTGCGCTGCATTCTGCTCCCCATCTGCCACGTCCTTTACCACTCCGATCACGGCGGCGTTTTGTCCATACCGGGAACCTTTGATCAGGGAAAGCGCCCGGTCTGCGTCTGCTGCCGCCACGATCGCAACCATCTTTCCCTCATTTCCCATGTACAGCGGATCAAGGCCGAGCAATCCGCAGAAATCCTTCACCTGCGGATCTACCGGAAGATCCTCCTCCCGGATTTCAAATACCATCCCGCTGCTTTCCGCAAGCTCTTTCAGGACGGTCGCCAGACCCCCACGGGTCACATCCCGAAGCACATGCAGGTCAATGTTGTTCTCCAAAAGCTTTTGCACCATCTCGCCAAGAGGCGCATTATCGCTCTTAATGGAATTTTTGATCTCCATCCTGCTGCCCATGATTGCGGCATGATGATCCCCAAGATTCCCGGAAACCAGAATCACGTCCCCCGGTCTGCTGTTTGCTGCCCTGATATCCACGTGCTCCGGTACAAATCCGACTCCGGTGGTGTTTATGTACATGCCTCCGCCTCCCTCGACAACCTTTGTATCCCCCGCAATGATCTGCACCCCTGCCTCATCTGCGGTGGCTGCCATAGAAAACACAATCCTTTTCAAAGTTTCAATATCCGCTCCCTCCTCCAAAATGAATCCGCATGTGATGTACTTCGGCGCTGCCCCACGCATTAAAAGGTCATTTACCGTCCCGCAGATACTAAGCCGTCCGATATCCCCTCCCGGAAACACCAGCGGACTTACTACAAAGCTGTCTGTAGTGATAGCGATCCGTCCCTCCGCCGGGACTACTGCGGCGTCTTCCATCCCGGAAAGTATTTCATTGGAAAATGCTTTTCCAAATATCTCCTTAATCAAGTCTCCCGTTGCACGGCCTCCGCTGCCGTGTTCCATTCTGATCCGTTCCATTTTTCTCCCCGATTCCAAACCAAACTTTCTATAACCTTTTCTTTCCTTACATCTGATTGATCTCTTCTCGAAGCAAAGCTTCCTTTTGCGCATGGGAAAGCTGCTTTAAATGCCATTCCCGGCTCATCGCCTCCTGTTTTGTGGGAAAAATCTCATAATACACCAGCTCTACCGGACAACGTGTGCGGGTATATTTGCCCCCTCGCCCGGCATTATGCGTTTTCACCCGCAACTTTAAATTGTTCGTCCAACCGATGTAAAAACTGCCGTCGCTGCAGCGAAGCATATACGTATAGTTTTCTGCCGCTGCCGGTTCTTTCTTCGGCGCTGATATCCCCTCCGGTATCAATTTGTTTTTCATCCTCTTTACGTCTCTCCGTTAATATACTGCTGATGGCAGCTCCCTTCCAAGGACACCATACATGCGCCCTGAGGCTGCGCCGGCGTACATGCAGTACCAAAGAGCGGACAATCCGCCGGCTCCATCCGTCCCATCAGGATCTTACCGCAGCAGCAGCCCTCATTCCGCTTGATATCCTCCACAAGCCCTGTACTTCCGGCATCAAAATTTTTGTATTCTTCTCTTAAGATCAGCCCGGAGCCTTTAATTTCCCCCATCCCCCGCCATACCGTATCGGAAACGGAAAAAAATTTTTTTAGTTTATCCAGAGCGATCCGATTTCCGTCCTGCTCCACGACCGCCGGATAAAAATTCCGCACCGCGGACTCCTTTGCCTTTGCCATTTTTACAAGCCCATACAAAGCGATCATCAATTCCCGGTCGCCAAATCCGGACACCGCAAAGGGCATTCGATACTGTGCCGCAAGCTCTGAAAAATAACTGCTTCCCGTGATCGCACACACATGTCCCGGGGCAAGAAAACCGTCAAGCTGCGCGCCATTATCAAGCAGCCACCGGATCGCCCGGGGCATAGTCTTCAGGGAAGTCAAAAGCCGGATGTTCGATAAATTCCTTTTTAATGCTTCCTCTAATAAAAGTGTATATACCGGAGCCGTCGTCTCAAATCCCACCGCCGCAAATACATATGTGATCTTTGGATTCTCCTCCGCCAGCTTTAGTACATCCATCGGGGAATACACCATAGTCACTTTCGCCCCATCGCCTTTTGCCTCGCTAAGACTCCTTTTGCTCCCCGGAACACGAAGCATATCTCCAAAGGATGCTACACAGTATCCCGGCGTTTCGGCAAGCTCGATCAGCTTATCGATATATGCCGACGGCGTAACGCATACCGGACATCCCGGCCCGCTGACCAGCCGGATTCTATCCGAAAGCATATCCCTGATGCCAAATTTTGCAATTGCCGCCGTATGACTTCCGCAAACCTCCATGAAAATAAGCTTTCTTCCGTCATAGGTCTTAAGATATTCACAGATTTCTTCAAACGTCATGCTTCCATCCCGCTCATCAACTCTATGATTTCTTCCGCTTCCTGCTGCTTCATAGTCTGAATCACGCAGCCGGCATGTACCAGAACATAATCCCCGACCTTAGCCGGAACCAGACCGATATATGCCGATAGCTGATTACCGGAAAAATCTACTGTCGCCTGTCCCTCTTCTATTGCAATTACCTTTCCCGGAATTGCTACACACATATTGTTACCTCCTGTATTCCCCATGCCTTTCACACACGGGGATTCAATAGGGAGCACGCCGCAAGATAGGCCTGTCCCAGACAGATCCCTCCATCCCCCGGCGGCACCTGTTCGTTGCGGTACACCCCATAGCCCAGCTCCTCCAGCCGCAGCGTGACGCGCTCTAAAAGGATCCGGTTTAAAAATGTCCCCCCGGAAAGCGCAACCGCTGTCCGTTCCTTCCGGGAGCGCAGACTGCCGTGCAAAGCGCCCTCCTGCTCCGGACGGTGTAAATCCACTTCCCCGCCAAGCCTCCCGCTTATTTCCACTATCATATCTGCTACTGCAAATAGAAAGCCCCGCGCGATCGGCGGCACATCTGCTTTTTTCCGCAAAGCCTCCGCCATTCCGAAAAATAGGGGTTCGGTATCCATAAGAAGGCGGCCTGTCCGGCTATCCTGACGCAGCCCAAAGGACAGCGGATAAACCTCCTCTGTTCCTGCCGCGCAGTTTTCCAGCTCAATAGCCGCCTGCCCCTCATAATCGTCGTAATGGCAAATATCCAAAAATGCGCTGACCGCATCAAACAGTCTTCCCATTGATGTGGACGAAACACAGTTTAGGCGAAGACCGATTGCTTTTTTTATTATCCCATATCTCTCTGCGGAAAAAAACGCTCTTTTTTCCAATACTTCAAGGATGTAATCCGCCGTTTTTTCCGAGAACGATGCAAGATAGCCATAGAGGATCGTATCCGCATTTTTAGCGCCCTCGTCTCCTCCAATCAAAAAAAGCGGTTTTAAATGTGCCTTGCGCTCCATTTCACAGCCGTCCCACAGGAAAACCTCACTCCCCCAAACGGTTCCGTCGTCGCCGTATCCCGTTCCGTCAAACGCAAATCCGAGAACGCTTCCCCTTAGATCATGCTCAGCAATGACCGATGCCACATGGGCCTTGTGGTGCTGGATCTGAAGCACAGCAGAAGCCTTGATATTTCCGCCCCTCTGTCCGCCCTTTCCTTCCGGATCGTGATCATCTGTCACATTCCCTGCCGTAACATAATGCACCGACCGGTATCCCGGATGTTTGTCACATGCCATTCCTTCCGGTCTAAAACCAAACAGGCGCTCCATACGAAACACTTCTTTTTGATAAGCCTGAAAACAGCTTTCCTCAAATAAATCTCCCAGATGCTGGCTTAGATATGCCTTTCCGTCTCCCGTATAGCAAAAACAAGCCTTTAAATCCCCTCCCGCCGCAAATACGGACTTCCTATAAGGAAAGGAAACAGGTTCCGGAACCAATCCCCGACCGCGCCGAAGCGTCTGCCTGTTTCCGCACACCATACGGACAATGGAATCATCAAGGGGCGTAACGATCGGACGGTTATGGGAAAGAACCGCAAGCAAACATTCGGAATGCATACTTTCCAGCCATTCTATGATTTGCTCCTCCTCCGTGATCAGAAGCCCGCCGGATATATTGGCGCTTGTCATGATCAGCGGTCCAAGTTCCTCCGTCAGCATGATCTGTACCGGATTGCACGGAAGCATCGCTCCCACGTCCGGGCTGCTGCCGCAGACGTTTCGGCAAAAATATTTTCCGTCCATTTTCTTCTTTAATAACACGATCGGGCGGGGTGCGGAGCAAAGCAGGGCTTCCTCCCCTTCATCCATCCTGCAATATTTTCGCACCGATTCCACATCCGGAAACATAACCGCAAAGGGCTTTTTTTCCCGCCCCTTCAATCGGCGGAGTTCCTGCACGGTTTCTTCCGCAAACGGCAACGCTGCAAGATGATAGCCTCCGATATCCTTTACCGCAAGGATTCCTCCCTGCCTCAAATGGCGGACAGCGGCGGATATTGCCTGTTCGTCCTTTACAACCGCAGCTTTCGCTATCTCCAAAAACCGAAGCTTTGGGCCGCAGCTTTTACATGCAATTGTCTGGGCATGGCGGCGGGGATTCCCCGGCCTCCGATATTCAGCGCCGCATTCCGGGCAGAGCGAAAACTTCTTCATGGTAATATGCTCCCTGTCATAGGGAATATCTTCTATGATACTATATCTGGGGCCGCATGCGGTACAACTGATAAACGGATGACCAAAACGCCGATTACCTTTCTCGTGCAGCTCCCGGACACAGCTCTTACAGGTCGGAAGATCCGCCGGAAGCAGCGGAAGTTCCGCTGCTTTAACCCCATCCCCCATCCCTAAGGAGACCTTCTCCTTCTGCCCTTTTAAACTCTCTACAATAGAAAAATCATCAAACTGCTGCAATGGCTGGTCTTTACTTTCGATCCTTTCCACCCATCCCCCCGCCGGAACCTCCTCTTTTAAGCGCCGTATCAGTTCGTCCATCTGCTCCGGGCTTCCGCTGGCAAGCACAGTCACGACTCCGTCCGTGTTCCGCACCCATCCGGTGATATGCAGTTGTTCCGCCAGTTCTGCGGCAAAGGGGCGATATCCGATTCCCTGCACCATCCCTCTTACTACGATTTTTCTTGTGACCATTGCTTTTTATACTTTCTGCGATTGTTCTGTATTCATATTCATTATGCTATTTTTCCACGGATTTGTCCATGTCTATCATTATGTTTTTCCATATCAAAACTGCTGTCTAAGGGTTTTTACCATGTCGACATTACCGTTTGCCCCATAATATCAGCGCAGCAAAAAACGGGAACACCGCATTGGGCATTCCCGTTCTCTGATCTCTGATATTTACATGTAGAGTTCCCTCAGCCTTCAATGGCAATATACTTGTTCTCCTCCACCTCCGGCTTCTCCTCTTTCTTCGGTACGGAAATCTTAAGGATTCCATCCTCAAATTTGGCCTTGATATCCGCCTCGGTAACCGCTTCCCCTACATAAAAACTTCTGCTGCAGGTTCCGTAATATCTCTCCCGGCGGATATACTTACCGTTATCGTCCTTCTGGTCATTGTCCTTTTTTGTCTCGGCGCTGATCGTCATATAGCCGTCCTTGAGCTGTGCCTTGACGTCCTCCTTCCGGTATCCCGGAAGATCAATATCCAACTCAAATCCGGTATCGGTTTCCTTTATATCAGTCTTCATCACACTTGTGACCGGAGAACTGTACCTTGCTGCGCTGCGCGCCGGACTGGTAAATCCATCAAAGAAATCGTCAAATAAACTTTCTCCAAAAATACTAGGCATCAACATAAGTCATTCCTCCATTCTTTCTACAACATTATGTGTTGTTATTAAAAAATTATTCCGGGCTGCGGAAGGATTCTGATTTCTTTCGCTCCCTTTTGTAATTATGTTATACCACTTTTGTTAGCACTCGTCAATAGAGAGTGCTAATAATTTTTCTTAAAATTCTATAAACTCAAGCAAAATTATTTTCACAAACAGCATCAAATAATGCATATGCAATATTATTATTGCGCAAATTCCCCCAAATTGTCTAAATACGCTTTTACATAACAAATATTTTGATATATAATTCAATAAAAATCACATGTATATATAATATGGAAAGGAACCGATAACTCATGAAGAACTTTTATAAAGGAATGGATATTTCATCCCTGCCGGAGTACCTGTCCTCCGGAGAAAGGTTATACGATGCGTCGGGACAGGAAACGGAGGCTTTTGAACTGCTGGCGGCAAACGGTGTAAACTCTATCCGCCTTCGTTTATGGAATGAACCGGATCGTGTACCAGAGTCCGGAGGCTGGTGTTCACTTGCCGATACCATTGATATGGCAAAACGTATCAAAAAGCACCATATGCATTTTGTTCTGGACTTCCACTATTCGGACTGGTGGGCTGATCCGGGACAGCAAAACAAGCCCTATGCCTGGAAGGATCTGTCCTTCTCGGAACTTACACAGGCGGTTTATGATTATACCTCTGAGGTATTGACTACATTAAGAGCGGAAGGCTGCCTCCCTGATATGGTTCAGGTCGGAAACGAGATCCGGAGCGGTCTGCTCTTTCCTGACGGGGCAGTTCCCCGCTACGACAATCTTGCAACATTATTAAACGCCGGAATCCGTGCGGTTCGCGACATCTCAGCAGACATCGCCGTGATGATCCATCTCGATCAGGGCGGTCGTTTTTACTACCTTAAGGATTGGTTTGACAAAGTATTTGAGGCGGGACTGCAGCCGATCGATGCAATCGGAATATCCTTTTACTCCTTCTGGCACGGCACCTTTATGGATCTTAGAGATTCTATGCGCCAACTGATCGAAGCCTATCATCTCCCCGTGTATGTGGTGGAGACCGCGCACCCATGGCGCATCTGCCCGGCGGGACACATATCGGAGGATCAGATGAAGACCGCGGGACTTCCCGCCGGTGTAGAGGAACAGAAAAAATCTTTACAGCTTATCATGCAGATCGTCTCCTCCGTATCCGGCGATCTTGATACCGGAATCTACTATTGGGAACCGCTTTGCATCCCCGCCCACGGGCATGGAAGCTGGGCGGAAAATATGGGTATGCTGGATGAAAACGGACGTGCCTTAGAGAGCTTTACCGTTTTCCGGGATTTTACCGCAGACTCCCGTCCGATCGAGGATTTGGATACCTATATAGAAAGTCTCTATGCGGTGGACGAGGATCAGCTTCCTCCTGCAGGAACAAATCTTATTTCCAACGGAGACTTTTCCGATGGAGAACAGGGCTGGTGGATCTTCCGGTCACCGAAGGATATTGATGTTACCATAGATAATGGGGAAGTATCTGTATCCTCCAATGAAAATTTCACGTTTGAGGTTTTGCGCGACGTTTACATTGATAAGGGCGGAAAATACGTACTCTCCGTGGATTACCGCGGCACCAATACAACCGGCGTCAAAATATTTTTGTTCTTAAAAGTCATTACCTGTAACGGGGAGACCTCGTTCCGAAAGGAAATCTTTCCGACGGACGTATGTTTTGTGACTCAGGAGCTTGAACCGGTCGACCTTCCGATGGGACAGGTTCAAGTCGGTATCCGCATGGAGACTCCTCCGGTATTCGGGCGGATCAAAAACTTCCGTCTTGTGGAGATCGAAGAATAATTTTTAGTTAAAAAAGGGGATGTCTGCTTTCCGAATGAAAATTCAGAAAGCAGACATCCCCTTTTTACCGTTAATTCTATTCCATCATCGGACAACATATTTTCCCTCGTTATCCCAAATCCACTCTTCGGTTATCTCCTCCCCTAATATATTGTCATAGTAATGTGTGTAAAAGCCAGTACCTTCCTCCTGCTGCTCAAGGTAAATTGAAAAACTAAAATCGCTATTCCATAAGCCTGTCTCATCAGCAATATTGACAATTTTTCCGCTTTCACTTATAGAATACAGCCAAAAAATATTCCCGTTTGATGAACCATAAGTTCCTATCGTAAAGTCAGGTAATCCATCGGCATTATAATCGCTGATACATATTTCAAACTTACCGGGAAAGTTAATTTTATCATATCCCCAATCCTCATTAAGCGACAGCTCATCTAAAACGCTGCCTTCTGCATCAACAAACTGCACGACATACTGTCCGCTATAATTTTCCTCATAAACTCCGCCCCCCCCCCGGATTAGCTTCATCCAGAGTGAAATATTGTCCCTCCGTCATATAAATTTTTAGGGAATGATCCGAATATTCTCCAAATGTAATTTCCCCCTGCCCTATAAGGATATTTTCTTTAACCTCAACGTCGGTTTCCGAAGATTGCTCCGTGGGCTTCATGCCTGTTTCTTCGCTCTCCGATTCCGCCCGTTGGGACTGACATCCCATTAACAGACCTGCGATCAGTATTGCCACTACAATATTTTTTTTCATTTTACCGCCCATTATATCAACATAATTGACTAAGAGCTGCTACTGCCATTTATCTTTCCCTACTCACACTCGATCCCGGTCAGTTCCACCTCGTTGCCGGAATCGGTTGGATTTCCCTCGACTCCGCAATCCGGGCAGCGGTATTCCAAAAGCTTTTTTTCATAAAGCTTGCCGCATTGAGGGCATTTTAACATACAGCGGCTGATCGTCACGTCAAACCGTGCGCCCTCGCAGGCCGATCCGACTGCTGCCTCGTCAAAATATCCCTTTACGACCTCCGGCGAATAATCGGAGGCTTCTCCAAATGTAACTTTTAGCGCAGTCACCTTCTTTGCGCCCCTCTCCGCCGCCTCGGCGCTTGCTTTCTCCACCCATTCTACTGCTTTATGATATTCATGCATGATCATTCTCCTTTTTTTCCTGCTCGCTTTCCGGTTTTTTGGGTTCCTCGGCCACCGGTTTTTTCACCGTATCCACGTACTTTTTCGTATCCGGCGCCTGGTATCCCGCAATGATGGTAAGACACTTCTTCGGACATTTTTCCACACAGTAGCCGCATTGCACGCAGTCGAAACGATTGATGCTCCAAGTGTTTTCCCCGCGCTTTACCTCGATTGCGCCGGGCGGACAGCTCCGCATACACATCCCGCACATAATACAGTTCTCAATATTGATCTCCACGTGGCCTCTTGTTCGTTCCGGATATTCCCGCGGTACAGCCGGATAGGAAGTCGTCGCCGGTCTTGAAAACAAATTTTTCATGACCGTCCTTGTAAATGTTAAAAATTGTGCCATTGCCTCTCCTCCTTTACCGTTCTGTACAGCTGATACATGGATCGATCGTAAGTATCAGGAGCGGTACGTCAGCAAACTGACACCCCTGAAGCGTTTGCACCAGAGCGGGAATATTCGCAAAAGTAGGTGTGCGCACTCTCATCCGGTCTAAAAATTTCGTTCCGTTTGCGCGCACATAATAAAACGCCTCTCCCCTTGGCTGCTCTAATCGGACGAAGGCTTCTCCGTTGGGGAATCCCTTCACCGGTGTGGAAAGCTCCGTATCCGGTATCTTTGCCACCGCCTGACGGATGATCTCGATCGACTGGAAAATCTCATTGATACGAACCCGGCAGCGGCCATAGCTGTCGCACTCCTTGCTGGTAATCACCTGAAAATCAATATCGTCATACGCGGCGTAACCGTTTTTCCGCATATCGATCTCAATACCGCTGGAACGCATCATCGGCCCAACTGCACCTCTTCGCACCGCGTCATCCTCCGTCAGTATCCCGACACCGATGAGACGGCTCTTTACGGTGTAATCGTCCAAAAATATCCGGGTAGTCTCACTTAGATCCTTTTCCATATCATTTAAGATCGACACAAACTGATTCAGCATATCCTCCGGCATGTCTTTCAGCACTCCTCCGATCTTGTTTACGGAAAAGATCACTCTGCCTCCGGTTGAAATCTCGAACATATCCAGGATCTTCTCCCGTAGTCTCCATGACTGCATAAATAACGCCTCAAATCCAAATGCATCCGCCAGCAGCCCGAGCCAGAGCAGATGACTGTGAATCCGTGACATCTCCGCCCAGATGGTACGAAGATATTCCGCCCGGCGCGGAACCTGCACTCCCATGATCTGTTCCACCGCCATGCAGTAGCCCATTCCGTGCATAAAGGAACAGATTCCGCAGATGCGCTCCGTAACATAAACCATCTCGTTAAAATCTTTTTTCATGACCAGACTTTCCAGCCCGCGGTGTACGTATCCGATAGAAGGAACAGCTTCAATAACCTTTTCGTCCTCCAGTACCAGATCCAGATGGATCGGCTCCGGAAGTACCGGATGCTGTGGCCCAAATGGGACAATCGTTCTTTTTGCCATTTATTTTTCCTCCTCTTTCAGAAACGGCGTTGTGGCATCAATCCGGTAAAGCTTGTTGTGGTAATCCACCTTCATAAACTCCACTTTAAGTCCAAACAGCTCCCGCATTTCGTTCTCATACAGGATAGCCGCTTTATAAATACGGGAAATACTTGGCACAGATTCATCCTTTTCTACGACCAGGCGGTAATTGCTGATCCTGTAACCGGACGCAAAAGAATATGTGACCTCGTAATGACCCTCTGCAAATGCGCAGCATATCTGTACCAGCCGCCACCAATCGTTCTTTTTTTCCATGATGACCGGAAGGAGCTCTACTTTCTCAATTCTGTATATATCCTTTTGAAGTTCTTCCATTACGCTTTTTCTCCCTCCTTCTCCTTTAAATGCTTTTCCTGAAAGAGCGCAACCGCTTTTACTACTCCATCAATGATAGATTCCGGTCTTGCCGCGCAGCCCGGCACATAGAGATCCACCGGAATCACGGTGTCAACACCGCCCTTTATATTATAGCATTCCTTAAAAATACCGCCGGTACACGCGCAGGTCCCCACCGCAACGACCACCTTCGGATTGGGCATCTGCTCATAGATCTGTCTCACGACCTCCTCATTCTGGCTGTTGATGCCGCCTGTAATCAAAAAAATGTCCGCATGCATAGGGTTTCCCGTATTCACCACGCCAAACCGCTCCACATCATACACCGGTGTTGTGCATGCCAGCACTTCAATATCACATCCGTTACAGCTCGATCCATCATAGTGGAGAAGCCAGGGTGATTTATGAATATTTTTCATGATTTTTCCTCCATTAATGATTGATCATTTCCAGAATGAACAGATTCAGTCCGCCGCTGACCAGCGTCACTCCCCATGCCATTTTAAACATCAACTGCCATTTTACTCTGGCGGACGTATTGTCGATCAGAGTCTCTATAAAGCACACCACAAGAATGGCCACTATTGCCGCAATATAGCTGAACGGATTTTCTGTGATAAAAAACAGCCCGACTACCGCCAGCAGGAATACATTTTCATACCACTCTGTTACTGTTGTAAGCGCATATTCGATACCGACCATCTCTGTGGTAATACCCTTTACAACCTCCTGATGCGCGTGATGCGAAGTGCTCAGGTCAAAGGGCGATTTTCGGAATTTGATCGACAGGATAAATACAAATCCCACGAAGAATCCCGGTGTATACGCAATGGCAGGAATCTTCGCCTGAATAATGTCGCTGATCTGAAAGGTTCCGGTTGCAAGATAAAAACCGACTGCCGTAAGCAGCACCATCGGCTCATAGGACATCATCTGCACCATTTCCCGGTGCGTGCCGATCGTGGAGAACGGTGAGTGCGTCGAGGTGGATGCAAGTATCAAAAACATTGCTGCCGTGGACAGGGAAAAGAAGCACAGCAACATATCAAATCCGCCGAACAGCAGCGCACCGGACAGAATGACAAAAAACAGATAGGACATGACCATCAGAAGCTGAAACTTGTTTACGGACAGCAGCTGCTTCTGTATCAGCTTCATTACATCGTAAAACGGCTGAAGGATTCCCGGTCCCTTCCGCCCCTGCATTCTAGCAGATATCTTTCGGTCTATTCCATCCAAAAGCCCTCCGAGGAGCGGGGCGCCGATAATATATACAATCATACAGATAATTCGAATTATATTTCCATTCATCAGCGCACACCTCCTACTATGACACAAAGGAATATGACAATGATCAGGGAGCCGATTCCGATCGCGGGTTTTAGAAGCTTATCCTCGCCAAACCAGTATGTCATGTACCAGTTAGAGACCTGAAGCTCCTTTGCCTCGCCCGCAGCGTCTATAAAATTCTTATTGTCACCGATATTGGCGCCTCCCATGTAGACCATAACCTCTTTATCCTTACGCTTTCTGGTCAGCAGGTAATTGATAGACGGCACTATGAATACCGCACAGATCATGATGACCATGATCGCAATGTTTCCCTCTGAAATTACCGGGCTGTACGCTCCGTACATGTCGTTCATCAAGGGCTCGATCACATAATTTGATATAAAGGGAAAACCAACGCACAGCAGGATCAGCAGAATCGCATGAAAATACATGGACACATACTCATTCGGCTTGGTCACATCCTTCCCCTTCGTCTGATGGATTCCGAGGATCTTTGCAAACCATTTTGTCCAGTAGAACATGGTGGTGGAGCTTCCGAACACAATAAACAATACCATCAGGGAACTCGGCGCATCGACAAAGGCCTTGAGCGCCGCCCACTTGGCGATCAGCATTCCGAATGGCGCCAGGAACATTCCTGCAATTCCGACCATAAGAATAAACGCCAGCTTCGGATACCGGATCGCAAGCCCCTCCATATCCTCAATATCCCGGCTGCCCGTCGTATTCTCGATCGCTCCGACGCATTGAAACAGCATGGATTTTGATACCGCATGAAAGATTACCAAAAATACTGCTGCCCAAATCGTCTCCTGATATCCGGCGCCCGCGCAGGCAACGATCAGACCCAGATTAGAGATGGTTGAATATGCAAGCACCTTCTTGGCATCACTCTGCGTAATGGCAAGGCACGATGCCACAAGAAAGGTAAAGCCTCCGCAGAGATATACCATCTCTCCCACATAATTTCCGCTCATTGCAAGGGCAAGGCGTATCAACAGATATACCCCCGCCTTAACCATCGTCGCACTATGCAGTAAAGCCGAAGAGGGCGTCGGCGCCACCATCGCTCCCAGCAGCCAGCCGGAAAACGGGAATTGCGCCGATTTTGTCAGCGCTCCGAATGCCAGCATTGCAACCGGGATCAGCGCAGCGCTTCCCGCACCTCCATCAACTGCCAGATCGATCACCTCGTAGAGATTAACCGTGCCCTGTACACAGATTGCATAGGCAATCGCTACGGCAATGCCAAGACCGCCCAGCAGATTCATCCACAACGCTTTAAACGAATTATTTACCGCCTCTTCCGTTCTGGTATACCCGATCAGAAGGAAGGAGCAGACGCTTGTAATTTCCCAGAAAAAATACAGCCAGATCAGACTCATGGAGCAGACAAGCCCAAACATTGCTCCATAGAATACAAAGATCATAGATAAGAAAAAGCTTCTTCTATCCGGAATCTCTTTGTGGTGGTGGATATGATAACCATGCATATATCCAACAGCGTATATCCCGATTGCCACACCGATAACGCCGATGATAAGTATCATAATAAATGTCAGCCAGTCAATGCGGATATGCATTGTCTCTGCCGGCTTTGGTCCCCAAATTTCAAGTCCCGCCACAAGCAGGGTCTGTATGATGGATAGAAGACTGATGACCGTCTTGTGATGTTTTACCGACAGATAGACGATCAAAAACATCAGGACAAAATCCCCTGCCAGGATTACCTTATCAAAAATTTCCGTATACGGCAAATCGAAGGACATCGTTCTGCCCCCCGATAGATACCAGTATGCCGCTGTCACGATAGAAAGAACGGAAACAATAGCGCCGCAGCAATATACGATAATGCTCCTAATCTTGCTCTTATGTATGACAGCGGGAAGTATTGCCATAAAAAATGGCAGACAAATCAATGCTATAACCCATTTGTCCATTTTTATTTCCCCCTCAAAAAAAATTGCCATTATAGTTATACCACTAATTTGTTAAGTTGTTAATAATTTTCAAAATTTATTTTATTTCAAATTTAAATCACCGATAGCAGAAAAACCATCTTCGATACGGTATGCCTTTATGGAATCCAAAGTAACAAGATAAAAACAGTCTCCAACATACAGTCCGCGTACCCCTATGTCCGATACTCCCCACATGCCTTCATCCGCAAGCTTTTCCGAGATTACTTTCTTAAATTTGCCATCCTCCCAGCGGTAGATCATGTAATACCAGGCCGAACCGTTATCCCAATCATATGTTACAAATCCGATCAGATTCTTCTCCGGATCGGCCAAAACAGTTTTATAATAGTTATCGGAGGGCGTATAATCCATATCGGAAAGCACCGTATAATCCAATACCACCGGCTCCTCTCTATTTTCGGTATCAAACATGGTAAGTTTTACCCCCTCCTGAATGCTGTTCTCATCTGTTTCATATCCGATTCCAAGGAGCATTCCATCCCCATAGGAATGCAGATAGTCCGAGAAACCGCTTATCTCTACATTTCCCAGCAATACCGGGTTCTCCGGGTCCGAAAGATCCGCAACGTACAACGGATCTGTGTTTCGGTATGTGATAAAATAAGCCATATCGCCAAGATATCTTGCCGCATATATGCTTTCGCTAACTGCAATTTCCGTAATCTCCCCGCACAGGTTCAGCCCCTCATCAAAGATATACAGCTGGTTTGACAAATCCGAGTTATTCCAATACCAATCGGTGGTAAGGATGCGCAGATAATTGTCTTTTTCTGAAATTGCAAAGGTATCCGTTACCTGACCCACCACGGAAGCTGCTGCCACCGCATCCATATAACCGTCCTTATAAGAAAACTTTGCAATCTCCGTAATCTGCTTTGTATCCGCCGAATAATCATACTTAGTATTGTAAAGATAGATTGCATCCGTTCCCATATACACAGAAGCATTATTGTTCATCACCACGATCCGGTCAACGACCTGACCGGGAGCATTTCCATCTACCGATACCGCAATCAACTCGCTCTGCGCCTGTTCCGGAATGTAGATGCAGTCTGCGTCGACCTGCACGCCCTGAACATAGGGAATTACATCCTCTATCGTATCCTCCGTATATCCGTACAGGTTTTTATAGGAAAACAGATAAACATAATCCCCTACCTTACGGGATGTATAGTAATACCCATCCTGAGTTACACTTCCAAGCAGCCGCTCCGTTCCGGAATCCGATATTTCATATGTTTGAAGCTCAATATAATTATCGGTGCTTACCGAATAATAATCATCGAAACTGTTTAATCCGCTGTCACCAGAATAGGTATTCTCTTCATTGGAGATCAGACCTGTCGCAGTCCGGGACAGGATCATATAGAGCTTATCATCATCGATATATAGCTCAATGATTTGATCTGCCGCAGACAGATCCGGACGGATCTCATTCACCAGTTCCATTTCCCCGCCGTTGATCTCCACGATTTTTACACAGCGGTCCTGCACAACATAGATATATTTTCCGTCTGTCTTTATAATATCGCTCTCATCCACTCCGCTTTGCTGTACGTTTGTTGTGGAAAAATCATTCAGTTTTACCTGCCCGCCTGATCCGCTGCTGTCCGCGGCCTCCTCTACCGCCGCATCAAAGTCCAAATTACCGGTGGCGCTGTAAAAATATCCGTCCGCAAATGCAATTACATCATAAATCTCATCATAGTCGGAGGCGAGATGATACAGATCTCCTGCCTGGGCGGAATGTTCCTTCTCCAGATCATATTGTGCGCCCTCATTTGCCGCCTCATCCCCTTTCGGCTCTGCATACTCCGGATTCTCTGCGGCATAATCTTTTGTCTGTCCGCTATTTTGCTGCGACCGCATAGTGATACCTCCGATAATAACGGCAAGTGCTATTACCGCGGCCGCCTCGGTAAAATGCCGGAGCCACACCGCACGCCGGTTTCCTTTTTTTGCATTTTCCGCCGTTCTCTCCGCCATAAGTCGTCCTTTTATATTTTCGGGCAGCAGGGAGTCCGGAACCGGCTGCTCCTCTGCGGATGCAAGGAGCTTACTGCTGATCCAATCCTCTGTCCAGAGGGTTTCCTCTCTGCAATCCATATTCGTATCGTTATCCTTCCCTTTGTTTCTCTCCGATATCCTGCTCTCTCTCATATAATCACCCATCGTTTCACCTCAAACCCTTTAGCTTGCTGCCCATTTTCCGTATTGCGCGGCTCTCCTTAGAACGCACGGTATTTTCATTCATCTGCATGAAAATCGAGATCTCCTTTGTGGTATACCCGAAAAACAGATGCATTCCTACAATCATGCGCTCCTCATCGGAAAGCTCAAAAAAGGCTTTCCTCACATCCATATGTTCTTCCCTGCTATTTCCCCACTCCGCCTCGGTTATTACCGCTGCACCCGGTATGACAGCAGGAGGATCGCCTTTTTCCGGATTCTCCAAAAAGCTTTCGCTTACTTTCTGTCTTCTGACATAATATTCCCGCAATTTGCGATTGCATTTGTTTGCCAATATCCGGTAGATCCACGCGGAAAAAGCTTCTTCCTTTTTCAGCTTTCGAATGGCCGCAAATGCATCCGCAACCGTATCGCTGACCACGTCCTCTGCGTCCTGCGTATTTTTCAAGGTATATAGCGCAAATCGATAGAGCTTTTCATAGATCTGTTCATATAACTCTGCAAACGCATCTATATCTCCCCGTTTTGCTCTTTTCACTAAATACTGTTCTTCTCTCATAACCTCTCCATCTGTTTGTCAGGCTTCTCCGCAGCTTCCGCCGTCATCCCTTTGAAACGTTTCATATAAATAGTGTCATTTCTTTTTCAAATTGTTGCAAAAAAATTTAAAACCTCTTGACATCCTTCTGTAATAGTTGTATATATAACACATAAACAGCATTGTTAAGGAGGAATTTAGTAAATGGAAACTTTAAAATCAACAAGGAGACATTTTTCGAAGCTGGGACTTATGTATTTTCTCGGCTCATTGATCATTATCGGAATCCAGTATCTGGAAATCTTTCTGTTGGGAACCTTTTGTCCCGGTATCTTTGAAAATTATACCGCTTACTTTTTAATTTTAATGCTGTCCATGTACGCGGTTTCCATGCCCCTTATGGCATTGCTCATCCATACCGTTCCTAAGGAACCTGCATTGGAAAAGAAAAAAATGACCGTCGGTCAATGGTTCATTGCATTTTTAATCTGTTATGCCGGCATGTATATCACTAACATTCTTGGAAATATAATTACCTCGATTATAGGCTCCGTTAAAGGATCGGCTGTTTCAAATGACATTGTTACCGTTATAACCAGCAACAATATCTGGGCAAATATCGTTGTCGTAGCCCTGCTTGCACCAATTGCGGAAGAGCTTTTGTTCCGCAAGCTCATAATCGACCGGACGATCAAATACGGAGAGGGAATTTCCGTTCTGACCTCCGCCCTCTTCTTCGGTCTGTTCCACGGCAACTTAAATCAGTTTGCCTACGCATTCGTGTTGGGCGGTTTCTTCGCCTTTATCTATGTTAAGACGCGAAACATAAAATATACGATATTTTTACATATTCTGATAAACTTTTTAGGATCTGTCGTATCCCTTGGAATTCTCCAGTTAAGCGGCTTTGACAAATTATTGACTGCCGCCGACATGACACAGGAGGAAATCATGGAATTTGCCATGAACCATCTTTCAGGAATACTTATCTTTGCACTCTATGCCCTTGTTATACTTGTTTTGGTGATCGTAGGAACCGTACTCTTTTTTGTAAACCTGAAGAAGATCCATTTCAGCGCCACAGAGCAATCCGTGGTAAAGGGAAAGCGTTTTGCAATCTATTTTTTCAATGTGGGAATGATCCTGTATTCTGTCTATTGGATCGCCCAAATCATCCTTCAGCTTCTCGCTTAAAATACGCATTTGTACGAATTAGGAAAAGCCCCGAACCACGTTCTGTGATTCGGGGTTTTATACCCATGATTATAATATATCCTTCTGACAGCAGCTTTTCATCATTCTCAGCCGTTATCAGGAAAACAGGAATCCCCGCGATCTTACCGTTCCTGTTCATTTCCGTCTGAACCGGCAGGACATTTTTAAAAACCTCTTTTGCCTGCTCCGGCTGTCCGCCTCGCAGAAGGTTTACTATTTTTCATAGATTGGAGTAAGGGACAAATTTCCCATTGCACCTTTGATCGACTGGGTTTTCTCAATGATTTCGGCATAGTCGTTGGAGTCGAAATCAGGATCGATATCGGCTTTTTTATCATATCCGCAAACTTTCCCAGCATTCTTTCATATAAAGACGTGTTTCCCATAAGGCGGTGCATCGCCTCGTCTACATTTACTCCTAATGTCTTCAATTTCTCAAGCAAACTCCTCTAAAACTCTCCTTTTCACTATACTGCGCCCGCTCTAAAATAAATAATAGTTGAATTATACACATTTAAGTACAATTCAACTATTTTATGATACTATATTTTTGTGTTTCCTTCAACATGGAACGGCTAGACTTTTCTATATATAATATTCCACTCCGTTTAACATTTTTTCCTGCTCAAACAATGCAAGCATCACTTCCCTGCGGGTATCCAGAAATTCCTGAGAGCTTCTTTCTCTTTTCCCACCCAGCTTAATCTTAATGTCAGCCTTAACCAGACCCGGTTTTGCCGAAAGCACGATAATGCGGTCGCTTAGGAAAATGGCCTCGTCAATATCATGGGTCACAAGGATCATGGTTGTCTTTTCCTTTTCCCAGATATTCTTTGTCTCCTCCTGCATCTTAATGCGTGTAAAGGCATCTAACGCCCCAAAGGGTTCATCCAAAAGAAGTATCTCCGGCTTGGTTGCCAATGCTCTCGCAATGCTGACACGCTGCTGCATTCCGCCGGATAGCTGTGAAGGTACCGCCTTTTCAAAACCCTGCAATCCGACCAGCTCAATGTGGTGTTTCACCCGCTCCTTCTTCTCCTCCTTGCTGATGGAATCCGGAAGCGTAAAAGCAATGTTCTGCTCTACGGAAAGCCAGGGAAACAGGCGCGCTTCCTGAAAGATCATATTACATTTTTCCGAGGGGCCATTTACCGGCTCCCCCTCGATCAGTATCTGTCCGTCTGTCAGACCCTCCAATGAAGTTATCAGCCGAAGCAGCGTGCTTTTTCCGCAGCCGCTTGCCCCTATGATCGACACAAATTCACCCTGCTGCACCTTTAAATTAATGTCGCCTAAGACTTCAATAACCTCATTTCCGATCTGGAAGTTTTTCTTTGCATGTACTATATCTAATACCGGTGTATTCTCCTGCATTTTCTATTCCTCCTTTACAATGCGATTCCGCAGAATTTCTTTTGAACCTTATTTTGGAAGAACAGAAGTACCCGGTCGATCAGGAATCCTATGATTCCGATCACCAGAACCAACACATACATATTTGCCGCCTGCGCCAACGCTTTTGCAAACATGATCATATAACCTATTCCGCTCGTTGCTCCTATCATTTCCGCTGCAACTACGCTCATCCATGCTCCGCCTATACCCAGCCGAAGTCCCGTAAAAATATTATACAGCGCCGAGGGCAGGATAATCTTAAAAACCGCCTTTACTTTGCTGATCCGATACACATAAGCCAGTTCCATCAGCTTTCGGTCGACACTCATGACTCCCGCCGTTGTGTTCAATAATACAGACCATAATGCTCCGATCAGGATGATACTTATGTTTGCTGCCTCTCCTACTCCCATAACGATGATAAAAATAGGTACGAGCGCTACGGTCGGAATCGGACGCAATATGTTTACCAATGATGCCAGCGCCCGGTTTACAGAGGCAAACAGACCCATGAAAAACCCGATAACCACACCCAGCGCAGCGGCGATCACAAATCCGATCAACACTCTTCGAAAGCTGACCAGCAGTCCTTGCTGTAACTTTCCGGAACTTACAAGCCCTGCAAAGGTCTTCCACAGGGTAGTGGGGGCCGGAACCACGTTTCCGTTCAGTTTACCGGCATTTACTGCCAGTTCCCATGCTACAAGAAGTACCACGGGAAGAAGCAGGGAAAGTATAACATTCCATAATTTCGTCAGTTTTGTTTTCTTTTTCGTCTTATTCGCATATCCGATCATGATAACTTCCTATTATCTTTCTATTGAAATAGATACCTTTAAAGCTGTTTGACATACGTCAGGTCGAGCAGGGCATCCGGATCAATATCCTCACTCACATACTCAACGCTCTTCAGCCAGTCAACAAGTTCTATATAGGCTGCATAGTCCTCATCATCAAAATCTTTTGCGTTTTTAACCGGGAAATTATCTTCCCATGAAATTCTAAGATATTCCTCATTTATACCGGAAACCCCTGCAAAGAATTCAATATATTCATCCTGATGCTCTAATGCATAATCCCATGTATCATTGATCAATTGTAGAACTCTTACCGCAATTTCCGGATATTCCTCTATAAACTCTTCATTTCCGATCACATAATTATAAATCTGTACGTTTTCACTCGCTACAATATATGCGGTACCCTCCTGCTGCAGCTGCTGGGCATCCAATAATCCAAGCACTCCTGCGTCAATATCTCCGCTTCTTAAGGATGTGGCTGTCTCTGCACCGACGCTTAGCACCTCCACATCGTTAATGGTAAGCCCGCCATATTCCAGATACTTTGCAACAGCATAATGTGTAACTGTTCCTACATAGGTTCCGACGCTATGCCCTGCGAGATCTTCAACGGATTCGATTCCTGATCCTTCTCTTGCAACGAGCACATATTCATCATCATAAAGCCAGTTTACCGCAACGATCTTCGTTCCGTAATTATTGCTGGCTCCGGTAACCGCCGGAATATTTCCCATAACAGAAAAATCAATTTCTCCCGCGGCAAATGCGGTATTCTGATCGGGGCCGCTCGCCCAGTCCGATAATTCTACGGTGACATTATAACCATCCAGATCATCGAAATAGCCATCCAGCAGACCGATTTCCTCTGCATAGTTAAAAATTGCTATTCCGTAGACGCTCATATCCGCCAGACGGACGGTTACATCCTCTTTATTTGCAGAAGCATTGTCATTGCTTCCCTCCGCCGATCCTGCTTCCGTTCCTGTTTTTTTATCTGTGGAAACGCTGTCTGTGGCATTTCCGCAGCCCGCCAATAATCCTGCCGCCAACGCTGCTGTCATGATCAAACTAACCAATTTTTTCTTTTTCATAAGATTTCCTCCTTAATCCATATTAAATCAATATGATTAATATGGTTTATGCCAAACATCTTATCATACAGTCCATTAAAGTCAATGTGAATTATTTTTAATTTTATTACTGCTTTCCGCCAGAAGCTTTTATCCATAGGAAATCCATGCGCTTTAGCCCTTTATCGTAATAAAGCACTCCCTATGAGATGAAAAAAGCGCCTGACAGAAAAACCTGACAGGCGCAGCCACTATTATCATTTTTTATCAATTTCCTGCACTTTCATATTTGCTGATTCCATATTGAAAGACGGAATAGGAGATGATCCAGAACAGCAGCGCAATCACACATTCAATTCCGATCGTCGTCCAAGGGCTTTTCTCCATAAGAAAATAGCTTGCCGGAAGATACGCCACAAAGGCAAACGGAATGATCCATGTGATGATAAAACGGATCACCTTTGCATATATTTCCGTCGGATATTTTGCAAAGTTTGCCATATCGTAGGCTACCTGAAGGAACGGGCCGCTCTGTTTCACCCAGAAGGCAATGGATGCAAAAAAAAGCTTGACGGACGTATAGATAACAGCCCCAGCCGCAATGGAGATAACAAACCATATCACATGCGCGGCGTCCACGATTACGATCCCCTTTGACAGCGACAGTATCACGAGGATGGTACCTACCAGAAGCTCTCCCAGCGCATCCGGCTGGAGTTTTTCACATATGACCTGAAAAAATACATTCATAGGGCGGAGCATATACCGGTCAAAATCTCCGTCTACTACCATCCACCATGCAACCAGCCAGATATTATCCGTAAATAGATGATCGATTCCCCGGGGAATCTGTGCAAAACCGTATATGAAAATCAGTTGATCCAGCGTCCAGCCCTTCAAATCCGGAATCTGCTCAAAGACCAGATAAAGAAAGGCAATACCCATGATCTGGGTAAAGAAAAAACCGATCAATCCCATAAAAAAGTCCACTTTCGACTGCAGAATGGTTTTAAAAAACTGTGATACCAGTACGCGGTAAAGCCGGCAATATCTCTTTATTTTCTGCATACGATCAACCTCCTAATACCACAAGTCTTTTTGTTACCTGCTTCCAGATAATATCCCCCAGAAAATACAGGATGAGAACCCACAGCAATTGTCTGCCCAGGACAACAGTCATCTCTGTCATTGTATATTTCCCGAGATACACCATGACCGGCGTATATACCATGGAGGAGAAGGGCAGAAAATCAAAGATTTTTTGTACCGCTCCGGGAAAAAAGGAAAGGGGGATCAGCTGTCCCGTCAAAAATGACAGCAGCGCATCCTTTGCCAGCTGCAAACCGAAAATATATGTAGTGAAAAACGCAATCATGCCGAAACAGAAATCAAACAGGACATAGATCAAAAAGCTAAAGCATACGCTGACCAGATACAGCACCAGATTAGCGATATTTACGACGGGCAGTCCAAGAACCATTACCTTATAAATTTCCAGACCTGCCCACACAAAAATACCCGGCATTAGAAAATGATATGCCATCGTGCCGAGCGACCTTGCGATCAGACTCATACGGTAATCCATCGGCTTGATCAGATTCATGGCAATATTTCCCTTCACCACATCCTGTCCTACTGTTCTGGCTATGGAAATCATGGCAAGCAGGGACGTGATATAACCCATAAATACATATACCACCATTTCCTCCCTTGTCAGTCCGCCAAGGGACGATCCGGATGCGCTTCCATAAATTGCCATCCACAGATAATAGTTGATAAACGAGCCAAACAAACTGCACAGCATATAAAGGTAAAACGCCCCTTTGTAGGCCAGATTTCTCTTTAATTCATTGGAGGCAAACGGCAGATAAGTCCGAAAGAATTTTTTCATAACCGTCCCTCCTGTAATCCGTGGCTGTAAATTGCCTTTACAATTTCAGATAACTCCGTCTCCTGGATCTGAATATCCTTCACATCCGTAGCCTCCATTGCGGCGGAAATCACATCGGATACCTGAATCTCATTCTTATCAAAATAGACGGTCAAAAGATTCTTTTCATCCTCATAGCATACCTCAAATAATTCTCCGGGAACCCGCAATTTCTTTTTCCAGTCAATCGCTTTCACCTTTTCCATCTGCCGGACTTCCATTGATACGCTTCGTTTTGTGCCGTAGGTATCCTTCAGCTCTGCAAGTCCCCCATCATATATCTTTTTACCTTCATCAATGATGATAATGCGGCTGCACAGTTCTTCAATATCGCCGATGTCATGTGTGGTCAGGATAACTGTTGTGCGGTACTGTGCGTTGATCAGACGGATTGCTTCCCGAATCTTATCTTTTACCACCAGATCCAGTCCTATGGTCGGCTCATCAAGATACAACACCTTGGGATTATGTATTAGAGCCGCCCCCAAATCCGCACGCATTCTTTGACCCAGAGAGAGAGTCCTTACCGGCCGGTCAAAAAAATCAGGCAGATCAAGCACCTGATTCAAAAACTCCATCCTTTGTCTGTAATTTTCATCCGATACATTATATATTTCCTTCAAGATTGTATAGGATTCCGAAAGAGGAAGATCCCACCAGAGCTGCGTCCGCTGTCCAAATACGACTCCAATATTCTGCGCGTTATCCATGCGGTTTCTGCTCGGATTGATTCCGTCAACCAGACATTCGCCTTTCGTCGGCTTTAATATGCCTGTCATCATCTTAATTGTCGTAGATTTTCCTGCACCGTTGCTTCCGATGTATCCCACGATTTCTCCATCGGAAATCGTAAAAGAAATATCGTCCACCGCTGTTTTTCGAATCTTCTCATTGGAAAAAAGCCCTTTAACGGCTCCCTTTAATCCAGGATATTTTTTCGGCATAACAAATTCCTTTGAAATATGCTCTACTTGAATCATCGTAAATTTCCTTTCTTCTCTGCTTCACTTTAAGCTGCTTATAATCTATATTATCATCGCAAAATATCAACATCAATTATAAATATTATCTTAATAATCAGGAAATCCGTATCTTTTTGTATTAATTAACTGTTTTTCTTTGCGTTTCTCTTTCTCATAATTCCGGCAGTCAAAAGCATAGTTTCTAAATAGATACCGTCTCCGGAATATCTCACATAGACCGTATAGTCTGTTCCTATGTTTAAATGCTATAAAAATCTTTTTAATTGGCGGAGTGTTTTGGGGATAAAAAATGTGCAAAAAACTTGAAAAAAAGCCGAAACCTATTTAGGGTTTCAGCTCTTAAAAAGGTGACTGCCGGATTTGAACCGGCGATCAGGGAGTTGCAGTCCCACGCCTTACCACTTGGCTAAGTCACCATACTTTTATATAAGAAAACTCCCCGAGTAGGGCTCGAACCTACAACAACTCGGTTAACAGCCGAGTGCTCTACCATTGAGCTATCGAGGATCATCTGCCTTCTGCTTTGTCTCTCTTTCTTCAAGCTCTCCACAGAACGCTTCTTAAGGTATCATATACCTTCAAAACTTCATACAGATCAAAACAATCGTTTCCCTTTTCCTTAAG
>CAYROM010000002.1:37894-96023 GCA_964425905.1 uncultured Lachnobacterium sp. | reverse complement strand
TTCAGTTTTTTGCTCATAAAAAGGGAGTTGGTTCTACAAAGAACGGACGTGACTCCGAGTCTAAGAGATTAGGAGCAAAGAGAGCAGACGGACAGTTCGTAAAAGCCGGTAATATTCTTTACAGACAGCGTGGTACCAAGATTCGCCCGGGCGTGAACGTAGGTATCGGCGGAGATGATACATTATTTGCAAAGGTAGATGGTGTATTAAGATTCGAGAGAGTTGGAAGAGATAAGAAGCAGGCTTCTGTTTATCCGGCAGATAACGAGTAATGAGAAAACCCCGACTGTGAGAACGGTTGGGGTTTTTATGATATAGGAAGTTTTGTTTTCTCATAGGAATTTTAAAGAAGGGATTTGTTCAGATCTGAACTTGTGAAGCGATGTTTGCGGATAGAGCAAAAATAATAATTAAATCAGGAAAAGGCGGCGACGGACATGTTTCTTTCCGCCGGGAAAAATATGTTCCAGACGGCGGCCCCGACGGAGGGGACGGCGGAAAGGGCGGAGACGTGGTCTTTGTTGTGGATGAGGGCTTAAATACCCTGACCGATTATCGCCACCGCAGAAAATTTGCGGCCGCCTGCGGCGAGGAGGGCGGCAAAAAGAACTGCCACGGGAAAAACGGAGCAGATCTCATCTTAAAGGTGCCGGAGGGAACCGTCATAAGGGATGCCGTGTCCGGAAAGGTCATTGCCGATATGTCCGGGGGAAACCGTCGGAAGATCATTTTAAAGGGCGGCAGGGGCGGACTTGGAAACCAGCATTTTGCCACATCGACCATGCAGGCGCCAAAGTACGCGCAGCCCGGTCAGGAGGCAATGGAGCTTGAAGTGCTCCTTGAACTTAAGGTGATTGCGGACGTTGGTCTTGTGGGCTTCCCAAACGTTGGAAAATCGACTTTTCTTTCAAGAGTGACCAATGCGCAGCCTAAGATCGCAAATTATCATTTTACGACGTTACAGCCCAATCTGGGCGTTGTGGACATGGAGGACGGATACGGATTTGTCATTGCGGACATTCCGGGGCTGATCGAGGGGGCTTCCGAGGGTGTGGGACTTGGACATGAATTCCTTCGCCATATCGAGCGCACAAAGGTTATGGTCCATATTGTGGATGCGGCCGGAACAGAGGGAAGGGATCCGGCTGCCGATATCCATGCGATCAATAGAGAACTAAAGGCGTACAACCCTGAGCTGTTAAAGAAGCCGCAGGTGATTGCCGCCAACAAAATGGATGCCGTCTATGGGGATGAAAATGAGATCATCAAAAGGCTTCGGGAGGAGTTTGAAAAGGACGGCATCAAGGTCATTCCGATTTCCGCGGTCAGCGGGCAGGGCTTAAAGGAACTTCTGCATCAGATCAAGGATTTGCTGCAGAAATGCCCGAAGGATCCGGTGGTCTATGAGCAGGAATACGATCCGGCCCTTAACTTCTTTAAAAATGATCCTTATACGATCGAGCGGGCGGATGATGGCGCATATGTCGTCGAGGGACCGAAGATCGACAAAATGCTCGGCTATACGAATATTGATTCCGAGAAGGGTTTTTTGTTCTTCCAGAAATTTTTAAGAGAGCAGGGAATTTTGAAGGAATTGGAAAATATGGGAATCAAAGACGGAGACACCGTTCGTATGTATGGCAATGAATTTGATTATTATAAATAACAGGAGAATATGATGACAAGTAAACAGCGGGCCTATTTAGGCTCATTAGCATGTTCGATTGATCCGATTTTTCAGATTGGAAAGGCTTCGCTTACTCCGGAGATCATTGACGCTTTGGATGCGGCTTTGGAGAAGCGGGAGCTGATCAAGGTTTCGGTATTAAAAAACTGCATCGACGACCCGAAGGAGATTGCGTCCATGATAGCAGACCGCACGCGCTCCACCGTTGTGAAGGTGATCGGGAAAAAGATGATTTTTTACCGTCCTGCAAAGAAAAATCAAAAGATCAAACTTCCGGAATAGGATTTTATGAAAATTGGTATCTTAGGCGGATCTTTAGATCCGATTCACTACGGACATCTTTATATGGCAAAAAAAGCAATGGAGGAGTATCGGCTTGATACGGTATGGCTTATTCCGACGGGGCATTCTCCGAATAAGGATGAGGAGAAAATGACCTCGGGAAAGGAGCGGGCAAAAATGTGCCGGCTGGCGGTGGAATCGGAACCTTACTTTAAGGTAAATACCTTGGAGGTCGCCTCGCCGGAGCGCAGCTACACCTACCGGACCATGCAAAAGCTTTCTGTTCTTTATCCGGATGATTCCTTTTTCTTTATTATGGGAGCGGATTCTCTGGACTATTTTGAGCATTGGATACATCCTGAAATCATATGTGCGCTTGCGGATATTCTGGTTGTAAACAGGAATGCCTTTGCAGAGCAGGACTTAAACGGAAAGATCAGGCATATCAAACAGCTGTTTCCCTGTGAAATCCATATCGTCCATTGCCAAAAAAATGATATTTCTTCAAGCATGATCCGCAGCAGGCTTGCGCTTGGACAATCCGTCGATGGGCTTCTTCCGGAAGCGGTAATAGGATATATCAGGGAAAAAGGATTATATTACAGTAATGGAGTTAAATGAAATTCGCAAGAAATTAAAGAAGGAACTGGATAAGGAACGCTATGAGCACACAAAGGGCGTTATGTATACCGCAGGGTGTCTTGCTATGGCTCACGAATATTCGATCGAAAAGGCTATGCTTGCCGGACTGCTTCATGACTGTGCCAAATGTATTCCAAACGATGAGAAAATCCGTATTTGTGAAAAAAATGATATACTGATCACGAAGGTTGAATTCGAAAATCCTACGCTTTTACATGCAAAGGCAGGCGCCGTACTGGCAGAGGAAAAATATGATGTACATGACCCGGAAATCCTTCATGCGATCAAGGTTCATACGACCGGAGAACCGGAAATGAATATCCTCGATAAGATATTGTATGTGGCGGACTATATTGAACCTAAGAGGGATAAAGCGCCGCATTTGGAGTACATTAGAAAACTGGCTTTTGAGGATCTTAATGTATGTGTGGCCGAGATTTTGTATGATACGCTTCACTTTTTAAAGGGGAAGAAGGGGGCCTTTGACCCGACAACGCAGTTTACCTATGAATTTTATAAGCAATATGAAAAGGAGCAGCCATGGAAGCATTAGAAATTGTAAAAAAAGCAGCAGCAGCTTTAAGTGATAAGAAAGCAGAGGACATTTCCGTAATCGATATCTGTGATATCTCAACGATTGCGGATTATTTTATTATAGCGACCGGCTCCAACGCAAACCAGCTTAAGGCAATGCAGGATGCGGTGGAAGAGGAGATGCACAAGGCCGGCATGCATTTAAAGCAAATCGAGGGAAACCGGAATTCCACCTGGATATTAATGGACTTTCAGGATATCATTGTCCATCTGTTTTCCAAACAGGACAGGCTTTTTTATGATCTTGACCGGATCTGGCGGGACGGAAAGAGGATAGAGCTTAGCTGACAGTTTTGCCTGTATTCATATTCAAAGGTGCCTTTTGACATCCGAACCGTATTAATAATAAAGGGGCGGCTGCCTTGACGACGATTGAAAAATCGCAAAGCGGCCGCCTCTTCTTTGTAAGTAGGATTTAAAAGAAACGGAACACGCCGAACACCTTTCCTAAAATGGCACAGTCAGGCACAATGATCGGATCCATGGTATCGTTCTCCGGCTGCAGCCGGATATGGTCGCCCTCTTTATAAAAAGTCTTTACCGTCGCTGAATCCTCCACAAGGGCAACGACGATCTCGCCGTTTTTGGCGGTATCCCTTTTCTCGACCAGAATCTGGTCTCCATCGAATATTCCGGCATTTATCATGCTTTCGCCCTTTACCTTAAGCATAAACGACTCTGCATTCGGCATATACTCCGCCGGTACGGGGAAGTAGGATTCAATATTCTCGACCGCAAGGATCGGTTCGCCGGCGGCAACTCTGCCGATAAGCGGTACATTGACCATCTCCCGGCGGGTAAGGTTGAAATTTTCATCGATGATCTCGATCGCCCTTGGCTTGGTGGGATCCCGGCGGATATACCCGTTTTTCTCCAATGTCTCAAGATGTGAATGTACGGAGGAAGTGGACTTCAGGTGAACCGCTTCGCAAATATCCCGCACCGTAGGCGGATATCCCTTATTTAGAATCTCATCTTTTATATATTCCAATATCTCTTTTTGTTTAACGGAAATCTTTCCATATGCCATTTTCTGATAAACCTCCCATTGCATAATTTTCTTAATCAAAAGTCTAACACATTATTCAAGAGAATGCAAACATATATTCCGAAAATTTGTTCGATTTTTATGTTGACAAACATTTGTTCGCGTTGTATTATTATTACAAACAAATGTTCGCATGAATTGGAGGATGTACCGATGAAGAAGACATATAGAGCTTATAACAATAAACTTTCCGCAAAGGTAAACGCACAATTGGATAAACGCTCCCGCACCGTACACATGCAGAAGCGTCTGATCGCAATCCTTGCGATCATCGCTGTTTCCGTAGTCATTTTATTGGGGACAAGCATTAATGCCTTTGCTGTTTCAGGAAAGAACGAGCGGCCGGTCCATAAATATTACACAAGCATTCAGATATCAAGCGGTGATACGGTCTGGGATATTGCCGACAGGTACATTGCCGGATATGATGTGGATAAACAGGCATATATCGATGAGATTTGCGAATTAAACCATCTTCAGGATGGACAGATTCACAGCGGAGATCATTTGGTAGTGGCATATTACTCTACCGAGGAGTTTGAATAAAGGAACAAAAGTTATTGCACATTTGTTTCTATCTATTATAGTTTAAGCTTTACCGTAAATGTGGTTTCTCCACCCGGAGTATCGGAAACAAGGATATATGATCTTTTCCGAAGCGGGAAGCATCCTCCCTGTAAAATCGTTCAAATATATGTGGTTTTGCCTGATCTGAGATGCCAACACCATGATCTGTTACCACAAAAAGAAAACAGGATTCCGGTTTTATAAGGGAAAGCTCGATCTTTCCTTCATCCTTTCCATAGCATATTGCATTTGAAATCGGTTACGAGGTTTGTCATATGTATTCCGTGTTGCTCGATGATTTCCAGAAAATTCTTCTTTTTTTTTCAGCTTCAGCCGTCTTCGCCGCAGACAGGCAGGAGAAAACCTTTTGGGGAACGGAATACAGCGTAGAGCGAAGAAAGGTAGTGATAGAGACACAGAACGATGCGTATGCCGCCTTAAAGGATTCCCCTATCGGCGAGGAGGAAAAATCGTAGTGTCAACGGATCATGATCTGGAATCTGGGGAAACGGTAAGAGTGAAGGAAGATTAGGGCAGATGTTGAAATCATTGATTTTATGAAGTATAATACTCTTCAAGGAGAGAGTGGTTATGTTTAAATTGTTTTATGTTATCTTCATGAATCTTTTTCGCGCTCCGTATATTATTCCCAAGATGCGCAAGCGCGCAGATCATCCCGAGAAATATTCTGAGGAGCAGCGTTATAACTTAGTCCATCATGTTATTTATCTGATGAAAAAAACCGGAAAGATTACCACCGAAGCGTATGGAATGGAGAATCTGCCGGCGGAGGGCGGATATGTTATGTTTCCAAATCATCAGGGAAAATATGATGTACTTGGAATTATCTACACCCATGAAAAGCCCTGTTCTTTTGTCATGGACAAAAAGAAATCCCACACTATTTTAGTCCGTGAATTTATAGATTTGGTGCAGGGACACCGGTTGGAGATCGATAATCCCCGGCAGGGAATCAAGATCATTAATCAGGTGGCCCAGAAAGTTGCCGACGGTAAGCGTTACATCATATTTCCGGAGGGCGGATATAAGTTCAACAACCGAAATAAAGTTTATGAATTTAAGGCGGGCAGCTTTAAGATTGCGCTAAAGGCAAAATGTCCGATCGTTCCGGTTGCCCTGATCGATTCGTATAAAGTGTTCAACAGCTGGCATCTTGGCCCGGTCACCACCTATGTCTATTATTTAGACCCGATCGGTTATGAAGAATATAAGGACATGAAGACTCCGGAGCTTGCAAAGCTTGTGAGTGACCGCATCAAAGAGAAGATCGAAGAAGTATTGGAGGCAAAAAAGACCAAGACATTGGAATAGCAAAAGCATCCAATTCTCCATTTGCGGATTTAATCTTTCCGAAGACGGATGTATTTTGCGGCTTCCCGCCGCCGATCCTCCTCGATCGCCGCATAATGTTTACGGGTTGTGTTGACATCCTTATGGCCGAGGACATCCGCCACCAGATAGATATCGCCTGTTTCCCTGTACAAATTCGTACCGTAGGTGCTGCGCAGTTTGTGCGGCGTAATATTTTTCAGGTTCGTAACAAGTTTTGCATACTTTTTTACCAGATTTTGAACCGCCCGGACCCCAATCCGCTTATTCTGAAGGGAGAGAAAGAGCGCATTTGTGTGTCCCTCTAAAGGAGTGATGAGCTTTCGCTCCTCTATATAATTGAGAAGTGTGCTTCGAACCTCATCTCCAAAATAGACAACTACCTCCGCGCCGCCTTTTCTGTGGACTTTTATTCCATTGTTTTTAAAGTCTACATCATTGATATCCAGTCCGACGCATTCCGATACACGGATCCCGGTTCCAAGCAGGAGCGAAAGTAGTGCGATATCTCTCGTTTTCGTCTTTTCATGGAACCGCTGCTGATTCTTCGTCAGGCTTTCGCCGCTTTCCACCTCATCCAAAAGCATTGCCACTTCATCCACGTCAAGACGGACGATCGTCTTATCGTGCAGCTTTGGCATATCCACCTTCATTGCCGGGTTGGTGTCGATCAGATCATTTTTAAAAAAATAATTGTAGAAGGTGCGAAGAGAGGACAATTTTCTTTTGATCCCTCTTTCCTGGTTTGTATGGGCTTTGCCATCTTTCTCATAAACCTTTAAATGGTACAGGTATTCCTCGATATCGGCAGCCTTAATGCAATCCAGCAGCGACAGGGGAAACTCTGAAATCTCCATCTTGGCACAGATTGGATTGTTTTGATGCAGATAGTCAAAAAAACATCCCAGGTCATAGGCATATGCGATTCTTGTTCTGGAAGAAGTGCGCTGTTCTATGGCAATGAAAAACTGTTTGCAGAACCGCGGCAGTTTTTTCAGCATTTCCCGCAGCTTTAATTCGTTTTTGATATTTACATCTTCATAGTATGCTTTTTCTTTCATGTTTTTCCCACTCTTTATCAAATACTTATTTTATGTTATTATACAATAATAAGTGATGGAACGCAAAGGAGATTGATTGTTTTGAGTAATAAGAATCGCTTTCATATCATATTATTGGTATTTTTATTGATTCTCATTGGCGGAATGAGTGTAACGATCTATTTTTCTGAATTTTATACGGTAAGAGACCGGAATGAGCATAAGGAGGACATCTCTGAATCTGAAAGCGAAGAGGGGCTAAAAGAAGAGGAGATTTCCGGGACTTATGAGGAGACGGAAACCCAAGGGCCTGAAATCATAACCGTAACCATCAGCGCGGTGGGAGACGTGACCCTGGGAATCAACCAGGAGACCTCATATCCCGGATCCTTTGACGCATATTACGATAATTACGGGGAGGATTATTTTTTTCAGAATGTGGCGGAAATTTTTCAGGCGGATGATTTTTCCATTGCGAATCTGGAGGGAACGCTGACTGATTCAGAGGATCTGCGGGAATCGAAAGAGTGGAATCATAAGGGGAGACCGGAATATGTTAATATTCTTGCAAACGGATCGATTGAGGCGGTCAGCCTTGGAAATAACCATATTATGGATTATAATGAGGAGGGGGTTGCCGATACGATCGAAGCCGTAGAAAATGCCGGGATAACCTATGCGATCAGCGGCGCGTGGGGAGATCACTACGGGCTGTACGAGACGGCTGATGGGATCAAGATCGGAATCGTATCCGTAAACGAGTATTATGAGGGAAACAGCGTTTATACTTATCTCGAGGAAGGAATGATACAGTTGCGCAGCGAAGGCGCGGATCTGGTATTTGCCTGCACCCATTGGGGAGCTGACAAAACCCATGTGATAGAGCAGGAGCAGTATGATATGGGACATTGGTGCATAGATCAGGGATACGATCTTGTTCTCGGCTGTCATCCCCATGTTTTACAGGGAATCGAATGCTACAATGGAAAATATATTGTTTACAGCATGGGGAATTTTTGTTACGGAGGAAGCAAAAACCCGGCGGATAAAGATTCT
This sequence comes from uncultured Lachnobacterium sp., assembly GCA_964425905.1. Classification (GTDB taxonomy): domain Bacteria; phylum Bacillota; class Clostridia; order Lachnospirales; family Lachnospiraceae; genus Roseburia. The sequence continues at coordinate 87,757 of CAYROM010000002.1, read as the reverse complement.
ATGATATTTCAGGAAACCTTTACCTTTATTGACGGAGAACTCCGGGATACGACAGAGATTCGCGCAATTCCATGCCGATTGTCCTCGGTCACTAATTTGAACGACTATTGTCCGGTTGTTCTTACGGGAGAGGATGCGGCAAGCGTCATTGACCATCTGAATGAATATTCGGAGAAATTCGGTCTTGTGTTTGACGAGCAGGGATATTTGATCGACAGTTCTTCAAACAAACTGATCGTTCCACGGAATTCACCGGTTCCATTCATTATAGGGTGCAGCTCCATAAGAAATGAATGTGGAAAAACGGCTGAATGTGAATTAGTTATAATAAAATAATAGGAAATATCTTGTTAAATATTTAACAAATAGAGGAGAAATCATGAAATTTGCAATACAGCGGGTAACTAATGCAACATGCACGGTAGATGGTGAAATTATCGGACAGATCCAAAAGGGGTTCTGTGTATTTATCGGCGTGGCAGATTCTGATAATCATGAAATTGCCGATAAGATGATCAAGAAGTTGATCGGGATGAGGATTTTTTCGGATGAAAACGATAAGATCAATCTGTCTCTTAAAGATGTGGATGGAGGGGTTCTTCTTATTTCACAATTCACCCTTTATGCAAACTGCCGCAAGGGTAACCGTCCGTCCTTTACAGAAGCCGGGGAACCGGAATTTGCAAAGGAAATGTATCAATATATCATCGAACAATGCAAAAAAGAAATCCCTGTTGTTCAAACCGGAATATTCGGCGCGGAAATGAAAATATCTTTATTAAATGATGGACCATTTACGATTATTCTGGATTCCGACGATTTAGCGATAGGATGAAAAGCTGCAGAAATAGCGGTCGGGAGACGGATTATAAAGCATTATCCGTCGGCATGTATTTATTCGCAAAAGCACGGTTTAACGAATAGTTACATCGGTAAAAACATTTATATAACAAGGAAAAGCCCCGGATCATCACATATCGGCAGTCCGAGGCTCAATTAATGTTTATATAATTGTAGTTTCTGTATTGGCTTTATCTATTTTTTTTCGCGTCATTCATTAATTCACGGCAGCGAATGATCATTTCCACGCATTGATCTGTCGTGAGCTTGCTGGTATTCAAGGTTAAATCGTAACTGCGGGAATCTCCCCATTTTTTGCTGGTATAATAATTGTAATAGCTTGCACGCTGCTTATCCTTTTTTTGAATCTGATCTTTCGCTTTGTTTTCCGTAATATTCAGACGTTTGCTGATCCGCTTGATACGGTCTTCAATATCCGCATGGATAAATACGCTCAGGCAATCAGGATTGTCAGATAACGCATAATCTGCACAGCGGCCGACAATGACACAGGACTCATTCTGGGCAATTTTTTTGATGGAATCAAATTGTGCCAAGAACACCTTGTGGTTTAAGGGCATATCCAAAAACGGCGCCGACGAATAATTTCCGGCTGAATATGTATCCATAACCAGAGAATACAAAAAGCTGCTGGTAGGTCGCTCATCATGGTTTTCAAAGATTTCCTGACAAAAACCGGATTCCTTGGCCGCATGCTGCAGTAATTCCTTATCATAGAGCTTAATTCCCAATCGATTGGCAAGATGTTCCCCGACCTCTTTGCCGCCGCTTCCAAATTCCCGTCCGATTGTATAGATTGCATTTCCCATAAATGATTCCCCCTCCTGCATGATTATGCTATGACACATGTTGTTTAAAAAATTATAACGCAATTAGTGATTCAATTTCAACCTATTTATCAAGTTTTCAAAATATTCCGGCAGCGGAGCCGAGAATTCCATATATTGCCCGGTTCCCGGATGGATGAATCCAATCGTCCTGGCGTGGAGCGTCTGTCCCTGCAAATGATTAAAAGTGCCGTTCACCCCATTATATAAGACGTCCCCAAGCAACGGATGTCCGATACTGGCCATATGTACCCGTATCTGGTGTGTACGGCCGGTCTCCAGCTTAAACTGCATATAAGTAAAGCCTTGGAACCGCTCTAAAACTTTATAGTGGGTAATGGCAGGCTTTCCGCCGTTTTCATTGACCGCCATTTTTTTTCGATCCTTCGGATTCCTGCCGATCGGGGCATTGATCGTTCCCTCATCCTCCTTTATCACACCGCAGACGATCCCCTCATAGATCCGGTTTATGGAATGCGCTTTGATCTGCTCTGCAATTTTCACATGGCTCTCATCGTTTTTGCAGACGATAAGCGAACCGGTAGTATCCATATCGATCCGATGTACAATTCCCGGGCGGATCTCTCCGTTGATCCCGCTTAGGGAATCCCTGCAATGATACATAACGGCATTTACAAGAGTTCCTGAAAAATGTCCTGCGGACGGATGGACAACCATTCCCTTGGGTTTGTTGACGATCAGGACATCCGCGTCCTCATAGATGATATCAAGCGGGATATTTTCCGCCATAATCGCAGTTTCGACAGCCTCCGGAATAGCAACGGTTACCATGTCCTCCGTTTTCATGCGGTAATTTGCCTTTTGGGGAAGATCATTTACCAAAATGGCATTTTCTTTGATAATCTTTTGAAAAAAGGAACGGGAAATATCAGGGTAAATCATGCTTAAATATTTGTCCAGACGTTCCCCTTCCTGGGTGCTTTCTACTTCAAACTGCTCCGTTTTCATATTGTTTCCTTTTCCGGCTTTTCCTTTCCCGATCGTTCCTTTTTCGGCGGAAAAAGCTTCTCAAGATCCTCCTCCCTATAATAAAAAATAAAAAGAAGGATCAGCGCAATTGCAGACACCGTCACATAGATATCCGCCACATTAAATACAGGAAAATTGATCAGTTTAAAATAAAAGAAATCAACCACATAACTATGTGCGATCCGGTCGATGCAGTTTCCGATCGCCCCGGCAATAAAAGCCACCGCGATCCAATTCAGAAAACGAAAATGCCGTTCTGCCGGAATCCTGAGGTACAACAGATAAAGCAAAACGATAACGACCACCGTTAGAACAATAAAAAATACCATTTTGCAGGCTAAAAAAGCTGCCGGATTCTCCGTAAAATAAGAAAATTGAAAAATACGCTGTAAAACGGAGAGCAGATCGATTCCAAAGGCTGCGCTCTGATTTTCCAGATAACACAATTCGAATATATCCGGAATCAATGAAAATGCTTCCCTGCCCTTAAGATTGATTACTGCAAGATATTTTGTGATTTGATCGACCGCGACCAAAACCGCCATCCAGAGCAGATCTGTAATTATATTATTTCTTGATTTAACTCTTTTCATAAACGCTCCTAAATAAAGGGTTTGCTTTTTCCTATGAGATAAAAAAGCATCAGAGATATCGTATTATATCATCTGATGCTTAACAGCTATAATTCTAAAAATTAAATCCTGATGTATCAAATGAATCCACCAGATTCAGGAAGTCCCCGGAGATTTCAACATTCGCCGGTGTGATAATAAAAATGTAATTGGAAATCTTTTGCAGATTGCCGCTGATTGCAAAGCAGGAACCGGAGGTAAAATCGATAATCCTCTGTGCAATCTCCACATTTAATCCCTCCACGTTCAGGACGACGGTTCTTCCGTTTAACAAGGTCTCTGTTATCTCTCTTGCATCCTCAACCGATGTAGGCTTAATTACACATACTTCCATTCCAGCCCCCTGTTTCTTATTATTTACTTTCGAGATCGGAGTGATCTTCGGTGCCGTCTTTACCGCCTTCTCTCTTGGGGGCTCCTCATACTTTTCTTCACGCTTATCTCTTGATTTGAAAACACTCTTTTTAGGCGCCTCATCCTCTTCTTCCGTATCATCTAAATAGTCATCGTTGTCAAATTCGTAATCATCCTCGTCATCATTCAAACGCATGGCGTTTAAGAACTTATCCATCAGACTCATTTTCAAAAACCTCTTTACTCTTTCCTTTAAATCCTGTTATAGTTGCGTTCGCCAAAAATTCCTGTTCCTACGCGAACCATAGTCGCCCCTTCCTCTATGGCAACCATATAATCGCCGGTCATTCCCATTGACAAAACATCCATAGATACATTATCTATGTTTTGATTCTTGATGTCAACAGATAATTGCCTGATTTCTCGGAAATACAGCCGATTGTCCTCCGGATTCTCCACATATGGAGCGATCGTCATAAGTCCCTTGATCTGTATATGATCCAATTTGGCAATACTTTTTACAAGCGCAACCGTATCCTCCTTTTGAATGCCGAATTTCGTCTCCTCCCGGGCAATATTTACCTCCACAAGAACAGGAACGATAACCCCCTTCTTCAAAGCCTGTCTTTGTATTTCCTCCGCAAGGTGCAGACTGTCAACGGAATGGATCAGCTCAGTTCTGCCCACAATATATTTGACCTTATTTGTCTGTAAATGACCGATCATATGCCATCGGATGTCCTTTGGCAGAACTTCCATCTTATCGCACATTTCCTGCACCTTGTTCTCACCAAAATCAAGAATACCAGCATCATAGATTTCGGTGAGCATTTCAACCGGCTTTGTTTTGCTTACGGCGATCAGGGTAACCTCGTCCCGGCGGCGTCCTGCCCTCTCACATGCCGAAATTATGTTGTTTTCTACTTTTTTTAAATTATATTTTAACAAAATACCACTCCTCTTCTACTTTTTGATCAGCTGATCCTCCTCGAGCTGGCTGCCGTCCAAGGCAATATGATCATACAGCGCAATTCCATAGGATGTCTTTGGTTCAACAATGGCGTATTCACTATTTTCATATATAATGGTGATCTGCTTAAACACCGCATATCCCTTATTGATATTGTACACGCCGATCAGGGAATCCGTATCGGTTCCGATTCGGTAAGTGCTGGTGGAATCAGCCTTTAAGATCATATCTCCCTCTGAAACATACTCGCTGTCAATATAATAGTAATCCTCTGTCTCATAATAGATAGCAGGCGTAACAAAGTTGACCGTCTGCTCTCCTTTCGTTTCAGCGATCACCATAAGACCGTAATCCTCCGAATCACCTCCCTGAATAAAATAATCCTTTGGTATGGTAAAAAAGTCCTTGGTAGTAATGGCGGACTGCGGAATTTTAAGACCGGTTTTCTCATTCACAACAAGCTCAATATCAATAAAACGGTCGTTGATATAGCGAACCATACCGGTATGAAGCGTAAGCTGAAGATAGAAGGATTCATTTTCTTCAAAAATCGAATAGGAAACATTCGTTGTAATATCATCCTTGCAGAACCGAATCTTGATGGACGACCCTTCGCTAAGCTCATCGGCCAGCTCATCGGAAATTTCAATTACCACATTCCAATCTTCGCTGGTTACCAGCTTATAGACCGGGCTCTGGGCGGCGATCTGAACATTGGAATCAAGATTTGTTTTCGTATAATTGGAGGCATCCATCCAGTCGGGAGAAAAATCCTCCATCGGGCAGTTTTCATATCCATCCACATAATAGACGACAAGCCCCATCGCACCGGCAGAATACCGGTAAAACGTATTATTTGCCTCCGCCGTCCGGATCTGCTCATTCAGGCTGTCTAATGCCATACTGTTTAAGATCTGCGTCATCTCCGAATTTAAGTCATTTTTAAAGGTGGAAACCGTTATAAAACGATTCGGGTCATATGTCTGTGTGAATCCGTCGATCTCCTCGGAAATCTTGTTTAGCGCATCCGCCGATAGAAGGGTGCCATCCGCACCGGCGGAGGTGATTTTTCCTGCAATGGTGCCTAAGGTGTCAACCGAGTAGACGACATCATTTACAGAGACCCGGGAGCCGCTTTTTACATAATAATTGATATACCCGCTCTGACCGGAATATACAACAGTCTCATCCCGCAAAATAAGTCCGCGGTAGACGTTGTTGGAGGCTATGGTTCCCTGTGAAACCTCATATTCGGCAATCGTTGTGGAGGTAAAATAAGAAAAAATATTGAAAATCACATATATAAAGATAATGACGAAGATAACTAGTCCGATATTTAAATTAAGGGGTTTTTTATATTTAACAATATTTGAAGTCTTTGCCAACGCTCGTCACCTCTTGATAAACTATCACTATCATACCATTCTTTCACTATAAATACAATAATCCAAAACTTTTCGTATATTATTTAAAAACCGGAAGATAATAATAGAAACATCAGGAGGTAAAATAATATGAAATGGTTGGATAATATTCTTCTTACACTTGCGATCATAGGCTGCATCAACTGGGGACTGATCGGATTTTTCCAGTTCAATCTTGTAAGTTTTCTGTTTGGAGATATGACCTGGTTTACGCGCATCATCTTTGCAATCGTGGGGTTGTGCGGCTTATATTTGATCAGCTTTTTCGGGCGTGTGCGTTCCGGTGTAGAGGATTAAAAAAAAGGGTGCCGGATCCGGCACCCAATTCTTTAATTTTAAGATTATAATGAAATAATAACTTTCGCTTTTGCACATTCCGGAAGATCCTTTTTATCCTTGGAAACGCTTAATATAAATTTAACTTTATATTTTTCACTAATCACATCAAGCTTTTCGATTGCCTTAACAATATCCGCATCCTCAGATAAAGAAGCTATGGTTAAAAAACTGTCCAAATACATCTCCTCAAGATCGTTATCCTGAGAAATGATACCACAGATGAAACCTAAAAACTCATCACAGTTGGAAATAGGGTAATCAACTACATTGATCAAACGGACTCTGTTGTTCAGCTCATACATATGCTTCTGGCTCTTATCCAGATAGACAACATTACCGTTTGTAGTCTTGATAGATGAATTTACCTTTTCTAAAAGTTCTTTGGTCTTTCCCTTCCCTTTTTCACCGCAAATAATTTCAATCATGGTTTCTCCTCCTGAAATATCCAAAATTAAAAAAGCTTATTTTCTTTTTATTTTTATATAAAAATATTATATTATATGTATAAAGAAAATACAATCATTAATTCGCAAAGCCCTCCAAAATCTGACTCATCAAAAGATATAGATTCGTGGAGGCATCCGCTTTAAAAACAATGCTTATGATGTCCTCGCCCCGTTCATTTGTGGAATAAAGTACCAGACAATAACCGGCTGCTCCCGTTGTACCTGTTTTCCCGCCGATTATGGTAATCCCCTGGGGAGATTCCTTCGCTCCGGTCAGGTAACGGTTCGTATTTGTCCAGGAATTTGTGACTTCGCTCCCGGATGCATCCGAATATACGGCAGTATAATTTGTTGTGCTGATGATATCCACAAAAGCATCGTATTGGATCGCTTCCTTAAAGATCAGGTACATGTCGTAAACGGTCGTATAGTGGTTCTCATCCGGCAGTCCGCTGGGATTTACAAAATTGCTGTTGGTAGCGCCAAGGGAAAGCGCCTCCTGATTCATCACCTCAACAAAGGCATCCTCACTCCCCGCATAATATTCCGCAAGCACTACCGCCGCGTCATTTCCGCTGGCGAGAAGCAGTCCGTAAAGAAGGTCATGGACACTTATCACATCCCCCGCCTTTAAGTTGCACACGGAAGAATCCGCCGCTTGCGTGACCGCATTTTCGCTGACCGTCACCATGTCATTCAGATCACAATTTTTAATAATGATGTACGCCGTCAGAACCTTAGTCGTGCTTGCGGGGTATAACCGCTCGAACAGATTCTGTGCGTAGGTAACCTCCTGCGTATCCAGATTAAATACCCCGGCGCTTTCCGCCACCTGGGAATCGGTTTGATCCGTACCGGTAGTGATATCCTCCGTTACGCAGAGCTCTTCGCTGAAAAAGCAAAGCAGTTCATTATCTTCGTATTGATTTAAGGAGGAAGAATAGACCGGATACTGATCCTTCACGGGATCGCTCTTTCCGCATCCTGTCATAAAAACGGCTGCTACACAAAGAATGCATAGCAGTCGTATATAGCTATTTGTACATTTCACGCCAATCCAAATCTCCTCTATCCAATGATTTGATCAGAAGTTCCGCCGTGGCAAGATTCGTCGCAAGCGGAATATTATGCTCGTCGCACAGACGGACAATATTATTTACATCCGGTTCGTGGGACTTCGGTCTTAAGGGATCACGAAGGAAAATAACAAGATCCATCTCATTGTGCTCAATCTGTGCCCCCAGCTGCTGGGAACCGCCCAAATGTCCCGCAAGATATTTATGTATCTGAAGGTTTGCGACCTCCTCGATCAGTCTGCCGGTCGTGCCGGTTGCATATAACTCATTTTTACATAGGATGCCGCGGTATGCGATGCAAAAATTCTGCATCAGTTTTTTCTTTGAGTCGTGTGCAACTAATCCAATATTCATAGATATCCCCCTTTAGTAAATTTTTTCGGTTGTAAGCCAACATTCAAAACAAATCCCATTCCCATAAACAGGGAAACCAGCGATGTAAGACCATAGCTGACAAAAGGAAGCGTTACACCTGTATTTGGCATCAGGCCTGTGGCAACACAGATATTGACAAAACTCTGAAAGCTGATAAGTACGGCCATCCCGCCGCAGATCAATCTGCCTCCGGTGTCCTTTGCCTTCCGCCCGATGAGAATACATTCCAAAACGATCATAAACAGCAGGATAATGATAACTGCACAGCCTAAAAAGCCAAGCTCCTCTCCTGCTACGGCAAAGATAAAATCCGTCTGCGGTTCGATAATATAATTGCTGTTGTTCATAGAAGTCGCAACGGAATTATTTAATCCCTTTCCCCAAAGCTGCCCTGACCCGATCGCCATAATGGAATTCTGCTGCTGGGTCGCATATTGGGAATAAAGAGGGTTTGTCGGATCGAGCCATGCCATAATACGGCGAAGCTGATAATGTTCCTCAATCAAGGTCTCCGCATTGCGGAGCAGATAGGTAATCCCCACAATAACCACCGGAATCGCAATTCCGATAACACCCAAGACTATTTTATAACTTAATCCCGCCAAAAACAAGAGCATACAAAAAATAAATGCAATAATAATCGTAGTGGAGGTATCCGGCTGTGATATGACAAGAAACAGCGGAATTCCAACCAATACAAAGGAAATAATGAGCGTTGGTATCCGGTTGATCTTCTCCTCATATTTCATAAAGAAATAGGAAAACACCATTATCAGGCTGATCTTGGCAAGCTCGGAGGGCTGGAAGCGGAATCCGCCGATATCAAGCCACCTCTGGGCCCCGCCGGTGGACTCGCCAAGACCGGTCTCCACTAAGATCAGAAGCGCCACCGTTCCGATATAGAAAAGCCATGTAAATTTAAAAAGAAAGGTATAGTCGATCAGGGAAATCACAACCATGACAAACAGCCCCAGCACCAATCCCATTATCTGTTTATTCTGTACGGATTTCTCCGCACTTCCTATTACCAATATACCAATAATCGACAAAATTGTTAAGTAAACAATCAGTTGAAAATGATAGTTCTTTAGTTTGTATTGCTTAAACATATTATGCTCTCTTCTTATTTTGTTTCAAAATCACTTTAATTTCGTAATTATCCGGTTCCAATTCAAAATAGCGGTTTACAATCACCGCAATTTCCTGTTTCATCTGATCTAACAGCCGGGAGGAACATTCCGCTGGCTCCGATTCGACCATAAGCTTCAAGCGTTCCTTTGCAACGGAGTCGGAAAATCCAATTCTAGATTTCATAGCTGTATTCCTTTCTGCGGAAAAAATGAAGCTTTTTATCGGATTTCTTTTCATTTTCCTCCGATGATAGATCGACAGGAGAAACCCTTGCCGCAGGAATATTGCGGGCAACGTTCTTAAAGGCCCGTCCTGCCCTTGACTTCAAAGCGACCACCGGTATTCCGCGATTCTGGCTGATAATAACCTTTTCATCGGAGGGAATGCATCCGATGCTGGGAATTCCAAGGATTTCCTCCACATCCTCCACCGAAAGCATATCGTGGTGCTTCATCATCTTCTCATTGCAGTCGTTGATCAGAAGCTCCGCATTGTAAAAGCCCAGTTCCTCCAACAAATAGATCACCCTGCTTGCGTCCCTGACCGCGGATATATGCGGCGTAGTGACGATGACCGCCCTGTCCGCAGCGGATATCGCAAAATGAAACCCGGCATCGATGCCGGCAGGACAATCAATCAGGCAGTAATCGAATTCCTCCTTAAGCTGTGAAATCAGAATTTTTAATTTTTCTTCGTAGTTTTTTACATTTTTACACCTGAGTGACGCCGGGATAATATACAGATTCGGGTATCTCTTATCCCGGATCAGCGCCTGCGTAAGCCGGCAGCTGTTCTCCAGAAGATCGACCAGATTGTATGTAATCCGATCCTCCAGCCCCATAACAACATCCAAATTCCGAAGTCCCATGTCGGTATCCAGCATGACGACCTTTTTATCTAACTGTGAAAGTCCTGCTCCGATATTGGCAATTGTTGTTGTCTTGCCAACACCGCCTTTTCCTGAAGTGAAAACGATCGCTTCACCCATGAAAAACGAAACCTCCTGTTAAATATGTTGTGTAAAATCATCTATTTGAATCGCGCCGTCCCTAAGGAACGCCACTTTTGGCGCTCCTTGCTTTCTGCGCTTGTTCAAACCGGAAAATAAAGAGTTCTTTTCCTTTATCTTTGGTCCGACGGTTTCCCCAATGCGAAAATTCTCCGGCGCAAACACCGATGCGATGATATAGCTGTTTTCGTCTCCGGACAGCCCGCACAGAGCCTGTCCGTATAACGCGCCGAGCACAATGATATGCTCCCCCGCGCTGACGATCGCCCCCTTTTCCACATTGCCGGAAACCACGATCGTATTGTCCGAGGAGATCTGCTCCCCTGTTTCCACGGTCCGTGGGATAAACGTACAGATCGCCTCGTCGCTTATGGAATCCACCTCGTATTCCTCCGGATACAGATTCTTACGCAGCGCTTCATCCGCAGCATATTCCCGGATCCGGTCATTCTCCACCAAAACCGCAACACGGACCGAGGTATAGCAGTCGATGGCATCCATGATCTGCAGCTGCTCTGTCTGGGAGAGCTCCCTTCCCTCCAACATAATCGCGATGGTTTCCCCGCCGAAAAATTTTTCCGATTCCAGAAACTTCGCAATAATTTCCCGAAGCAGATCGGCAAACGGAAGTTCCGCATCCAATACCAGCGTCAAATAGTTTTTTCCGCTTTTCATAACTACCGGTAAAGCCATATTTTACTCCTTAGTCCGTAACTACATTGTCAACGGAGCCGTCAGCCCCCTCCGCATTTCCGGAAAGCAGTTCCTCCAGCGTCTGTTCCCCAAAATAGAAAGACAAAATATTTTTCGAAACCGCCGCCGCATTATGTGAGGTATAGCCGTAGGCAATCCTTGTGGCAATGGAAATCTCCGGATTGTCATAGGGGGCATATCCCACAAAAAGCGCATGGTTCGGCCGGGTCTCCACCTGCTGGGCCGTACCTGTCTTGCCCGCCACCTGAACCGAAAAGCCGTTAAAGCATGTCAGGCTCTCGCACACAAGCTTCATTCCGTAATGGATGGCGCTCCACTCCCCTGCGGATAGGACGCCCGAGATATCTTCATATTCCGGATCATAGCCCGCAACAACCTGTCCGTTCGAATCGACGATCCGGTTCATGAGCTGATAGTTGTACAGCTTTCCCGTTGCAACTGCAGTAACATAGCGGGAAAGCGCCGCCGTCGTGTAGTTGTTATTACTCTGGCCGATCGCAGCCATGACCGGATATTCATCTGCAATCTCAGAGGTGTTCTCCTCTATTTCCAGTCCGGTTTTCTCGCCAAGCCCGTATATCTGGGCGTATTTCTGGATGTAGGAAATACCTACCGGATCATCATAGCTTCCCGACTGCATACAGCTGAGCCGGAAGCCCACGGTGTAATAAAAATAGTTGCAGGAATCCCGCAGGGCCTCGGACATGTTGATCGAACCGTGGTTTCCCGGGTATGCCCAGCATTTTGGCGTATTGCTGATGTCCGTAAAAATACCGGTGCAGGTGATCTCGTCCGTGGTGCTGATCACGCCCTCCGCAAGCCCCGCGGTTGCGGTCACCATCTTAAAGGTAGATCCGGGGGCCGTCTTCTCCTGCGTCGCATAATTGTACTGGGGATTGGAAAGATCCTCGTTTAAGCTTGCATAATATTCCGCATCCACACCGTTTGCCAGCTTATTGTTGTCGTACCCCGGATAGCTGACAAGGGCTCTGACCTCCCCCGTATCGGTATCCGTAATGACACAGGAGCCCGTACACGGATCAAGGGCAAGCTGCGCCGGGGAGATCTCAATATTATTGATCTTTTCACAGAGAAAAGAATAGGGAGATATCTCACCGCTCTTAAGCTGCGAGACCATCTCATCATCATAGTCCAGCACTCCCTGGTCGAACAGGATCAAACAGAGCTGTTTTCCAGTTATGGAGCCGTCCGCAAGCATATAATTATAAACATTTTTTGCAAATGCTTTATCATCCGCAAGCTCCGTAACGATCAGATTGCACAGCGCCTCATAGATTTCGGAGGTATCTGCATACTTATCCTCCACATCGAGAAGCGTAATATCGATCCATCGCTGGGTGATACAGTACATCAGATATTCCTTCGGACTTATTTTTCCGTTCTTCCAATCGATATATACGGAATCCGAAGTGTCAATCTGGCCTGTAAGAAGGATCTCCTCACTTCTAAGCAGCGTAAAAGCGCTTGTAAAATAATCCAGAAGTGCCTCGGACATATCGTTATTGATGGTAGGCTCCGAAGCGGAAAGCTGTGCGCTCAACTCGTTCAGCGCCGACTGCCTCCGGGCGGAAAAGCTTCCATATACCGCCTGCTCCGTCTCGGAAGCGTCCTCCTCATCAAAATGTGTAATGTCCACAACATTATTATTGACCAGCGCAAAGTAAACGTCCGAGATCTCAATATTCCCGGAGATGATATTGGAGTAGACGATGCTGGCGATCTCCTGCTCCAAAAGCAGATAGACCGCTTCCTGGAGATCCCGGTCAATGCTTAAGTAAAGATCGCTGCCTGCGATCGGATCGGTACTGCTGATCTCCTCTATAATGCGCCCGACATTGTCCACATAAAGCTGCTGTTCCCCATTGGTACCCCGCAGATAGCTCTCATAGTAGGCCTCAAGACCGCTCCGCCCCACGATATCATTCAGCGTATAGCTGTCGTCCGCAGCCGAAAGGGTTTCATATTCTTCCGTTGTGATCTTACCTGTATATCCGATAATAGAGGCAAAATACTCGCTGTCATTATATTTCCGGATCGTATTTTCCTCAATCTCAATACCGGTCAGCGTATTCGAATGCTCGCTCATATAGGCAACCGTCCGATCGCCTACATTTTCCGCAATCGTTGTGGACTGGTATTTCGTATACCTGTGTTCCTGCATAGCATAGCGGATCACAACGATCTCATAATTGATATGATCCGAATATTCTTCCGCCTCGGCATTGTCCTTGATCACAAAAAAGCCGGTAGAGTTATTGTACATCAGATATTCCATGACCTGTTCCGCGGTGGCTTCGGATTCATTGAAGCCAAATTCTTTATTGTATTCCAGCTCCGAGTAAGCCGCCTTCCCGAATACATCCGCAAGAAAGCGTTTCAGGCTTGTCCCGGAAACGTTAAAGCTGTATGTACCATCCTCGTTGAGACTGATGGCAAAGCTGTTTGAAATGGACTCTCCGTTTCCCTCTATAACGCCGATGACTTCCGCAAGTTCCGCATTCAAAAGCCGGTTTTTCTGGGAGTTGGTCGAGTAGGAACTGTTGTCGGTTATTGTAACAGAATATGCCAGCTCGTTGTACGCCAAGAGCTTACCGTTGCAGTCATAGATATTGCCTCGGGCTGCATTGACGGAAAGGGTCTTCTGAATCTTTAATGTGAAATTCTCCTCATAGGATGCCCCATGTATGATCTGAAGGGAGAAAACCCGCACTAATACCATGGCAAACATCAAAAAAAGTACGATAGTGAGAACAAACAAACGCGAATTTATAATTTTTTTCAAAAAAACTTTTACATCATAATTCAAATTTCTTCGCTCTCCTTTTTTCGTATACTTCCAGTTTTTGATTTATCTTCAGCAAAATAAAATACAAAAATATCGTGATCACCATCGTATAGACAAACTCCGGAATGATGATTGCCGTTAAGTAATACCCAAACCGGAATCTGCTGCGGAATAAAAACATAATAAAATAAACGATCAGATTGGAGACAAGATCGCTTGCGCCGATCATGATCATCGGCAGCTTGATGTCATCCGGATAAAAATATTTTTGGAATATTCCGTTGATGTACCCTATATACATATAGATTAAAGCATATACGCCGAGATAAAAACCGCAAAAAATGTCTACAAGCAGCCCGCAAAAAAAGCCAACCCAAAGTCCCTCCTTCCGGCCCCTCATAAAACCATAGGAGGATATGACAATGATCAGAAGATTCGGCGCAATATCCGCAAAGGACAGCGCCTGAAAGACCGTCGACTGCAGCAGAAAGCAAATGGAAATAATCAAAAACAGAACTATCTTTCTTCTCATTCGATCTCCTTTATATCCAGAATGACCAAAACCTCCTGAATATGCTCGAAATCCACAACAGGGGTGATCGTGCCGGATTTTGTCAGATTATTGGAATCCTCCTCGATACTTGCAATATAACCGATCAGAATTCCCTGCTGGTATTGATCCGAAACATAGGAAGTCACAACCTGATCCCCCACGGACACCAGATCATCCGTATCCTTTAAGCCCGAAAAGGTTATGACTCCGCCGGTATTCATTGTCTGCAGATTTCCGCTGACGATAAAATTATCCTGGGTAGAGGTCACCATAGCGCTTACTTTGCTGGAATCGTCGATAATGCTTCTCACCTTTGCATAATTCGGTCCCACATCCGTCACGATTCCCACAAGACCGCTCCCGGCGATCACATTCATCCCGACCTCTATCCCGCTGTTCGTCCCCCGGTTGATCGTAAAGGTGTCAAACCAGTTGCTGGTATCCATCGCGATCACGCTGGCGGCAACCTTCTCATAGCTGGGATATTTTTCATCAAGCTCAAACAGATCCCGGTAATTGTTCAGCTCATAGCGCTCCAGCTTTAACGTGGTAAGTTCCGTTGTAAGATCGTCCACCTGCGCCTGAAGCTGCTCGTTCTCCTTAAGGACCTCGCTCAAGGTCTTGAAATCATTTGCCTTTGAGGACAGCCATTTCCCTGCGTTGTTGATACCGTCCTGCATCGGAACGAAAATATAGCCGGCTATACTGTTTAAAGGACCGCCGGATATATTTAAGGTCAGACTCAAAAAAATTGCCGCAACACAGACAAGCGTCAGTATAAATAGCATGGATTTTGAAGACAGACGCTTCTTTTTGTTCCTGAATTTTCTCATAAACCCCTCTATTTTAATGTGGTATTATTGATGGTAAACGGCAGCCGCTTGTATTTTGTATCCGAGACGATCTTGACCAGTCCGCGGACAGCGCTTTCCTCCGGGGCGTCGCAGGTATTTACTTTAATGTTTGTAATCTTTTCAAACAATTGGTCAAGATTGTAAATCTTCGAGCCGCCCCCCGTGATATAGATTCCGGAATGAATGATATCCCGCGCAAGCTCCGGCGGGGTCTTTTCCAGGATCATCTTGATCGAGGTACAGATGGACTCCAGATTCACCTTGATCGCTTCATATACGACTTCTGCGGAGATTTCCATCTCAATGGGGAGACCGCTCACCACATCCCTGCCCACGATCACCATCGTCTCTGTCCTTCCCGGAAGTCCGGAGCCGATATTCTCCTTTAACGCCATGGCAGTCTTCTGACCGATGACAAGGCTAAATTCCTTGCGGATATAGCTGATGATGGACTCATCCAGACGGTTGCCTCCGAAATTCAAAAGATCGCTTAACACCAGTCCCCCAAGGGAAATAACGGAAATCTCCGTCGTGTCTCCTCCCATATTGACCACCATGACCCCGGTGGGCTCGTTGACGTCGATCCCAAGACCCACCGCATCCGCGATCGGCTTCTCACAAAGGCGCACGCTCTTCGGACGAAATTTGCTCTTGAAGAAAATTTCGTAAAACGCCCGCTTTTCCACATCGGTGATATCGGTCGGAACAGCTACGATAAATTCCGCGCCCTTTGTCTTTCCTTTCATTTTATCCTCCAGGAAGCGGAAAATGAACTCCTGAAGAAAATTTAATTCTGCGATCACGCCCGCGGTGACGGGAAATACCACCTGAATCGTCTCAGGCGCTTTTTCATACATCGCATATGCCTTATCCCCGTACGCATAGATCTGATCCTTCCCGTTAAGAGCAATCGTATTTTTTTCTTTGAAGATTTTTCCGTTGGACTTGCAAAAAACCTTAAGATTGCATGTTCCAAGGTCTATCCCGTAAATATTACTGTTCATTTTTATTCTCCCTTTTTTCCTGTGTCATAGATCATGTTCCAAAAAGCTGAAATAACGGTTATCACCTATGATGATATGATCCCCGATCGAAAGATCAAGCAGTCCTGCGCTCTCCCTGAGCCGGTTTGTGACCCGGATGTCGTCCGCGCTCGGCGAAGGGTCTCCGCTGGGATGATTATGCACCAGAACCAGAAGCGACGCATTCCGCTCAAGCGCTTTCCGCAGAATATCCTTCGCGGATACAAATGCATAACTTGTGCTTCCGATGGAAATCCTCGCATCTCCGATAAAATTGCATTTTGCATCAAAAAAAGCACAGAATAAAAATTCTTTCTTTAAGTGGCGCAGCTGTTCCATATAATAATCCGCAATGGAGGCCGGATCTTTCATAGATATATGATACCCACTATTTGTCTGTGCAATTCTTCTTGACAGCTCTGCAATTGCTTTTAATTGAATCGCCTTTACTTTTCCGACTCCGGGAATTTTCAAAAGCTCCTCATAGGAAAACTCATAAAGATTCAAAAGATTCCCGTGTCCGCCGCTTAAAACCGCCCGTGCAACATCTAAGGAATTGTATTCCCTTGTGCCGTTTTTGACGATAATGGCGATCAGTTCCGCATCCGACAGGCTTTGCACACCTTTTTTTAAAAATTTCTCATAGGGGCGCTCCGACTCCGGAAGCTGTTTCACCTTGACATGACTGCTCATAAGATCCTTTCTACTCTCTCAAAGGTTTACCGCATGTCAGATCATGGAATTACGGTATATATTTTACCATACCTATTCTATATTCACAAGTTTACGTTCATAAAGTTTTTGCAGGGAAGACAGTATCCCAAGCTTGGCATGATACCAGGTAAGGCCTCCCTGAAAATACACCGCATAGGGCGGTTTTACCGGACCGTCCGCAGAAAGTTCAATGGAGGAGCCCTGGACAAAGGCGCCCGCCGCCATGATCACGTCGCAGTCATACCCCGGCATCGCCCACGGCTCCGGGGTTACGTAACTGTCCACAGGTGCAGCCGCCTGGATTCCCTCGCAGAAGGCAATCATCGCCTCCCGGTTTCCGAAGGTGACCGCCTGAATAATGTCGTGCCTGTCCTCCGCCCCCTTCGGGATTACCGGATAGCCCAGCCTTTCATATACTTCTGCGGCAAAGATCGCCCCCTTTAACGCCCCGCTTACCACGGTAGGCGCAAGGAACAACCCCTGATAGAAGGAGGAGATCACCCCGAGGGACGCCCCCACTTCCTTTCCCAGCCCCGGCGAGGTTAGACGGTAGGCGGCATTTTCCACACAATCCTTTTTCCCGACAATGTATCCGCCGATCGGCGCAAGCCCGCCGCCGGGATTTTTAATCAGGGAGCCAACGATCATATCCGCACCGACCTCAAGGGGCTCCCTCTCCTCTACAAATTCCCCGTAGCAGTTGTCCACCATACAGATCACATCCGGCTTGATTCCCTTGATAAAGGCGATCAGCTCCCCGATTCTCCCGACGGATAAGGTCGGCCGCGTCGCATATCCCTTTGAGCGCTGGATCGTGACAAGCCTTGTCCTGCTGTTTATGGCCTTTTTGATCCCGTCAAAGTCAAAACCTCCATCCGGCAGCAGATCCACTTGGGCATAGGTTACTCCGTACTCCGCCAGAGAGCCCTTCGAGGGTCGGATTCCGATCACCTCCTCCAAGGTATCATAGGGTTTTCCCACCGGGGACAGAAGCTCGTCATTCGGCCGCAGATTTGACATAAGGGCAAGAGCCAGCGCATGGGTCCCGCAGGTGATCTGGGGGCGTACAAGGGCGTCCTCCCCCTTAAAACAGTCCGCATACACCTTCTCTAAGGTGTCTCTTCCCAGATCGTTATATCCGTATCCGCTTGTGGCAGAAAAGCACTCTGCGCTGACATGGTTTTTCTGCATTGCGGCGATAACCTTAAGCTGGTTGAATTCCGCCCGGTCGTCGATCTGCGCAAAGCGGTCCTTTAACCCCTGTTCTATTTTTTCGCCGAAACGCAAAACCTCCTGTGAGATTCCAAGTTTTTTATATTGTTCCTCTGAATATGGATTCATAAAAGCTCCTGTAATATTCCTTTTTCTTTCAGGATTCTGCACATATCCTCCAGGATCCTTTGGTCATTATAATCATATACCTGCTTGTCAAGCCAGACCACATCCCGCTCCCGCTTAAACCAGGTAAGCTGCCGCTTGGCAAAATGACGGGTCTCCCGCTTGATGATATACACCGCATCCGAAAGGGTATGCTTTCCGTCCAGATAATCCAGTATTTCCTTGTACCCAAGTCCCTGCATGGAAACCATATTCCTGTTGCAGCCCATACCCTTTAGGCGCTTTACTTCCTCTAAAAGCCCCTGATCGATCATCTGGTCCACCCGTTCATTGATCCGCTCGTACAGCCGGCTCCGCTCATCGGTTAGGACAAAATATGCAAAATCGTAGGGGGATTTTTTCTGCCGCTCTTCCTCGTTATGGCTGGAGATCGGTTCCTTCGTCTTTTCATAGTATTCCAGAGCCCGGATCACCCGCTTTACGTTGTTTTCATGAATCGTTTCATAGGAAACGGGATCAATCTCCCTCAGCCGCTCGTGCAATGCATGAGGGCCATGCTCCTTTGCAAAAAGGCTTAATTCCCGGCGGAATGCAGCGTCCCCGTCCTGATCCTCAAAACACACGTCGTACAAAAGCGCCTGAATATAAAATCCGGTGCCTCCGGCAACAATGGGAATCTGCCCCCTTGCATAGATCTCCTCAAGGGCCTGTTTTGCCATCTCCTTAAAACGTACGATATTAAATTCTTCCTTCGGGGACAGCTCGTCGATGAGATAATGGCGTATCCCCTGCATTTCTTCCGGCCGTATCTTTGCCGAGCCGATATCCATGTACCGGTACACCTGCATGGAGTCCGCGGAAATAATGCAGCCCCCTATCCGCTTTGCCAGTTCGATGGAAAGGGCTGTTTTTCCCACCGCCGTCGGTCCCGTAAGAATGACCATCGGTTTTTTGTCCATCATACAATCCTCTTAAATTTCTTTTCCAGCTCATATTTGGTCATGGAGATGATCGTAGGTCTTCCATGAGGGCAGTTATAAGGATTTTCCAGCGTAAGCAGCTCCGAAACCAGTTCCTCGATCTCCGGAAGGCTTAGGGCGTTATTCCCCTTTACCGCAGCCTTGCAGGACATGCTGGCCACCTTTTCTAAGATCAGCTGGGGCGTTTCCCTTCCGGTAAGATTGGAAAAATCATCCAGCATTTCGATAAAAAGATCCTTCATATCCATATGAAACAGATTTCCCGGAACTCCGCTGATCTGGTATTCCCTTCCGCCGAAATGCTCCACCACATAGCCAAGCTGCTCGATCTGTTCCCTGAATTTTTCCAGCATCTCGGCCTCCTTTGCATCCAGCGAAATAATCATCGGCGGACTTAAAACCTGGGAGGTATATTCCTTATTGGCAAGGGTCGCCATCGTGCGCTCGTACAGAACCTTCTCATGGGCCGCATGCTGGTCAATAATGAAAAGCTGTTCCTCGTATTCGACCAGCCAGTAGGTCTTAAATACCTGCCCGATGATCCGGTGGCTGCTCCTTGCCTCCTCCGTCAAAAAGGAGGGGCTGATATCCTTTAGGGTGATCTCCTCGTATACTTCCTTGTCCGCAGGCGCTTTCTGCAATCCCTGTACCGTCTCGCTCACCTGCTGTCCGGCCGTCTCTTTCTCCTGCGGCTTAGGATTTCGGGCGATATTCTGCTCAAAGGCGGACGTCTCTTTTTGCGCCATGACAGGGCGCGCATGCTGCGGATACTTGACCTCATAGGGGCTGTCCTTTGCCACCGCTCTTCGGATATCGTTGAGCCTCCTTGTCTCAAAGGGCTCCGGGATCGGTTCCGTGTAGGTGCGGACGATCTTCTTTTCCTTTTCCTCCGTGACAGGGACGGACGGGATCAGATCCCTGTGGGAAAGCACCGCAAAAAGAGCGTCGCACAGCTCCTTATAGATTTCCTGATTGTGGTCAAAGCGCAGTTCCATTTTCGTCGGGTGGACATTGACGTCCAGCTGATCCCCGTGGAAGGTAAAATACAAGACCGTAAAGGGATACTGGTGCTGCATCATAAAGCTTTTGTATGCCTCCTCGATTGCTTTGGAGAGCAATGTGCTTTTGATATACCGCCCGTTGATAAAGTAATTCTCATAATTGCGGTTTCCCCGGGTGATGACCGGCTTTCCGATAAAACCGGAAACGGAAAAATATGCGCATGTATAGTCCACCTCAAGCAGAGATGCCGATATTTCCCTTCCGAAGATGTGATAGATCAGATCCCTGCGGCTGCCGTTCCCGGAGGTGTGCAGCTTTGTCTGGTTGTTATTGATGAACTTAAAGGATATATCAGGGTGGGAAAGCGCAAGCTTTTCCACCATATCGCTGATGTAGGCGCCCTCTGTCTGGGCGGTCTTTAAAAACTTTTTTCTTGCCGGGGTATTGTAAAACAAATCCTTTACAAGGAATGTTGTTCCCTCCGGCGCGCCGATCTCCTCGATGGAAATTTCCTTTGAGCCCTCGATCAGGTATCTGCTTCCGGTAAGCTGATCCGCTGTTTTTGTGATCAACTCCACCCTGGAAACCGCGGCAATGCTGGAGAGAGCCTCCCCTCGGAAGCCTAAGGAGGTTACCGAAAGCAAATCCTCCACACTTTTGATCTTGCTGGTGGAATGGCGCAAAAAGGCGGTCGGAACTTCCTCATAGGGAATTCCGCACCCGTTATCCGTAATGCGGATCAGGGAAATGCCGCCCTCCTTGATTTCCACCGTGATCGCCGTCGCCTTTGCGTCGATGGCATTCTCCACAAGTTCCTTCACGACTGAGCTTGGGCGCTCGATCACCTCTCCCGCCGCAATCTTATCAATTGTCTCCTGATTTAATAATTTTATGTTTGGCATATGTTTTCCTCTTTACCAGCGGTTCTTCACCTTGTTCTGAAGCTCATACAGCTTGTTCAGCGCATCCAGAGGGGTGAGATTTCCAATGTCGATATTCCGAAGCTCATCGATGATGGAATCGTCGCTTGTGGTATCAAACAGCGACATCTGCGCAAGATCCACCTCGTCCAGATGTTCCTGCTTCCTCTTTTTCACCCCGAAGGAAGGCGTGGTAATGTTTTTTGCAATCTCCGTGATATCGTTGTCCAGCAGCTCGTTTATAATCTCCTTTGCCCGCTCCACCACGCTGTCCGGAAGCCCGGCAAGCTTTGCCACCTGAATGCCGTAGCTTTTGTCCGCGCCGCCCTTTACGATTTTTCTTAAGAATACGATCTCATCGCCCTTTTCCTTGACTGCAATGCAGTAGTTATTTACATTGTTCAGCTTTCCTTCCAGCTCCGTCAATTCATGGTAATGGGTCGCAAAAAGGGTTTTTGCGCCGAGGAGCTTCGGATTGCTGATATGCTCCACCACCGCCCATGCGATACTCAGGCCGTCGAAGGTGCTTGTCCCCCTGCCGATCTCGTCAAGGATCAAAAGAGAATTGCTTGTGGCATTGCGAAGGATATTCGCCACCTCATTCATCTCCACCATGAAGGTACTCTGACCGGAGGCAAGGTCATCCGAGGCTCCCACGCGGGTAAAGATCCGGTCCACGATGCCGATATCCGCCGAGGCAGCCGGAACATAGCTTCCGATCTGGGCCATCAGCACGATAAGCGCCGTCTGCCGCATATAGGTCGATTTCCCCGCCATATTCGGCCCCGTGATTATGGATATCCGGTGGGTATTGTTGTCCAGATATGTATCATTGTCGATAAACATATCGTTCGTTATCATTTTTTCCACGACCGGATGTCTGCCGTTTTTAATATCGATCACACCGGATTCGTTGATCTTAGGCTTACAGTAATTATTCTGTTCCGCCACAAGGGCAAGGGAGGCAAACGCATCCAGCTTTGCAACAGCCTTTGCGGTCTTTAGTATCCTTAGGACATTGGCAGAGATCATCTCCCTGATCTCCCGGAACAGCTCGTATTCCAGGGAAGTCAGACGATCCTCCGATCCGAGGATCGTATCCTCCAGTTCCTTTAATTCGGGCGTGATAAAACGCTCCGCGTTTGTAAGCGTCTGTTTGCGCACAAAATAATCCGGCACCATATCCTTAAAGGAATTTGTAACCTCCAGATAATACCCAAAGACCTTATTGTACTTGATCCTGAGATTTTTGATCCCGGTCTTTTCCCTCTCCGCAGCCTCCAGCTCCGCCAGCCAAGATTTGCCTTCCGTCTTTGCATTGCGTAGCCTGTCTACCTCCTCATTGTAGCCGCTTTTTATAATATCCCCCTCCCGGACGGAAATGGGCGGCTCCTCTGCAATAGAGGAAAGAAGCAGCTCATAAATATCCTCCAGACAGTCAAGGTCCTCCCGGATCTCCTCCACCAGATCGCATTCAAGATCAGCTAACAGCATGCGAATCGGCGGAAGCATCTTAAGGGAATTCCGAAATGCCAAAAGATCCCTTGGATTGGCTGTCTGATAGCTGATACGGGTGATCAGGCGTTCCAGATCGTAGATCGGGGTTAAGTATTCCCGCAGTTCCTCCCTCGTGATTGCATTTTTGTTCAGCGCCTCGATCATTTTCTGGCGCTTTATGATCTCTTCCTTCTCGATCAGGGGCTGTTCCACATAGGAGCGAAGAAGCCTCGCCCCCATTGCGGTCTTTGTCTTATCTAAAACCCACAGCAGCGAGCCTCTTTTCTGCTTTTCCCTAAGGGTTTCCGTCAGCTCTAGGTTCCTTCTGGTAGAGCTGTCGATGATCATAAATTTCCCGATGGAATAGGGATGTATTTCGAGAATATGTTCCAGCGAATTTTTCTGGGTTTCATACAGGTATTTCAGCAGCGCTCCCGCAGCGATCACACCGCAGTCGTAATCTTCAAGTCCAAGAGCCTGAAGCGTATGTACCTTAAAATGGGCGCGCAGGGTTTCTCTTGCCAGATCATCCCCGAAATACCATGCTTCCAGAGCGGAAACCGCAATGGACTGCCGCTGCCGCATATCGTCGATATCCACCCCGCTCATGTAAAACGCTTCGTTGCAGATAATTTCCGACGGAGCATACTTATTCATCTCATCCAAGAGCTTCCGCTCCGTGTCCACCTCGGTAACATAGAAATCCCCTGTCGTAACGTCGCTGGTGGCAATTCCGTATTTATCCGCAAGATAAACGATGGACATGATATAATTGTTTTTCGCTTCGTCTAAAGACTGCATATCTATATTGGTGCCGGGGGTCACGATCCGGATAACCTCGCGTTTTACCATTCCCTTTGCCAGCTTCGGATCCTCCATCTGCTCACAGATTGCAACCTTATAGCCCTTAGATACCAGCCGGTTAATATAAGTATCCGCGGCATGATAGGGAACGCCGCACATCGGCGCCCGTTCCGGCAAACCGCAGGATTTTCCCGTTAAAGTCAGTTCCAGTTCCTTTGATACAATTTTTGCATCATCAAAAAACATCTCATAGAAGTCCCCCAGACGGTAAAACAAAATACAATCCGGGTTCTCCTCCTTTGTTTGAAGATAATGCTTCATCATTGGTGATACATCAAGCACGTATTTTTGTCCTTTCTGATTTCTATTTGTCCTATCGGCGCAGCGGCCTTTGATACCGGGATACGATCGCCTCCGCTACCTTCATGCCATCCATTGCCGCGGACATGATCCCGCCCGCAAATCCGGCGCCCTCGCCGCAGGGATAAAGACCGCGGACAGGATTTTCCATATATTCGTCCCGCAGGATCCGTACCGGCGACGAGGTTCTTGATTCTACCCCGGAAAGGATTGCGTCCTCCCTCGCAAAGGCGGGGATAATTTTGGAAAAATGCTCCATACCAAGCATAAACGCTTGTTCCATATCCGCAGAAAAAAGGCCCCGCAGGTCGGCAAAAACCGTATTTCCCTTTGTCCGGGAAACAAAAGCTCCGTAGGAGGAGGAAATCCTGCCCTCACAATAATCCCCGTACAACTGCTGTGGAATTCTGCCCTCTCCGAGTAAAAAGGCCTTTTTCTCCAGAGAAACCTGATATCTCATTCCCGCAAGGACGTCCTCTCCGTCAAAATCCTCCGGTCCCACCGATACGATAATGGCGCTGTTTGCATTTTCTCCGTCTCTTCCGGAATAACTCATTCCGTTTACAACGGTTTGTCCCGGTTCCGAGGAAGAATTTACGACATATCCCCCCGGACACATGCAGAAGGAATAAACCCCTCTCCCGTTCGGAAAATTTGAAGTCACCTTATAGGGGGAAGCCGGAAGCTTTTTATCCTTTATCCCGTACATTGCAAGATCGATCATCTCCTGCGGATGTTCCACCCGAAAGCCCACGGCAAAGCTTTTTGCCGTCATCGGCACTTGCAGTTCTTTCAGCCTTAAAAACGTGTCTCTTGCGCTATGTCCCGGCGCAAGCACCGCAATATCCGCAGGAATCCGCTTTCCTCCGCAAAGAATGGCAGACAGTTTTTGGCCTTCTATCAAAAAATCCTCCGCCGTTGTCTCAAAACAAAACTCGCATCCCTTTTCGATCAGATATTTCCGCATGTTGGCAATGACACCGGATAAAATGTCCGTCCCGATATGGGGCTTTGCCTCATAGCATATTCTCTCCGGAGCGCCAAAACGGACAAAGGTATCAAGTACAAAACGGTTCCTGAGAAAGGGGTCGTTTACCGCGGTATTCAGCTTGCCGTCGGAAAACGTGCCGGCTCCGCCCTCGCCGAACTGGACATTTGAGGAGGAAAGAAGCTTTTCCGTCTCCCAAAAATGGGTGACATCCTTTTTCCGCTCCTCCACCCGTTTTCCCCGTTCGAGAACGATGGGCGCATAGCCGCATTCCGTTAAAACAAATGCGCAGAACAAGCCAGCCGGGCCCGCGCCTATGACCACCGGGCGCTCTTTTAGCGCCTCGCTCCCGGGCGAAGGATACCGGTATGGCTTCTCCTTCATCACGGTTATCTCCGGAAGGTTCAGTTTTTTTACGATCTTTTCATCCTTTTCGACTTCCACCAAAATCGTATAAACATAAAACAATTCCGGTTTTTTTCTTGCATCCAGAGATTTTTTATAAATTTGGTATGTAAATTTCTGCCCGGCAGAAAACCTGAGCTTTTTTTGGATTTTCTTCTTTAACGCCGCCTCGTCATGGTCATAGGGCAGCTTAAGCTGGCTGATCTTAATCATTTTTCATTCCCCATCGGGCTGCATTCTTTCCGGCAACATATCCGGAAGACCACGCCCATTGTAAATTATATCCGCCGCAGATTCCGTCCACGTCAAGAATTTCACCGGAAAAATAAAGCCCCGGCACAAGCTTCGACGAAAGAGTGTCCCTCTTAATCTCCGTGGTTCGGATTCCCCCGGCGCAGACCTGGGCGAATTCGAATTCCCTCGGCTTTTCAATCTCCACCCTGAAGTGCCGGATGAGATTTAACAGAAGCGATCGATCCTTCCCCGCTTTTTTTGCCAGCATAAGATTCAGTTTTCCCGGGAGAAGCCCGTTTAAAAGCTGCTCCGTATCCGCTTCCGTCCCCATAGCATTGACCCTGAAATCAAGTTCCTCTTTCAATTCCTCCTCGGAAAAATGGGGCAGAAAGGAAAGCTCCGCCTCAACGTTCCTTTTTTCATATAGTCCTACGGACGCCACCCGGCTGACCTGAAAGACAGGAATCCCGGAAATACCGTAATCGGTAAGCTGCAATTCCCCGGTATCACAAGCCGCCGTCACCCCGTCTAAAAGGATCGATACCTTCGCCGCCACACGGACGCCGGAAATACGTTTAAAATCCGCTCCTTTGCAGTAGAACCCGCAAAGCGCCGGCAGGATCGGAGAAAAACGATGTCCAAGATCTTTGACCGCCTCAAACAGGGAACCGTCGCTTCCAAGCTTCGGGGCTGCTAACAGCCCGCAGGCGATGACCAGAGATCTTCCCTGATAGCGCTCCCCTGCCTGGGTCGAAACTGTAAATCCGTTATGGACTCTTTTAATCCGACACACCTTTGCCGATGTGACAAGCCGGATGTTCTTTTGCTGTTCTATCCTGCGAAAGAATGCAAAAACAACGGACGCGGCCTGTTCGCTGTTCGGATAGTAATAACCGTTTTTCTGTTTGGGATAGATATATAGATCATGAAAAAATCTAAGGGTTTCTTCCTTCCCAAACTGTTTCAGGATTGCCTCCGTCAGAGCCCGGTCTCCATAATAGTGGGAAACATCCATATCTTCATTTGTGAAATTGCATTTTCCGTTTCCTGTGGCAAGAAGCTTTTTTGCAATCTGTTCCTTCTGTTCCAGCAGAAGAACCTTTGCGTTTCGCTCTGCTGCGGAAACCGCCGCCATAAGACCCGAAGCTCCCGCTCCGATCACAATCACATCAAACATTGTTCTGTCCCGCTTTTTTTTTTCAAAATAAACCATTGTTAGTTTATCATAACGGAACCAAACATGCAAACGGTTACATTATTCACTATTCCGATTTCTGCGGCATTTGAACGGTTCGACGGCCGTTTGATCAGCTTGAGTAGCTTTCCAGAAAGTCATATAACTCCTCGTCCGTCTGAAACCGGATTCCGGACGGCAGCTGGCTCTTTGTCTCCTCCGGCAGAGTTTCCTCCAGTATCCCGGAATTAAAAAAGATCGTGGTATTGTCAGAATAATAGACGACCAGCCTCCCGTCCTCGGAAAAGATAATATATTTATAATCCGGCTGGGTCACGCTGCTTAAAAGCGCTTCCTCCTCCGTTTCCGTATCCAATGTCATCTCTATTCCGCTGTTCTCTTCCTCCTGCTCTTTTGGATTTTCCATACTGATCAGGATTCCCCCGATAAGTACAAGAAAGGCAGCAAAAAGGCAGATACTTATATTACGTTTCATTTTTCATCACCCGTAAAAAGTATCTGCCGTTTTATACCTTTTTATACACTTTTACAATAAATGGACCTTCTTTGCTATCCTAATCAAAAGTTCCCCTTTCGGAAAACGCCTAAGCTCCGTCTCGCTCATTCCCTTTAGAAGCAGCATCAGTACGCCGTACAAAGGAATCGCCATCACGATCGCAATGATAAGGGAGACCGCGTTTGATCCGGTAAGGGCATTCAGCCCCTTATACACGAAGAACGCCGCCAGCCCCATTCCCGCCGAACAAATTGCCGGAATGACAAATGTCTTTACCCACTCCTGATGATAGCCGCTGTACTTCGCCAGCGCAAATCCGTTCAACACGCACATGAGCAGGGCAAAAAATGCATTTGCAATGACAACCGCATAAATGTTCAGCCTAAAGAAAAGCATCAGCACTACAAGCACGATCATGTGCGCCACAAGGGCGATCACGGCGTTGATCACCGGGACGCGAAGCCGGTTGATTCCCTGGAGCAGCCCGTTTGACAGAGTAGACAATGAATAAAATACTACCGCTACCGCACCGACATACATCATCTGCGCCGCAAGATCGACGGTTTCAATCGTCCCCGGAAACAGCATGGTAAAGATCGGCTTCGCAAGCACCGCAAGGCCTACCGCGCAGGGAAATGCGATAATCATAACAAACCTTGTTGACATGCTCAGTTTCTGGCGCACATCCGCCATATCCTTTTTCCCGAAGGATGCCGTCAGCGCGGGCACCGTGGAGGCCGCAAGCGCAGAGGCGATGGAGATCGGCACATTTATCATGAGCTTGTATTTTCCGGTAAACACGCCCCACCAGACGTCGACCTCATCGCTGGTATAGCCTTGGGCATAGGAAATATTCTTATACAATCCGTTATCGATAATTCCGTTGAGATTGTAGATCGCCGTGGAGAGAAGCACCGGAATGATCGTTATAATGAGCATTTTCAAGGTTTCCCAAAACGGCTCGATCGCTCTTTTCCGCTCCCGCGCCATCTGTTTTTTAAACACCCGGATGTAAATGAAAAATACAAACACCACAAAAAGCAGCGCGGCAACAGAACCAATGTTTGTACCAAGGGTACCGCCAGCTGCACCATAGGCGGCCGCATAGTGGTCCGGATCTCCCAGCACAGCCCCGATTCTTGTGCCGTATCCAAACAGGATATATGCCGCCAGAACGCTCACAATGGCATTGACGACCTGCTCAATGATCTGGGAAACCGCACTTGGCATCATGGTGCCAAGTCCCTGAAAAAAGCCCCTCAACACCCCTAAAATCGCCACAATAAGAAGTCCCGGCGCAAGTACCCGGAGCGCAAAAACACAATTTGGCGTTTTTAAGTAGGTGTCTGCAAAAAAATCCGCCCCAAAGAATACTACAAGTGTAAATATTGTTCCTGATACAACCGCACATACCAGCGCCCCCTTCAAGGTCTGGTATGCCATCCTCCGCTTTCCCTTTGCCACCTGAGCGGATACAAGCTTGGATACCGCAAGGGGCAGACTGTATGAGGAAATTATCAGCATTATATTGTACACTTCGAAGGCGCTTCCGTAGTAGCTGTTTCCAAGGTCGCCGATGACGTTGGTCATCGGAATCCGGTAGATCAGCCCGATGATCCGGCTTATGATAGATGCCATCGCCAGAATGGAACCCTGCACAAGGAAATTTGCGCCGCTCTTCTTTGACTTACTCATTTCATACCTCAAACAGCAACAGTCCGGCCTCCGGCGCTTCCGGGACCGCTGCTGCCTCAATCATTAATTTGCTGCCTGATAATCTTCATAGGTTGCATAGATCACATTGCGGGAGGAGTAATCATCATCCACGATCTCTACCCAGGTCTTTCCCTGATTCAGCCGAATTTCATTTCCATCCGTATCATAATATCTGGTGACGGAGCCGTTTGCCGAGCATTCCCATGTAATGTCGATGGCTTTGCCCCCCGTAATATATTTTCCGGATCCGCCGGCCAGTATCCCGACCTCTACCCGGTCATGATCCTGTTCATCATAATAAGTCTCAACCGGACATTCCTGAATGATGATGTTCGTTACCGCAAGCTGTTCCCCGGTAATCGCGTCGGTCTGCTCCTTTCCGAACTCATACCGGTAGTATAATCCGTCCTCCTCGTTGTAGACAAACCAAGGTTTTGGATTTGCCTGATATACGACGACGACCGCCGCATCCGCCCCGTTCTCCAGAACGATATCATTATCGTCATCCTTGTTAAACAAAAAATTTCCGGAGTAGGAATCGCTGTGTTCCGTGGCGTAGCCCAGCTCTTCGATTCCCTTTGCAATGCCGTCGCTGAAGGTGTACAGGTTATGCGGCGCTTTTATATCATCCGCGCGGAAATAATATCCGTTGTCCTTCTTCAGCTGGTCAATATTGTCCACAAGCCCAAGATCAAGGATTTCATTGTATGTTTCAATGGAGCCGCCGCAATGGAGATAGATGGCGTCATAGGAAATCGCCGTGTAAGCATAATAGGGACGACTGCTTCGTATACTGCCGATACGGTCCATGCCGCTGTAATCCTGAAAGATTGCCATAAATCTGGTGATTCCGCCCTCAACCGGATATTCGTAAATAATATCCGCATTGCCGATCCCGTAGGAGGGCTGGCTGGCAGAGGTGTTTTCAAGCATAACGGCAACCGGCCGCTTTGCCGCCAGTTCGGCGTCAATCCATTCCCCGGTCAGATAGCTTCTTGCCATACCATCCGGTCCGATCTCCTCCTCTTCATCTTCCCCATTTAAATCGTTTTCATCCACTACGGAGGGGTTATCCTCCTCAAGCTCCCCCGTATCATTTGTCCCGCTGCAGCCTGCAAGCATACCGCACAGCATCGCAGCGCACAGCATCGCAGACAAAAGTTTTTTCTTCATAATAAAAAATCCTCCTTCTAGCGTAGTATATCCAGATCTGATAAAATCAGTTTCTGTTTATCCTCCATTTGGGCGGCATCCTCCGGGGTCATATGGTCGAACCCGAACAGATGCAGCATACTGTGTACGATCAAAAATGCATATTCCCGCTCCAAAGTATGCCCGTAGCTCTTTGCCTGTTCCCTGACTTTATCTACGGAAATGACGATATCTCCAAGAAGCGCTTCGCCTGTATCCGGATTAAAATCATCCTGCTGTTCTTCATCCAAAAAGGAAAAATCTCCCGGCCTTTCGCAGGACAGCATCGGGAAGGATAAAACATCCGTAGGGCTGTCGATTTCACGGTACTCTCTGTTGATCCGCCGTATCCCTTCATTATCCGTGAGTGTCAGATTTACCTCCGCTTCATAGGGAAAATCCATATACGAAAGACAATAGGAAACAACTCTTTTTGCCAAGGACTCCTCGTCAAACGGAAGATCGATCTCACATTCCCTCTCCAGAAAAAAACTCATATCGTCCACTTCTCCTTTGTCAACACTTCGCGCACCTTTAAAAACTGATTCATGCTCATTCCGGAGTTATCATACATTCCTGTATTGGAAAACTCATTGAGCGTCTGATAAATGATCATCTCCTGATTCCATGCACTTTTCTTTACGTCCTGCTTTAGGGCGTCCAGCTTGATGGAAAGAGCATCGATCATATGGACGAGCGCCGATTCCGGTGTGGAGGGAAGCGTTTCCTCCCCGTAGTATTCGGAAATGATCTTTACAAGTTCAACCGGAAAACAGAGCTGGTCAGCAATTTTTACCCCGTTAGCAACATGGGGTTCCCCCTGCCATTTGCCAATCCGGTAATAAAATCCGGCGGCTTCACATAAGTTCTCCGAAAATCCCAGCGTTTTAGCACATTTTAAACACAGCTCTGAAACCCGTTTCGCATGTGCGTATTCCCCGGGATAATAGGCGCGAAGCTCTTTTACCTGGACAAAATCGTCCGAAAGTATATCCAGCAGCCGGTTATTCAATTCCGCCATCGTCCCGTCCTTCAGCTTTTTATAGCACAGCAGGGCAAACAGAACCGATCCTCCCCCGCACAGAGCCCCGTACAGAATGCCCCGTAAGAGGACTGTCCCATTGGAAAGATAATAAAACATAATCGGAACGGAAATGTTGATTCCGGTCAATAATATTCCGATGTAAGGGCGGAATTTCTTCTCTTCAAATGCCTTTGCAAGTATAACACCAAGCAAGATCAAAATGCAATAACAAACAAGCTCATAATAATCCCCGCTTCCGGTCAGCCCGAACAAAAGAATCAGATAAATGCTGATACTCATGGAAATTATCTCATTGGAAACCGCACACATCAGTATCGGAATCAAAAGAACAGGCCGGTAAAATTCCGGCAGGAATAAAAAAAGAAAGAGAAGCAGGCAGCAGACCGCGTAGCATCCTGCGATCCGTGAATATGTGGTAGCTCCGTTATATGCAATATTTTTTCTCTTACGTTCAAACTCCAATTCAAATATCAAAACAAGCAAAAAGAGGATGTCCAAAAATGCAATGCATAATTCCTCATCCCAGTACAGCTGATTGAACATGCACAGCAGAACCGACAAAACTGCCGTCAGGCTTATCATGACAAGAATCGGGATTGCGCGGAACAGATGGATTCTTTCCTTGTCCATTACCGTTTCTCCTGTCGTTTTTTTCTGACAGCTGTTTTATTCAGCGTCTTTTTCTCGTAATCGTCGTATGCCTTTACGATCTTTTGTACCAGAGGATGACGAACGACATCCTCGCTGGTAAGGCGGCAGATACCAATGTCATCTATATTGGAAAGCACCTTAAGCGCAATATCCAGTCCCGACTTCGCCCCCGGCGCAAGATCCTTCTGGGTTGCATCTCCGGTGACGACGACCTTTGAGCCAAATCCGATCCTGGTAAGGAACATCTTCATCTGTGCCGGCGTTGTATTCTGGGCTTCATCCAGAATAATAAATGCATTGTCCAAAGTCCGGCCTCTCATATAGGCTAAGGGAGCAACCTCGATCAGCCCTTTTTCCATATTCCTCTGAAAGCTCTCGGCTCCCATGATCTGGTAAAGAGCGTCGTAGAGAGGCCGCAGATAGGGATCAACCTTGCTCTGAAGATCCCCCGGCAAAAATCCCAGCTTTTCCCCGGCTTCAATCGCCGGTCTCGTCAGTATGATTCTTCCGACCTCCTCGTTCTTAAACGCCGTGATCGCCATTGCCATCGCAAGATATGTTTTTCCGGTCCCCGCAGGTCCCATCCCGAATACGATCATTTTATTGCGGATCGAATCCACGTATTCCTTCTGGCCGATCGTCTTTGGCTTGACAGGCTTTCCTAAAACCGTATGGCAGATAATATCCTTATCAATCTCTACCATCGCCCCGCCCCTGTGTTCCATAAGAAGCGCAAGCGCATAGTTTACATTCTGCTCCGTGATCTCATTTCCACGTTTCGCAAGCTCATACAGCTGTAAAAACACTTCCCGGGCGTCATCAATATCGTTTTCGCCGCCGATAATCTTGATCTGATCCTCCCTGACGACCACGGTAACGCCAAGGGTTCGCTCAATTTTCTTAATGTGGACATCGAACTGACCAAAAATATTGGATATGTAATCCGATGGAATATTTATTGAAATTTCATTCATACTCATCCGTCAAAGCGCCTTCCTTTTGAACCCCGGTCTGTTCTCCGTACTGGTAACAGCCGATCGGCTCGCACGCATAGATAGTTCCGGTGATAGAATAATGATCGCCGTCCTTTTTCATGATAACATTTTTTTCTATAATGGAAACCCCGTCTTCCTCCAATTCCTTGAGGAACTGCTCCAAATGCTGCTCGGCAAGGGCTTTCGCCTCTTTTTCATCGTATTCTACCGGTTCCTCCTGTTGAAGAAAATATTTCTCCTCTCCCCAGAAAACCGGGAGGTAAAAATCATCCAGCAATTTCACCTGATCGTATTCCCGGATGCAGAAATAGCACTCGTAATCCGGCTTTCCCACAGGAAAAATAAAGTTTTTTCCAAGAATCTCCACAAAATATCTTATGGTGTTTACTCCTGTATCCTCCCTCACCACAGTCTGAACAGGGATCGTATCGGTATATTCATATGTCACATATCCCATAATATCCGCATCAGCCGGCAGATAAAGATACTCCGCGGCCTCCCCGTTATCATCAAGAATCGTCTCCTGCCCGAGGACAAGAATATCTCCGGCGGTTACCGTATCTCCCGCCTTTACCAGAGGCGTTCCGTTTCTGGTAATGATCGATGCGATCACCGCTTCCTTGTCGGAAGCAATGCTTATGCACGCGTCCTCCGCAGCGACGGTTTCTTCCGGCTGGTCGGTCTTGATATTTTCCTGCACCTCTACCACGAGCATTGTTCCCCTCATATAAGAGGATGCCCAGATGATCTCCGAAAAATCCGTGCGAAGGGCAAGTTCGATCTCCGAACAGTCGATCTCATTCTTTTTGCTGCCGTAGCCCCAGTCCCTTGACTGGAGATATTTGACCAGAACATCATCCGAGAGATAGGAGTTTCCCTGAATATTGATTTTCCAGATATAACCGGAAAAACACCACAATGCACCTGATACCACAAGAATCGCCGCAGGAAAAACAAAGCGGCACCGGTATTTAAAGACCCAGAAGGGAAGTCCGTGTTTTTTCAGGATCTTTAATCTCACGTGGGTTTTACGGCGGATCGGTCTTATCCTGCGGTAATCCTCCAGCATGATAAAGAAACGATAGGTATCTTCCTCCGTCTGGACGACATTCCAAAGCTTCATATCATTTCTGGTACACAGGTTAAAAAAGCGGCCCGCCTTTCTCCCTCTTAATACAATCTCAAGATATCCCTTTATAAACCGGAACAGCTGAAGGATCATGGACGGAAAGCGACCGAGTCGATCCTTCCTGTAATTTCCAGCATATCATCCGAAAAACACGGAACGAGCAGGTCATTCCCGTCCACTACGATTTGAAAGGATTTTGTAAGGACAACAGCCTGTTTTGAGTCAAAAAACAGAATCCCCTTATGGTTTTGAATGATAAGCTGGCGGTTCCCGATCAGGTTCAGGGTTGCAAACCCCA
Organism: uncultured Lachnobacterium sp.; assembly: GCA_964425905.1. Lineage (GTDB taxonomy): Bacteria > Bacillota > Clostridia > Lachnospirales > Lachnospiraceae > Roseburia. The sequence continues at coordinate 53,416 of CAYROM010000002.1, read as the reverse complement.
AAAGGATATCTTTCGGCAATTCTAAAGCACTAACTATATTTTCCCGGTTTATAATTTTATGCTCATTCATATTAAACTATATGAATCCGCGGCAAGTCTTATTCAGGGTTTCACGCTGATTGCCCGTTCCTGTTTTTATTCGTTTATCATAGGAGGAATCTGTGAGATCATGTTATCCATATCCTCAAAAATGGTACTCTTCATCGTTCCGAGGCTGCTTACCTTGTCAATGTGCTCCAAAACCCCCTGATACTGCTGTCTGATATTGTCAAAAAAGCCGCTGACCGTCTCAAGGTTTCTTTCCGATTCATCGATCGCCTCATTGATCTCCGACTGAAGTTTTGTGGCGCCCTCCGCCGCCTGAGTAATCCGGTCGAACATTTCATAGGTCTCATTTACCTTATCGATATTATGGTTCAATGCCTGCTGGGAAGTATCGATGCTGAAATTCAGCTTTTCGGTTCCCTGTTCCACATCGCTGATACTGGTGTTGACCGATGTGACAAGGCTTTTGATCTCTTCCGCCAGTTTTTTTACCTCTACCGCAACTACTGCAAAGCCCTTTCCCTGCTCTCCGGCTCTTGCCGCTTCGATGGAAGCATTCAGCGCCAGCATATTGGTCTGATTTGCAATGGATACGATCGCCTCCGTACATTCCTTGATCCGGCTTACAGCAGTCTGAAAGTCTCCGAACGTACTGATAATCTCTTCAAAATAGCTGTTCATCTGAAGGGAGCTGTTCTTCAATTCCTCGATGCCGGTCTGGGCCTGAACCACAGCCTGATTGATCTCGCCCTTTACCTCTGCAAACTGTCCGGAAACCTGATTGATATTGGAAAAAGTGTCTCCAAACTCCATAAGTTTTCCGTGAAAGCCATCCGCCTCATTCAGCACGCTGTCAAAGGAACTGCTGACCTCGTTCAGCTCCTGCTGTGAATCCACTTCCTTTTGCACAAGTTCTTTCTGGCAGTCCTTTAATTGATCCACCACATAAATTATCGGATACAGGTTTTTTTCCTGTCTCGTCTCCTGAACAAATTCCACCTGTTTTTCTTTTTTGCTACGCATTGTTCTTCCTCCATCATTCAAATACTACACATGTCATTGACTGGTTTACAAATCTGTTATTATAGTGTTCTCCGTATCCCACGAGACCGGCATGGCTGCCAAGAACACTCATCTCCTTAAGGTATTCCTTCATATAGTTGTTTTCGCTGAACAAAAGATACCTAAACAGGCAGTTGACAGAAAATACTGCCGATACATTCGAAAAATCGCTTTGTATCTGCCGAATGGTATTTCGCACAACTTCTTTATAGTCTGCCAGCTCCAGCAGGATCAGCACATCGGAATCATTCACCTGCCGGAAACACGTCAGTCCGTTCCCGGTTACTTCCTTGATGGATATTATACAGGTGTCGTCCCCGTTGATCTTCCCAAAAGGATTTTTGAAGGTCTGGGTCGTTATCTCCTTCTCCGACACATGGAGAATATCCTCATACACCTGTTTGGCAGGTCTTCCGTTCAATTCTCCGATCAGATATTTCGACTTGTCCGTCTTTGAGGCGATAAACCGGTAATCATCCATTTTGCGGTAAATATTTTCCTTGTAGGCCCTGATTTTTCCTCCCAGATTCTTTACAAGTGCATAAACCACCGCATCCTGATATATCCTCCCGTTGACCGATACCTTTCCGGCGTCTCCCGTTCCCCCTACCAGCGAGATATTCCTGCGCTTCAACATGCTGTAAATCGTTGTCAGGGCGCAGGCGTCATTTCCGGTACAAAAATCAATGCATATGGTATCCCGCTCAGAGCCATTCAGCTTTGCCACATCCGCTTCCAGACGCTCTATGTACTTCACCGGCATGGCGGATACTTGTTCCAGAACGTTTACAACCGCAGTTATTCCGTCCGAATAAGCCACCACGCCAACCCCTTTTTCAACCACATCGGTGTCATAGCACATCCCAATACATCCAATGCTTGGCACCTGCGGAAACAGGGCTTCAAGTTCCCGTACATGGTACTCAAACTGGTCGCAGTTAGACATCAGCAGAATCAGCTTCGGGTTTTGCAGACCATCGACCGCTTCCCTCAGGTTTCCGTTCTGGCTCTTGCCAAAAAACTGTTTTACCATGTTACCTCCTCCTCTTTGTGACTTGAATTTTTTTATATTGCATTTGATTTTATAGTAAACGTTTCCTATAATTTTTGCAATATCAGCGAATATATTAATCTGCTATTCCTCAAAAAAAGCAAGGATCATTTCTACATATTTCCGCATGGTATCGTCGTGGCTCATATAGATTTCATGCTTTGTCCCCTCCAGCATTAAAAGGCGGACATTCTCTGCCTGTTTTGCAAACCGAAACTGCATCCTGCGGTCAACATAGTCATCTTTCTGTGCCTGAAACAGAAAAACCTTTGCCCGGATCTTTCGGCAGTTTTCTTTTTTCAATATGTATGCCGACAGTCCGGCGACTTCCCGAAGCCACCCATAGGAGGCACCGCTGGTCTGGAATGATTTTTCTTTCAATTTTTTCCGGTAGTAATATTCGTACCGTTCCCTGGAGACAGCCGCGCTGTCCTCGAAGCGTTCATCCCCCCGGAATCCATGCTGACCCGGAATATAACATTTCCCGCGTCCCAGCCTGCAGAAAAGGCCGGCGATCAAACGGGCGGCAAAAAAGGGAATCTTCCCCGTCAAAGGCCTTATCATCGGCGAGCTTAATATTGCTTTGGCGAACATATCCGGTTGTTTCTCAAGAAGCGCAGCACAGATCCCTCCTCCCATGGAATGTCCGTAAAGATATATGGGAAGATTCGGGTTCTCCTTTTTTATGATTTCCTTTGTCAAATATTCCAGATCCGAGATATAATGCTCATAACGATCGATATGTACCAAGGAAAGGTCATCGTCAAACCTTGCGGAGCGGCCATGTCCCCTTATATCTAGGATATATATACTGTATCCTGCCTGAAAAAAGTAATATATCATCTCGGGGTATTTCTCCGCAGACTCCGTGAATCCGTGGACGATCAGCACAACTTTCGCAGCCTGCCTGCGAAGATAGCTCTCGTAATAAATTTTTCCCGTTCCATCCGGATCAAAATAGCCGCTGCCCCTATATTTTTTCAGAACCGGGCAAACCTGCAATTCCATCCGACTGCTGTAATCTTTCTCTGCAATAATTTCCATTTTTCAAGTCCCTCCCCTCAAAACAAACAAGGCAGAGCATCCCGTTACCGTCTGGACCATGCCGCGCATAACCATTCTTCCTGCTCTGCCTTTAAGCATAACAATTATATTAATTATAACTTTAAACAGTACTTCTTGCAACAATTTTAATATTCTGCAATAAATAAAACTCCAAGGGTTCCCGGTCCGCAATGGCTTGATATCACGCCTCCGGCTCTGGTAATCAGAATTTCCTCAAAAACATTCAGCTCCTTAAGATAATCATAGACCATCCGGACCGTTTCCCGATCACAACCGGAATGGGTGATGAAAACCCTGTCTTTTTTTGCATTTTTCAGATCCTCCTCCATATCGCGAACATAATCGATGAGAACCTTGTTCATCCTTCCGCGGTATTTTTTTGTGGGGCTCATCTTTCCTTTTTCCACCACGATCTTCGGGTGAAGCTTCAGGACTCCTCCCGCCATGGCGGCAAGACCGCTGCAACGCCCTCCCCTGTACAGATAAACTAATGTGTCCACCACAAAACTTGCGCGGACGAAAGGTTTTAATTCTTCTATCCTTCGGGCAATCTCCTTCCCGTCCTTCCCTTCCTGTGCCATGATAGCCGCCTCAACCACCAAAAGGCCGATACCGGTGGAAAGATTTGACGAATCGATGACCGTGACCAACTGACTCCCGCCGAGTTTTTCTGCCGCAAGGCGAATAACATTCGCCGACGTTGACATTTCCTCCGAGATAGAAAAGCATACCACTTCCCTGCCGGCTTCCACATAAGGGCCAAGCAGTTCCATCGCCCTGTCCAATGCCGGGGCAGAGGTTTTGGGCGTGGATTTATGTTCGTCAGACCAGCGGTAAATTTCATCCGGAGAGATATCCCTGCCGTCCTCGCATTCCCGTTCTCCCAAAATTATGTGCAAAGGCAAAAGAGACACCTCATATTTTTGCAGCAGCTCCTTAGACAGATCACAGGTACTGTCCGATATAATTTTTACCATAACGCATTCCATCCTCTCTATGTTTTTCCTGTTTTGATGCAACTTATCTATTGCATTTGCGCCGCCTGATCCATATGGATTCCGCTACGCGATCCCGTGTTTTTCGCAGATATCATTCAGGCAGCATTTGTCGCAGCGGGGTTTTGTCCTTGCGGTACAGACCGCCCTTCCGTGGTCCACAAGCCTGTGGCACAACCCGTTTCCCTCCCTTGGGGGAATGATCTTCCACAGCTCCTTTTCCACCTTTGCGGGCTCCTTGATATCCTCCACCAGCCCGATCCGGTTAGAAAGCCTGATACAATGTGTGTCCGTGACAATTGCAGGTTTTCCGAATACATCACCCACCACAAGATTTGCGCTCTTTCTTCCTACTCCCGGCAATTTCAGCAGCATATCAAAATCATCCGGAACCTTTCCTCCAAACTCATCCCGGAGCATTTTCATACATCCGCTGATGTCCCTCGCCTTGCTGTTCGAAAGACCGCAGGGATGGACTATTTTCTCGATCTGTTCAACCGGCGCCTCCGCCAGAGCGTTCACATCCGGATATTTTTCGAACAGATCCTTTACGACGATATTTACTCTGGCATCCGTACATTGGGCTGCAAGGCGCACGCTTACAAGCAGCTTCCACGCTTCGTCGTAATCCAGCGTGCAATCCGAATCCGGATACTCTCTCTTTAGTCTTTCTATTACTTCAAGTGCTAATTTCGCTTTTGTCATTTTGTTCCTCCATATCAGAGAGGTCATTCATATACCGCTCTTAAAATCTCACATGCAATCTTCCTGTTCAATTCAATATGCATTCTCCCCGACTTTCCTGCGGATCTGCCGGACATATCTTTACGCCTTTTTATCAAATACGGAAACATCCTCGTCCTCCGCCATATCTATAAAAATATATTTATCATCATGTGGAAACAGCAATTCCATATACAGGCTTCCGAGAAGATCCTTTACGACGTCAGCGTCAATGCTTGTAATGGGAAAATCATCTATTTCCAGCCTTTTTATGTTCTCCAGGACTTTTTCTATATTCCCCCGGTCGTAAGACGTTGGCTTTGCTTTCTCCTCGCAGGGCTCAGAGCCGTCCGGTTCCATGATGGATTTTGTTTCAGGAATATTATATACTACATTTTTACATGTTTTCTCAAAGCATTCCGGGTCATACTCCGCCAGATATCCCAAATCTTCCAATGTGAGTGGTTTTTTATTGTGTATTTTAAGATAAATATTGATTAGTCGGGTGTCTTTTTCCATAGTTCTCCTGAATCCTGTTTGTCGCTTTTGTTATGAACGTGGAATCGGGGTTTAAAGTCCACACAAGCCCTTTCTGCTTATCTTAGATATCTCTTTATTGTTTCATCGCTCCGAATATGTACCTCTGTCAAATTTTTTCTTATACATCCTTTGTCACATAATGTTTAACTTCTTTAGACGGACGAGAGATTTCTGTCTTGAAAAATTCGGGGTAGTATTTTTGGGGATGAACATACCGGTTCAAAGTCCACAGGAACCTTCATATAGAAAAAAATGAAATTTCATGAACAATATTCCCTTGTTTTCCCTAAATTCACTCAAACAAGTCAGCGCTTATCGAAGATATTCTTTTTTGCCTCATCGCTCTAAATATATATATTATTTTATCACAGGCATAAATATTTTACTAGAACTATTGCCAGCCTCTTCGATAATCGGCTAAACCAATGGGAAAAATCCAATAAGCCGCGACTGGCTTTAGCGGGACTGCTTCCGTATCAAAAGCATTTTGATTGATTAAGCAGCAGCTTATCTTTTACTTTCAAATGGCAGCCATCCCGGACCAGCAATCCATCGTAAGCTATTTTTTTTGCATCAAAATATAATCTCGCTCCGGTAAGGTATTCTACGTTAATATCCATTATAATCTTTTCTTGTTGTTTTGAGTTTACAACAATTTCTCCAGTAACACCGCCACCGAACATTATGTAGTCACTAAAATCCGTTGGATCACCGAGTTGTATTCCAATAGGCTGTTCTTCCGCAATAACTTTTTCAGTTTTAAGTAGGTTCCAGCTCTTTAACATTTCGTTACGCTTAATATTTTCCCAACTGTTCAACGGTGTGCTATGAACTAAAACAGGGGATTCATTATCACGAAGAAGCGGCTCGTCCTTATCATATACGCACAACCATTGCTGCTTCCACACATTTGCTGATAATCCAAACTGTCGGTGAGCATTAAAATTCTCCACGAGTTATCATACTCATATCCCGTAATAGGATTTATATTGTTTTCAGATAGTTTATCAAGTCGATAAATCATTTATTTCTCCTGAACAATAAATCTGTTAATTCTTTTCGTCCCCGTTCTCCAAAATTCAAATTCATTTTTCTCTTGCATTCTGAACCTTCTACTTTAAGCACTAATGCTTTTAATTTCTTCTTGTGATCAGTTTATTTTATAACAATATTCCATGAACCATTTTCAATAACATATTGAAATTCTGTTAAATCTTCTGACAGCATTACTTGAAGCAGTTCAGGCAAATTGTTTACGATATTTTGATTTGCCAGTTCTGATTTATGTATCCATTGCATCTCCCCTTCATCAGAGGATGTTAAATTACCGGTAAATTCATTTGTTTGAAATAGAAAAACAATATATCTGCCTTCTTTGACGGGAAATTGTTTTATTCCACATAATTTAGGATTTTGAATTGTTAATCCGGTTTCCTCTTTCATTTCCCTGATAACTGCATCAACAATCGACTCATTTTTCTCAACATGACCACCCGGCAGAGTCCATCCTTTCCAATCACTTTTAACTCTGTTTTGCAATAAATATTCATCATCTTTATGAACCAAGCATAATACTGTTAATTCTACTATTTCTGTCTTAGCCATTGTTTCCCCCATTTAAAATAGTTCATCCAATAAAATATAATATTTTATCTTTTTCCAGTCAGGCTCAATGCCAAGCTTACTAAAAAACTTATCCGTATTCATATTTTTATGGATTCTTCCTCCATAGCTGCCATTAAAATTATTGTTTATGCTCCGATAACAAAGCGCAATATCCTGATATCTGTCTGCAACACAAGTCTTACCCAGATCAATAAAGCCTGATACATTGTTTTCTAAAAAGAATATATTCGGCAAACAAAAATCACCATGCGAAAGCACGATATCCTCCTCCGGGCGATTTTGTATCAGCCATTCCAATAATTCCTGCGGATTTTTAAAACCTTCTTTGCCAAAGGTATCAGGCTGAACATTTTCCATATCTACGAAATCATGTTCTACATTGTATTTCGCCATTTCCAATTTTTTATCAAGATTCATTTTGCTTGGGCAGTCGGATATGTCCACTTCCCAAAACATATGAATTGCCTTTGCAAGTAAATCAATCAATAAATCAAAGTTATCCATGTAGTAATCATCACATGCCATGACGCCGCTCATTCTTGACATAAGTAAATAACTTCTCCCGTTATTCTTTTCAAATGCAAGAATTTCCGGAACTAATAGCTTTCCACTAAGCCACTTCATCATCAAGTGCTCATTGTCCGCTTCGTCGTCTGCATTTTGTATTTTAAGAGCCTTGTCTGCAAACAAATAAACAGAACTGTCAGACATTCCTATATTATCTACATCATATTGTTCATTTTCTATTATTTTTTGTATGCTGCTTGGCATATATATCATTTTACTTCATCCTTTTTTCATGTATATAAGCATCTTATCCGATTCCAACTTCCATTTAAGGAATTTCCTGATCTTCGCCAGCTTTCGCCTTTACTTATGATATGGCTGATGATTCATGATGCGGTAACCCCGGTAAATCTGTTCCAGCAGGATCACCCGCATAAGCTGATGGGGAAAGGTCATCTTTGAAAAACTGAGTTTATAGTCCGCCCTCTTTAAGACAGCCTCAGACAATCCCAGAGAACCGCCGATCACAAAATAAATATGACTTTCCCCCCGGATTCCAAGCTGCTCTATCGTTCTCGAAAGTTCCACGGAATCAAGCATTTTTCCGTCAATTGCAAGACAGATCACATAGCCGTCCTCTCGGATGGACTTTAAAAGCCGCTCTCCCTCCTTGTCCTTGACCAAAGCGGCTTCCGCATCCGAGGCCTGCTCCTCGGTCTTCTCGTCTGACACTTCAACAATCTCCAGTCTGCAATAGCGGCTGAGGCGTTTTTCAAACTCCGAAACCGCTTCCCGGTAAAATTTTTCCTTTATTTTTCCCACACATAATATTGTAATTTTCATAAATCCATTATACCATATAATAAAAATGCAACAATAAAAAACGGAGGTTTCAAAAATGTACATAGATAATCGCCATAAATTTGAAGACACCAAATCCACCGGTTACACGTTCACCCTTGTCGGCGGCATCGGAATATTACTTCTCGTCCTGATCAATGCCAATGTAATCTCCCTTTCCATTCAACCGTACATGAAAACCGTTTTGTCCATTGTCATGGGAATCTTATTTCTCGTCTTTCTCGTCATCGGAATCCGCTCGTTTTTATCCCTGAAGCAGATCAAACAGGCGGCAGGCCGGCAGGAAACCGCGGAAAAAGAAATTGCGGAATGGTTTCTAAAAAATCATAAAGAGGAGCTGCTTTCCTATTGGACAGCAGATATGGACGAATCCTCCCCGGATACTCTTTATTTTCCCCGCTACGAAAAAATGAACGGAATCCTATCAAAACAGTATCCAAAACTGAATGATGATGAAAAAGAACATATTATAGAAATCCTGTACGAATCCATATTTGCCGAATAGAAGAAGGCTTTTATCTCATAGGAAGCAATTTCCTACGAACTAAAAAAGACCGCATTGAATTTGCGGTCTTTTCTCTTTTTACGGATAATATGTGTAATATTGGCGGTAAATGTCGCTTAGCTTTTCTGTTATATTGTCAATGATAAGAACCGAGAGGACATTGTTTCCCTCGGGAATCGCAAACGGCTCTGTGTAGACAGCCGAATTGACATTCGGATCTGTTCCGTCCCAGGTATAATATGCGCTGCAGCCCTCCGGAACTTCAATGCTGATAAACGTCTCTTCCGTGTAATCCCCTCCATCCGGGGTCACCACCGGCATATCCGGTTTTGGTATGTCGATCGAATAATGAGCGACAGCTACGTCGCTGTAAATTCCCTTATCGTTGACACAGACTGCCCGAATCTCATAATCCTCGATCTTATTGAGCGAAATCGGATCGGTATAAAGAGATCCGTTCACTAAGGGATCCGATCCGTCCGTTGTATAATATATCTCGATGCCGTCCTCTGATGAAAGCGTAATCTTTATATAGGATTCATAGGTGCCTGATTCATAGTTGAAAGCTGGCGGCAGAACCGTATAATTTGCAAAAAGTTCTAAGATCTCTGCATTTGTGACGCCTGCACTAAGCGCCACGATCTCATCCATACTGCCCTCCGAATCATAGATGGAAATAAGATTTTTGTATGCATCGACATTATCCGGATCAAGCCCTATCGCCTCCAAATATAAGATCATCGCTGCATCATAATCCCTCTGAGCCATATAGATCTTTGCAAGTTTCAGGCGCACGTCCACATCCTCCGGTGAAAGCACAAGCGCATTTTCATAATACGTTACCGCCCGATCCGTTTCTCCGTTTAAAAGCGCCTCCTCCGCCTTCTCCACCTGATAGTCATAGGAGGATGCATTTTTTTTATCGATAGAAAATTTTATAAGAAACGCAAGCAGGACAAGAACAATGACCGCCGTCAAAGACAGGATGACCACCGTTCTTTTCTGCTTTTCCTTACCATCCCTTGTCTCTCTCTGTCTCTTTTCCTTTGCCTCCTCCCGACGGACTGTGATATCCGGAGTGTTATCTGTTCCGTCCAGGATAGCCCTTAAGTAGTCATCCTCAAGCACCGTATAGTCCGGAACGATCTCGGCTTCCGTTCCGCACTCCCGGCAGACCAGACTCCCATCGTGAAGCTCAGAACCACATTTCACACATTTCATTTCATATCCCCTTTTAATTATGAATACATTTTCATTGCTTCCACGCAATTATTCATCAACATTGCAATGGTCATCGGCCCGACCCCGCCGGGAACCGGAGTAATTGCCGATGCGATCGGTTCAACCTCATCAAATTTCACATCGCCGCATAATTTATTATTCTCATTCCTGTGAATACCGACATCGATAACCACAGCCTCTTCCTTTACATAGTCCGCCGTAATATATTCCGGTCTGCCGATCGCCACGATCAAAATGTCTGCCTGCCTGCAGATTTCTTTCAAATTCTGTGTTCTTGAATGGCAGACCGTAACCGTTGCATTCTCCTTCAGCATAAGAAGCGCCATAGGTTTTCCAACAATATTGCTGCGGCCGATCACCACACAATGCTTTCCGGCAATCGGAATATCATATCGGTGCAAAAGCTCGATGATTCCCGCCGGCGTACAGGATACAAACCCCTGCCGGCCGATCACAAGGGAGCCCACATTCTGCGGATGGAATCCGTCCACATCTTTAAAAGGCGAAATTGCCTGTGTAACCTTCTGCTCGTCTATATGCTTGGGAAGCGGAAGCTGACAGAGGATTCCGTGAACCCCGGAATCAGCATTTAAACGGTCGATCAAAGCAAGAAGCTCCTCCTCTGTTGTCTCATAAGGCAGCTCATAGGAACGGGACTCAATACCGATATAAGCGCATGCTTTTTTCTTATTTCCGACGTAGACGCTGGAGGCAGGGTCATTTCCTACCTGTATAACTGCAAGACAGCAGTTTTTTCCGGCTGCTTTCAGCTGTGCAACCTCTTCTTTCAACTCATCCTTCAGTTCCTGTGAGATCAGTTTCCCGTCAATCTTTTTTGCCATGTCTTATCTCCTTAAAACAGTCCTGTAATTATGCCTTCATCATTTACATCAATACCATATGCGGCAGGAGACTTAGAAAGTCCCGGCATTGTTGTGATGGAACCGTTGATTGCAACAACAAATCCGGCTCCGGCCGACACATAAACTTCACGTACATTTAAAGTAAAGCCCTCCGGCCTTCCGAGTTTTTTCGGATCATCGGATAAAGAATACTGGGTTTTTGCCATGCACACAGGAAAGTCGGACATTCCGAGATCTGAAATACGTTTCAGCTCCCGCTCTGCTGCCGCAGAGTATGTAACCTCACCCGCGCCATAGATTTCCTTTGCAACCTGTTCAATCTTTTCCTTTAAGCTAAGGTCATCCTCATAAAGTACATGAAAACGGCTCTCTTTGGTTTCAAGGGTATGCAGCACCTTCTCTGCAAGGGCAATCCCGCCCTCGCCGCCCTTTTCCCATACCTTTGAAAGAGCAAATTCGCAGCCGCGCTCCCTGCAGAAGTTTTCGACAAACTCCGTCTCTGCCTTTGTATCGCTGACAAAGGAATTTAAGGTAACGACTACCGGAACCTCATATTTCTGAAGGTTCTCAATATGCTTCTCAAGGTTGACGATGCCCCTCTTTAATGCCTCAAGGTTCTCCCCGGAAAGCTCATCCTTTGCAACTCCCCCATTGTATTTCAGCGCCCGGATCGTTGCGACAAGCACCACCGCATCCGGTGTAAGACCTGCTTTCCGGCACTTGATATCAAAAAATTTCTCTGCGCCTAAATCCGCGCCGAATCCGGCCTCCGTTATAACATAATCCGCAAGCTTTAAGGCAGTCTTGGTTGCACGGACGCTGTTGCAGCCATGTGCAATATTCGCAAAGGGCCCTCCGTGAACGATTGCCGGAGTATGCTCCAGAGTCTGGATCAGATTGGGCTTTAAGGCATCCTTTAAAAGCGCCGCCATTGCACCGACCGCATGCAGCTCTTCCGCCGTAACCGGTTTTCCGTCAAAGGTATAGCCCACGATGATCCGTCCAAGACGTCTCTTTAAATCCTTCATATCCTCTGCAAGACAGAGAATCGCCATAATCTCCGAGGCAACCGTAATTACAAAATGATCCTCCCGCACCATTCCGTCCATCTTGTTTCCCAGTCCGACAACGATATTGCGGAGGACACGGTCATTCATATCCATGCACCGCTTCCAGACGATCTGTCTCGGATCGATCCCCAGTTCATTTCCCTGCTGGATATGATTATCCACAATCGCAGCAAGGAGATTGTTTGCGGAGGTGATCGCATGAAAATCGCCGGTAAAATGGAGGTTCAATTCCTCCATCGGAACAACCTGGGCATAACCGCCGCCGGCAGCGCCGCCTTTAATCCCAAAACAGGGGCCAAGGGAGGGCTCCCGAAGCGCAATAACCGCCTTTTTCCCAAGTCTGCCAAATGCTTCTCCGAGTCCGACGCTGGTGGTTGTCTTTCCCTCGCCCGCAGGAGTAGGATTTATTGCAGTTACAAGGATCAGCTTTCCATCCGGTCTGTCCTCCACTTTGGAAAGCAGTTTATCGGAGAGCTTTGCCTTGTATTTACCGTATAATTCAAGATCATCCTCCTCTATCCCAAGGGCAGCGGCTACATCCTTTATCGGTATCATGTTCGCCTGCTGTGCAATTTCGATATCACTCTTCATTACGATCTCCTCCACATATAAGCATATACTTAATTTATATGTTTATCACTTTTCTTAACTTTCGTCAATAAACTGTTCCAATTCCTCCGGGCTCATCAGTACCTTCCGCGGCTTCGTTCCCTCCTCCGGGCCAACGATTCCGGCCTCTTCAAGCTGATCCATGATCCTTGCGGCCCTGTTAAAGCCGACCTTCAAGTATCTTTGCAGCATTCCGATGGATGCCTTATCCTTATCGATAATGATCCTTGCAGCTTCCGCAAAATAGGAATCCCTGCCGTCGCCTCCGGTATCCGCCTCCGCTATGGATACGGTCTGGTTGGAGGAAGTCTCAAGGTTGTCCACCTTCTTTTGGATCTCATCGCTGTACTGCGCATTTCCGTTATGCTCTGTCAAAAATGCGACCACATCGGAAACCTCTTTGTCCGACACAAAAGCTCCCTGTACACGGAGGGGTTTCGGAATTCCCTGGGGATAAAAAAGCATATCGCCCTTTCCCAGAAGCTTCTCCGCTCCTACCATATCTAAAATCGTGCGGGAATCCACGCCGGATGTAACCGCAAAGGCGATCCTGCTTGGCATGTTCGCTTTGATCAGCCCGGTGATGACGTTGACGGACGGCCGCTGGGTTGCAATGATCAAATGGATTCCACAGGCTCTTGCAAGCTGCGCCAGACGACAGATTGCCTCCTCCACATCCCCGGACGCCACCATCATAAGATCTGCAAGCTCGTCCACGATGATCACGATCTGGGGCATTTTTTCAGGTTTTTGCTGTCCTTCCAAAGCCTCGACCGTCTCAACTTTTGCATTGTATCCGTTGATATCCCTTACATTTGCCTCCGCAAATTTCTGATACCGCTCCGTCATTTCCGCAACCGCCCAATTTAACGCGCCCGCCGCCTTCTTGGGATCCGTTACCACGGGGATCATCAGATGGGGAATTCCATTATACACACTAAGCTCCACCACCTTAGGATCGATCATGATAAGCTTGACGTCGTTCGGGTTTGCTTTGTATAAAATACTCATTATGATCGTATTGATGCAGACGGACTTACCGGAACCCGTTGCCCCCGCGATCAGAAGATGCGGCATTTTTGCAATATCTGCAACCTTTACCTTGCCCGCAATATCCTTTCCAACCGCAAAGGAGATATTTGATTTAGAGGTCTTAAATTCCTTCGACTCAATCAACTCGCGGAAGGATACCGTCACATTCTCCTTATTCGGAACCTCGATCCCGACCGCTGCTTTTCCCGGAATCGGCGCCTCAATACGGATATCCGCCGCCGCAAGGTTCAGCTTGATATCATCGGAAAGTCCGACGATCTTGCTCACCTTGACTCCCATCTCCGGCTGAATCTCATACCGGGTAACCGCCGGACCGCAGCTGATATTGGTAACCGTCACATTTACGCCAAAGGTTTTTAATGTCTGCTGTAATTTTTCTGCGGTCTCCCGAAGCTGCCGCTCCGTATTCCCCGCTTTCTTATTGTCCCCGGCCCTAAGCAGGGTAACCGGCGGCAAAACATAATTCACAACGGGCTCCGCTGTCATGATTTCCTTTACGACCGCTCCGACCTCCCGTTCCAATTCTTCCTCCGAAACCTTCGCCGGTTTCTTTTGCGCCGGAATATCAGCCTGCTCTTGCCTTCCCTCTTCGGGCTGTTCAAAGGGCAGGATCACCGGCTGTTCGACCGGCTGCGCCTTTGCGGCTGCGCCTCTTTGTTCAATTGGTATCTCCCTTGAAAAATTGCCGGAGATCATCGGGATCACGGTGCGGATCGGCTCGTTTTCCGGTTCCTGTTCTTTTTGCTCCCGATCCTTTGGTTCCTCACCCGAGGAGAGCGCAATCTTTGTCTCCTCACTAACCTCCGGCAGCCGGATCTGTTCCTTCGGACTAAGCTCGCTTATCTCATCGGAATTTTTTTCTGCTTTTTTCTTAAGGATCGTCGTATCCGCAGATACTCCCGATACTTTTTGATCCATACGCCGCTGTTCACGCTCTTTCGCCTTATACTCCCGGTATTCCTGATACCGCTCATTGCTTTCCTTTGCGGAATGGTAAACCTTTTCTCCGCCCTTCTTTACTCCCTTAAGGGCGGAACGGCCTGTGATCAGTACGACTGATATGATTAAAACAATGATATCAATTATGTAGGTTCCTATACTTCCAAAGGCGGGAACAAGAATATAGGCAAGCAATCCCCCGAGAAAACCGCCTCCCTTTTTTGTTTCCCTGCTGTATTCAAATACCTCCACAGGTTTCATAAGCGTGTTTCCGGAGGCAATCATTGCAAGAAGCAGGCACAAAAACAGTACCAGCAGCACCGATGCGATGATCTTAACTGCCGCGAAAGCATTTCCCTTATTTGAGACAGCAAAAAAACAGCCGATCAGCAAAAGCGCCGGAAACAGATATGCAAGCAGTCCCATCACCCCGAATAAAAATCCGCTCACTCCATTTCCCACTTTTCCGCCGACTCCGAAATTGCTGATGAAAAGAAGCAGAGAAACCGCGACAACAATCCAAAGAATGATCTCTTTGCGAAAATTTGCGGCTTTCTCCATCTCCTGCATCTGCTCTTTTTTGGTTTTTCTCTTCGAAGAACTGTTTCTCTTCGTTGCCATGACATCCTCCAAAATCTACCGTGCGCATTCGCGCGTATAATCTCTTGCGAGATTAATGCCATGTGCTTCGCACAAGGCATTTGGCACCTATGCGCATTCGCGCGTATAATCTCTTGCGAGATTAATGCCATGTGCTTCGCACAAG
>CAYROM010000002.1:0-37794 GCA_964425905.1 uncultured Lachnobacterium sp. | reverse complement strand
GCATTTGGCACCTATGCGCATTCGCGCGTATAATCTCTTGCGAGATTAACGCCATGTGCTTCGCACAAAGCATTTGGCACCTATGCGCATTCGCGCGTATAATCTCTTGCGAGATTATACCATATTTTGAGTGGGTTGTCATTATTTTGGAAAAAAATACAAGACTTAGTATATTATTTTTCGATCAATTCATTCAGCTTGCGGAAAGCGTCGGAGATGCCGCCTATCCCGTCGATCAGCCCTTCATCTACGGCATCCTTTCCCACAAGGATCGTGCCAAGATCCTTTGTAAGCATCTGCGTGTTCATCATCAGTTCCTCGATCCGGCTTTTTTCCGCTCTGCAATGCCGTGTGATAAACCCGATGATCCGATCCTGCATCTGTTTGAAATAATCATAGGTGGGCTGCGCTCCGATCACCGTCCCGTTCAGGCGGACCGGATGGATCACCATCGTTCCACTCTCCACAATAAAAGAATAATTTGTGGAGACCGCAAGGGGAACTCCGATGGAATGACTGCCCCCCAGCACAAGGGAAACGGTCGGTTTGCTTAAGGAAGCGATCATTTCCGCAATCGCCAGTCCGCTTTCCACGTCCCCTCCGACGGTGTTTAACAAAAGCAGCACGCCATCTACCTCCTTATCATCCTCAATTGCTGCCAGCTTCGGAAGCACATGCTCGTATTTCGTCGTCTTTGTGTTCTGGGGAAGGCAGTCATGCCCCTCGATCTCTCCAATGATGGAGAGCAGATAGATTTTATGGTCGCTCAGATTGTCCTTCAAAATGATCTCCCCGTATTCCTTTATCCCATCATTGCGCGCCTGCTGCTCCCCCGGCTGTGGCTCCTTCCCCTTCTCCTTACTCTCCTTTTCCTCATCTGTCCCCTGATTTGTGATCATATCCATACTGTTTATTCCTCTTCTCTTTCTTTTTCATGATTGGATTCCCGTGGTGAATTTTTTATCGCATAAGACTGTGGCGAAGCAATAATCCGATGCGATAAAATACGGATGCCCATTGGACATCCGTATTTAGTATGGACATATTCAATTGATTTATTCTCCCATCAGGAAATTGTACAATCCCTCGTAACGGAATTTTGACGCATTCCATGAGAAGTCCTTCATCATGCCGCGGTCGATCATCTGATTCCATTGACGCTTGCGGTCATAGAAAATATGCTTTGAGTAGTTGATAACATAAAGCATTTCATCCGCATTGTAATTGCTGAAGGAGAATCCGTCTCCGCTGTTTTCATACTCATTGAACGGAATAACAGTATCCTTAAGTCCTCCCGTCTCCCGGACGATCGGAACGGTACCGTAGCGGAACGAAATAAGCTGCGTCAGACCGCAGGGCTCAAATCTGGAGGGCATAAGGAACGCATCCGCCGCCGCATAAAGCTTATGTGCAAGATCATCCGAATAGCAGATGTTTGCAGACACGCGATCCGGATATTTCCATGCATAGTGGCGGAACATATTCTCATAACGCCCCTCGCCGGTTCCGATAACCACAAGCTGCGTATAATCGTCCACCAGACCATCCATCACATAATTGATCAGATCAAGTCCCTTCTGGTCGGTAAGCCTTGATATCAGACCGATCATATACTTTTTCTTATCCACCGCAAGTCCAAGTTCCTCCTGGAGCCGCTCTTTATTGATCGCCTTTTTCTTGCGGAAATTCTCCGCATTATAATTGGCATAGATCTTCGGATCCGTCTCCGGATTGTAAGCGTTGTAGTCAATTCCGTTGACAATTCCCTGCATATCAAAATGCCGGGCGGACAGCAGACCGTTTAAGCCCTCCCCGTAGAAATCGCTCTGGATCTCCTGGGCATATGTATCGCTGACGGTGGTAATGTAATCCGCATATACCAGACCGCCCTTTAACATATTGGCATCCTTCTGGAACTCCAACTTGTCCGGAGTAAACAGGCTCCTTGCAAACCCGGTCAGCCCCTGCATCGTCTTAATGTCCCAGATACCCTGGAATTTCAGGTTATGGATCGTCATAATGGTTTTAATTCCCCAATAGAAGGAGTCTGCGGAAAATTCATTCTTGAGATACACCGGCACAAGTCCCGTCTCCCAATCATGGCAATGAATGATATCCGGGCGGAAGTCAATGTGTTTGAGCATGGAAAGCACCGCTTTGTCAAAGTAGACAAACTTTTCAATATCACGGCGGATGTCCCCATAGGGAGTAAAGCCGTTAAAATATTCCTGATTGTCGATAAAGTAATAGGTTATCCCCTCAAGCTTAAAGCGGAGGATTCCGACATACTTCCCCTGAATATACGGACCGGCATCCATCCAGAAATGAGCAACATACTCAAACTGGTTGCGGTACTTCTCCGGAATACAACTATAATTCGGGATCACTACGCGCACATCCCAATACTCCGAATCGAACTCCTTCGGCAGCGCTCCGCATACGTCTGCAAGACCTCCCGTCTTGATAAATGGAACACACTCTGATGCAGCAAAAAGAATTTTTTTCATCTAAAGCCTCCTTGTTTTGGGAAATGAATTTATTCCTCTTCCCAATTATGATAAACTTCCTGAACATCGTCATCGTCATCCAGAAAATCCAAGATACGTCCTATATTAATGATGTCAGCCTCCTCGGTCAGCGTCACATAGTTCTGCGGAATCATGGTCACCTCAGCGGAAGCCATCGGAATTTTTGCATCCTCCAGCGTTTTTCTGACACTCTCAAAATCCTCCGGAGCCGTTGTGATCTCAAAGCTGTCCTCCTCCTCCGAGAAATCCTCTGCCCCTGCATCCAATGCCTGCATCATCAAGTCGTCCGCCTCCAAATCACACTCTTCCTTATCGATAATGATCTGTCCCTTTTCATCGAACATATAGGAAACGCAGCCCTGGGTGCCGATGCTTCCCTGCCCCTTTGTAAAAGCGTTGCGCACGTTGGCAGCAGTACGGTTCTTATTGTCGGTGAGGCATTTTACAATGATCGCTGTTCCGGATGGGCCATAGCCCTCATATGTAGCAATCTCATAATTGACAGAACCGCCCTCCCCGGCTGCCTTCTTTATTCCGCGCTCTATCGTATCGTTCGGTACATTATTTGCTTTTGCTTTTGAAATAACCTGTGCAAGCTTAAAATTATTTGCCGGATCAGGCCCGCCTTCCTTCACGGCTACCGCGATCTCGCGGCCGATCATCGTAAAGATTTTTCCCTTGGCGGCGTCATTTTTCTCTTTCTTATGCTTGATATTCGCGAATTTCGAATGTCCTGACATAAATGTATCCTCTTTTCTTAAAAATATTCTAATTTATTTTATCATTCTTTTGATTTCTGCGCAAGTGTCCCGCTCTTTGGCAGATCATCTTTCGTCACAACGACCCTGCGGATGATCTTGTCCTTAACGTCCTCAATCGCAAAGCAGTAGCCGTAAGTATGGATGGACAGCACCTCTCCGTCGTTTGGCACCTTTTCCATTACGGAAATCAAAAATCCGTTCAGCGTCTCAAATTCGTCCTCTCCAATGGGAAGATTTAAGCGCTCCACCACATCGGAAAAGTCGGACATCCCGTCCATATGTATGCTTCCGTCGGAATTCTCAAGGATAAGGCTTTCCTCATCATCATGCTCGTCCTCGATATTGCCTACGATTTCCTCTAAGATATCCTCCATCGCGACGATCCCAGATGTCTGTCCGTATTCGTCCACAACAATGACCAGATGATTCTTCACCGACTGCATCCGTGTGAAAAGCGTATTGATATTCATGGTCTCCGGGATGAATTCCACTTCCCGGAGCAGCTTCGGAATATCCTTTACGGATGTCCGAAACAGTTCATTTCTCTGGGAAAAGGCAAAGGCGTCCTTTATGTGCAGTACGCCTATGATATTGTCAATGTCACCGGAATATACCGGATAACGGGATTTTCCGTTCTCTATGATAAAGGAAACCACATCCGTGTAAGACATATTGCCGTCAATCGCGATCACATTCTGCCTGTGGGTCATAATGTCCTTGGCTTCCTTATCTCCGAATTCAAAAATATTGTGGATCATCTCCGCTTCACTGGCCAGCAGAACCCCCTGCTCATGACCTTCATTTACCATAGAGATGATTTCTTCCGTTACATCCTCGCTGCTGTGGGAACCATTCCCCCAAAAACGCTTCCATCTTCTGGAAAAATTGTTCTTTGTTCGGGGGTATTCACTATCGTCCATACCGTTTATTCCTTTCTTTGTATCTGAAATAGTAAAAATATACCATCTGATCCCCTGTCCGTCAAGCTTATGTATATAATTCCAGGCTGATCTCCAGGGCTTTATCGATTTTTAAAAGGATCTGATTATCCAGATGGCATACCTTATCCTTTAAACGTTTTTTATCAATTGTGCGAAGCTGCTCCAAAAGCACTACGGAATCCCTTGCAAGATCATACTGATCCGAGTGCAGCTCCACATGGGTCGGAAGCTTCGCCTTATTCATCTGGGAAGTGATTGCCGCGCAGATCACCGTCGGGCTGTGCCGGTTTCCCACATCATTTTGTATGATCAGAACCGGTCTTACTCCTCCCTGCTCCGATCCTACCACCGGGCGCAGATCTGCATAATAAATATCTCCTCTTTGAACTACCATAATCTCACTCCATAAATTTGTTTTAATCATATTATTTCCAAATTTATCGAGCGTATTCAATTCTATCTGTTTTCTATATAAATTCGCGGAACTCTGGGCGTAATCAGACATGCAAACTCATAATTGAACCTTCCGGAAAGCGCTCCTAACTCTTCCATTGTAATGCTTTCATCTTTGTCTGTTCCAAGAAGCGTGACCGAATCCCCCACCTTAACCTCCGGGATTTTAGTGACGTCCACCATAAACTGATCCATGCAGATCCTTCCGCAGATATATGCTTTTTTCCCATGTATCAAAACATATCCTTTGTCGGAAAGCCCTCTGGCATAACCGTCCCCATAGCCCACCGGAACCGTGGCGATGACTTGTTTTTCCTTCGTCACATAGGTGCCGCCGTAGCTTATGCTCCTTCCCGCCTCAAGTTCCTTTAGGAAAGATACATGGCTTTTCAGGGACATTACCGGTTTTATGGATAAAATATCCCTCGCCACTTCCTCCGACGGCCACAATCCGTACATGGTGATCCCTGCACGGACAAGATCATAATTTGCCTCCGGTATCTCAATGATCCCGGCGCTGTTCGAACAATGCTTAAGGGGAATCCTTATCCCCTCCCGCTCCAAAAGCCCGGTCATGTGATCAAACTGACGGATCTGCTCAAAAGCCGGCCCTTTTGCCCTCTCGTCGGCTCTCGCGAAATGTGTAAATATACCTTCTATATCTATATTCGGCAGCGCCGCGATCTGTGCAATGATCTTTGCATTTTCCTCTGTCACCTGAAAGCCGATTCTGCTCATTCCGGTATCAACCGCAATATGTATATGGCAGATTTTCTTCCGTGCAACCGCAATGCCGGAGAGCTGCCTTGCAGTCTCAATGTCACATACTGCCGGACGGATATCATGGTCTGCGATATATTCATAATGTTCCGGAAAGCTGATCCCCAAGATCAGTATGGGTTTTGTCCTTCCGTCATCAATGAGCGCCTTTGCCTCATCCACGGTCGCAACCGCATAGCCCCAAAGATACGGAAGATTTTCGATTGCCTTCGCGATCCTAAGGGCGCCATGCCCGTAAGCGTCTGTTTTGATCACCGCAACCATCTGCGTAGACTTTTTGATGTTCCGGTACATCGATTCCATATTAAAACGCACGGCATCCAAATCAATTTCCGCGTACACCCTGCTTATTTTCTGTTTCATTGCAAATCCACCTTACTGGAAATAATTTCTAATCCCTCAATAATATCTGTTGCCATCAGCGCTGCTCCGCCGCATCTTTTCCTTGCCGCATCCCCCGCAAGCCCATGAACATACACGCCTGTATACGCAGCCTCGGCAGCGTTCTTCCCCTGGGCAAGATAGGAGCCGATGATACCGGAAAGGACATCTCCGCTGCCCGCCGTTGCCATTCCGTGATTTCCGGACAGATTGATATAATTACAGCCATACGGAACGGCTGTGATCGTATGAAAGTCCTTTAACACGCAGACCACATCATACTGGCGCGCAAATTCCTGCGCGGTCTCCATGATCCTTGTCTGGATCAGGGAGACGGTATCACCGGTAAGCCTTGCCATCTCTCCAAGATGCGGCGTAACAATGATTTCCGTATGAGGTCTTTGCAGAACCTCCGGTTCCTTTGAAAGCAGATTAAGCGCGTCCGCATCAAGAACCAAGGGCACAGCGGCATTCTGTAAGATTCTGTGCAAAAGTTCCCCGGCAAGGCGCGACGTCCCGATCCCCGGTCCCGCCACAACAGCATCCGCCCATTTCAGATCTTCAATCAGCCTCTTCTCATCAATGGAGTCTCCATAAAAGGAAAAAACCGCCTCCGGCAAAAGTCCCGACAGGATATCCCGGTTTTCCCCGGCAGTTATGATCCTCACAAGGCCGCAGCCGGCGCGGTATGCCGCCTTTGCGCAAAAATATGCCGCCCCTGCCATCCCCTCGCTTCCTGCCACGACAAGAAGCCTTCCGTAGGTTCCCTTGTTGGAGTGATCCACTCTCTTCGGCAGAAGGGAAAGCTCCTCCTCATCCAGACTGACGGTCTTCGGCTTTCTGTCCAGCCAGCTGTCCATAGTAATTCCGATAAAAACCACATGGACTCTTCCGCTGTATTCCGTTCCGGGCCAAAGATATTGTCCTACCTTTCCGAAGGAAAAAGTGATCGTATCCTCCGCTGCAAAAGCACATCCAAGCACCTCCCCGTTGTCCGCCGAAATTCCGGAGGAAATATCAAGGGCGATCTTTCTCCCCGGCATACGGTTCAGCGCTTCTATGCATTGCGCCGCCGCCCCGGAAATATTTCTGGACAATCCGGTGCCAAAGATTGCATCCACGATATAATCATACTCCGCGTCTCTTGATATTTCCTGTTCTATCGGAAACCTGTACGAAAGATAGATCTTCCTTTGCAGCTTGTGAAGATTGCTTTCTTTCCCTGCGGCCTCCACAAAATACACCGTGGTTTTGTGCCCCATCTGATTCAACAGCCTTGCCGCAGCGATTCCATCCGCGCCGTTGTTGCCGCTTCCGCATACGATCAATATATTATTACAGTCCGGATCAAATGACAAAAGCTTCCGAACAAAAGCCAGCGCAGCCTGCTCCATCAGTACCTCCGCAGGCACCATAAAATGTTCGCTGGTATTTTGGTCAAGAAGCTTCATCTCTTTACCGGTAACAAGATATTTCATTCCTATTTTTCTCCCTGAAGATTTTCCTGCAGCTCATCATACCGGATGTCGAACAGATCGACAACCTCCCGTCCGAATATGTCGTGCAGATAAGCATATATCTCCCTGTTATTGATATCACGGTTCTGCTTACGGATAATGTTCTTTTTCAGATCGATCCGGACCTGTTTGATCCATGCGTCGATCTCCTCCGATTCCTCCTTATTCACACGGAGCTTTTCATAAAAATATTCCATGCTCCTTATCATCAGACTTTCGTTTGTATTCCTGATCTGATCCGGAATCCTTAACAGTTCCTCCTCGTCAGCGTCAATCTGCTCATTCAGCTCATCGATCAGCCGCCTGTCCTCCTCCAGCTTCTTTTTTCGAACCTTTTCCTCCGCGTTCTCCGCCGCCGCATCCATATTCTGGACAATATGATCCATAAGCTGGTTTTTTGCCTTTTTAAGGTCTTTTATCTCGTTATTCAGCTTTCCCTGCCTTCCCAGCAGTAAATTCAATTCGCTCTCCAGCTTTTTGATGTGATCCGGCTTTCCGTGGATTGCAAACAGACGGTGCCATTTCTGATCGAGCACAAGAATCGGTATTTTTTTCTCTCTTAACGCTTCTTTAAACTCCTGCCCATCACTCATAACAAAAGCCTCCCGCCTCTTATGACTGCGCCCTGTTTTTTACGATATTATAAGAGAGCTGCATCAGACTTTCCGAGAGATGTACATTTTCAACAATGATGCTCTCATTCTCCAGATTGAGATCCACATGCGCAAAATTCCAGATTGCGCGTATGCCAAGGTTCACCAGACGTTCGGCGATCTCAAAAGCATTCTCCTTCGGAAGCGTCAGCGCCGCAATGTCGATTTTGTGTTCTCTGCAATATCCCTCCAGTTCCTCGAGCATGTAAACCGGAATTCCGCGGATCGTCTTTCCCTTCAGTTCCGGATTTATATCAAAAAGAGACGTAACCACAAAGCCGAACTTCTCAAAATCCGCATAATTGGTCAGCGCCTGCCCGAGATTTCCCGCTCCGATCACAATAATATTATGCCGCTGGTCAAGTCCTAATATCCTGCCGATCTCCTCATACAGATATTTTACATTATATCCGTAACCCTGCTGCCCAAATCCGCCAAAATTGTTCAGATCCTGACGGATCTGGGACGCCGTCACTTTCATGCGGCTGCTCAGATCGTTGGAGGAGATCCGCTCCACCCCTTCATCCAGCAGATCTCCCAAATAGCGATAATATCTCGGCATACGTCGAATGACAGCCTGTGATATTTCCTTTTCCACGTGTAACCCCTCCTGACTCCGTGTTAGCAGTCAATCATTCCAATCAACCTGTACATAATTATATGGTTTTCCACAGCCGCTGTCAATGTGTTGAATTTTTGACAAATAGATTTAAAGAATCTCTTCAAGTTCGCTTCTGATCGCTTTGATAAATTCCTCGCTGTTAAGAGCGGTCGGATTTTCAATCGTGGTGATCAATGCAAGATCCTTTGTCATCTTTCCGGACTCAATGGTCTTCACACATGCCGATTCAAGGGCGTCCGCAAACCTCACAAGCTCCGGGTTATTGTCCAATTCACCGCGTTTCCTAAGCGCTCCCGTCCAGGCAAAGATCGTTGCGACGGAGTTCGTGGAGGTCTCGTCTCCATTTAAATACTTATAGTAATGTCTCTGTACCGTACCGTGGGCAGCCTCATACTCATAGTAGCCCTGTGGGGATACCAGAACAGATGTCATCATCGCAAGCGAACCAAATGCGGAGCTTATCATATCGCTCATCACATCCCCGTCGTAATTTTTGCAGGCCCAGATAAACCCTCCCTCGGATTTCATGACACGGGCAACCGCATCATCAATCAGCGTATAGAAATAAGTGATTCCCGCCTTCTCAAAAGCGTCGCTGTACTCTGCGTCAAATATCTCCTGAAAAATATCCTTAAAGGTATGGTCATATTTTTTGGAGATGGTATCCTTCGTTGCAAACCACAGATCCTGCTTGGTATCCAGCGCATATTTAAAACAGCTGTGGGCAAAGCTCTCAATGGAATCGTTGATATTGTGCTGTCCCTGTATAACCCCTGCTCCGGAAAAATCATGGATCAGCTCCCGCGTCGTTGTTCCGTCCTCCGCCGTAAAGACAAGCTCTGCCTTTCCGGCTCCCGGAATCTTTATCTCCGCTGCCTTATACACATCCCCGTATGCATGCCTTGCGATCGTGATCGGCTTCTGCCAGGTCTTTACGTTCGGCTCGATCCCTTTTACTACGATCGGCGCACGAAATACGGTTCCGTCAAGCATTGCGCGGATCGTCCCGTTGGGGCTTTTCCACATTTCCTTCAGCTCATACTCCTTCATCCGGGAAGCGTTCGGGGTGATAGTTGCACATTTTACCGCAACGCCATACTTCTTTGTTGCATTCGCGGAATCCACGGTGACCTGATCGTTTGTGCGGTTTCGCTCCTCTAAGCCAAGATCATAATATTCTGTTTTCAGATCGATAAACGGAAGTAAAAGTTCATCCTTGATCATCCTCCAGAGAATACGGGTCATCTCATCTCCGTCCATCTCAACTAAGGGGGTTGTCATCTTGATTTTGTCCATCTGTTTTCTCCTTTTCATTTCATAAGATTTTCCCATCCAATCTTATCCATATTTGATATGGTGCTTAAGATATGGTTTCTCGCCTGTTTCTGCGCCGTCTCCGGGTCATGGTTCTTCAGCGCCTCCACGATCAGCCGGTGTTCCCCTGTCGAGGCCCTTACCCGTTCCGGCTCTGCCAGCGTGATCCTCCTGACCCGCTGCACGTACTGGTGGTAATCCTTAAGGACATGGATCAGCTCCCGGCTTGCGGAAGCCTGATATAACAGTTCGTGGAACCTGTTGTCCAGCTCAAGGATCTGTTCCCAGTTTTCCTTTGTTGCATGAAATTCCGAAAGAAAAATATTCTCCTCAAGCTCCGCAAGCTGTTCGTCCGTAATATTCCGGGCTGCCCATTTTGCACATAATCCCTCAAGCAGCGAGCGGATCTCGTAGATATCCTTGACATCCTTTAAGGAAACGCCCACGACAAAAGCTCCCCTGTTCGGAATGATCGACACCAGCCCTTCCAGCTCCAGCTGGCGAAGCGCCTCCCTCACCGGCGTCCGGCTTACGCCCAGCTCCTCGCCGATATTCTTTTCCTTTAATTCTTCATCTGCCGCATATTTCCCTGCAAGGATTTCCTCCCGAAGCTTATGAAATACTTTTGCACTTAATGAATAATTGTCCTCTGACATTCGCTACCTCTTACAACACAATTTCCAATTCTTTACAGCAATTTGTAATCTGTACGACAAGCTCATGATCCGCGATCGACGTGATACGCCCATCTTCATACTGCCCATCGACCCATTCCTTCACCTTAGCGACAAGCGGGGAACTCTTATCGATCTTCCTTTCCCCGTCCAAATGGTAATAACAGTTGATCCAATGGGCGATCCCTGCCAGTCCCGAGGTATTGGAAACCGCCACAAGAGGCGGACGCTTTAAAAACTTATCCGTATCAAATATATTATAAATTTCCTCGTTTTTCAATAACCCATCTGCATGAATTCCCGCCCTTGTAATATTAAAGTTGCTTCCGACAAAGGGGGTTCTCTCCGGTTGTTTATATCCCAGATCCTTTTCGAAATACCCGGCAAGCTCCGTAATCACGGTTGTATCCATGCCGTCAAGGGTTCCCTTAAGCTGTGCGTATTCAAATACCATCGCCTCAAGAGGCGTATTTCCGGTGCGCTCTCCGATCCCAAACAGGGAACAGTTGACTCCGCTTGCGCCATAGAGCCAGGCGGTAGTGGAGTTGTTCACCGCTTTATAAAAATCGTTGTGCCCATGCCACTCGATCAGCTCCGACGGCACCCCGGCGTGGGTCATAAGGCCGTAGATAATGCCCGGAACGCTTCTAGGAATAACCGCTCCCGGGAAATTGACGCCATATCCCATCGTATCGCAGGCCCTTACCTTGATCGGAATCTTATACTCCTCCATCAGTTTCATAAGTTCCAGACAAAAGGGTATTACAAATCCATAGATATCCGAACGGGTAATATCCTCAAGATGGCATCTCGGACTTATTCCCGTCTCCAGACACTCCCGGATCACGCCAAGGTACAGGTTCATGACCTCCCTGCGGGTCATTTTCATCTTATAAAAAATATGATAGTCGGAGCAGCTTACAAGGATTCCGGTCTCCCTGAGCCCGATCTCCTTCACAAGTTCAAAGTCCTGTTTTTTGGCCCGGATCCAGGAGGTCACCTCCGGATACTCATATCCCCGCTCCAAGCATTTATATACCGCATCCCGATCCTTTTTGCTGTATAAGAAAAACTCGCTCTGACGGATCTTACCCTTTGGCCCGCCAAGTCTGTGCAGGTAATCATAGATCGTAACGATCTGCTCCGTTGTATAGGGTTCTCTCGACTGCTGACCGTCCCTGAATGTCGTATCCGTAATCCAGATTTCCTCCGGCATATTGTGCGGAACGATCCGGTCGTTAAATGCAATCTTCGGAATCTCATCATATGGAAACAGATTGCGGAAGGTATTCGGCTCATCCACATCTGCCAGCTGATAAAAATGCTCCTCTAACTGGAGAAGATTAGTTTTATCATTTAAAACAACATTTCTCATATGTGTCCCTCCATTTCAGAATAATTGTATACAATTATACTTTTATTCAGTTTATCTTTTACCGCTTTGCTTGTCAATACGAATTCCAAATTATGTTTAAAAAATAAAAAATAAATTGGAACCATCTGCAGGGCCTTCACATAATCTATACTGTAAATATTAAATTTTTGGAGGTCACTTATGAGTGATTTAGCGGCAACAAACTGTGGATGCAATGATAACGGATGCGGATGTAATTCTATTATTTGGATTATCCTTTTGTTATCCTGCTGCTCTAACGGTTCATTCTTCAACAACAACGGATGCGGCGGAAACGACAGCTGCTGTCTGATCATCATCCTTCTGTTGCTCTGCGGCGGCGGATGTGGCAACGGCATTTGCTAATATCTTAGAAAACAAAGTTTTCTAACGTCAAAAAAAGAGGGCCTTAACGGCTCTCTTTTTTTGCACTCCCCTTCTTATTGCCCACCTTTTGATCCGTCAGGTGCTCATAGATGCCGCATTCCTTTGGCAGCCGGTGTCTTTTTACACATTCTTCATCGATTTCGTAAACACATTTCCCATCTATCACTAATTTTCCCATTTTACTTTTTTCTTTTACATTATGTATTAAGACGCATTTTGTTCCCGGATTCCTCATAGAATTTATAAAAAAGGTTAAAAAATGGAAGACCAGAAGCTATTTACCCCTTATGACGAAGCTATGCAGACGCGGGAGCTTCAAATGTTAAAAACAATCGTTCCTTTTCTCGAGGGAAGACAGAAACAACAGCTTGGCATGATCATACAATATATGGAAATCCGTCATTTTTCCCAGCTGCTCCAAAACTCCTCCTCCGCTCTTGGCGCCTGTGAGATTCCGGCGGGAAATGAACGCCGCAGCGCAATGCTGAACGCGCTCCGGGAGTACTGCACCCCAAAGGAAAAGGAGACCATCGATACGATCTTAAATCTGTTCTGCATCATGGATAATTATGAAGCATTTTTTAATTAAGGAGATCTTATGCTCGAAGATATCATTAAAAACAATCCGGAACTTACCGGAATGGATCCGCAAAAGTTAAAATTCATCATGGACTTTTCCCAGAAGAAGATGCCAACAAACATGCAGGAGGCAATGCCGTTTCTGCTGGCAAATTTAAACGCCGCAAAACAGCAGAATCTTAATTTTGAGAAACCTGAGGTGGAACTGATCACAGAGCTTCTCTGCCAGAATCTTCCCCCCGAAGAACAGGCGCGGGCAAAAAAAATGCTTGCGCTCTTAAACCAGATGAACAAAAAGTAATGATCAATAAAGGACTCTTGCAGCCGCAAAGAGTCCTTTATTGATTGATGGATGAAATTTCAACGATCAGAATTTTATCTATCGGGGAAAGGCTTCTCCCCTTCCCGTCCGTTCCGTTATAATATTTCTCCCCCGCCGATTCAAATATCACAAAAAGTCTGCCGTCCCGAATGTCGATCTCCTCCGCCCCCGGAGGCATCTCAACCCGCCGGAAGGGCTTGTTCGGCTGCGTCGATAATGCAGCCACCGAGGAATACATTTTGATATAGGAGGACGAGGTTCTTCCGTAGGAGGTGCTTAGGTACACCGTCCCGGAATCGTCAAAGGCGATCCCCTGCACCTGCGCCGGGATCTCATAGTGGCTCAAAGCATTCAGCTCATTCTGATTGCTGTCAAAATAGTATGCCACCATCTGGGAGGAAAAGTATACGGTATGGGTAGCGATCCACAGCCTTCCGTTGTAGTAGGTAATGCAGGAGGGCTTATTCTCCACCGGATAGATGTCGACAACCTCCGTCGCATCCACCACATCGCCGATATTTTCCGTCGCCATCAGCTGGATAAAATCGTAGGATATACGCTCTATCGTATTGCTGTTGGAATTACATACCCACACATTCTTTCCGTCAAAGGAAATGCCCCCGAGGTGGCTCTTTGCGTCCATTCCAAGCGTCACAAGATATCCCCCGTTTGTCCGGTCAAAAACCATAAGTTCCCCAAGACAGTCATCCTCCTCCGAATAGGAGGTAAGCAGAATGTACTCATCCGTAAAACAGATCCCCTGAGGACATTGGGATGTGCTGAAAATATAGTTGTTCAAAAGATCGTTTTCCCTTGTCTGCGGCATTCCCGGTATATCCAGTTCCTCCAGGAAGGAGAACTCGCAGTCTTTTAAGAGAAGCGTATCCTCATCCGCATCTTTCTCCAACGTATAAGAATAATTCATGACATTTGCAACATTGTCGATCTGCCCGGATGCCTCCGGATCGGAGGCGCCTCTGGCATTATCCTTCATGCTGTATAAAAATATGGAAAATCCGGTTGCCAAAAGTAGGAGGATACCTCCCGCCGCCAGTCTTCTCTTTTTGCCCATCGGTATCCTCTCTCGTCTTTCCGATAATCATTATTCTTCAATCTCGACCAGTTTATTTGCGCGGGTTTCAATCTCCCGGGACGCCACGTTCTCCGGCGCCTGTTCATAGCGGGCAAACTCATAGGAGAATGTTCCGCTTCCGCTTGTCATAGAGCGAAGCTGCGTATTGTAACCATACAGTTCCAGATACGGAATATCCGCCAAAATTTCCTGATATCCGTTCTCCAACGGATTCATTCCCATCACACGTCCCCTGCGCTTGTTCAGGTCGCCCATGATGTCCCCCGTGTACTGATCCGGCACAATGACCTTGAGGGCTGCGATGGGCTCAAGCAATACCGGAGAAGCCTCCAAAAATCCCTTCTTAAACGCCTGCATGGTCGCAACCTTAAACGCCAGTTCCGAGGAATCCACCGGATGGTAGGACCCGTCGTAGAGGACCGCCTTTACGCCGGTTACCGGATAGGCCGCAAGAGGTCCCTTCTTAACGGATTCCGCAACCCCCTTTTCAACCGCCGCAAAAAAATTCTTCGGAACCGCACCGCCCACGACACATTGATCAAATACATAGGGAGTCTCAAGATCGCCGGAGGGCTCAAAGGTCATCTTTACATGTCCGTACTGTCCATGACCTCCCGACTGCTTTTTATATTTATATTCCACATCCGCTTTTTTGCGAAGCGTTTCCTTAAACGCAACCTTCGGTCTGGTAAGCTCGACTGCAACCTTGTATTTATCAAGCAGCGTGCTTGCAACAATCTCCAGGTGCTGGTCTCCCATTCCATATAACAAAGTCTGTCCGTTTTCGCTGTCATTTACATTCTTTAAGGTCAGATCCTCCATTAGCAATTTCTGGATAGCCTGGGAAATCTTGTCTTCATCCCCCTTATTCTTCGCCTTATAGCGCATGGAAACATAGGGCTTTGAAATATTTGCACGTATGTACGCCACCGGATTGTTCCTTGTGGAAAGGGAATCCGTTGTATAGGTCTTGACCAGCTTTGCGATCGCTCCGATATCTCCGGCAAAAAGCTCCGGAACCTCCTCAACCTTATTTCCCCGGATCACATACAGCCGCCCGAGCTTTTCCTCCTCATCCCGGTGGAAATTGTAAAGCACATCATCCGTCTTGATAACGCCGGAATTTACCTTAATCAGCGAATACTTTCCGATATAAGGATCGACGATCGTCTTGAACACATATGCGGACTTCGGCTTGGAAAAATCATAATCCGCTTCAAACACTTCATTTGTCTTTGTATTGATTCCGGCGCATTTCCGCTTCTCCGGGCTCGGAAGATACTTTACGATGTCGGACATCAGCGTATACATGCCCCTTGCCAGAATATTGGAGCCCATCAGGACGGGAACGATGGAGCCGTCGGTCACGTTCATGCGAAGGGCCTGACGGATTTCATCCTCCGAAAATTCATCCCCGTTAAAATAGCGCTCCATAAATTCCTCGCTGCTCTCCGCCACAGCTTCAAGCAGCGCCTCACGGCAGATGCGAAGATTCTCCTTGGAGTAATCCGGAACCTCAAACTTATCCACGGTCCCCTTATCATTCCAGCGCTTTGCCTTCTGCTGGATAACGTTTACATAGCCGACAAACTTTCCGTCCTCACGGATCGGAAGATGGAACGGAGCAATCTTCTTTCCGTATAACTCCTGCAGATCCTCCACCACCTGACGGTAACTTGCATTATCGATATCCATATCCGTCACAAAAATGATGCGCGGCAGATGGAACTTCTCACAGAGCTCCCACGCCCGTTTCGTCCCGGTCTCGATCCCGGCTCTGGCGGATACCACTATAATGGCGGAATCGGCGACGCTGACAGCCTCCTCCACCTCCCCTACAAAATCAAAATATCCAGGCGCGTCAAGAAGATTTATCTTAACATCCTGCCATGGGATCGGAATCACGGATGTATGAATGGAAAACAGCCGTTTGTTCTCCTCTTTGTCGTAATCGCTCAGGGTGCTGCCGTCCTCTACTGTGCCCATTCTTTTGGTAATACCCGCAAGATACGCCATAGCCTCCGCCAATGATGTCTTTCCGCTGCCTCCATGCCCAAGCAGGACAACGTTTCGAATTCTGTCTGTTGTGTAAACATTCATGTTGTAATCCCTCCCACAATATTTTGTATGGATATATTGTACTAATATTTCCGATTATTTACAACCTTTTTATGCAAAATGTAAAAATACAGGAGCCGCTTCTTTCAGAAAGCAATTGACGAAACCGTAAAATAAGGTAAAATGAAAGAAAAACTTATCCAAAACCATTGGAGGAATAAACATGGCTTTTCAGACGATTGGATTTATCGGCCTTGGATTGATCGGCGGATCGATCGCAAAAAAAATCAAAGTAAATAACCCCAATGCCGTTATCTATGCGACCGCGCGGCACGAGGATACCATAAAAGAGGCTTATCGCGAAGGCTTGACTGCAAACAGCGGGCTTCTGCCGCTTTCCGCATTTTCGGAGTGCGACCATATCTTTTTGTGCGCTCCTGTACAGCAAAATATTGCATATTTACATGAATTAAAAGATATCATCCGCAGGGACTGCTGTATTACAGACGTGGGAAGCACAAAGACCGAAATCCACCGGGAAGTCATTTCCCTTGGACTGGAAGAAAACTTTATCGGCGGTCATCCCATGACCGGCTCGGAAAAAACAGGGATTTCCAATGCAGACCAGTATCTGCTCGAAAACGCCTACTATATCATTACGCCCACCGCTATGACAAGCCAGGCTGCGCTTGAGGAATTCCGCAGCTTTGTTTTGTCCCTCGGCTCCATCCCTCTGGTCCTTGACTATGAAGCGCATGATTATGCCACGGCTTCCATCAGCCATCTGCCGCATATGATCGCATTTTCACTTGTGAATCTGATAAAGGAAATCGATGATGAGAATGAGACGATGAAAACAATTGCCGCAGGGGGATTCCGGGATATCACAAGAATTGCCTCCTCCTCCCCTGTTATGTGGCAGAATATCAGCCTTTCGAACCGTTCTCAGATATTAAAGCTTATAGATCTGTACTTAGATAAACTGACCGAGCTGCGCTCCTATATCGAGGCTTCCGATACCGCGGCGATGACGGACTTCTTTCAATCCGCAAAGGACTATCGGGATTCTTTTTTCCTTCCGGGCGTAAAAACCCCGTCCGTCGCCTATGAAATCTATCTGGATCTGATCGACGAAGCCGGCGGGATCGCAACAATCGCAACGATACTTGCCACCAAAGGCGTAAGCATCAAAAATATCGGTATCATCAACAACCGGGAATTTGAGGAAGGCGTGCTGCGGATCGAATTCAACGACCAGAAGGAGCTTGATCTTGCGGAAGAGCTGCTCTCCGGGAAAAATTATATCATCCACAGACGGTAGTTTCTGCCCTTTCTGCAAAACTGCCCTCTGTCCCAAATGTATTTTTGGCGCCTAAGGCGCACTTTTCTTACCGTGGTTCTCACAATTGTCAGTTTCCAAATACGATCGTGGTCTCCCGTTCGGGATAAA
Organism: uncultured Lachnobacterium sp.; assembly: GCA_964425905.1. GTDB lineage: Bacteria > Bacillota > Clostridia > Lachnospirales > Lachnospiraceae > Roseburia. The sequence continues at coordinate 19,888 of CAYROM010000002.1, read as the reverse complement.
GACTTTCATCAAAGGTATAATAATTCGGATGCTCCGGATAGGACTCGGTGTATGCCGCTATCTGCTCGTCGGTCTGCATAAAACAGGTGTAGGGATGATCATTATTTCTCGGACTTGTGTCACAATGATACCAGCCGTCTCCCACATTGACAAGATTCCACCAATGATTGCTTTCTCCCCCTACCCGCGCGACACATAGGTTGCTGATTCCGCACTTTGTCAAAAGGACCGAGTAGGTCGCATAATAAGTATAGCAGTCTCCATAGTGGTCGTGCAGCCCTTCATATGCTCCTGTCCAGACAGAGGAGCGGTCTCCCATAGAGGAGGAATAGGTTATATTCCGCCTGCACCAGTTAAAAAGGGCATATGCCTGATCCCATTTTGACATATCCTCCGTGATGACATCCGCTATGACCTCATCCGCAAGCTCCTCTACCATCTCCTCGCTCACCACTCTCACGTTCAGATGGAGCACCGTCTCCAAAACGGAGCTGTTGCCCGATTCATCCGTGGCGGTGTACACCACGATATAATCTCCCGGTTTTTTAGCGTCTACCCCGCTTGTATCAACCTCCAGAGAAATCTCTCCGCCGCTGTTGTCCGTCAGCTCGATTCCAGTTTTATAGGAGATGGAATCTCCCAGATACGCTGTAATATCCCCTGCATTCAAAATCTCGGGCGGGGTCGTATCGATAATGCAAAGTTCCACGGTATAGACCCGTCCCTCATAGGTAATATTTACCGGATACTGCTCTCCCACCGACCTCAGCATGGCTTCGGACAGATCCGTATTGATCTTCAGTTCCTGCCCTTCATATTCCCGGAAAAAATATTCCGGCAAAAGAGCTTCTGTCCCCGCCTCGATTTCCACGTGAAAGAACATACCCGCATCGGCGAGCGCTTCTGCATTATCTGTCTGCTGCCGGATTTCCTTTACGTCCTCCTTCAGGGTCTCCGAAAATTCAAAAAAGCTTACGTTCCGGGAGTTGATAGCCGCCGGAGTCTTCTCCGCAAAAAAAAATACTGCCGCAATGAACAGAACGATGACCGTCAGGACCGCCTCGCATATCCACATCCATTTTTTCATCTGTCGTCTACAACCTTTGTCTCAAGTATATCAAAAAAATCCTCAAATGTTTTTCCGCAGCAGGAGGGATTTTTTATTTGAATTCCCTCTGTCACAAGCCCCGGCAGCGCAAATGCCATCGCAACGCGGTGATCCTCATAGGTCTCAACCATACCGCCATGAAGGGTTCCCGGAAATATCGTGATATTTCCCTCCTGTTCCGAACATCGGATCCCAAGCCTTTTTAGATTGGTAAGAATCGCGTCGATCCGGTCGCACTCCTGATAACGGATATGTCCGACCTTTGCAATCGTCACCGGCCCGTCCGAAAAAGGCGCGATTGCCGCCAGCGTAAGCGCCTGATCGGAAAAAGCTGACAGATCATAGATTCCCCCCCGCAGATTTTGAGCGGGCGGATGAAGGACAATGCCATCCTCCTCCTCTTTGGCCTCGCAGCCCATGCTCTTAAGCACATTCAAAAATTCTATATCACCCTGAAGCCCGTCCCACTTCACGCCGTATACCTTTGCCGGCACACGAAGCAGCGGACTCATGGCGTAAAAATAACAGGCCGCAGACAGATCCGGTTCAATGGCATACTCCCGTGAAGTATATAAGGCCTCCTTAGGGATGACAAAATCACGATCTGTTTTTCGGAAAACGGAAACGCCAAACTGTTCCATCATGGCGACCGTCATATCCACATAGGCCATCCCGTGCGTTCCCTTCACCTGAATGAAAAAGTCCTCCTTTGACAAAACCGAAGAGATCAAAAGCGCACTCAAAAACTGACTGCTCTTATCTACATCGACAACGACCGAGCGGCTTTTCCAGGATGGGTTTCCGATCACGAAGGGAAAATGATATTCTTCCTCCTCATATATAATCTCAGCTCCCATTCCCTTAAGGGCGACAAGCAGCTCCTTCATCGGACGCTTTTTCATCTGCTCCGATGATGTGATCCGGTATCGTCCATTGGAAAGACCAAGGAGCGCCGTAAGAAATCTGGCGGCTGTGCCCGCGCTGCCCACATCGATCGCAGCCTCTTTTTTGGGAATCGCGCCTCCGCAGCCTGTGATGGTGACCTGCTGTTCCTTTTCCGCTATCTCAACGGAAAAACCAAGGTCGGTGAGCGCCTGCAAAAAATGCCTCGAATCATCAGAAAAAAGCACGCCCTTTAACGTGCTTTTTCCATTTCCCAGCGCCGCGATCAAAAGCGCTCTGTTTGTAATGCTTTTGGAACCGGGTACCGATACTTTGACCGGATGGGGCTTTTGAACGATCGGAACCCTGTAAATATCTGATAATCTCATAGCTTATAACTCGTTAAAGATCTGGTAAATGTCAATCTTTAATGCATCCGTATCCGTCATGCCGATAAAGACACCGCCATACTGATAGCCATCTTCTCTATCCTCGCGGCGGACGATTTCTATAACTGCGTCAACAATCTCCTTTGTCCATATCTGGATCCTCGCATCATAATAAGTGCCGACCTCAAGCGCCTTCTGTGCTTTAAAACCGATTCCGCTTCTGGAAATGTCGGTCACATCCACATGTACATACTTTAATGTGGTGATTCCATCCTCATCCAGCCTCTCAAGCTGGACATTGACATCAATTTCCAGTCTCTTGTCCCTTCTCTTTTCTTTCATGTTTTTCTCCCTGTAATATACCACCCAAATAAAAATACAGTTTTATCTTATTACAATTCCTGAAATTTTACAAGTATTTTCCAAGAAAAGAGAAATAATGGGATCAAACTAAACAGTCCTGTTTTCAAAAACCCCCTGTCTAATTATTATAGTTCGGCGAACCTTCTCTCATATATGTCCAGACCATCAGCGACTCAAGGGGATAGCCGTCAAAATCAAACATTGCCTGATTATCCCATGAGCAGCCTCCGTAATATAATCCTGCCTGCTCCGGATCATAATCCGACGCATAGCTGCTTGCCCAGCCGCTTCCGTACTCTTCCCATATAGCGGAATTATCTTCCGTCGCTTCCCCGACCGGGATCCAGACGCCTTCCCAATAGAATACACCGAGCAGACCTTGTTCGTTTGCCGCCGCGCAGATGTCACGGATCATGCTCGCCTGTCCCTGAACCGTTGCCGGATAGCCATCCACCAGATCATCGATACCGACGAGGCTGTTTCCGCTTCCGTCTCCATCCTCTGAGGTGTAACAATAGGAGGTCTCCGCAAGCATAACCTTGACGCCGTATCTTTCCTGCATCAATTCGGCAACACGCTGCATGTTGCTGAAGGAGCCGTCCCAGAAGGAATAGTAGGATAATCCCAGAATATCGTAATCAAGCTCGGCATCATACAGATCGGAACACCATCCGTCGATCTCCGCCTTATTTTCAATATTCGTAAAATGTACGACGATCCGGATATCCTGCCCGTAAGTCTCCGATATTTCGCGAACCGCGCGGCTTCCGGATTTTAACAGTTCTATCATCGTATCCGTCTTGGTTTCCCCGGCAAGTCCATAGTTAATCTCATTGCCGATCTGCACCATTCCCACATCCACGCCGGCGTCGAGGAGTTCCGTAAGGCTGTCAATCGTAAAATCATAGAGCGCTTCGCATTTTTCTTCCGCACTCATCCCCTCCCACGCCTTCGGCGCATGCTGTCTTGAAGGATCTGCCCAGAAATCGGAATAATGGAAATCGATGCATACCTTCATACCGTACTGGGTAGCGCGCTTTCCAAGCTCAATCGCTGTGGCGACATCGTTGTTTCCGCCGCCGTATCCGTTTCCGTCCTCGTCGTACGGATCATTCCATACGCGCAGACGTATATAATTGATGCCGGACTCCGCCAGCGTCTGAAAAACATCCTGTTCCTCACCGTCATAGTTATAATAGGTAACACCGCTGTTTTCTTCCACAAGTACGGAAGACGCATCCATACCGCAGATAAAATCATCCGAAAGATTTTCAACCGGTTCGATATATATGCCGGAGCCATCCGTTTCTGCCGCATCCTCCGGCAGCGCAGCTGCGGATTCCTCAGCCTCGGACTCCGCCTGTGTGTCCCCCGCATTCCCCGTACTGTCTGTCCCACAGCCCGACAAAGCAGCTACGCATAGACCCGCGCTTAATGCCAGTACCATCCATTTTGTGTGTAATCGTTTCATAAGTATACCCCCCTCTGATTTTTCTTAAAATACTGCACAAATGTTATATTTAAGATATTATATTGACGGCGATTTTACAATGAATTATACTCATGTAAAATTGATCTATTATCATATCAATATTTTTTCAGGGGGGATTGTTACCAGTGATTAAAATTACAAAAATGGGAGAAAACGAAATCCATGACTCATCCTTTGATGTGAACCGCCCAAACGGATTTCCCGAATATCTGCTTCTTTTAACGCAAACCTCCGGACGCTTTCTTGTAAACGGCGAGTGGAATGACTATCCGGCGAACTGCGCTGTGATCTTTAAGCCGTACCAGGGACAGCGCTATCACGCAATTGAAGAATTCTACACCGACTGTTGGATGCACTTTACCTCTGACCGCCTGATTCCGGACGACCATTTTCCCTTTGGAACGCCGATCCTCATGCATCAGTACGCAGAATTTTACCAGCTGTTCCACATCATCTGTACACAATACTATGGCGTAGCCTCCCACCGGGACACCATACTGCATCATCTGGTTGAGTCCCTTGTACATATGATATCGGACGAAAATAAAACTGCCCATTTTCCGGAAATATATTACCAGCTTGTCTCCCTCCGCGAGGAAATCTACCGGAATCCTTCCGAAAAATGGACAGTTCCTTATATGTCAGAAAAATTAAATATCAGCGCCGGATATCTGCATGCCGCATATCGGCAATATTTTCATACCTCTTGTATGAACGACGTTATTGCAAGCCGGATTGAACTTGCCTGTGAATTGCTGGAATCCTGCAATCTGCCAATCGCAAAGATCGCAGAGCAATGCGGTTATAATAACACGGAGCATTTTATCCGGCAGTTTAAACTCTGCACAAACAGAACCCCGGGAAAGTACAGAAAACAAAATAACATTAATTTTATATCACAAGCATCGCATCCCCAAAGCTGAAGAAGCGGTATCTCTCCGAAACCGCAGCCTGATATGCGTTTAGCACATGCTCTCTTCCCGCAAGGGCGGAAACGAGCATGATCAGCGTCGACTCCGGCAGATGGAAATTTGTGATCAGCCCGTCTATCACCTTAAACCGGTATCCCGGATAGATAAAGATTTCCGTCCATCCGCTTGTCTCCTTTAAGAATCCCTCTTCATCGGACGCCGCCTCCAGCGTCCGCGTACTTGTCGTTCCGACCGCTATCACCCGGCGTCCCTCTTTTTTTGCCCGGTTGATCTTATCCGCCGCCTCCTCTGAAACCATATAAAATTCCGAATGCATATGATGCTCCAGTACATTTTCCACCTTGACGGGACGGAAGGTACCAAGCCCCACATGGAGCGTGATCTCCGCGATTTCCACGCCCATCCCCTTTACTTTTTCAAGCAGCTCCTCCGTAAAATGAAGTCCTGCCGTCGGTGCTGCGGCGGAACCGTCATATTTGGCATAAACGGTCTGGTAACGGTTTTTATCCTGGAGCTGATGGGTAATATAGGGAGGAAGCGGCATCTGTCCGAGCCGGTCCAGTATTTCCTCAAAGATCCCCTCGTAACGGAATCTGATCAGCCGGTTTCCCTCCTCCACAATATCGAGCACTTCCCCGGTCAAAAGGCCCTCGCCAAACACTATCTTCGTTCCCGCCTTTGCCTTTTTTCCGGGTTTCACAAGCGTCTCCCAGATATCCTTCTCCCTCCGTTTCAAGAGGAGAATCTCAATCTTTGCAAGGGTTCCCTCCTTTACGCCAAACAAGCGGGCCGGAATGACCTTTGTATTGTTTATCACAAGACAGTCTCCCGGTCTTAGGTAGGATAAAATATCATAAAAATGCTTATGTTCCAGTTCGCCGGTCCGTTTATCGAGAACCATGAGCCGGGAGCTGGAACGATCCGCAAGAGGATCCTGCGCGATCAGTTCCTCCGGGAGCTCATAATTAAAGTCTTTTACATCCATTTTTTGCAGCTTTTCTTTCATAAAATGTATTTTTTGATTGGTTTCTAGTCCTTTTTCCCTAGATATTGTGGTGTTTCCCGTCGAAACATCCAACTTCTTGTCTTTCCTACGCGCGCAAAGTGATACCGTACTGTTTTTGCAGGTTTGCAAGAATATCATTCACAAAACCGTCTACCACTTCACCCGTAAACTCTTCCTCCTTCGGAGTAAATACGACGGAAAATGCCATACTCTTCTTATTCGGGGAAAGCTGCACCCCTTCGTAGACATCAAACAGCGAAATATCCGTCACATAATCACAGGCTTCCTTTATGCCGCACTCCACCTGCGCACAGGTTACATTCTTATCCATCACAAAGGCAAAATCCCTCTTCTCCTCCAAAAACTTCGGGAGCGGAACAAATGTCTGCGCCTTGCCGTACCATGCGGAAAGCGCCTTTAAGTCAATCTCAAGAATATATGCAGAGGCTCTCATATCCAGATCCTTTTGCACCTCATAGGATACTTTTCCAAGATATCCGACCTCTGTGCCTTCACAAGAAATTGCAGCCGTCTGGTACGGGTGGAGAAACGGCTTTTTTGCAGCCTCATAGGAAAACGTCACACAAAGGGTATCTGCAACCGTCTCCGCCAGCCCCTTTAATGTATAAAAGCTCTCCGATTCGCCAAACACGCCGATACAAAGCGTTTCCCTCTCATCCGGGTACTCCGCAAGGGGCAGCTCTTTTGGAATGAATATATTGCCAAGCTCAAATATGCGCCCCCCCATATTTCCCTTTTTCTGGTTTCGGGAGATCGCATATAACATCTCGGAGGCAAGCGTAGTCCTCATAAGGGAAAGATCCACGTTGATCGGATTTAAAATGCGGATCGCCTTTCTTTCTGCGGCGTCCTCCGGCAGCCTCAAAAGATCAAGATCCGCCGGCGAAAAGAAGGAATAATGGATTCCCTCATATGCTCCCGCTCCGCAGAGCGCACGCTTTAATTTAAGTTCTGTCTTCTGTCTGAGATTAAGGCCTCCCAATGTAACCTCCGCCGTCGGCATAAAGGTAGGGATCACATTGTCGTAGCCATACATGCGGATCACTTCCTCCGCAACATCCGGATAGGAATCCATATCCTCACGGTATGCAGGAATCTGAAGCTTAAGCTCATCCCCGTTTATTTCCGGCTGCATATTCAAATTTGTCAGAATGCGCAGAATCTCATCATTTGGAACTTCAATGCCGAGAACCCCGTTTACGCGCTTTATACTTACAACCATCTCATGGGGTTCAACGGAATTGCCGGTATTGATATCCACATGGGTTTTTGACACCTTTCCGCAGCCCAGCTCTTCAATCAGATGAAGGGCGCGCTTCATTGCCATGACCGTGGTGTACTCATCCACACCCTTTGCATAGCGGGCGCTGGAATCCGAGGACTGACCTAACGCGCGGGAGCTCTTTCTGATATTGTCCCGGGCAAACTTCGCCGCCTCAAACATGACCTCCCCTGTGGTATCCTGAATCTCGGAATTTAATCCGCCCATGATTCCCGCAAGAGCCACCGGCTTCACCCCGTCACAGATCACAAGATTAGCGGAATTCAGTTCAAATTCCTTTCCGTCTAGGGTCACGATCTTTTCCCCTTCTTCGGCCCGTCTGACATTGATCTGATTCCCCTCAAGGTAAGCATAATCAAACGCATGCATCGGCTGTCCCAATTCGTACAAAATATAGTTTGTAATGTCGACTACATTGGAGATGGAACCGCAGCCCACCAGCGCCAGCCGTCGTTTCATCCAGTCCGGGGATTCCCCGATCTTTACGTCATAGACATAGTGCGCAATATATCTTGGGCAGATATCCTGCGCATATACGCTGACGGAAAACGGATTCTTTTCTGTCTCCGTTTCGGTAAAGTCAAGGGCAGGCTCCTTTAACTCCTTGCCCAGTACAGCGGCAACTTCCCTTGCAATTCCGAAAATGCTCTGGCAGTCCGGACGGTTCGCCGTAATGGAAATATCAAAGATCCAGTCATCCATTCCAAGCAGGGGTTTCACATCGCTGCCTGCCTTCGCATCCTCCGGAAGGACAAGCAATCCGTTATACCCTGCCCCCGGGTACAGATCTTCGTTTAATCCAAGCTCCGTTCCCGAGCAGAGCATTCCAAAGGAATCATAGCCCCGGAGCTTTCCCTGTCTGATTTCCATAATCCCTTCAATGGTCTTATGATCCTTTGCCGTGGCATATACGGTTGCGCCGATCAATGCAAGCGGGAACTTTCCCCCGGCACGGACGTTATCCGCCCCGCAGCAGATCTGGAACGTACCGTGTTCTCCTGCGTTTACCATGCAGAGATTCAAGTGCGTATCCGGAATCGGTTCGCATTTTTCCACCAGACCTACCACAACATTTTTTATCTCTTTTCCTACCTCGATCAGTTCCTCTACCTCAAAGCCGCAGGAAAATAATTTTTCCTCCAACTCCTTGGGCGTTACGTCTATATCAACATAATCCTTTAACCAGCTTAATGGTGCTAACATAATGGACCTCCTTCTTATCTATCCCTTAATCGTCAATCTGCTTCAATACGCGAAGATCGGACTCAAACAGCAATTTGATATTGTTAATACCATATTTGAGCATTGCGATCCGCTCGATACCGATACCGAAGGCAAATCCGCTGTACTCCTTTGTGTCGATCCCACAGCCCTCAAGAACCTTATTGTTTACAACGCCGGCTCCCAATACCTCGATCCATCCGGTACCCTTGCAGAGCTTACAGCCCTTTCCGTGGCATTGGAAGCAGCTTACGTCAACCTCAACGGAGGGCTCGGTAAAAGGAAAATAGGAGGGTCTTAAGCGGGTCGTCGTCCCCTGTCCAAAAATCTTGCGGACAAACTCATCGAGCATCCCCTTCAGATCGCAGAGCGTAATGCCCTTGTCGACAACAAGCCCTTCCATCTGCGTGAACATCGGCGAATGGGTTGCGTCATCATCCGACCGAAAAACCTTTCCCGGAGAGACAACCTTGATCGGCGGCTTCTTTTCCTCCATCACATGGATCTGTCCTGCGGATGTCTGCGTCCGGAGCAAAAACTCCGGAGAAAGATAAAAAGTATCCTGCATATCCCGCGCCGGATGATCCTGCGGTGTGTTCAGCGCCGTAAAGTTATAATAATCCGTTTCAATTTCCGTTCCCTCGTAGATTTCAAAGCCCATCGAGGCAAAAATATCCGTCAGCTGGTTGCGTACCTGCGTCACCGGATGCAGATTTCCCTGTTCCCGTTTTTTCGCCGGCATGGTAACGTCAATCTTTTCACGCTCATAGCGGAGGCGCATCTCCTCCTCCTTGAACCGTTCGTCAAGCTCCTCAAAATGTGCCACAGCCCACGCCTTGAGTTCATTGACCTTTTTGCCGTACTCTGCTTTCTGCTCATTCGGGATCTTTCCCATCTGCTTCATAAGGGAACCGATCTTTCCGGTTTTTCCGTCTAAGACGCTCTTCTTGTACTCATACACGCCCTTTGTGTCATGAAGCTTTTGCAGTTCGTTTTGAACCTCCTGCCTGATCGCGGCAATTTTTTCACTAAGTTCGTTTAATTCTGCCATTTTTTCTCTCCTTATCTTGATTTTTCTAATCTTGAGGGGACTTGCTTGGCTTTGCGCGCCGAGTATGGTCAGCGCAAGCTGACTTTTTCCCCTCATGCAAGTGCGCCTCCGTGTAACAAGGTATTTCCTATGAGATAAAAAAGTCCCATGACAACAAACAAATGTTATCATGGGACGAATCTGCTCCGCGGTACCACCCAGCTTCCGGCCTATCTACTGCCGGCACTCTTATGTGCTTAACGTGCGCGCTCCGTCACAGACTACTTTACATGCCGGCGCAAAATTTTGCTGCCGGAAGGTTCATCTGTGCAGCTCCTGTGCGAAATTCACCACATGCGCATCTCTTAAGGAAGCTCTCAGCCGGTTACTTCCTCTCTCTGTCAGTTGCCGCATGTCCTACTTGACACATTCACAGCTTTTTCATATCGCATATTCTACCACAGCGTAAATAAAACATCAAGGATTTATTTTTCAAAAATCAATTCTGTTCCATCAGATATTCCCAAAAAGCTTCCAAATTATCCAAAATACTGTCCGTTTCTGTAAGATCCGCCAGTTCCGTCAGTTTTGCATACCGCTCCGCATCCTCGATCCTGTTCTCCGCCGTGCTGTAACGCAGGGCACCGTCCACCGTGCTTACCAGCAGAAAGCCATTTTGCAGATATTGGTTGACCTCCTGCGCAAAAGCTTCCATTTCCTCCTTAGGGAAATTGATCTCCTCCGCATAGGGGTAGGTATCAAAGGTAAGCGTCCCCGACGCCTCTTCGCATTCCGTCCCCTGTCCGTCAAGAGAAAACAGCCGATAGGAGTAAATGCCCTGCCCTTGGGAAAGTTCCGGCAGATAATACAAAAGATATGCCTCTCCCTCCGGTTCCACCAGATAGTATGCTCCCCAGCCGGAATGCGGCAGGAAAAGCTCCTGCTGCCAGATTGTCTGACCTTCGCTGTCAGATACCGTAACATATGCGGGCATCTGATCATCCGAAAGGATCTTTGTCACGTCAACCACGATCGTTTCCTTCTCCCCGTCATGGGTCAGATCTGCCTGCACGGTATATTCCTGTCTTACCGCATCAGCCAAATCCTGCGATTCTGCATTTTCTAAGTTTTCTGTTATTCTATCCGCTTCCTGTGTATCATCCGCCTGAACGATATTTTGGTTATCCTCTGTCTGCCCGCATCCGGCAAGGCCGCAGGACAATACCATGACAAGCGGAATTATTTTACGACATTTCATTTTATTTTCTCCTAATAAGTCTGAATAGACATTGCACTACCACCCGTATAGCTTTTGTAACTTTCGTTGCCAATACCGGAATAGCTTTAAATATTAACATCAGTAACAAATTAATTAGCACAAAATTCCATATTTGTCAACGTTTGATATACTGTGCTTAAATTTTACCCCTTTATCATATCTGCTCGGAAATCTGCACAATTTCAACCCCCGGGTAATAGTTCAGGATGATCTGGCGGTAATCAAACCCGGCATCTGCCATTGCATCCGCCCCATACTGGCTTAAGCCGATCCCGTGTCCGAAACCTCCTCCCACCAGGGAAATTGTAGTTCCCTCCGCTCCGGTGATCGCAAAGCAGGCGCTCGGAATCGAGGAATAGCTTCTTGTGGTTCCGTCTGCAAGCGTCAGTTCCTTCAGATACCGCCCCATAAATTGTCGGATCTCATTCTCATTTTGCAAAAGAACCGATCCGTATTCATAAGAAACCGTAAGCCCCGTCACATAGCCCGCAGCGGTTCTCTGGCTGACCGCTATTTTTTTCAGCGTCCCGTACTGATCGTCCGAAGCTCCCGAAATGTCCAGGGTCGCCGACCACCGGTAAAAGGGGGAACCATCGTCATAGGAAGCCGGGGCGTCATTGATAAAATTTAAAAATTCGCTCTCCCCGGACAGATCTATTTCACCGGTTCCGGTAAAATTCTGACTGGTAAGATACGCCGGGCTGTCCGACTGCCATACCTCAAGATCCTCCGTAACACCGGGGCTTGTGGAAAAATAGTAGCAGCTGATCAATTCCCCATTATAAGTAATAACCTCCCCCCTGGTATCCGCCACAGCCTGATCGCTCAGCTCCTTTGCGCCGACGTCATTATACACCTGAAATGCGGTAGTGTCGTCCAGATTCGCACCGTATGCGGCGTAAGTGTTATCCCTCATCTGGGCGTAAGCAAAGGTTCTTGCACATACCGCCTGGGTCTTTAGCGCCTCATAAGAAAAATAATCCGGCATTTCCGAGGGAAGTACATAGCGGACATAATCCTCCACAGAAAGCATATTGACCAGAACAACCCCGGCGTCCATTCCCGCGTCCCTGTCATAGGGCAGAACAAAAAAAGTCCCCTCATAGTTCTGGCTCTTCGCATTCCCCCCGGAATCACACAGATGCATCGTACATCCCTCCCAGCTTATCTCCAGTTCTTCAAGCGAATTCTCTTCCATGTAACCGGTCACGTTAAAAACTTCCCCGGCCTCATGGGCGATACCGCCAACGCTCCACTCTCCTTCACAGCATAAAAAAAGCGAATTATATGCCACATTCGTACCATTTTTTATCAATACCCGGATACTATCCGTTTCATCCTCCTTTGACTGGACTATCGCGCATATCTTCCCCTCCGCTATATAATATTTCAGCTTGGAAGAACCGACGGACAAATCGGAAAACGCAATGTCTGATATATCGCGGCTGTAATCGGAATACAGCGTATATCCCGGCGCACAGTCCACCCATCCGTAGCCCTCGATTTTTATCTGCTCCTCAAGATATCCAAGGAGCGTTCCCTCAATATAATCCCTTTTAATATAAATTTTCCTGATGGCCTGATCCTTAATTTCTATATCTGCAATCCCCTGATAATCCTCCTCCATTTTACCGTCGAGAAAACATGCCTGTCCATCATACAAAAAACTGATCCTCCCGCCGCTGCTGTCCGTAATATAGACATTTTCCAAAAGAATCTCTACGTCCGGATCTTCCGTATCCGAAACCCACGGCGTAGCGCTTGTCTGTTTCGATACCGTTTTAAATATGATCAAAAAGGTTAAAAAAACGCATAGTGCAATGATGATCAAAATCCCGATGACGATCCATTTTAAATGATGCTTTTTTTTCATGCCGCTCCTTTCCCACTCGCCCTTATGTCCGGATAAGCGCGCAAAAAGGGAGCCGCTTATAAAAGCAGCTCCCTTTATCTTTTGTGTAAGTTCATCTTTTGTGTTTAGATCACTCTTTTGTATTTTTAGATTCTTTTGTATCTTAGGAATCTTTTGTATCCTAATTGCACATTCTTCTTAATGTGATCACCCAAAATGCCGTTTCCTGTAATTTAGACTCCTAGCAAACGCCAGGTGGGTAACCGCAGTCTGTCTTCTGCCTTCCGCTAAGCTAAGGCGGCATGACATCCAACAGCTCATATAGGAATCCCATAAAAAGAAATGTAGGTTCTAAATACACAGGATTGTCGAACATCCCAGGCAATCTTTTTGTTGCTTTTATTATACTTTATCATGTACAGGAATGCAACGTTAAATTCGAGTTACATTTTGGCAGCACTAGAACTTTTTTCAAAAATGAATTTTTCGTTCTGATTAATCACCATGTCCTGCAGGGATTGGACAGAAAGCGGTTTTGCATAGTAATACCCCTGAAACCAGGTGGCATTGTAATCCCGCAGGTAATTCTGAAGTTTCTCATTTTCAACCCCCTCCAGACATGTCGTCATATTTGATTTGCTGGCAAAATCAAGTATGGAATGAACCATCGCCTGATTCTTAGGGTTGTCCATGATATCACGGATAAAGTTCATGTCGATCTTGATCTCATCCATCGGAATATTCATGACAATATTTGAGGAAGCGCTTCCCGTCCCGTAATCGTCCATCGCCACTCTCATGCCGCAGCTCTGAAAGAAGCCAACCTCCTCCCCCAGCTTTTCCAGCGGAAAATCCTTACACCGCTCCGTCAGCTCCAGACACAGATGATCTGCCGGAAAATTCGTGTCATCAAGAATTTTTAATACCTCTCCGCGAAACTCCGGCCGCTCTAACTGCCGTACGGAGACGTTTACATTGACAAAAAATTCCGGATGGAAAGCAAGGATCTTCCCAATCTCCGTCAGCGCTGTGCGAAGCACATAATTTCCCAGATCGTACATGCTCGGGTCCGTCTCCATCCATTCAATGAACATCCCCGGAGGAACCTTTCCATAGGGCTCACGGCTCCAGCGCACAAGCGCCTCCGCCCCCGCCACTCGCCCATTGTCAGCAGACACGATCGGCTGGTATTCGACATAAAAGCCCTCACAGTTGTTGCGCACGGACTGGTGGATCACCTTCATAAGCGCAAGATCCACCCCTCTTGAGGTCTTGACCTCGTCGTTGAATATGACAAGACGACCCTGATGGTAAAATATGGAATGGTTTAGCGCATAGGTAACCTGACCGCGGACCGAGGAGGAATCACCCCTGTAATCCTCAAGAAGGATCGCTCCGGAATCCATTTTCAGGGATGTCATTTTCCCCGCCACCATGATTCCTGCATCAAGAACACCGCGGATGCGCTGTTCAAATTCGATCAGCTCCTCTCTCCCCGCCTTTTTTAGTATAAACACAAAGCGCTCCCCCTCGAGATGGTAAACCGCTTTGTCCATATCCATCATGTAGATGAACTGCAGGGCGATCGCCCGCAGCAGCTCGTTGGAATAATCAAGCCCGTAGATCAGGTTGAAGGTGTTAAACCCCTCCACCTGAATCTGCAGTATCGCAAGCCTGTCTTCACAGGCGATCGCATGTTCCAGATCATTAACATACCTTGCAAAGGAATAAAGGTCTGTCAGCGCGTCGATCTTGGGAAAAACATTCTCATTTTTAATCATAACGACCAGACACTCAAGGTTGTCCTCCCCGTCATAAAGCGCTCTGGTATGGATGCTGAACATATAGTAGCTTCCGCTTTTTTCCTGGATACGGACGTAAAGCTCCTGATCCAGATCTCTCCCCTTAAGCCGCTTTTCTATTCCTTCCAGGTATTCCTTCTGGTCGTAGGGATGCACAAGTTTCTTTATCATGAGTTCAAAGTCAGGAAATATCTGGGCGGAAAGGCCGAAAAACTCCTTTGTCTTTTCGGAACACCAGGTTTCATGTTCCTTAAGATTGGTCACCCATATAAAAGAATTGTCGGAAAGGCGGTCGATCGATTCCACGATCGCAGAGACCCGGGTCGCATCTCTTTCCCAAAAACTGATCTTGCTCATCAAAACCTCCCAACTAATACAATTTCTCGCTCATTTTCCAATATTCCCCAAAGAAATTGTATCATATGGAGCAGGAAGATTCAATGTATATCTCCCCCGGAATAATATAGATACACATCCTCCAGAGATATATTTTCGAATAACAATCGGAAATTATCCGGAAGCTCATCTCCCACTTTCCGAAAATAGATTCCGTCCGACTTTTGAAAAATATTTCCGCTTCCATATTTTTTCTGCATCAATAACAAATCTTCCTTTTGACACAGGCACTCCCCGACCTTCCCCCGGACAGATTTGATCAAATCATCAGTCGTTCCCTGTTTAATACACTCCCCCTGCCTGATAAGAATAATATTATTTGCAATAAATTCAATATCTGAAACAATGTGGGTTGCAATCAAAATGATCTTATCTTTGGAAATCTCTGCGATAATATTGCGCATGTTAATCCTCTCTTTGGGGTCGAGCCCCGCCGTAGGTTCATCTAAAATCAATATCTTCGGTGCGCCAAGAAGTGATTGTCCCAATAGAACTCTCTGCAGCATACCGCCGGAAAATCCGCCCATCCTTTTATTCCGCCATTCATATAGATTAAGTTTTTCCAGCCAATACTCGATCTGTCTGGCGCGCTCTGCTTTTTTAATATTTTTCAAACCTCCAATATAGTGCAGAAATTCGGTGGGCGTAAACTGTTCGTAAAAGCCCTGTTGCTGGGGCATATATCCGATGAGACTGCGATAATCATCACCCATGCTCAAAATATTTTTGCCGTCCAAAAAAATCTCTCCGGAGGTCATTTTAATATTCTCCGTCAGCATATTCATCAACGTCGATTTTCCCGCCCCATTTGGTCCTAAAATACCGTGAACCCCTTCTGAAAGCGTCATCGAAAAATCCTTAACCGCATAAAAATCACGATACTTTTTACATACGTTTTTCAACTCTAATTCCATCTTTTCTCCCCTTTCCGCACCATTGAATTTTTAACAACAGACCGCACCCTATGCCGATCAATACTACTGCCAGAAAAATTGCCAGACTTTTGTAAAATCCGCATTCATTTAAAATTTCCACAAATATGAGCGGCTGTGCCAACGACAGATAGTAGCACCAATCAAATCCCAGCATATAAAAGATCTGAGGCCCTGCAAGGACCAATACTGCCACAATCGTCCCCTTTATCCCTTTCATCAGATATGTAATCTCACATACCATCAAAGCAAGTGCAGCCAAAACTATTGCATGAATCAAAAATTCCAGACACAGAAAACCCGCAATCGATATCGGAAGCGGAAAATCCTCCATAAACCGAAGACTCTGGATCGGTGCGCCAAGGCAATTCAGGGGATAATTCCTGTTGACCTCAATGATCTTTAATCCGTAAGAAACCAATGTCACCAGTACACAGCTCATTATCGTAAGAGCCGCCTTTTTATGAAATAGCTTTTTCCTTCCATTCCGGGTACAACGGATAACGCCGTACATCCCGCAGATTCTGTCATAAGGAAAAACAGAAGAGATCAAAAATATGATCAAAAGCAGATTCGCAACAGCCAGAAACTCCTGATCGCCATACCCGATTCCGTCCCAAAGCCCATCCTTTGTCCAAAGGATCTTGTATGGTCTCTCATTAACGACCCACGCTGTAATGTCCTGCTCTTCTTTGATCCGGTCAACATACATAATCTGCGCCTCAAACTGTGCTACTGCCTCGATCATCATTGAATAGGACTGATATTTCTGTGAAGCAAAATCCAATTGCGCCTGCGTTATTTCCCCGTTTTCGTATGCAGCAAGCTGATCTTCATATTCCTGCTCCGCAATCGAGACCTCTTCTTCCTTCTCCTCAATAAATTCCCGGAATCTTCCGTCATCCTCCCCCTGATACTCCTCATAAACCGCATTTATATATGCTCTTGTCCCGATAAAGTTCACTTCCGTAAAATCAAGCTGCATAAACAGCACACAAATCCATAGCGCAAGGAACAAAATCCCCTTGTTTACGATCAACATTTTATAAAGCTCATATCCAAAGGTAGAAAGTCTCGAGTTTATCCTGTGGAATCCGTCGCCCAATCTGCCAAAAGTTGCTGCAAAGCGTCTTTCGAGCATTCCCGTCGAAGAGACCGGTCTCCTTTTTTCCCGGATCAATAATATAACGAAAAATGATATGACAATTAAGGCAGCCGCCATCACAATGACCACGGACAGGCAGTTTACAGGCGTTCCTCCCAGATTAAAATTTCTGTACTCGTATAAAATATCTCCCGGATAGATCAGCCGGAAGATATTGATATATTTCAAGCATACCCAGACAGAGGTGTCATCCAGACAAAAATATAAAACCGCCTCGACTCCTCCGATCAATATCACCGCAAGCAAGCCAAACAGCCGGTTTGTAAACGCCTCCATCCACATCCACACAAACAATGCCGCCGCAATTGCAAGCAGGGTGTTGACACAAACAAAAAAGAGCAAATATTCCCAGATATTAAGGAGCAGCGTACATTTTTCCAACAGGATCATAGACTGCGCGCTGCTGCCCCAATCACCGAACATGCCGTAAAAACCAATGCTCGCCCCAAGCAAGACCAAATACATTGCAAAAGAAAATACCGCCACATACAGTATCAGCACAAGCATCTGCCGAACCGCAAGCTTTCCCCTTCCGTTCTGTGTGATATAAAATATTTTCCTAAGCCCGATCTTCTCCTCCCGCATAAAAAAAAGTATCATAAAAAAAGCAAACAGGAAGATCACATAGCCTGCCTTGTCATAGGAAAGCACCTGTTCGACCGCCTCGTAATCTCCGTATGAAACGGTTACGGAAAGAAGTTTTTCATATTCCGCCCGGGTCTTTTGAATGTTTTTGTAAGAATAAGAGTCTTCGTTCTGAAAGATACTGAACCCGCTTAGCGCATTTCCGTTTTCTAATTTCTTTGCCAGATTATCTGCATAACCATCCGTATACTCAATCTGCCGTTCCTCGTATGCGCGGTATACGTCCCATTGGTCAGCCACTTCATCCGTAATAAATGGGCGAAGTTCATTATAAAACTGAATAGAAGCGTTTTCCTCGTACAGATACAACGCGCCTGCTGCAAAGAGCAGTATGAGAAAGCAAAACGCAATTTGTTTACTTTTTAATGCTTTTAGTAACTCCATATATTCTCCTCATAGCAAGGCCTTTTGCCTTTTAAGCACAGAAGCTTTCTGTCCAATACAGAAAGCTTCTGCCGAAACGTTAAATATAATCATCCGCCATACGGCATGACCATATCGTCACCCTCAAGGACCTGCACCACATTTCCTCCGTCGTCATAAACCGTCTGACTGTAGGGCAGAGTATAATACAGATATCCGTCCTGTGCAAAAATGCACAGTCCGTACTCTGCCTCTGTTCCCTGACTGTCCATCAGCATAACCGTTTCCTGCGTTGCAGGTGTATACTTCATCAGGCTGTCTCTGTTTTCAAAATCCATATAATATATCCCGCCGTTTCCGACCGTATAATTCCGGATGACGTCATCTGCCACCAAAGAAATCGTCCCGGTTTCAATGTCATACACATACAGGCTGATGTCAAATTCTGTCAAATCCTCATTAAAGAAATCCCCCATCTGGAAAAAGACCCCGTTTCCGTATCCCTTTAACCGGTAAATCGTCGGATCGTTTCCCTCCTGTGTGCACAAAAGTTCAGCCTTTTCCGAAGAATCCAATTTCACACGGTACAAGCTGCACGGCTCTCCCGCCGTACTGACTGTACAAAAATACGCATACCCTCTGTGCAGAATAATTGACGGATAATAAGTTGTACTTTCAATCAGAGTGCCATCGTCATCCATCTCCTGCTCAATGGAGGTTCGGTACAGACGGCAGCTTATACTTCTCTGCGAACCGTCCATCGATACCTTTTCAATGGCATAATAATCCTCATCCAGACAGAAATGGTAAAGCGCACCCTCATAATACCAAAACTGTTCACCTGATATTGAGTATTGGGATTCCTTAAAAAAAGCATCGCAGTCCGCATCGCTCTCATGATCACAGTCCGTTTTCCCGCAGACCCGTATTTCCTCTCCGCTGGCATAATCATGATACCATAAGACAAATCCAGACCCCCGCTCGATGGTGTATTCATATTCCGTAAAATAATAACCGTTCTCCGTATATGCAGCCGTATAAGCTGCAGCAGTCCAATCCGTCGAGCGATCCGGCAGGTCATCCGTGCCAAGCACAAAAGAATCCTCATAACCGGACAAATCTGTAAGCACCTCATTCGTGCCGTCTGCCTCCGGTACAGCCTCTTTGCCGCATGCGCACAGGATAAACGCCGCACATAACAGCAGGACAGACAGTTTAATTCCTCTCATTTTAATTCACCGCAATCGAAAAAGCAGAAGTACCGTTTACAAAAACTTCCGCCATCATCACTGCCAATAGAATTCCTGTCATTTTTCGTTTCATAGTCATAATCCTCCTTGTTTGAAGCAATTTATTTTACCTACAAAACAATATTATCATATGCGACTACAAATATCAAGCCTTTCCTACTCAAAAAAACGGGTGTGAATCCTTTCACACCCGGTAAAAATCAAAAACAATATTCATCCTATAACTGCGGGCCGGCGGAAACCAAAGCCTTTCCTGCTTCATTGCCTTCATACTTGGCAAAATTCTTGATGAATCTGCCAGCCAGATCCTTTGCCTTAGCCTCCCACTCGCCAGCATCCGCGTAGGTGTCGCGTGGATCAAGGATTGCCGGATCAACGCCCGGAAGCTCTGTCGGAACCTCGAAATTAAAGAACGGAATCTTCTTTGTCGGAGCTTTTGCGATATCGCCGTTTAAGATCGCATCGATGATACCGCGGG
>CAYROM010000001.1:16670-164323 GCA_964425905.1 uncultured Lachnobacterium sp. | reverse complement strand
GTCGCGGATGTTGTCCGTCCAGTTAAAATAAATCTTTTCCATGCGTTTTGGAAGGAGCTCAACCTCGCCGCTTTTCACGGCCTCAACCGCAGGCTTGATCATTTCATCCATCTTGACAAACCATTGCTGTTTTACCATCGGCTCAACCGTGGTGTGACAACGGTCGTGGGTTCCTACATTATGGGAATGGGGGACTACCTTTACCAAAAGCCCCTCTGCCTCAAGATCGGCTACCAGAGCTTTTCTGCACTCATAGCGGTCCATTCCCGCATATTTTCCGGCTTTCTGGTTCATCGTAGCGTCATCGTTGATGACAATGATTTCTTCCAGATTGTGGCGTTTTCCAACCTCAAAGTCGTTCGGATCATGCGCAGGCGTAATCTTTACGCATCCGGTTCCGAACTCCTGATCCACATATTCGTCCGCAATCACCGGAATCTCCCTGTCTGTGGCAGGAAGCTTTAAGGTCTTTCCGATGATATCCTGATAGCGCGGGTCATTTGGATTTACCGCAACCGCTGTATCTCCAAACAGAGTCTCCGGGCGGGTGGTGGCAATTTCCACAAATCTGCCTTCCTCCCCTGCGACCGGATAGTTGATGTACCAGAAAAATCCGTTCTGCTCCTCATGCTCAACCTCTGCGTCCGATATGGACGTCTTGCACACCGGACACCAGTTTACGATGCGGGAGCCTTTGTATATCCATTTTTTCTCATACAGCTTGATGAAAACATCCTGTACCGCATGGGAACATCCCTCATCCATCGTAAAGCGCTCTCTCTGCCAGTCGGCGGAGGAACCCAGCTTCTTTAGCTGTTTGATAATACGTCCGCCGTATTCTTCTTTCCAATCCCAGCATTTTTCCAGGAATTCTTCCCTTGTCAGATCTTCTTTATCGATTCCCTGCTCCTTCAGCGCCTGAATGACCTTTACCTCCGTGGCAATGGAAGCATGATCCGTTCCCGGCTGCCAGAGCGCGTTGTAGCCCTGCATTCTCTTATAGCGGATCAGAATATCCTGCATGGTGTTATCCAGCGCATGCCCCATATGAAGCTGTCCGGTAATATTCGGCGGCGGCATTACGATCGTAAACGGCTTTTTGCTGCGGTCCGCCTCTGCGTGAAAATATCCGTTATCCTCCCACTTTTTGTACAAGCGATCCTCGATATCCTTCGGATCGTAGTTTTTTTGCAATTCCTTGGTCATATTCTCCTCCTTCTTTATCGGGACAAAGGCAAATCTCCTATGCGCCACGTAGTGCTTTTTATTTCACAGGAAAGGCCAGAGCGCTTTATCACTTTAAAGCGGCAAGGTCTTTCCTATAATATAAAAACCCTTCCCGTAACTATCATACGGGAAGGGCGAATCAGCGCGGTACCACCTTCGTTTCCATCGGAAAATCCTTATTTTCCGGATGGCTCATATCCTATAACGCGGATGAAACGGAAGAACTTATGCCTGCGCAGCTACAGCGCCCCGGCTTTCTGGGTCCTTCGGCTCGAAAGCTACCTTCCATCACTCTTCCTCCAAGCATCTTCCAGCCGTCCCCCTCACCCCGTTTTACAATACGGCCAGCGGAATCGGATGCCATTCTCTGTGGGAATTCGAGTCATGTACTCCTCTTTCTTAAAACGCCTCTAATAATCTTTTTTAATGATACGTTTTGTTTTTTGTTTTGTCAACAGTAAATACCTCTGTTAGAGCAGCTTTTCTAATTCAGCGCCTTTGTCATACTCTCATATACGAACTCCCGCAGCTGTTTCTCCGGCATCATCCTATCCTCAAAATCTTTTGGAGCCATCACCACATATGCATACTCCATCAAGGCTGTCCAAAAGGCAAGAAAACGTTTTTTTGTATCCGTCTCGATGAATTCCTGCTCCAAATAGCCCTGCTCCAGCACCTCCTGCATAATTGCGGAAATGTAGGCTTTTCCGCCCTCCAGAAAAGGACAGGTTCCACCATTTGAAATACCATCGGAAAAATCATATATGTCAAAATTTCCCATAAAAATTCTCCGCAGTATCAGATTGTACTCCCGGTTTTCCCTGATCCAGTCAAATATACGGAATACGCTCGCCTTAAATCCGTTTGCCGCCTTTACCTGTTCTGCCAGCTCCTGAACTTTAATAGTGTATTCATACAGCAATGCATTTGCTATCAGTTCTTCTTTTGAGGAAAAATATTCATATGCAGTCCCCTTACCGATTCCTGCGCGGGAGGTAATATCCTGTACCTTTAAAAAGAATACGTCCTTTTTCTCCCTGATCAGTTCGGAGACCGACTCAAACATCAAACGCATTTTTTCAGGAGGATCTACTATATTTTCTTTTTTTATCTGTATATTTTCCATTTACAGCTCCTCCTCCACCATGCTCTTCTCCCTGTTAAACGCATCATAAATGCACGGAATTACGATCAAGGTTAAGATCGTTCCATACACAAGACCTCCAATGACTGTAATCGCCATCGGCTTGATCATATCCGAGCCGTCGCCAAATCCAACCGCCGAGGTCGACATAGCCAGAATAGTAGTAAGAGCAGTCATAAGGATCGGACGAACGCGCGTTTTTCCCGCATCGATAATCGCCTCTTTTTTGCTCATTCCCTCTCGTCTTGCCTGATTGATATAATCGATCAGCACGATACCGTTATTAACGATCAGGCCGGCCAGCATAATAAAGCCGAGCATTGCGATAATGCTGACCTCCTGTCCTGTTATGAACAGAGCTATAAAGCCTCCTGTAAATGCCAGCGGAATCGTAAACATAATGATAAACGGAGACAGCAGCGACTGGAACTGTGCAACCATGATCAGATATATAAAGATAACCGCAAGGACCATCATAAGAACCATCTGGCTCATTGCGTCATTTATGGTCTCGTCCTCACCCTCCATAGAAATACTGTATCCTTCCGGAATGTCCATCCTGTTGATTGCCCGCTGAACCTCATTGCTGACAAGCGTTACATTATGATCCTCATCTATCCCGCAGGATACCGTCAGATATCTGGTCTGCGCATCACGGGAGATGGTACTCAATGTCGTAGTCTCTTCCATTGTGCAGATCTCACTAAGCGGAATTTCCTCCTCTTCCCCATCCTCATTCACATAGGTAAATGTAAGCCCGCGGATATCATCCAGCCGGGTATTCGCCTGTATCTCCGTCTGCACATATACCTCATAATCCTTTATGTCGGTGGAAATCGTGGTGGCGGAAGTGCTTGCTGCCATTTCCGCGTATACAAGCTGGAATACCTGGGCTACTGTATAGCCGTATTCTGCCGCTTTTTCCTTGTCAACGGTGATGGATAACTGCGGAGTCGTATTATCCAGACCATCGTCAATATCAACGGTTCCTTCCGTATCCTCAAGTATCGCAGCCACCTCAGCTGCCAGCTTCTGAAGTGTATCCAGATCATTTCCCTTGATTTGAATGGAAAGTCCCGATCCGAAATATGAAGTATAATCCATAGACGAGGAGGATGTGCTGATGACACAGTCCATATCCTCTGTGCGGGCCAAAATCTCACTCTCCACTTCCTCTATGGATACATCCGCATCCTCATCCAGCAGGATATACATACTGACGCTGTCAGAACCGCCTCCCAAAAGGCTCGTAGTGGAACTTCCGCCCATCATGGCGCCGATCGTATCGATTCCCTCAATGTCGGAAATCCTCTCAATGATCTCATTGGAATATTCTTTCAATTCCTCAAAGCTAAGGCTTTCCCCCTCCTTAGCAGAGACCGTCGCCGAAAGCTGGTTCGTCTCCATATCCATGTCCATGAAATTCAGACCCCGGGACAAAGATGCAAAAACGCTTACTGCCAAAAGCACAACTGCCGCAATAAACACAACAGCTTTAAAGCGCAGACACACCGCAAGCGCCCTTCCGTACCAATCCTTAAAACGGTCAAACCACGGATGCTTCCTATCCTTAGTCTTTTTCAAAACAGCAGAAGACATTGCAGGAACAAAGGTCAAAGCGACCACAAGGCTTGCTGCCAGCGTAAACGCGATCGTCAGCGCCAGATCCACAAATAATTGTCTGGTAATACCCTCCGTGAAAATAATCGGAGCATATACGCTGATGGTGGTGAGAGTAGAGGCCACAATTGCTCCCGTAACCTGGGAGGCGCCCTCCACCGCAGCTTTTCTGATCGAATATCCTTCTCCCCGAAGCCTGTAAATATTCTCAATTACAACAATAGAGTTATCCACCAGCATACCGATGCCCAGCACCAGACCTGACATGGAAATAATATTTAATGTAATCCCGGTAAAGTACATGAGCACAATTGCCACCACGACGGAAAGCGGAATGGAACATGCAATGACAAGCGTTGGTTTTATATCTTTTAAAAACAAAAGCAGCACTATGATCGCAAGAATCGCGCCGACAATCATATTCTGCACCACGCTGTCAACGATCATGTCAATGTATACGCCCTGATCCATCAGTACAGACATATGTAGGTCCTCATTTGCCGTTTCCAACGACTCAAATTTATCCAGAAGCCGGTCCGTAACCTCGCCGGTTGAGTATCCGGTCTGTTTTTCCATAGAAAGCATAATTCCCGGATTTCCGTTGATAATCGCGTATGTTTCACCCGAATTATCCACAAGCTCCACATCCGCAACATCGGACAGTCGGATTACTCCCACCTCATCCATGCCAAAATCCATAAGCACTACATCTTCCAATTCCGCTACGGAGCCGACCGATTCCCCCACACGGACCAGATACTGTTCATCCCCGTCATAGGCATATCCTGCCGGCATGTCAAAGTTCTGCGCCACAAGCAGGGAAGAAATCGTCGATACGGTTAAAATATTATTCAGATCCGCCGAATCCAATGCGCTCTCCCTCGCATCATCCAATGCCGTCTGCGCATCCTCAAGCGATGCCGCCGCAACAGCAAGATCTGCGGAAGCCGTACTCACCTGAATCGCTGCAAGGGCAGCATTAAAACTGATGGTATCCAGCGCACCGTCCAGACTTACAAGCCCCTCATCAATCTGATCAAGAGCCTCCTCTATGGCAGCAATTCCGGTATTGACCTGTGTAAGAAGCGTAGACACCTGAGAAAGCGCTTCCGACAGGCTGTCATAACCGGTTACGCTGATCCCCATTGCACTAAGCCCTGAATACATGTTTGCTACCGCGGTATCGATTGCGGTCAGCATCGCCTGATCCGTCGCAATGGTCTGGTTCATTGTATCAATATTCGTTTTTAATGTTTCAAGATCTGACAGCTTGATGGTGGTCCCTGTGCCTGGGTCGGTTATCTCCGTCGCATTCGGATCATACTGATGGTACGCCTCAAATGCCGCCATCCCCGCATCATAGCTTTCCTGCAATCCGCTTAACGCCTGCTGATATCCTGCAATCTCCTGTTTGTACATTGTCACATCCAGCGCATAGGTCTGCAGCGTTGTTGTAAGGCTGCTCTGTACCGTTGTCAAGGATTCCCTGCTGCTCTCTAAATCTGCCAGCTGCGTCTCCAGATCTGATTTCGTCGTGTACAGCTCCGTCCTCTGGGCGTTTACGGAATCAAATGTCTCGGTGAGTTCATCTCCGCTGGAGGCAATCGCCTCCTGTCCGCTTTCAATCTGCGCTTTCCCGTCATCAAGCTCCTTCTGCGCCTCCGCAAACTGTTCGGTGATAGAACTCTGTATTTTTTCATTTAATGCATCAATTTTTTCCTGATTCAGAGTGACCTCCACGGTCTCCTCAAGGGCCCCGCTGACAGACACGGATGCGACGCCTTCCACGCTCTCCAGCGTCGGAATCAATTCATTGTTTACATAGTTCGCAAGCTCTGACTGCTCCATTTTGTCTATGTCGACTGCAGCCACCATGATCGGAAGCATATCCGGATTTATCTGCATGATCATGGGCGTTCCCACGCTGTCATCCCAGCTTCCCGCCAGCTGATCCAATTCCTGCTGGATTTCAATCACTACCGAATCCATATTGGCATTCTGTTCGTATTCCAGAATCACCAAGGAATAACTATTATAAGAAGATGACGTTATATTCTTGATGTTTGATGTGGTCGCCATCGCCGCCTCAATCGGAGCCGTCACATCGGTTTCCACCTTCTCCGGGCTGGCGCCCACGTCCGTGGTAATTATGAGCGCATACTGAAAACTCATATCCGGAAGCAGATCTGCTGTCATCTTCATCAAAGAAACAACTCCCAGAACGATTACCAGCACAACCGCCACCAATACGGTATACGGTCTTTTCACACTATATTTTGAGATCATCTTTTCTTCCTCCTAATCCCATTTCCGCTTTGCGCGCCGGGCATGGTCAGCGCAAGCTGACTATTTCCCATTATGCAAACGCGACTTCTGACCGACTAGTCAGTCAATAAATTCTGTCTAAAATTATACGCAGCCAATAAAAAAAATCAATCACCTGCATTGTTAATTTATACTTTTTTTATAACAGCGCCGCTTTTGTTTCGCGCGCGAGCAGACTGCGAAGCAGTATTCTCCTTTCTGCGGGCTGCGCATCATGGCACGTAGTGCTTTTTATTTCATAGGAAAGGCCAGAGTGCTTTATCACTTTAAAGCAACAAGGTCTTTCCTATGAAATAAAAAAAGTTGATGCCAAATTACGCATCAACTCTTCCTTCATCTGCTTGTATCCCGGTACATCTATACCTCTTCATCCTCATCATCGACAACTGCCGCAACCGCCGAGGTAACTGAGGCAACTACTGCAATGACCACAGCGATAATTACGATCAAAATAACCACACCCATAAAAATTAGTAATCCTGTTTCCGTCATATCATCATCTCCTATTAAGTCCATGTGCCAAATGGCACCGATGCGCATTCGCGCGGTATAATACCTAACGGTATTATACCATAATCAACATCCCTTATCAATCATCTTCCGTTTGAAAAAATCAAATCCTTGTGTAGGAAAAATTTGTCGAAAATTATAGGTTTCTGATTTGAGATATGCTATACTTTTTATTAATTGAAAAAATATAGGGAGGATTATTATATGAGTATATGCAAAAATTGCGGAACAACACTTCCGGATACCGCCAAATTCTGTACTATATGCGGCACCCCCGTTGTTTCGGCAGCAACTGTTGCCACCCCTGCTCCAAACGCAGGAGCCCCGATACCGCCTCAGACAGCTCCGGCTTCTGATGAACCTGTTCCCGTTTCGGAGACCCCTGTCTCACCGGAGCCTGGTTCAAATGTCTCTCCCTCTATGGGAACATCCTTAGAGCCAGAACATCACTCATTTTTGCAGCAGGTTCCGTCCGAGGCAAAGCTTACATCCTCAAACCCGGCAGAACCTTCTCCGGTAGCGCAAAACGCAACAGGGCAGACTTCTCAAATGGGCGCTCCGGTTCCAGCGCCTGCTCCTGCTTATCAGCAGCAGACTAACCAGCCACAATCCGGGCAGACCGCTTTCCAGCAGACTAACCAGCCACAATCCGGGCAGACCGCTTTCCAGCAGGCTAACCAGCCACAGTTTGGGCAGACCGCTTTCCAGCAGGCTAACCAGCCACAGTTTGGACAGACCGCTTTCCAGCAGGCCCAGTCCGGCGGAAAACAGCAGACTGCTTTCCAACAGGCATATCAGCCAAAACAGACACAGGCAGGGCCAACCGTATTTCCGGCAGGACAGCATCCATATCAACAGACCACGTACCAGAACATACAGCCGGGACAATCCGCTTACCAGACAGGGGCGCCAGCTTACGGTACGGTTCCGCAGTTCCCACAGACCGGAGTTCAGCAAAATGGATATCCCCCCAATGCTTACGCTCCAAACGGTCAAGCTCCTGCTTACCCTAATCAACCCTATCCTGCTGCTTCCCCAAGCGGCAAAAAGCTAAGCGGCGGCGCAATTGCGGGAATTGTGATCGGAATTGCAGCTGTGGTAATCATTATCGTGATTCTTGCCATCATACTGATTTTTTAAAAAATCACCGGAGGCTGTCCATTGACAGCCTCTATTTTTGTAATGCAAAAATCATCCTGATTTCAAGGAAAACCTCTAAAACATGTACTGTGCCATTGTGATCCGGCGCGAAAACTAAAAGGAGTACGGCTCTTTCGAACCGCACTCCTTTTCCTTTCCTTATTTTTTCCCATCGCGCAAAACTATTTTACTCTTATTTTTCTACGCCTCATAAATACCGCGCTTCCCATCAAGCCCATAGCCGCCGCCATTGCGACAATAAATGGCAGAACCGATATATCACCGGTTTCAACAGATGTCACCGCTGCCGATTGGGACACGGCTTCAGCTGTTGAAGCAGATGGTGTAGTCGACGTTGACGGTGTAGTCGACGTTGACGGTGTAGTCGACGTTGACGGTGTAGTCGGAGACGGTGTTTTTTCAGGTGTTTGCGGTGTTGTCGGTGTTGTCACCACAGCCTCACCATCCGTATATACGATAGCATATGTGGAGAATCCATCCGTCTCAAATGTAAATTTTCCTGTCGCCGAATCATATACACCATTGATCAGCGTTACCTCATCATCGTGGAATCTTGCAATTGCATATGATCTGCCTTCCGCCCGCAAAGACTCCGGAATCGTAATGCATATTGTAATAGCGCTGTTAAGATCCGTCAATTGCGTAGATTGGTCATTAACCTTCTTCCACAAGGTCAGATCCAAATACATTCCTACTGTATAACCGTCATTCTTTGCTTTTTCGGCAATCTTTTGTATTTCTGCCGCCACAGCAGTTTCATCAACAGTATCAACCTGTAAGCTGACAACAATTTTGCTGTCCGCTAATTCCGCGCTCTCGACGATTCCGGTACTAACCAGTTCTTCGTCACTAATATTGAGTTCTGCCTGCGGCGCACCCTCCTGAACCAATGTTGTAACACAAATTCCCGAATCATAGAGATACATGCAGTCGATGGTTCCCCATCCCTTGGCCTGTATGCCGATTGTCATCTTCAGATCCACCACCGTAGTCTCCTCAATTGTAAAGGAAACGGAAGGAGTATGCCAATTTTCCCAACCGGTCAAAGATTCTTCATCACCGGTTGCAATGACGCTGCTGCTGTTGTGATCCAAAATACTCAACGAAACGGTATCGCCGGAACAGCCCTGCGCCTTAAGCTCAAAGGTATATTTTCCGGGCTCCAGCGTAATGCCTGCTTTATCCTGACCCAGATAAGTAACCTGACTTGTTCCTTCACTTGTTAAATACCAATGGAGACAGTAACTGCCGTCATATGGGGTTTCACCATCAATTCCTTTTCCGGTCGAATCAAGACCTGAGAAATTGCCTGAACCATTTTCAAAGCTCCAATCGTCTCCAATCAGGTTCGTGTATTCCACCGTAAGGGTATACGTAGTTGATGCCGTAGTTTTTCCTGCATAGCTACCCGAATCTACCACTTCGGAAAACGTAACCGTACCGTCTACCACATAGATACCCGGTGCATTTACATTAATTTTACTCACATCCTCTGCATCCCACACAACGGCTTCTTCCTTCTCGCCGCTATTGTAGGTGACGGTAATGGTATCAGGCAGCGTGTATGTGCCGCCCTCCACAATAGTCTCGGTCGCGGAAGAAATCGCATCGACAGAAGTGGAAACAGATATCGCGCCGGTTCTGACATATTTCCATACATTAATGCTGGCAAGTGCAGATCCGTCTGCGGCAAACATAGCCTGATTATCTACTGCGGAACCGCCGTAGTACTTACCGGCATCATCCGGATCATACTCAGTAGAATAGCTGCTTGCCCAGCCGGAACCGTATGCCTCCCACAATTTCTTGTTTGCCTCTACCTGCGCATCATATTCCGCTCCGCTCAAACCGGTAGTATCTCCTACGGTGATCCATGCGGATTCCCACCAGAACACTCCCAGACCGCCTGCATCGCTTACAGCCTCGATCAAATCTCTGAGATAGGCCGCCTGCCCCTGCACCGTGAACGGATATGTAGTTTCACACATCATAGTGTAATTGTTGCCCTCTGCAACCGTATTGCCGTGTCCATCGGTTTCATCCAGCGTAAATGCATAGCTGGTCTCCGCCACCATGACCTCCTTGCCGTATTTCTCCTGAACCGTCTGCAGCTGGCTTGCCAAATTCGCAAAGGTTCCATGCCATGACGGATAATACGAGGTTGCCAGAATATCATAGTCTACCTCATTATCCTTTAAGTTTTTCGCCCATGTGGTCATGTTGCTCTTTTCCGGATTCGTAACATGGATCACAATCTTGATATTCTGGTCAAACTCCCTGATTGCTTGCGCTCCGGCATTAAACAGCGCACACATATTATCGACACTCGTCTCGCCGATAAAGCCGCCGGTAGTTTCATTTCCAACCTGTACCATCGCAATATCCGCGCCGGTATCTTTGATTTTCCCCAGAGAGTCCGTCAGGAACGACTTTAGCGCAGTTTCCTTTCCCTCTAAATCATAATCTGCCCACTCTTTCGGCGCCATCTGCTTACCCGGGTCTGTCCAGAAGTCAGAGCAATGGAAATCCAAAAGCATGCTAAGCCCGGCAGCCGCACATCCCTTGGCGATCTCTACCGCCGTATTGATATCGTTATTACCGCCGCCATATCCGTTGCCGTTATCATCATACGGATCATTCCAGATGCGGACCCGGATATGGGTTACTCCGCACTCTTTTAAAAACTTGCAGAAATCCGTAATATTATCAATCGTATTGTCGTTAAAATCCTTATAGGTTACACCGCTATTGAACTCGGATATAATGGAGGAAATATCCATTCCCATAATAAAATCTTCGGAAAGATTATTGACTTTTGTCACATTGATGTCCGCTTCCACGGAGGTATCTTCTTCCTCAACGACGGAACCGGTTCCTTTCAGAGTAAGATCATCGAACCAGCCCCAGGCTCCTGCTGCAACAGTACCAGACAATTTAAATGTAACTGTGGTCTCGACATCTAAGGTGAATTTTTGGGTGGAATAAGTATCCCAGATATCCCATCCCTGAGAAGAAAGACTACCTGCATTGCGGTGTAATATCTCACCAGCCGTGTTCACAACCGAACACTCCAGCCCATCGCCTATCGATCCTGATACCTTAAAGCCAAACTGATAAGTTCCCTCTGTTAATGTTACCGTATATGCTGCGGAGCCATTAGCTTCATCATCATTACTAAGCCAGAGATTCAACGCATAGGTAGTATTGTTGCTGGCTCCTGAATCTTTTCCTATCGCAAATCCGACCAAATCCCAATTTTCGTCGCCATTTTCGAAGTCGCCATTATCCAATTCGATATCAACCATATCACTTTCGGAATCGTCGATGTCATCCGTATCTGTATCGGTTTCGCCATTGCCATCATCGTCTCCCGAATCATCGGAAGCCGTCACCGTAAATGTGGTAGTATAAGTAGCCAGCTTCGTCCAGCTGCCATCATACAAATCCGTTACAAGGTAATAGGTTCCCTCGCTTGGCAACTTGACAGTTGTCTCTAAAGCATTCGGAGATTCTATTGTTGCATCGCTATTTCCATCGCTATGATTGTTATCGGCGTAATTGTCAAGCCATGTGGTCAGACTAAGCCCTGCACCGCTAAGATCCGTAATCGTCTTCCCATCACTTGTAGCAGTAATCGTCAAGGTCACCGTATCTCCCGCTTTCACATTGGTGGTACTCGGCGTTACCGTAACGGAATAGCCCTCATCCGCCGCCTGAACCTCAAACAGTCCCGATAAACCGTCTGCGGGAGTCAGTCCAAAACACATTGCCGCAGTCAATAAAATTGCCGCGGCACGTTGCAGCCACTTCTTTTTCTTCATATCCTTCCCTCCAACTGTAATACTTTCCGGCCTTGTGCAATCGGTTGCACATGTGATATAGATAGTTTACCATCCAATCCACTCTCCCATCAATCGTCATTTTCCCCAATAATTAATTTATTTTTTATTATTATCTTACAATTTCTTTGATTCTTGTAATTAGTCAAAATACACAAATAAAATTTGCGCAACTTTCAAAATTAGTTGCGCAATAAAAAGTGTATTTATTCAATTTTCACAATAGAATCGATAAAAAACAGTTTTTAATTCACTTTTTTCGATTATTTTTATACTTTTTTCTTCCGTATTTTTATCGGCATTTTTACCAAGCGCTCCCCTTTTGATAAAACGAGATTTGTCACTCCTATATTTCTATTCCTTTTTCCCGCTAATCTGCAACCTGCTTCCCCGTCACATCCATGTGGTAATTTTCCCGCATGATAAGCTCCGAGATCGGAACGATCTCATATCCCTGCTCTTCCAGCTTCGTAAGCATCGTATCCAGCGCCTCCGCAGTATATTTTGCGCCATTGTGGCACAGAATGATTGCTCCCGGTCCAAGTGCTTTGTGATTGCAGACTGTATTGATGATGGAATCCACGCCATAGTCCTTCCAGTCCAGACTGTCAACGCTCCATTGGATCGGATAATATCCGATTTCATAAGCAGTATTGATCAGGTTGTTGTCGTAGGAACCATAGGGCGGACGGAACAAAAACATTTCATATCCGGTCAATTCCTTTACTTTCTCGTGAACGCTTAACAGCTCCTCCTTCTGTTCCGCCTTTGAAAGCGTAGGCATATCATAGTGATGTTCGCTGTGATTGCCAAGATCATGACCTCTCTCCACCAGTTCTTTCACACATTCCGGATAAGTTTCCACCCATCCTCCTGTCATGAAAAAGGTCACATGCACCTGATGTTTTTCCAGGGTTTCCATAATAGACTCGAAATCGTCCGCCCCCCACGCCGCATCAAAGCTTAGCGCAATTTTTTTCTCCTCGGTATCTACGCTGTAAATCGGCAATTCCCGATCCCCGTATGTGCTGCTGGTGACAACCGCCTTTGTTGCCACATAAGATACTGCTGAAACACCCAAAAAAAGGATCACCGCAAGAAAACCGGCGACAGCTTTCTTTCGTGATCCTTTCCGCACGTTATTCCATTTCATATACTCACCCGGTATAACTCTTGTTATACTATATGAGCGGATTTGTTTTGCTAGAACCCGTTTCCCCGCACAAGCCGCAGGGATTTCCCGATACTCCTGATCACAGCGCCAGCTCCGGGGATCTCTTGATAAACCGGATGACAACGTCGATGGACTGTATCGCTGCCTTCTCCGCAAAAGTCTGATAGTCCATCGCCCCGCCCTCGCTGTCGGAAATGGACCTTAAGATCAGAAACGGAATCCGGTTCACATAGCACACATGCCCGATACTGCCGCCCTCCATCTCCGCTGCAATTGCGGCAAAATGCTCTCTGATCCAGTTTTTTTTCTCCGATGACGCAATAAACTGGTCTCCGGTTGCAATGGGTCCCACCAGATAATGGATCCCTTCCTCTTTCAGACATTCCTCCATAAGCTTTCGCATCGGTTCACTCGCGGGGAGATAGATTTCATTGATTCCCGATAACAGGCCATAGGGATCCCCTATCGGGGTAGTGTCTATATCGTGCTGTGCTACCCTATCCGCAAGGGCAACGTCCAAAACTCCCAGATCTCTGGTCAGCGAGCCCGCCACCCCTATATTGATGATCATATCCACATTAAATTTTAAGATCATCGCCTCCGCACAGATAGCTGCAAATACCTTGCCGATTCCGCAGACCGCCGCAACCACCTCAACCTCGCCCATTTTTCCGCAGACAAAATCAACTCCGCTGTACACAGCATTTGAAGTGTCCGCCAGCGCTTCCTTCAGGTTGTCAACCTCCATCTGCATAGCTCCGATAATTCCAAGCTTCATTATTCCTCGTTCTCCTTTGGATATGTGAATTCCATGTTTGTCTGGGCATTTAGCACTTCCAGATATCTTCGGCATTCCTGCTTTGCTTCATCAAGAGAAAGATTCCGGTAATTGCCGCACTCGATTGCGGAGGCTCCATACACCGGGCCCTCGTATTCCAGTATCTGCGTCAGGATTTCCTTTGTGATGGCAAAAACCTCCGATGGTTTCCGGTTCCTTACCAACAGGTAAAATCCTGTCTGGCAGCCCATCGGTCCGAAATATACTACCTCCGAAGCGATCCGTGAATTTCGGATACAGGTTGCGAACATATGCTCCACCGAATGCATGGCAATATTGCTCATATAGTCTCCTGCATTCGGCTTCCTCGTGCGCAGATCATAGGTAATGATATCCCCGTCTTCCCTTGATATGTAAAATCCCGGTTCAAGAATATTGTGATTGATCTCAAAGCTTTTAATTCGTTCCATATTCCTCTCCCTGCTTCCTTGCAACGTTCTCCAGCTGACCGGAAATCTCTCCGATTCCCTTTAATGTCCTGTTCATATCGCCTAACGCCGTCATCGATGAGTCGCTGATGGAAAGAACAGTATCGGTAGATGCGGCAACCTCTTCACTCGTAGCCGAAAGATTCGTGATGCTGTCCATAATCCTGGTGTTTGCATCAATGATGTTCTGCACGGAGCCGTTGACCAAAATCACACCTTCATGAAGTTCGTCTGTCTCCACCTTAATATCATTCAGCTTTCCGCCCGTCTCCTCGATCAATTCATTCTGTTTCTGGGCATAATTAGCGGACTGCGTCATGCTCTCCGCCGCACTCTGGGCGTCCTTTGTCAGCCGCTCTATGATGTCGGAAATCTGCTCCGTTGCCTGTCTTGTGCTCTCGGACAGCGTCCGGATTTCTTCCGCAACCACCGCGAAGCCCTTTCCTGCCGCTCCCGCTCTCGCCGCCTCGATGGAAGCATTCAGCGCCAACAGATTTGTCTGGCTGGAAATTCCAAGAATCGTCTCGGTAATCGCCTGTACATCCTTGATACTCTCATTCAACGCCTGGGTGGTAGCCCGCGTCTCAATATTGATCTTTGCGACTTCAGCCGCCTGCGCCCTTAACCTTCCGATCAGCTCAACGCCCTCGTCCACCGTCGTATTCGTGCGGTCGGAAATCTCGCCGATATTTCTCGCCTGATTCCCCACCTCCTGAATGCTCTGTTGAATATCCGCAGTCTGACCTGTCTGCTGCTCAATAGCCTCCGCGGTCATCTTACTGCTGTCCGCAATCTCCGTCACGGAAACATGCGTGGTATTCATCGTCTCGTTCAGGGTATCAGCAGTCTCTTTCGCCTGCATAAACTCCTGATTCAATTGCCGCGCCAGCCTGACAATATCATCGGAGGTCTGCACCTGCGCCTCCATCCCGGCTTTTACCGCTCTGATGCTCTCCTCGGAATGGCGGTTCTGCGTATTTACAACAACCATGATAAGGGCGCATGCAATAACGGTAAACACCACGTCGATAACCGCCTCCGAAACGCTATTAATTCCCTGCTTTACCAGTAATATCTGGCAGATCAGCAAAAAGACAACCGCTGCCGCCGCACCGATGCGGGTCAACTGTTTATCTCCGAATATCATAACAAGGATCGCTATTGCATAGACAATCGCATACATCCCGCCAACCATAGCGGTAAACAGCGTGGCGATATATAAAACGATCATAGAACAGCCGCAGACATGCTTATATGCCTCCATGTCCTTCATCTTTCCATAACCTGCGGCAATCACGACCAATACGGCAATGCTCGCCACAAGACGGATGACCATCCGAATGTCAAAACCATTCACAAATTCCAATAAAGTGATCCCTAAAATTGCTGCGGCAATGACTGTCGCCGTAATGAAACCAGTCCGGTTTCTCTCTCTAATCTGTCTCTGTTGTAAATCCATCATTATACCTCCCTGTCTTTATCTGCATCTGATTCTCAAACATCCCAAGATAGGATTCGAATACCAAAAGCGCCTGCTCTACCGGTTCCGGCGTCCCCATATCCACTCCGGCAGCCGCTAGAAGCTCAATTGGATACTTCGAACATCCGCCCTTTAAAAAGTTTCCTATATATGCATCCACCGCCGTTTTCCCTTCCTTAAGAATTTTGTTGGAAAAAGCGGTAGCCGCCGAATATCCCGTCGCATACTGGTACACATAGAAAGAATTATAAAAATGCGGTATGCGCATCCATTCGTGGTCTATTTCCTCATCCACCACCATATCCGGTCCGTGATACAGGACAACAAGATCATGGTATATCTTGTTTAGCGCTTCCTGCGTCAACGACTCCCCTGCCTCCTGTCTGCTGTGGACAATCTGCTCAAATTCCGCAAACATTGTCTGACGGAATAATGTCGTCCGAAAGCCCTCCAGATAATGATTGATCAAATATAACTTTTCCTTCGGGTCCTCTGTATTTTCCAGAAGATAATGGATCAAAAGCGCCTCATTGCATGTGGAGGCAACCTCCGCCACAAAAAGCATATATCCCGAATAGGTGATAGGCTGGGCGCTGTTTGAATAATAGGTGTGAATCGCATGCCCCATCTCATGGGCAAGGGTAAATACGCCGTCCAGATCCCCCTGAAAATTCATAAGCACATAGGGATGGGTTCCATAGGTGCCCCAGGAATATGCCCCGCTATGCTTATTTTCATTCTCATACACATCGATCCAGCGTTCCTCAAAACCTTTCCTCAGAATGGATACATACTCCTCCCCCATCGGGGCTAGGGCTGCAAGCACCAGCTCCTTTGCCTCCTCAAAAGTATAGGTATGTTCCACCGCATCCACGATCGGAACGTAAATATCATACATGTGGAGCTGTCCGACTCCCAATATCCGTTTTCTTGCAGAAATGTACCGGTACATTGCCGGCAGATGCTTATGAACCGTCTCCACCAGATTATCGTAAACGCTCTCCGGAATATTTGCATGATCCAGAAACATTGCCCGTGAACCGGAATATCTGGAGACATCCGCAAAAAACTGATTCAGCTTTACCTGATTGACATACATTGCCGCTATGGTATTTCCCCATTGCGCATAGGTTTTGTAATACGCTTCAAAAACCCGTTTTCTCAAGCTCCGGTCTCGGCTGTTTAGAAGAAGGATAAAATTGCCGTTTGTGATCGGAATGCGGTTTCCCTCCACATCTCGGATGGAAGGAAAGCGGATATCCGCATCGCAAAACATGGAAAATGTATTAGCCGGGCCTGCGGCAGCCTCCCCCATTCTCGCAAGCAGCCGTTCTTCCGCCGCAGAGAGGGTATGCTCCTTAAACCGGCGGATCTCGCTTATTGCGCGCTCATATTTCTTAAGCTTTGGTTCCTCCGCCATAAGTTCATCCAAACGTTCCTTTGGTATTTCCAAAATCTCCGGTTTTGCAAAGGAAACTGCCTCCGACGCTGCCGCAGACGCATGGTCAGCCCTTGAAGCATACGCCTGATATTTGGCAACGGCCGTATCCTGATGGTATCGCTGGTTCGCATACGCAATGACGCGCCCCTCATAATAGGACAGCTCATCCTGCCTCTGAAAAAAATCCAGCAGCTGTCTCCCGCTTGAGGCGAGCGTTCCCTCAAACGCCTTAATGCTCTCTGCCTTCTCCAGCAATGTTTCACATTCCTGCTCCCAGGCTTCATCACTTGGAAACATATCCTCCAGACACCACTTATATTCATCCGGAATCTCACAGCGCTTCCGGATTGCCTGACTCTCCATAATTATCACTCCTTGCTTTTCCGTTATCCTGTCAGGATATGCTATTTCTTTATAAGGGTACCCATTCCCCCTGTAATCTCCGTCTCCTCTTTATTCAGCTTCGTTATAAGCGCCGAGCGGATTGCAGATTCACCGATAAAGTCAATTGCCGCCTCAATCTTGGGTCTCATGGTTCCCTCACCGAATTCCCCCGCCTGAAGATATTTTTTCGCATCCGCAACGGATAAAGTGTCTAACGCCTTTTCGTCCTCTCTGCCAAAGTTTATGCATACCTTATCTACGCTGGTCAGGATCACAAGCATATCCGCGTCCACAAGCTCCGCAAGCTTTCCTGCCGCAAGATCCTTCTCGATCACCGCACTTGCCCCCTGTAATCTGTTGTTCTGCACCAGCACCGGGATCCCGCCTCCGCCGCATGCAATGACCACCTGATCCGCATCGGAAAGGGCGCGAATGGCATCGATCTCAACAATATCCATCGGTTTCGGAGCCGCCACGATCCTGCGGAAACCGCCCTCCACCTCCACTACATGATTTCCCTTCTTCTCTTCTTCCTCCGCCTCCTCGCGCCCCATCACGCGTCCAATCACCTTGGTGGGCTGATAAAACGCCTCGTCATAGGGATCCACGACCACCTGCGTCAGGATCGTTGAAACCGTTTTATAGATACCGCGATTCAATAGCTCCGTGCGAATTGCACTCTGAAGATCATATCCGATATATCCCTGACTCATTGCAGAGCATACGGAGGTGGGCGTCGCCGTGTATTCCGGATAGATTCGGCAGAATTCCGACATTGCAGTATGGATCATCCCGACCTGAGATCCATTGCTGTGGGTGATCACGACCTGATAATCCTCCCTTATAAAATCTGCAACCGCCTTTGCCGTGCGCTGTGCCGCCGCATGCTGTTCCGGCAGCGTGCTTCCGAGAGCTTCGTGTCCTAATGCAATCACTATTTTTTTCTTTTTCATGCCTGTCCCCTCATTCTAAAAAAATTTTTTTTGAAATAAAATTGTATACAGTCACCATCATTGTTGCCAAAATCTTTGCGACTGCATAAAAAATTTGAAACGTCTCAACTGCGATCCACATGATCAGCTGGTTAAATGCAAGTCCGATAATACTGAGAATGATAAAGACAACGATCTCCATAAACTTGCTCATGCCGTCCTTGCCTTTGAACACAAACCGCATGCTCAAAATGTAATTGACAACTACCGACGTTGTATAAGATATCCCACAAGAACTAAAATAACTCAAATTTGTAGTCTCTGTCAGCGCCACCATAAGCCCATAATCGATCAGAAAGCACAAAAGACCGACTATGCCAAACTTGCAGAACTGCAAAATAATCTTCATATTTTTTCTCCGGTATTCAATGCATATATAAGAGAATTATATCTCTTTTTTTGCATTTCATCAACGTCCTAAACAAAAAAAAGAACCATTCTCCCCACTTTACCGTGGAAAGAATGGTTTTCTGTTATTTACTGTGAGATGCTGTCTAAGCCGGACAGCGTAACCTGTATCTGCATTGACTGATATCCCCGGTTGGATATTCTCTCTACCGTAAGCGTAACCGTATCGCCTGCGCTGTAATCCTCCAATGCTGCTTTCAGTTCATCCATCGTCAGGATTTCATTGCCGTCCAGCGCGGTAATGACGTCCCCCATCTGAAGCCCGGCTTCCTCCGCGCCAGTCCCTGCAATTACCGCATAGACATATACGCCGACCGGCATTCCGTATGCCTTTGACATATCCTCCGATACGCTCTGTCCCTGAATCCCCAGATATGCTGTCTGTGAGGAAACGACCGCTCCGTATTCGATCAGCTCCTCCACAATCTCCATAGCGTCGGTGATCGGAATCGCATAGCCGATTCCC
Source organism: uncultured Lachnobacterium sp. (assembly GCA_964425905.1). Taxonomy (GTDB): domain Bacteria; phylum Bacillota; class Clostridia; order Lachnospirales; family Lachnospiraceae; genus Roseburia. Next base: position 144,886 of record CAYROM010000001.1, on the reverse strand, counting down.
TCCACCGAAGTGTCAGAGTATTTCGCGGAGTTGATACCGATCACCTCTCCCGCCGCATTGAGCAGCGCCCCTCCGCTGTTCCCCGGATTGATCGCAGCATCCGTCTGGATCAGGTTCGTGTTTGTAACCGTCGAGGAACCGTCAGAAACCGTCACCGTGCGCCCCAATGCGCTGACAATTCCCGTAGTGACCGACTGTCCGTAGCCAAGGGCATTCCCAATCGCAATGGTAGGCTCGCCGACCTTCAAACTATCCGAATCGCCGACGGTTGCCACCCTGATCACTTGCAGCGTCTCCGCTTCAATGCTGCTGATCTCTACCTTTACAACCGCAAGGTCATTTGAAGCGTAGGTTCCCTGAATCTCACAGCTTACGGATGAATCATCCACAAACCGCACCGACAGGGAATCGGCTCCGGAGACCACATGATTGTTCGTCACGATATAAATGTACTGCTCATCCTGAGCTATAATGATCCCGGAACCGCAGCTCTCACTCTCATAGGTCCGGGACTGTCCGAAATAGCCCTGATAGGTATATGTGCCGATATTAGTGATGGCCACAATACTCGGCATCACCTCCTCCGCAATCGCGGAAACATCCGTCAGATCCGCCACCGCGCCTGTGCCGATCTCAGTATAGTCCAACAGATCCCCCGACGGAAGGGCTAAACCGCCTGTTTCAGTTGAAGAATCCTCCGCCCCGCTTTCTCCGGCTCCGGAACCGCTGTCGGCGCCTGCTGCCTCCGATATACTGCTGCCGGTGGTACCGATTATACTGCTGCCTGCGTAGCTGACGCCGGTAAATATGCTCCCCGCGACCAGTCCGAATACGGCCGCCGCGGCAGCTGTCTTGGCGAGCATAGCGCCAAACCCGCTTTTTCTCTTTTTTTGCACTTTTCCGGATTTCTCTAAATTCTGCTGCGCCTGTGCCTCCTGCTGTGCGGTATATATCGGAGACTCCGTCCGGCCCGATGCCCCCTGTGAAGGCTGCTGCACTCCCGTATATATCCGATCCTGCAAGCTCTCCTCATATGCCTTCCTGTTACCGCAATCCTGCATTTGACAGGGATATCCGCCGCCGACAGCGGAATTTACATCTGTGTTTCTTATATTTTGATCATCCATGATTCTCAGACTCCTTTCGTTTCCTTTTGTATCTGGGATATAGTCTAGCCAAAATCTGTGTCTATTTTGTGATAAAAATTTGATGATTTTGTTTAAAAAACGGCGAAGACTTTCATCGTCTCCGCCGAATCTGCCCTGTCATTTTAGAAGTAACTCTTATCCAGATCTACGTTTCCTTTGATTCCCGGAATAGAGCCTTTGCTGGAATACTGCCAGATATCATACCTGCCTCCGTATGTACAGCTTGTATTGTACTGTGCGCACCAGATAGAATATCCGGTATAGCTGGAGGGCGTCAGGTAATTGGTCAGCCAGTTCTTATTCGCATATACGCCCGCCTGATACCCGGCATTCTTAACCGTAGTGCAAAACGCCAGTACGACCGCATCTCTCTGGGCGGTGGAAAGTGATTTCTGGTTATCCGCCTCCATATCGATGTAGATCGGATAGCTGATGCCTCCATACTGCTGCGCTATGCTGATGGCAAGGGATGCTTCCTCGACCGCCTGAACCTCATTGACTGCTCTGGAGTAAAAATACAGCCCGACCTTCACACCGTTTGCCGTTGCATTCTTGATATTCGTCCCCGCATAGCTGTCTATTGCAAGACCTCCGCTGGAGCCTCTGTACCCGGCCCGGATGATCGCAAAGGAAACCGCTGTGGACGCCTGCTTCCAATCGATTGTTCCCTGCCACTTGGAAACGTCAATACCATAACCGCTGGTCAAAAGCGCCCCATCGGAGCCAAAGGAATAGGTAATTCCGGAAATAGTCTGCGTTCCCGTCACTTTTTCTCCGTTTTTGTCAAAGTAATAACGGGTTCCGTCGATCGTCTGCCAGCCGTAATAAACCACATTCGGTTCATCACTCTGATAATAATAGGTCGTGGATGCACTATAATTCTTATAGTAAGCCAGAGCTTCCCCCAGATTGTCCATATACAGGACATTTCCCGCCTCATCCACCAATTGGTTCATCGACCCCTTGATCGTCACCGCGCAGGTTACGGAAATCGTTTCTTCATTGATATCTGTTCCGGAAACCGTGACCATCGCAGAGGCGTCGCTCGTCGCTCCGGCCGCCGTCAGCGTATAGCTGCTGCCGCTGCCGCTTACCGTAAGCTTGGAATTATCCGATTTTACCGTTACATTTGAGACATTCGCCGCAGTCACGACAATTGCGATCATATTGGCGCCGGATACGTCCGAATAGACCGTGGCGCTCTCTGTGACCGACAATTTTGACGTCTGATCGCCGGAGGTGTTTCCCGTTACCGCCGCCAGATAGATCCTGCCCTGAATACTGCCCGTGATTTCCGCCCCATCGGTTGTATCTGTTTCTGTCTCTGTTTCTGTCTCTGTTTCTGTCTTGGTTTCTGTCTCCGTCTGCGCCTGTGTCTGTGTCTGCGTTTCCGTTGTCGTTCCGGATTCGGTTTCGGTCGACTGAGTATTATCGCCGCCCGCTTCGGAACCGCCCTTCTTTTCCGCAGTCGCGGTATTTACCTCGCTGCTTGCAGACGCCTTAAGAGCAGCCGCCTTTGCTTCAATAAAAAGTCCCGGCAGGGTCTCCGTCTTCGACTCCACAAATTCTACCGTATTTGAAGCTACCGCCTCAACGACAATTTCGTCATGTGTTTCCTCCACATCGCCGGCTGCCGCCTCCGAAACGATCTTATCCTCGATATTTTCTACCGCCTTATATTCAATCTTCTCTTTTACATTGACCTCTACCGCATAGCTGTCCGCATCATAATTGTCCGCAGGGATCAGACACGCAACATAGTCTCCATCTGTTATGGACTGGATATAGATCATTCCGTCGCTGTCAGAGTCCTTATATGTATCTCCTTTAAGAGAAGTAAGGGCTTCAGCATACGCCGCGATCGCCTCCTCCTTCTCCAAAAGGAGTTCATCCTTTTCGGTCATTTCCTCTCCTGTCAGAGATGAAAGATAAATGGTATTCTCCCCCGCAGCGCTCTCTGCCTCCGTCGATTCTTCTCCGTCAGCCGAGTTGAGCGTAAGCGTCCCGTTCCCGGTGGTGCTGTCTATTTTGACATCCGAATCGCCGTCATCCTCTTCTGTTTCAAGATCTGCAAGCTGCTCGTTGATATCATCGATTGCAGCAAGCGCATCCTCGAGTAAATCCGCATCATCCGGATCGATCAGCTTTACCTCAAAGGGTTCCCCCTCGATCTTCTTATTGTCAGATCCCTTAATATAGATCGTCAGATCCTTCTCGATCGAATTGCTGGAGATCACACAGGATACATAGTCCGGAATATCAACGATCTCCGTAGAGGTGAGCGTCTCCTGCGTGTCATTTTCCACCACCTGCACCTGGGTGTCCGTCTCCTCTTCCACTATGGTCTCCTCCGAATTGCCGTGCTGATAGATCGCAACCCCTCCAACGGACGCGACCATCAACGTTCCCGCCGTACTTGCCGCCACAATGATCTGGGTTTTCTGCGACCATGAAGCGATCTTCTGCGGAAGCTTTCCAACCGTTTTCAATCCTGATACCAGTTTCTCTTTAAATGTACTCATTTTTTACTCCTTACTACCTGCTCAAAGCAAAACAAAAAACCGACAGCTTTGTCTTACTCTACTGTAACTGACTTTGCAAGGTTGCGGGGCTTATCAACATCCAGCCCCTTTCCAACAGATACATAATATGCAAACAACTGCAACGGAATGATTGCAAGGGAGTTTGAAAAATATTTATTGGTCTTTGGGACATAGATCACATAATCCGCATTTTTCTCGATCTCAATATTATCCACGTTCGTTACTGCAAGGACAACCGCTCCCCGGGTTTTTACTTCGACAATGTTGCTGATCGTTTTTTTGTACAGTTCCTCCTGGGTTACAACCGCCATGACAAGAGTTCCGTCCTCGATCAGAGAGATTGTGCCATGTTTCAGCTCTCCCGCCGCGTATGCTTCCGAATGGATATAAGAAATCTCTTTCAGTTTTAAAGATCCTTCAAGAGAAATCGCATAATCGATTCCCCGCCCGATGAAAAATACATCCTTAGCGGCAACATAGCGGTTTGCAAATCTCTGGATGCGCTCTTTTGATCCCAGCAAAGCTTCTATCTGATTCGGAAGCATCTCAAGGTCATTCAGATAATCCTTCCACCTGCTATCTTCGATCTGTCCCCGAACCTGAGCAAATTTAAGGGCGAGCAGATATTGGGCAACCAGCTGACAGCTATACGCCTTAGTCGTCGCAACCGCGATCTCCGGCCCCGCCCAGGTGTACATCACCTTATCCGCCTCACGTGCAATAGAGCTTCCCACCACATTGACGATTCCAAGGGTTTTAATCCCGCGCTCCTTTGCAAGGCGCAGCGCAGCAAGGGAATCTGCAGTCTCACCGGACTGGCTGATGATCACCACCAGCGCGCCCTCCTCAAGGATAGGATCGCGGTAACGGAATTCGGACGCCAGATCCACCTCCACCGGAATCCTCGCAAGCCCCTCAAAAACATACTTGCTCGTCACCCCGGTATGGTAAGCCGATCCGCAGGCCACAATATAGATCTTTTGAACCGCACGGATTTCTTCGTCCGTCATGCCAAGCTCTTCGATAACGATCTGTCCATCCTTGATCCGCGGGCTAATCGTGTCCCGCACCGCCTTTGGCTGCTCATAGATTTCCTTGAGCATAAAATGCTCATAACCGTTTTTCTCCGCCGCATTGATATCCCAGTCGATGTGCTTTGATTCCTTTTCGATCGGCTCCCCATCCACATTGAAGAATTCAATCTCCTCCTCCGACAGGCGGGCAATCTCCTCGTTTTCGATAAAATATACGTCTCTCGTATACTTAAGCACCGCCGGAACGTCGGAAGCGATCAGATTTCCCTCCTCGGAATGCCCGACAATAAGCGGACTGTCCTTGCGCACCGAATAAACCACATCGGGAAAATCCGAGAAAATAATCCCGAGGGCATAGGAGCCTTCCACACGGTGGATAACCTTAGTGACAGCCGTCAGCGGATTTTTGTCATACTTGTTATAATAATAATCAAGTAAATGCGCAACGACCTCCGTATCGGTCTCCGAACAGAATTCATATCCCTTATCGTTCAGCTTTTTCTTTAACTTTATGTAGTTTTCAATAATCCCGTTGTGAACAACTGCAATCGACTGATCCTTATTAAAATGAGGATGAGCATTGACATCCGAGGGTTCCCCGTGGGTTGCCCAGCGGGTGTGTCCGATTCCGAGCGTCCCCGGCATCGTCTCCCCATCATGGGTCAGTTCGCTCAAGACCTTAAGTCTTCCCGTCGATTTTTTGATATTGATCTGTCTGCCGTCATAAACGGCCATTCCCGCAGAGTCATAACCGCGATACTCGAGTTTAGACAGTCCGTCCAGCAAGATCGGCGCCGCCTGTCTCTTCCCAACATATCCTACGATTCCACACATATCATTTTACCTCGCTTAGATACAAATTTGTTCTATTTTGTATGTGCATTTCCATTCTAGGGGGTCTCCCCAAAAAAAGCAACCCCTATGACGGTAATTCCATTCATTTCCTATTTATAATGCCCTTAAATGGAAATTCCATTCAATTTCAGAAGTTCTCTTGCAGATTCTACCGAATCCACACCCACAGCGTTCTTCACGGGAGCAAATTCCCGCTCTCGTTCCACCTCAAAGGACAGGCAGTCATCCATCATATAGATCATGTCAAGGATAAGCGTCTCAAATTTATACGCATTCGGCGCCTCGGGCTTTTGCAGAGTACCGTTTTCATCCAGATAGGGAACCTTTTTCTCCACAATGTGAAGCGGAAGGTTCCGGTTTAAGATCTCCATCAGCTTATCAACTCGGAAAAGATAATTTAAGATCACGCCAAATCCGTACAACAGCGATCCGTTTTTATCCTTCGCCTCCGCCATCTCCGGCGTCAGCTCATAGTATTCAATGATGGAAGGCTTTCCATCCTCAAGGCACAGCGCGCCCACGCGCTCATAGGGATCTGCCTTCCGGACAACCTTTGCCCCGCTGACACAGCCCGACGCGATCGTGGCTCCCACAAATACCGGATCTGCAATCTGCTGCAACACGTTATCCACGGCAAAAACATTCAGCCATTCCACACCCTTTTCTCTTAAATCCTGATCCAGCCCGGCCTTTACAAGAGACTTAAACCAGCCTCCGTTGCCGTTTGGCGACATGGCAAGGGAATCCCCGCTCTCCATCAGGACATTTCCCTCGAAGTCAACAGCCGGAACCATTTCCTGTACGAAAAACTTCACAAAATCGGAATTGTATCCGAAATAATCATGCTCTGCAAAGAAAGCCCGGGTCTGCTCATCATTTTTCTCGCTGGTCATAATATACAGCGGCACCCATGCCTTTGCCTCCTCCGTCACTTTCATCAGGTTTGCAATAAGCTGTTCAAAAATATACAGTTCTCTTGTCACGCCAATGTTGTACATTCCCTTAGCCTTATCAAAGCCAAGACGGGTTCCCTGTCCTCCCGCCAGGAGGATCGCCCCCACTTTGCAGCCCTTAATGGCATTTTGCCCGGTCTTTTTAAATTCCTCTTTCTTCTGACGGATCTCGGGAAGTTCCATCGCGCCGAGGGGCGCAAAGGCTCCACGCCTGTTCTCCTTCTGATGAATCAGGTTCAAATAGGACCAATCCATCTCTGCGAGCTGTTTTTCAAGCTTCTGCGGTATTTCTTTCCCGATAAGTGAAGATAAATATCTCTGGTTGGTGGTTGTGATCTGATTTTCAATCGCCTGATTCATGCGCTTTTCCCTCTTCTTATTTTTCTTTTTTCCGGTTGTGTATATACAGCCATGCCTCCGAATAATCCCTGCGCTCATCCTCGGTCATATCCGTATACTTTTCCAGATCCAGATTCGTCACCCGCATCCGGTCATAGCCGCATTTGTGGCATTCCACGTCCCTTCTGCGGGACACCATGCGTATCCAGCCGCATTGCGGACATATGTATATTTTCATCATAGTTTTTATTCCTGTTTATTCGAAAATCTTAAGCACTTCTGCCTTTAATTCCTCAAGATCAGCATCCGCACCCTCCAGCGTAGTTCCCTTTACTCCGCAGTAGAATTTAATTTTCGGTTCGGTTCCTGACGGGCGCACACAACACCATGCATTATCCGAAAGCTCATAATACAGTACATTGGAATTCGGAAGTCCGGTAGACGTTACCTCGCCGGTCTTTATATCCCTGCGGGTGTCCGCCTTGTAATCGCGAATAGCCAGCACGTCATATTTTCCGACTTTTTCGGGCACCTGTCCCCGCGCTTTTGTCATGATTTCCTGAATCTGGGCAGCCCCGTCGATTCCCTTCAGCGTCATGGTGGCGATACCCTCTCTGTAATACCCGTACTTCTCATACATGTCGATCATGGCATCCCAGAGAGTTTTTCCCTGTGCCTTATGATATGCCGCAACCTCACAGAGCATGGTCACAGCCGCAGGCGCATCCTTATCCCTCGCATAAGTGCCGGGCAGACATCCGTAACTCTCCTCCATCCCAAATACATAGTTATTGCATCCGGTCTTTTCAAACTTCAGCATCTGCTCGCCGATATATTTAAATCCGGTAAGCACTTCGATCAGCTCTACATTATATGCAGCGGCGATCGCTTTTGCCATATCGGTAGATACGATCGATTCCACCAATGCAGGATTCTCCGGCATGGTTCCATTCTTCGTCTTTTCACCAAGAATATAATCTGCAATCAGCATTGCGGACATATTTCCGGTAAATGTCACATACTCTCCGGTCTTTGTATCCTTACAGTACACGCCGAGACGATCTGCATCCGGATCTGTTGCAAGAACGATATCCGCATCCTTTTCCTTTGCAAGCTTAAGCGCCAGCTCCCACGCATCCGGATTTTCCGGGTTCGGATAGGGTGCCGTCGGAAAATGTCCGTCCGGAACTGCCTGCTGTGGTTCAATATATACATTTTCAAAGCCAAGATCCTGTAACACCCGTTTTACCGGTTCCAATCCCGTGCCGTGGAGCGGCGTATAGACGATCTTAATGTCCTTCGCCATCGCCTTGATGATTTCCGGATGGATGGACAGCTTGCGCAGTTCCGCAAAATATCCTTCGTCAATCTCGTCCCCGATCACCTGATACAGCCCCGCTTTGACCGCTTCCTCCTTGTCCATGGTCTTAACCATATCAAAAGAAGTAACCTGTGCGACCTCCGCCATAATATTCTTGTCATGAGGCGGCGTAACCTGTGCGCCATCCTCCCAATACACCTTATAACCGTTATATTCTCTTGGATTATGGCTCGCTGTGACTACGATTCCTGCAATGCATCCCAATGTCCGGACTGCATAGGATAACTCCGGAACCGGGCGAAGGCTCGGAAACACGTACGCTTTGATTCCGTTTGCTGCAAGGCAGAGCGCCGCCGCATCCGTAAATTCATCATGCATCAGCCGGGAATCATGGGCAATTGCAACGCCTTTCTGCTGTCCCTTCTGGGAAATGATATAATTCGCAAGACCTTGCGTTGCCTGGCGAACAGTATATATGTTCATGCGGTTTGTTCCTGCTCCGATCACTCCCCGAAGCCCTGCTGTGCCGAACTCTAATGTACGATAGAATCTATCCTCTATCTCCTTCCTGTCATCGGCAATTGCCAGCAGTTCCGCTCTGGTATCTTCATCAAAATAAGGATCTGTGCACCATTTCTGATATTCTTTGTAGAAATCCATGTCTGTTCCTCCTAAACTAAAAAACTCACTATATGTCGTTATTCTAACACAATTGAGAGTATTTGGAAAGTTTTTCACAAAATATTTCCAAGGGCATCCAAGAACATGGTATAATACCGACAGGTATTATACCGCGCCGAAGCGTTCGCACTCCGGCGGGAAAGGGATCACAATGAAACTTCCAGGCTACTATTCATCCGGACAATTTGCGAAAATGGCACAGGTCTCCATACGCACAGTCCGTTTTTATGACAAACAAAATATCTTAAAGCCGTCCTACGTCACCCAAGCCGGAGCCCGCTTTTATACGGATGCGGATTTCGCCCGGCTTCAGCAGATTCTTCTGCTGAAATATCTCGGCTTTTCCCTTGACGATATCCGCGGGATGCTGGTGGAAGATCCTGATCCCCAGTTTCTTAAAAATTCTTTACAGCTTCAAAAAAAGCTGATACAGGACCGCATTGAGCAGATGGAGCTTGTGGCCGGCGCCATCGACGACACCGTTCAGGCATTGGACGAGAACAATGAGATCGACTGGAGTCAGATGCTTGCCCTTATCCACCTGACCGGAATGGAAAAAAGCCTGAAAAGCCAGTATCAGAATGCCAGCAATATCTCTGCGCGCATTCGCCTTCACACGGAATATTCCGTCAACCCTCAGGGATGGTTTCCCTGGATCTACGAACAATGCTCCGATCTCCTTTTTCACCGTTTCCCCGGCGGCGCCTCATTTCCGAACACGCCGCAGATCCTTGAAATCGGCTGTGGAAACGGAGCGCTCTGGACAGGAAATATGGATAAGCTCCCTGACGACGTCCACATTGTGCTCTCCGATATCTCAGAGGGCATGATCCGGGATGTTCGCCGGACGCTCGGCAACGGCGATCCCCGCTTTGATTTCGCCACCTTCGACTGCAGCAGGATTCCCTATCCCGATGCCTCATTTCATCTGGTAATTGCAAATCATGTACTCTTTTATTGCGATAATATCAGGGCTGTCTGCAAGGAGGTGCGCCGTGTACTCATGCCGGACGGTATTTTTCTTTGCAGCGCATACGGTCCCGCCCACATGAAAGAGATTACCGATCTCGTACAGGAGTTTGATCATCGTATTGTGTTATCCGCGGATAAGCTTTATGAACGGTTTGGTCTGGAAAATGGGGAAGATATCCTTTGCAATGAATTTGCTTCCGTGAAACGATCTCACTACGACGACGAGATCGTCCTTTATCATGCGGAGCCCCTGATCGAATATATTCTTTCCTGCCACGGAAACCAAAACCAATATTTGCTGGACCGCTATCATGATTTCCGCAGCTTTGTTGAAAAGAAAGTAAGAAATGGCTTTCATATTACTAAAGATGCCGGTGTTTTTCTGTGCCGCAGCTAAACTGCGGTACAGCTTCCGGTATAAAACATACCGCGCTCAAAAGGAAAACGTGTCCTTAAGACCGCCCCATTTCTGATCCCGCTCATTGATATTGAGCGGCGTGCCATCAGACATGGCATATCCGACGGCGGAGGCATCTCCCGGATATCCGCCCTCGATCTGCGGCCACCTGATGCCGATCATCGGATCATTCCATGCCAGTCCCCCTTCATCGCCCGGATGATAAAAATCCGTACACTTATAGCAAAACTCTGCCCATTCGGAAAGCACAAGAAATCCATGGGCAAACCCCTTCGGGATATAGAACTGTTTTTTGTTTTCTTCCGTCAGTTCCACGCCGAACCACTTTCCATATGTTCCGCTGTCCTTTCTTAGATCAACCGCCACATCAAATACAGCGCCCCGGATGACCCGGACCAGCTTACCCTGCGGAAACTGTTTTTGGAAATGAAGCCCCCGAAGCACGCCCTTTGGCGAACTGGACTGGTTGTCCTGAACAAAAACCATGTCAAGGCCTTCCTGTTGCATATCATTTTGATTATAGGTTTCCATAAAATAGCCCCTTGCATCGCCGTGTACCGCAGGCTCAATAACACACAGCCCCTCTATTCCGCCAACATTTTTTTCAACCTTTATCTGTCCCATTTTTATCTCCCCATTTATAGTATTTCCTTTAGATAACGATTCAAAGCGTCCTGCCATACCGGAAGGGGAGTAAACCCGTTCTCCGCCAGCTTGCTCTTGTCCAAACGGCTATTGAAGGGTCTTTCCGCCTTGGAGATACCGTACTCTTCCGTCGTTACCGGACACACTAAGACCCGCTCTTCACTATACTCCCGATAGCCAAGCTCAACCGCCTGACGGAATATCTCTTTTGTAAAATCATACCAGCTGATATAACCGCCCTCGTTGGTCGCATGATAATACCCGTACTTTTCCGTCTTAAGCATATCCACCAGAAGTCTTGCAAGATCAAACGTATACGTCGGCGTGCCGATCTGATCATCTACAACCGTTAGTTTTTCGTGAGTCTTTCCGACATTCAACATCGTCCTGATAAAATTTTTACCGTTGGTTCCGAATACCCATGCAATGCGGACGATAAAATATTTTTCTAAAGCCTCCGCCACGGCGAGTTCTCCTAACAGCTTTGTCTGCCCGTACACATTCAGCGGAGCATAGTCCTTGCAGTCCGGCTCCCACGGCTTTACGCCGCGGCCATTGAATACATAGTCCGTGCTGATATATATCATCTTGCAGTCCAGGTCTTTGCATACCTTTGCGATGTTTTTTGTTCCATCCACATTGATCGCATATACCTTTTCCCACTTGTCCTCATCCTCCGCCAGATCTACGGCGGTCCATGCAGCGCAATGAACGACCGCATCCGGCTTTAATTCGGTTAACGTCTTCTCTACCGCTGCCGCATCCGTGATATCCATTGCAACATAAGGCATCTCCGTTACTGCAGAACCGTCCGCCGCGCCGCTGTACGCCGGCGCAATATCACTTCCGATTCCCTCGTATCCGCGTTTTTTTAGTTCGTTCATCACATCGTGACCGAGCTGTCCGGCAACTCCGGTTACGAAAACCTTCATACATTTCCTCCTCACTTACGCTTTACCTGTTCCCGTACATCTTCTCATAGTAATTCTGATACTCGCCGGAAATAATGGTCTCCCACCATTCCTTGTTTTCCAGATACCACTTAATAGTCTTTTTGATGCCGTCCTCAAATTTTGTCTCCGGCAGCCAGCCAAGCTCATTGTGGATCTTTGTGGGATCGATCGCATAGCGCATATCATGTCCTTTTCTGTCTCCGACATGGGTGATAAGGCTCTCCGGCTTGTTAAGCTCACGGCAGATAATCTTAACGATATCGATATTCTTCATCTCATTGTGTCCGCCGATGTTGTAAACCTCGCCGACCCGTCCTTTATGAATGATCAGATCGATCGCCTTGCAGTGATCCTCTACATACAGCCAGTCACGCACATTCAGCCCCTCTCCGTATACCGGAAGCGGCTTATCATTCAACGCATTCGCAATCATCAGCGGAATCAGCTTCTCCGGAAAATGATACGGGCCATAATTGTTGGAGCAGCGGCTGATCGTCACAGGAAGGCCATACGTTCTGTTGTAGGCAAGAACCAGAAGATCCGCGCCCGCCTTAGAAGAACTGTACGGGCTTGAGGTATGGATCGGCGTCTCCTCGGTAAAGAACAGATCCGGGCGGTCCAGGGGAAGGTCTCCATATACCTCATCGGTAGACACCTGATGATAGCGGGTAATTCCGTATTTGCGGCATGCGTCCATCAGAGTCGCCGTGCCGATAATATTTGTCTGCAAAAAGATTTCCGGGTTCTCAATGGAACGATCCACATGGGATTCCGCCGCAAAATTTACAACAATATCCGGTTTTTCTTCTTCAAATAATTTGTATACGCCCCCGCGGTCACAGATATCCAGCTTCACAAAACGAAAATTCGGATTGTCCATAACAGGTGCAAGGGTGGACAGATTTCCCGCATAAGTCAGTTTATCCAGACATACAATGCGGTAATCCGGGTACTTGTCTAACATATGAAATACAAAATTGCTTCCGATAAATCCGGCTCCTCCGGTAACGATAATTGTCATAAGCTTTCCTCTTTTCTCTTTTAGTAAAGATTTTCCCTGAACTTTCCGTCAAGGACATCCTTTAAATACTGCCCATACTGATTCTTTTTCAGCACTTCATACATCTTCATTACATCATCCCTTGTAATCCAGCCGTTTAAATAAGCAATCTCCTCAAGACAGGCAATTTTGCGGTGCTGATGGGTTTCAACGGTTTTAACAAAATTCGTCGCATCCACAAGGCTCTCATGGGTTCCCGTATCCAGCCATGTAAAGCCTTGCCCCAGCAGTTCCACATTCAAAGCCCCCTGTTCCAGATAAATGCGGTTTAAATCGGTGATCTCCAGCTCTCCCCGGGCGGAGGGCTTCAAATTTCTGGCAAATTCAACGACCCGGTTATCATAAAAATACAGACCTGTCACGCAGTAATTGCTTTTCGGCTGTGCAGGCTTCTCCTCAATGGAGATTGCTTTGCCCTCGGAATCAAATTCTACTATACCGAAGCGCTCGGGATCGTCCACGTAATATCCGAACACCGTCGCTCCCTTTCCGGTAGATGCATTGGAAACCGCCGCATGAAGGCGCTTTTTCAATCCATGCCCGGCAAAAATATTATCGCCGAGCACCATTGCCACCGTATCCTCCCCGATAAAATCCGCTCCGATAACAAACGCCTGCGCCAGTCCGTCCGGGCTTGGCTGAACAGCATAGGACAGATTCAGCCCAAACTGATTGCCGTCCCCTAACAGTTCCTTAAAACGCGGGGTATCCTGCGGCGTTGAGATGATCAGGATATCGCGGATACCGGCATTCATCAGAACCGACATCGGGTAATAGATCATAGGTTTGTCATAGATCGGAAGCAGCTGCTTTGATGTAACCATAGTCAACGGATAAAGGCGTGTGCCCGAACCGCCCGCTAAAATAATACCTTTCATACGAATCTCCTTTTAATTTTCCCGTTTTCTTATAATGCAAATGATATCTGCTGATATTAGTATAAAAGGTGACCTATGGTCACCTTCAAGCGAATTTTTATTTTTGTTTAAAACTTACAATTATTGTATCAAAATTTATTCAATATTATTCTCTTTTTGTTATTGCCCGCTTCTCTCCTGAGTGCTGACAGAAAAATATTTTCTAAGTAATTCATATACCATCTCTTTTGTCTCAGTATCCAGAGTCCGAATCGTATCGCCATCGGTATTCATGAGGTAAGTCGGATCATAAAAGAAGGTATCCAGACTAAGCCCATCAGCCTTTTCGGCAAATAACGAATTTCCCAAAAAATAATTAGGCTCCGAAATATTCAGATAATCCAATACGGTAGGAGCCATATCAAGAGAGTTCCTTCCTCCTGCATCCAGCTGTACCGCCGGCCCGTTTGCACAATAAATCAGAAACGGTATCTCATCCAGGTCAGAACATGCGCGGTCATAATCGGGAAATGCGCTCCGAAAATCCTCATCAGAAAATGTCGCGTGATCCGCTGTAAATACGATAACTGTATTCGAGGCCAGTTCACTATCTTCGAATCTTGACATAAACTGTCCAAACTGATAATCCACATTATAAAACCTATTGAGCACCCGCTCGGTGCCATCCCCATAAATCTCATCGGCAGAGTCAAGCGATGTATGCGTTCCAAAGGTATAAATCACCAGAAAAAACGGTTCTTCTTTTTCCTCATTGTACCGCACAGCAGTTTCGAATAATAGATCATAAGCTTCCTTATCCGTTAAGGATTGGGCATTTCCGCTGCAATTGGTCTTATCCTCAACCACTTCATCAAAGCCAAAATTGAATAAATAGTCAGAAAACGTCGAGTTATATGGCTCGGTGTTGATTATTGTTGTCCAATATCCCTGATCTCTCAGTATATCTTGAATAGAAATCAGACTATTGGTATCATAATCGTCCAACTGATGTCCGGAATATAACTGCCCAATAAGTCCCCGATATGTAGCAAAAGTATGGTTATAGTAATTCTCGAAACTGATCGATTTGTCCTGCAATGCGGTAACATTAGGCATAATTCCGCGCTCATCGGTTATGATATTATAGGACAGCCCTTCCGTAAAAATCAAAATCACATTAGGATTCTCTATCCCGCAGGTATATTGTTCGTTTCCCTCATTAGTGCTGTCGACACTTAACGCAGCAGCCCCACCGCCTTCTTCCGTAATTCCGTCACTATCAAAAAGCCACTCGTAATCTTTCAAATCATATTCAAGATCTGCGTATAACGATCTATGGATATTCCATTGTCTATATAAACTGTAAACCCCATACCCCGGAGAATAAATCGCTCCCATCGCCGCCAGTCCGCAAACCTCAAGCAGTACCGCCACCAGAGCAACCCGCTCAATCCTGTTTCTCTGAAACGGTATTTTGCCGACCGGCAAAAAAGAGAATAGAACGCAAAGTCCTGCTGCAATGATATATACAGCCGCTTTACCAGCTAAATCCTTCGCGGAATCAATATTTTCAAGCATGACATAGGTGACATAGCTGCCGCTGAAATACAATACCGTATACTCTGCATTCAGCAAAAACAAAAAGATAGAGTTAAGCCATCCAAACGCTTTATGGTGTCTGATCAAAATATCAGACAAACACATAATGAGCAGCAATTCTGTTTCTCCGATTAATACATAACAAAAGAATCCCGTTGTCTTATATGAGAGCAAAATAAGCAAAAATGAATATAAATATTTCAGTATGGTAAAAACAACTCTTTTATCCGATTGTATTCTTTTTTTCAGTTTCATATAAGCTCCAGTACTTTACTCAAAATCAGCATCCGTAAGAAGTTCTCCGTTCTCCATCTTATCGATCAATTCCTTTGCCTTATTTACCGAATCGTCATCCGGAATCATAACATAAGACTTCGTATTCGGAGTGGAATAAGTTGTATTTTTACTGTCTGCCCCCGTTACCGCATAGGTTCGAATATCCCATGAACTCATATCCGACAACTGCATCTTCACAAGTGCTGCAATATCATCTGAACTCATGCTGGTCACGAACATACCCTCCATACTGCTCATAATAGCAGAATAATTGTTGAGGATCGTTGTCCCTGAGGACAGCTTATTAATAATCGCCGCTATAACCTTCATGGTATTCTTTCCACGGCCATTATCTCCACCATTAACGGCAAGACGCTCCCGGACAAAGCCAAGGGTTCCCTCGCCGTCCAGATAGTTGATTCCCTTATTGATCTGAACATCATAGTGGAGGGTGACAAAGGACTGATCCGATTCCACCTCAATGCCGCCGATGGCATCCACCAGCGTCATAAAGCCCTCAAAGTTCACCTGCAGATAATAATCGATCGTGGTATCATACAGCGCTTCCAGCGTATCCATAGAGCAATCCACTCCATATAGACCGCAATGCGTCAGTTTGTCGCGGGTTCCGCTGCTGCTTATGGAAATAGGCACATAATAATCACGGGGAGTATTGATCAGCAGCACCTGCTTCGTCTCCGGATTCACATAGGCAATGATATTTACATCGCTCCGGCTTGTAGATAGCTTTGCGCTTCTGGTATCGGATCCGCTTAAATACAAAGTGAACACTTCATTTGTTATATCTTTTGAAGTTTCTCCCCCTTGATTTTCAACAATGGTTTCAATCTCGTACTCAAAAATAATCTTTGTCAGCGCAGTAAAATCCTCATATCCCTCCATATCAGAAATAATCTCCTCATAGGAGTAATTTAAGATCATTGCCCCGATCTCTCCGCTGTACAGAGCATCTACCACCTCAAATACGGACTCGTATTCAATAGTTTCAATATCCTGACCAACTTCTTTTTCGATAGCCTCTACTGTTATAAGGGAATTCTCATAATCAAAACTGGTGGAATATCCAAAGGTCTCATCAGCAGCTCCATAGATATCCTCCGCAGACGAACCGATCGGAACATATACCGCAATGGTATTGATGATAACAACAGTATTGTCATCCTGTGAAATATTATCAATCGTCCGATTCAATATGCTAACGTAATGTACAACCACGATACAAACAATGATTGTAAAGACAGATAAAGTGGTACCCAAACCACGTTTCAAATAAAACGTCTTCTTGGGCTGTCCTTTTCTTTTTCTGACCAGAACCATAAGCGCAAATGCCAAAAACAAAAGCACCCATACCACTATCACAAAGAGCAGCAGATAGGAGGTAGGTATCATCTTGGAGGAAATAAGCTGAACCATCGCCACAATACTCAGCACGATCTGTACTGCCAGCATGATATATGCAAAAATCTTCCACGCCTTTGCTTTTGAATTATTGTTTGAAGAACCCTTTCTTGAATCATTGCCTTTTTTCGTCGCCATTTTACTGTCCCTTTCGTATCAAACATATTCTTTTTTTCAAGTATCGGTATATTAAAATCCGGTTACAAATCATAACTCTAACCGGGTTATGTCCAAAATCGGACACCGCTTCCGCATGTCTGCGGTAATACAGCAACGTCTCATGTAAAAAAACAGATTTGCCGTAAAAAGCATCACTTATCAGCCCGATCCATTGGTCGTGCATAGGTATATCTCTGGGTATGGGAAGAAATTTTTCCGCCAATTCACTCCGAAACGCCATACAGCAGCCCATATAGCGATTCTTGAGCAGATTATTAAACACCCCTGCTTTGGAGTTCCTGTATGCAAAAAACGATTCCATCAGCACCCGGCTCAAACCGGTGTCCATAACCCTGGCATCGTGAACCACCAGATAAACGGAACGCTCCGAAAAGACCTGCATAACTTTGTCCACTTTATCCGGCATCCAGACATCATCCTGATCTGCCAGAAAAATGAAATCCCCCGAACAATTCGCGATTGCATTTTCAAAATTGGCGATCACACCGTCACCCGGACCGTCTAAAAGACGTATCCGCGTATCCGTTTTTTGATATTCTTCCACGATCGCCCGTGTCTCATCCGTCGAACCATCATCTGATATCACGATTTCATCCTCATCGGACAAATTTTTTAAAATGGAATCCAATTGCTGCCTGAGATACAAAGCGCCGTTATAGGCTGCCATCGCAACGGATATTCTCATTGTAAAACGGATCTCCTTCTTCGATATACTCCTTCCAGCGGAAAACCAGAAGTCTGCTCCATTTATTTTCTTCCAAAGCCGCCGGCATCCCCGGACTTGTCTCCGCCTGCCGCGCAACCCGGGCGGTTACCCCGGCGTCCAGTATCACCTGATACCCCGCTCTCCGCAGCCGGAAAGCAAAATCCATATCCCTGTATGGCGGCGGGAGCGTCCGGTCGATCCCTCCCGCCTCCTCCATAGCCCTTTTATCTATCACACAAAAATCCAGACTGCATGCACTCACATTCTGTGAGACCGCCGCCCGTCTGTAATAACCCTTTTTAAAACTGTTAAGACCGTAAAAAACGGGATGAACAATTCCGTTTTTGTCAAAGGTATAGCCGCATGCCAAAACTCGTCCAAAAAAATCTCTCTTTGAGGAAACAAGCTTTCCTCCGGCCATGCCGACTTTATCCTTATGTCCGGCAAAGTTTTGCAATAGCCTGCTGCTCCAATCAGCGTCCCTCGGGTATATGTCCTCTCCGGCACAAACCATATATCTGTCTGCCGGGAGCGATACGCTTTTTTCCGCATTCACATACTCCCTGCCCCTAACTGCAAAAACATGCGTATCCGTCCAAACAGGCTCTTCACATTCCCCGTCCTGCACGCCTGTCTTATCCTCCGGCACCCCGGACAGAGCATTCTGCCTCCGCAGCCTGTCATAATGTGCCTGCACCGCACGTTTTCCTGCCTCATAGGCATAATCCTTATGCCCTGAAAACCCTGCCGTAGAAGCCTCATATACTCTCCAATGATACAACACTTTGGCCACATGTGCAATCTGTTTTTTGTCTACCCGCTCCGTACACCTTAAGACAAAGTCGTAATCCTGCGCTCCGTCAAACTCCGCGTCCAGCATTCCCACCTGATCAAGCATGTCTCTGTGAAACACAAAAAAATGGCAGACATAATTATAATGATTCAACAGTTCCTCATTATAATCCGGCTTAAAGTGCGGTTCATAGTGGCAGGACAGATCGAAAGAGACCTTATCCTCATCCGAATAAATGAGCATGGGCCGTTCCCCGCTTTTTTCTTCATTCAGTACACGGACGACCTCATACAAAGCGTTTGGCGCAAGCAGATCATCATGATCCATCAAGCCGATATATTCCCCGGATGCCACAGAAAACCCTTCGTTTGTATTCCGGGATATCCCGCCATTTTCCTCAAGCCGCAGATATTTTATCCGCGGATCGCCATAACCGCCGGCGATATCCGCCGCCCCCGGTTCCTCCTGTCCGCTTCCGTCCGCAATGCAAAGCTCCCAGTTTTGATAACTCTGGGCCCGCAGGGATGCAATCAGCTCCCGAAGAAACGGCTCCGGCGTGCGATAGGCCGGAACCACGATACTGATCAAGGGGCGGTACGAAAACGTATTTTCCTTGCGCCGCTGCCTGTCAAGTTCCTCCTCTGTCGGAAGATACCGCCTAAAATCATCACGGTATTTCCGGTCGACCGGCTCGTTTCTTTTCTCTATGAATTTTATCGCCAGACCGACCAAGCCATGCTTTTCCACCAGGCCGGCAAGATACGAAATTTTCCGTGATAATGCGCCCATAACAAATATATTATAGCATACTCTTTTTGGTTGTCATGTAAAAAAATGTTAAAATTTTCTTAATATCTTTTTTCGTTCTCAAGTTTCAGCTATTTTTCCAAAAAATCAAGAATATTTTTCCTTTTTCACGGGAACTTTCTTTAACAGGCAGAATTCATTGAAGTTTCTGCTGCTTACTTTTAAGATTTTCCTAGAAATCGAGAAAGGCTTTTATATTTAAGATATTTATTATGCGAAATGAACAGATCGGAAAGGTTTTAAAAGCATATCGAAAGGCAAACAACCTGAAGGTACATGACCTTTGTATTATTTTGCGTGAACAGTATAATCTTGACATCAAGGACAAGACTATTTACGGCTGGGAGAGCAATCAGGCTCATCCAAACTCAGACACCTTTCTCGTACTATGCGAGTTCTACCAGATCGAAGATGTTCCGGCCGCGTTCTCCCGGGTAGATCTGCCCCCTCAGGCAAGGCTCACCAAGGAAGAACGCCGGCTGATCAAAGCCTACCGCAAACACCCGGAAATGCAAAAAGCGATCCGGCAGCTACTGGAGCTGAATTAAAGATATGTCTCGAAATCTGCTGCCATATCCTTTTCTAAAATCTCTGCCAAAGCTCTGTCTGATTCCGTAACCGAAATATAGATCTTAAGTTTTGGTTCCGTTCCGGACGGACGCGCCACCACCGAACAGTTATCCTCAAGCAGAAATTTAAGTACATTTGATTTTGGAAGACCATCCAGCCCTTTGGCGTAATCCAGAACCGTCTTTACCCTTTTTCCGCCGAAACAGCTCGGATTACTACGGAATTTTTCCATAATTTCTTTCATTTTTTCCATTCCCGATGAACCTTCAAATTCATAAGAATGAAGCGTATTCAGGCGGTATCCGTAATATGAATATAATTCATCCAGCTTTTGCAGCAGACTGATTCCCCTTGTCTTATAGTAGGCAAACATTTCGCAGATCAAAAAGGCTCCGTCCACCGCGTCCTTGTCCCGGACATAACCGCCGCTCAAATATCCGTAGCTTTCCTCCATCCCGAATATATAGGAATCCTCTTTTCCCTGTGATTCCAAAAAACCGATCTGCTCGCCGATAAACTTAAAGCCCGTCAGCACATCAATCGTGCGCACATTATAGTGATCCGCCACCTGTTTTGCCATATCGGAGGTAACGATCGTTTTGACCATAACAGCATCTTGCGGCATCCTTTTATTCTCAATCCTCCGGGCGCAAATATAGTCCAATAAAAGAATTCCCGTCTCATTTCCGGATAAAAGCGCATACTCGCCGGGGGCTTCCCTCATGCCATACTCATCCTTTACCGCAATTCCCACACGGTCACAGTCCGGATCTGTTGCCAGCAGAAGATCCGCATTACACTTTTTTGCATAGCTGATTCCAAGAGACATCGCCTCCCGGATTTCCGGATTCGGATATGGACAGGTCGGAAAATTCCCATCCGGTTTTTCCTGCTCCGCCACAACGGTAATATTGGTATATCCGGTCTCCTTAAGCGTCCGAAGCACCGGCTTAAGTCCTGTTCCGTTTAGCGGTGTGTACACAATCGCCACATTCTTATCTATTACAGACTTTTCCTGCGCCTTTGTCCCCAGCAGAGACTGTTTTTTTACTTCCTCCACAAATGCTGTGTACACATCCTCCGAAATATATGAGATACGCCCTTCTCTTACGCTCTTATCATAATCTCCCAGCATTACGTCATCGAAAATATCCAGCTTCTCAATCTCCGTCAACATCTCATCGGCTGCTTCGGTTGTTATCTGGCATCCGTCCTGCCCATAAACCTTATAGCCATTATATTTAGACGGATTGTGGGACGCTGTCACCATAATTCCGGAAGCACAGTTCAAACTGCGTACTGCGTAAGACAGACATGGGGTCGGCATCAGTTCCGAATAAATACAGACTTCAATCCCGTTGGCAGCAAAAACGGCAGATGCCACTCTTGCAAAAAGGTCTGACTTGATCCGCGAATCATAGCTTACCGCAATCCTGCGCCTTTCATCCGGAAACTTTTTATTAACATAATCCGCTAATCCCTGGGACGCCTTTGCAACCGTATAGACATTCATACGGTTGGTTCCCGCACCGATCACACCGCGCAGGCCGCCGGTTCCAAACTCCAGATTCCGGTAGAAGGCGTCCTCTATCTTTTCCTCATTCCCTGCCATCGCCTGCAATTCCGCTATCAGATCCATATCCGCAGACGCAAGCTTTGCCCACCGCTCATATTCATTTCTGATTTTTGTATTCAGCATAAAGTTCTCCTTTAACAACTCACCTTTAAAAGCTGCATCCTGCCATGTATCCGCATCGGTATGGAATCTGCCGGTATAAAAATGCAATCGCCCTTAAATACCGGAAGATATTCTTCATCCTCCATAAACAGCATCCCGCAGCCTCTGGTACACAACAGCACCTGAAAAGAATTGCTGTTTGTCTGAAACGGCACCAGATCATGATTTCTCTCCGTATTAATCAAAAGACGCTCTGTCTCAAAATATTTACAGCGGCACAAAAGCTCCGAAGCGCAGCCTTTCTTGTATTTCAACACACGCATCGGCTGTCTCGGCGTGGAGGACGCCCTTGTGTCTGCCACCCGGAGAGCCTTATCCACGTGCAGTTCCCGCAAATTGCCATATCTGTCCACCCGGTTATAATCGTATAACCGATAGGTCAGATTGGAATTCTCCTGAATCTCCGCGACCAAAACCCCTGCTCCGATTGCGTGAACCGTTCCCGACTCAATGTAAAACACATCGTCCTTTTTCACCCTCACCTTTTGCAGATACTTTTCCAGGCTCCCATTTTGAATGCTTTTCCGAAGCTCCCTCTCCGACACATCCCGGGAAAAACCGTAAACCAACGCTGCATCCGGAGCGGCGTCAAGCACATACCACATTTCCGTTTTGCCAAGCTGTCCGTTTTCATATTCGTATGCATAGGCATCCGACGGGTGTACCTGAACAGACAGATCTCTTTTTGCATCAATAAACTTGATCAATATGGGAAGCTCCCCCGATCTCAATGCTCTTCCTGTGCCTTTCATCCGGGACGCCGGATGCGACCCCAGAAATTCAGGATGTGATTTAAGCACCTCCGGAAGCAGCTTTCCCTGAAACTCCCCGCTTGCAACCATACTCGGCCCGTCGGGGTGCGTGGAACATTCCCAGGTTTCCGCCAACGGAACCATATCAATATCCTTGGCAAAATCATCGTTTAGCCGGCTGCCTCCCCAGAGGTAATCCTTCCCCACCGGTTTTAACAAAAAGGGGCGGTTCCCCCGTTCAGTCTTCCAGCTCGAATTTTTGCTTGTCATGAACGCTAATCTCCTTACCAAGCTGCACCTCAATGACCTTAAGCTCGGTATCCGCAATAATGGTATGCCTGCACCCCGCTTCTATGGTGATCACATCCCCTGCTTTTACCGGCTGTTCCATTCCATCCACGATGGTCTTTCCTTTTCCGGAAATGATCGTCCAGACCTCATCGCGCCTCTCATGGCTATGATAATTCATCCTGTGTCCCGGATTCAAAGTAATCTTAATCGTCAGGCTCTCATCCTCAACATCCAGTACCCGGAAGCTTCCCCATGATTTTTCCGCAAACATGATCTGCTGATCGATCTGATCCACATAGGCCTTAATGTAGCTGGACTGCTCTTTGTCAGAAACCAGAATTCCCTCCGGGCTTGCGGAAATAACCACATCTTTAAGCCCCATGGCAAGCACCGGAACGCCGATTTCATTGATGATATGAACATTGTCGCAGGTATCATTCATTCTGGCGTCCCCGACAATATGTTCATCCATCGCTTCCGTCAGGGTGTTCCAGGTCCCCAGATCCTTCCATTGTCCGGCAAAGCGCATCACCTGAATGTGCGGTTCCTTTTCCACAACCGCATAATCAAAGCTGATCTTTGTCAGCGTATCATACTTTGAAAAAAGATCCTGATAGTCTGCAAAATCAATCAGTTCATGCGCTCTTTCCAGCACATATTTCAGCTTGTAGGCAAAAACGCCGCCATTCCACAGAGCACCCTGACCAATATATTTTTCTGCCGTCTTAACGTCCGGCTTTTCTTTGAAAGTAGAAACTTCACTAACCCGATCCTTGCCGACGGGAATAATATATCCGTATTTTTCACTCGGATAGGTCGGTTCCATTCCCATAAGCACAAGGTTCGCCTCCCCCTTTTTTGCCTGATCGCTCAGTTCCTTGAGCATCTCAAAATAGTCGCTCTCCACATAGGGATCCACCGGGCAGACGACTACCGGCTCCTCCTCCGGCACTCCCATCACATCAACCAGATATGCCGTTGCAAGCGCAATTGCAGGAAAGGTATCTCTCCTGCACGGTTCAATAGAAATCCCCACGTTTTCGCCAATCTGGTTAGTAATTGCAGACACCTGAGACTTTGAGGTCGCAATCGTCACCTTTGCGTCCGCATCGATCCTGCAGATCTGGCGGTACATCCTTTGAAGCATGGATTCGTAGTTTCCATCCGCATTCTTGAAAATTTTTATAAACTGTTTTGATCTGATATCATTCGACAGCGGCCAAAGACGCTTTCCCGAACCGCCGGATAATAACACAATATTCATAGCCGGATCTCCTCTCTCACTCTCCCTGCGATACATAACAATCGCACATTGTATACAGTTTTCCGACCGCTATTCCAACCTGATAACGGCCCGGTTCCATTTTTTCTTTTAAAAACACGGTCTCAAAGCCTACTAACGACGTCCCTCTTGTACTCGCCCCTTTTTTCCCGTTTCGGGCGATATCATTTCGATAGATTGTCCTGCATGGTACTGTGTATGCAGCCGTATCGCTCTGTAAAACAACGCAAATTTTATTGTGATTATTATTTTTCTTTCTTGCGTCATATGCCCAGCCGCTTATACGCACGGTCTCATCCGATTCCACTATCTGTTCCGTATTCGACCGCAAAAATCCGTCTTCCTCTTTCGCCCGCACAAAATACTGCATATCACGGGTATCCATCCTTTTCAGCCGGGACGGCAAAAGCGCATTACTCATATCAAAGGAAAAATCACCTTTGTCCTTTGCCAGATTCGGATTATAGCAGGGGTCATAACCTCCTGCAAACTTCGGATGCAGATCGTAAAGCTTTGCCATCTCCCGCTTTCTGCGCTCCTCTTTTTCCGCGGAGGCTTCATCCACTCCACGGCTGATCGACTCGTGATGCACAAGCGCCACATCGTTTCTCAATACATTATAATAACCATGTTCGATCAATTTAAAGCACAGCTCCACATCGTTATAGGCCACGGGAAGAGTTTCATCAAATCCGCCCACCTCATCGAACTTTCTTTGTTCTACCATAAGACATGCGCCCGTCACCACACAAAAATTGTAATCCAGCAAATTCCGGCCGTAATAATAATTCAGATTATCCAAATTTCCATAAAGACAATGCCCCGGTCCAATCTTTAAATTCAAAACTCCGGCGTGCTGCAGCCTTATGGTATTCGGATAATATAATTTACATCCGACAGCACCCGTATACGAAACCTGCGCCTGTCCCGCCAAAATGGAAAGCCAGTCTTTGGTATCCGGCTGAATATACGGATTTGCCTTTACCGCCTCCGTTATCTCAATATCGTCATTCAAAAAAAGAAACAGCGCCCCCCCGGCTGCCTTTGCCCCGATATTACACATTTTCGAAAAGTTAAACGGCATGGGCTGGTAAATATACCTGAAATTCAGCTGCTTAGAGAGCTGCTCAATCTTTTCCTTATTTTCCGTATTGCTGCCATTATCTACAACAATAATCTCATAATTTCTGTAATTTGTCTTTTCCCGAATGCTCTTAAGCCCCTGCGCAAGGATCGCCACATTATCCTTGGAGGGTATGATGATAGAGATCAGCGGATCGTCCTTGGGAACATAGGTCACCCGGTACTGTGCGATATCCGGAATCAGGGTAAGTCTGCCGGAAAGCCCCCTGCGGATCAGAGCCTCCTCCTTCGCTCTTCGGGTGGACTCCATAATGTACGGCTTTGCTGTCATCGCGTTTGCTGTGGATTCAGCCCTCATTCTCCAATGATAAAGGATCTTCGGCACATGGCCGATCCTATCTGTTTTCTCCATGATCCGGAGTACAAGATCATAATCCTGAGATCCCTCAAACCCCACACGCAATCCGCCCACCTCATCCAGCAGGCTTCTCCGGTAGACCGAAAGATGACAGGTATACATATAGGACATAAATGTCTCCGGCGACCAGTCCGGCTTAAAAAACGGATCTCTGCGAACCTTACCGTCTTCGCTGATCTTATCCTCATCGGAATAGATAAAATCCAGCGTCCGGTCCTCATTCAGCAGTCTTGCGATTTCATAAAGGGCATTCGGCGCATATAGGTCATCGCAGTCACACAGCGCCACAAACTCTCCTGCCGCCGCAGCGATCCCATCATTTGTTGCTCTGGAGATATGCCCGTTTTCCTTCCGGTAGATTATCTTCACATTTTCCACATGCTCATATTCGGCAAGAACACTCCGAACGGATTCCTGTGTCGAGGCATCATCCACAAGAACAATCTCAAAATTGCGGTAGGTCTGCCCGAGTACGGAATCGATACATTCTCTAAGCATATGATCCGCCACATTATAGACCGGGATCACCACCGAGAAAAAAGGATGATATCCCAATTCCTCCATACGAAGTAAATTGCGCTCATTTCCGGCTATCCACCTGCTGTATATATTGCGGACGCCGCGCGCATATTTCACCTTATACAGCACAACGTCCATACCTTCATTTTTAGCGACGCAGATTACTTTCCTGGTCAATCTCAATAATTTTCTTGGAAATTCTGTTACTGTACCCAACGCTTATCTCTTTCCTCTACCGATTATTTTTTTTATCAGGCTTTTCGCAGAACTGCCCGGATGGGCGAAACGGTACTTCCAACGCTCCGCGGCTTCGCTCTTTCTATGCATTTTAATATGGCACGAAACCAGATCCCTGCGGTTTGGTCCGATCGTATGGTTCAGTCGGTTCAGATCCGACATAACCGATTGGAACCAAGGCTCATTGTTCTGAAAGTTCTTGCCGATATTGGTTACGGTTCTGGCATAATTTTTCATGTACATATACCGATGCCCTGCTCCATGAACATATTGCTGAAAATGATCATCCATAGCAGCGAAGGCGTGCGCCGCCGTCTCATCAATACCGAATTCTGCCAGAAAATCCTTTTCACAGATATACTTCTGGAAATACGCCTGATTCTCGCTGTAATAATAGAATAATGTCCGATACTTTAGGTAATCCGCCGGAATCGGAAAATCAAACACCCATTCATAGTCCAGACATATTATCTTTTCCCCGGCTGCACCCTCCGGAATGACAAAATTGCTCAGTATGCAATCCACATTTGAGATTTCATGGCATTTCATGTTCCGTATGGAAGCGGTATCATCTCCAAACACACTTTTAAAATCATCTGTCTCCACAAAATCCAAAAGCCCGCCGTCCGTCTCCGGGTAAATTCTGTCCAGGACATGATGCAGGATCTCAATTGCCTTTTGTGGCTTGCACAGCTTTTCATCCACCTGTCTGGATAAGCCTTCTCCTTTTATAAACGGAAATACTGCCCTTCCACCCCCACAGGAATGCAGCTCGATCGGACACACCTGATCGGGAAGCGTTCCCGTGCGGGAAAGCAGTTCATAGTTTTTCTCCAGCCTGTCAATATGGGCTTCCGCCTCCGGGCGCAGGGCGGTTTTCTCTACGCGCTTTGTCCCGTCTTTGCCTTCTATGATTCTGGTACTGATCTGATATTCCGGGGCCCTCATACGGTTATATTTTGCATAGAGAACCTTCTCTGAAGTATATGCCGCCTCATCCTGCCCCTCATTTGAACTTATGACCAAAAATGAATTTGCAAAATCTTCGAACATCTCATCCTCACAGATGGAATCAAATGCAAGCCTTTCATCAAACAGCTCATATCTGTCACGGTCATATGCTGTGCACGCGTTCCTTATACTCCCAAAGGAGGGCAAATGCTCATCGGAATAAATTTCACTTGGCAGTTTGTAATCGGGCATCGGATAATAAAAAGCATTATCTGTAAACCCTGCTTTCTTCAACATTTTTTCCAGCGTCTTACGGGAAAAGGTCCTCACCCGGTCCACCGCCGCATAATTTTCAATGCCGTCAAACAGCCGCCCGCTGTGATCCTCGCTGGCCCCCGAAAAATATTTCAAACCATATTTATTCTCGATGGCTATAAAAAGCTTTCCGCCCGGCTTTAAAAAACTTTTCACCCGCTTTAACATGTCCATAAATGGATCTTCGCTGTTAATGTAGCAAATCGAATATTCAAATACACCGATCAGAGTTACATAATCGAACTTCTCCTCAATCCGGATATCCTCGAAATTTCCAAGCATGATCTTAAGATTGTCATACTTCTCATTTCTGGTGGCATTGATCGCAGACCTGCGCTTTGAAAGCTCAATCGCAACAACATGATCCACCCTGCTGCAGAAGAGGCCGGAAAGAGCGCCGCAGCCCGATCCGATCTCAAGCAGCGAACCCTTCGGGTCAAAATCATACCAGTCCAGAATATTTTCCCGAACCGGCGACAGGTGATACAGATGAGCCCATGAGTTTCCCTTCATCAGCTGCGCCTCGACGCTGTTCTCCTTATCCGCCGCCGCCGAAAGAAGCTCCTCCTCCACATCCCCGTCGCTATACATGTCCATCCCGCTATAATATGTTAAATCAAATTTATCTTCTATCATCAAACTCTCTCCACCGTCACCGTCGAATCAATATCAAACTCACCCACCGTATTCTGCTCCGACACAATACTAAGATTCACCACATCATATTTTCGGTCGTATACGGTAAATTCACCATTCTCAAATCCGGTACATCCAAAGGACAACAGATACTCGCCGCCTTGAAGCAGCGCCCTCTGCTTAAATTCCACCACGTACGTCTCCCCTTTTTTTGCTAAAGGCAATTCCACCTTCTCAAACATACTGTTGGTTCCGGTTATCTCAACTCCCCTTGCATTTTTTATCGTAAAGGCAAAAATCGGATATTCGACGTCCTCATCGAATGTAACTTTCACCCGTATCGCAAACGGCATCTTCTTAAGTATCAGACCGGTAATCTGATCCCGCTCGTCAAATAACCCAAAATCAACGATCCGCGCCTTCCCGTTGCCATATATGACATTCTCTTCATTCAGCGAAAGCTTTGACATCCAAGTATCATCAAACGCCCCCTCCTGCCGGACGATTTTTGTATCCGCAGCCTGTTCCTTAGGCAAATCCCCTTCCGTTTCATCATACTGATTGACAAGGATCTTCTTGTAAATATCCACCATCTGTTTGGGATTGCCTTCTTTTACTTTCTTTCCGTGATCCAGAACGACCACTTTATCACAATACTTGACAACATTACTCATATCATGGGTTACAAGAAGGATCGTGGTGCCGTTCTGTTTGATCTCGTCCATCTTTTTAAAACACTTGGACTGGAAAAATATATCGCCTACGCTCAATGCTTCATCCACGATCAAAATATCCGGCTCCACATTAATCGCCATTGCAAAGGCAAGGCGGGCAAACATACCGCTGGAGTACGTTTTTACCGGCTGGTTTATGTAGTCTCCAATGCCGGCAAACTCGAGGATCTGCGGCACCTTCTCTTCCATCTGCTCTTTTGTATAGCCCATAAGGGTTCCGTTAAAGTAGATATTTTCCATTCCGGTGTACTCATCATTGAATCCGGCTCCAAGCTCCAGCAGCGCGGAAACCTTTCCATTGACCTCGACCTGTCCCCTGCTCGGACTTAAGACGCCCGTAATGATCTTAAGGAGCGTAGACTTCCCAGCTCCGTTGGTTCCGATCAAGCCTACGGTCTGTCCCTTTTCTACCTGAAAACTCAGATTCGACAGGGCATAATATTCCTCATAAGACCGTTTTCTCGTCAGATGAAGGGCATCCTTTAACCGGTCGCTTTTTCCCCGATATAACTTATATATTTTTGAAATATTGTCAACATTGATCGCGTATTCCATTTTTACTCCTATATTACATCTGCAAAATGAGGTTTCAACCGATTAAAAACGCTGCTGCCCAATACAAACAGAACAAGCGTAACGATCCAAAAATAAGCCGTCATCCCCCCGTCCTCCCAGAACCATACATGGTTTATCATCGCGTTTCTATACCCCTCAACGATATAATACATCGGGTTCAGATGGATGATAAATGCAATGGCAGGGTGTCCGTCCAGCATTGTATCCTGCCACATGATCGGCGTAATCCAGATAAACACCTGCAAGAAGATCGTTACTACCTGAGACAGATCCTTAAAAAAGACAACGATCGCGCTTGTAATGAACTCAAGCCCTGCTGCAAGCAGCCACAGAGCAATAAGATAATAAGGAATCTGCAGCATATATATGCTGGGCGGATAGCCCATGCATAAAAAAATAATAAACATTAAAATAATAAAGAAAAAATGTATTATGGTAGCCGTGACGATCTTTACCACAGGCAGAATACTGATATTAAACACAATCTTTTTTACCAGATAGGTATATTCCACCAGCACATTCGTACCGCTGCTCATAATTTCCGAAAACAAAAACCAAGGAACCAGCCCCGCTATCAGCCATAGCACATAGGGATACCCATTGACATCATTGCTGGCCCCGCGCATTCCGAACGTAAAAACAAACCAATATACGCATATCGTCACGATCGGACTTACAAAAGCCCACAGGATCCCAAAATACGATCCTGCAAACTTCTTCTTGAAATCATTCTTTGCAAGATCCTTGATCAGCCCTGCATTTTGAAACATATCCCGCAGCATTACAATAACCGCAGGCGTTCTTTCTTTCTTCTCAGCACTAATAATCATCAAACTCTACTCCTAACGCTCTGCTCTCATCGGATTGTTCAAAAAATCCTCATAGGAAAGCCGGATTCCCTCCTCAAGTTCCGTTTTATAACGCCATCCGAGCTTTTCCGCCTTCGAGACATCCAGCAATTTTCTCGGAGTTCCGTTCGGCTTCGTTGTATCCCAGCGGATTTCCCCCTCGTATCCGATCACTTTCGCCACAAGCTCCGTCAACTTCCTGATCGTCAGTTCCTTCCCTGTACCCGCATTCACCGTCTCATCTCCGCTGTAATTGTTCATCAAAAACACACACAGATCTGCAAGATCATCCACATACAAAAACTCACGGAGCGGCGAACCGTCCCCCCAGCAGGTAACATACGGAAGTTCCTGCTCCTTCGCTTCATGAAAACGGCGGATCAACGCCGGAAGCACATGGCTGTGGGTCGGATGATAATTGTCGTTCGGACCATAAAGGTTCGTCGGCATTACGGAAATATAGTCCGTGCCGTACTGCTTATTTAAAAACTCACAATATTTCAATCCGCTGATCTTTGCAAGCGCATAAGCCTCGTTTGTCTTCTCAAGCTCGCCGGTCAAAAGACAGCTCTCCTTCATCGGCTGCGGAGCCATTCGCGGATAAATGCAGGAGGATCCCAGGAATTCCAGCTTCTTACATCCATTCTGCCACGCAGAATGGATAACATTCATCTCAAGCGTCATGTTGTAATACATGAAATCCGCCAGCGCATCCTGATTTGCTATGATTCCCCCGACCTTTGCTGCGGCAAGAAATACATATTCCGGCTTTTCCTCCGCAAAAAACTTCTCCACATCCGCCTGACGGCACAAATCCAATTCTCTATGGGTGCGGGTGATAATATTGGTATATCCCTGCCGTTTTAATTCACGCAGGATCGCAGAGCCAACCATTCCCCGATGTCCCGCTACATATATTTTCGCATTTTTCTCCATCATATCCATTCATCTCCAATTTTACTATTTGCCATGACAGGATTACTCTTTGGCGACAAGCTCCATATCCGAACGCACCATAATCTTAACCAGCTCCTCAAAGCTCGTCTTTGTCGGATTCCAGCCCAACTCGGTCTTTGCCTTGGTCGGATCTCCCCAAAGGTTTACAACGTCGGTCGGACGGTAGAAATCAGGAGACACCTCAATGACAACTTTTCCCGTCGCCTTATCAATGCCGACCTCCTCCATGCCTTCGCCCTTGAATTCCAGCTCAATGCCCGCCTCACGAAAAGCATATTCGCAGAACTCCCTGACGGAATGCTGTTCTCCCGTGGCGATAACAAAATCCTCCGGTTTATCATTCTGCAGGATCAGCCACATACATTCCACATAGTCCTTTGCATATCCCCAGTCGCGAAGAGAAGACAGGTTTCCGAGATAGAGCTTGTCCTGCTTTCCCTGTGCAATCCGCGCAGCCGCCAAAGAAATCTTTCTTGTAACAAAGGTTTCTCCCCTGCGCTCCGACTCATGGTTAAAAAGGATTCCGGAGCAGCAGAACATATTGTAAGCTTCACGGTACTCCTTCACGATCCAGTAGCCATACTGCTTTGCGACAGCATATGGACTGTACGGATGAAATGGAGTGGTCTCTCTCTGCGGCACCTCCTCTACCTTTCCAAACAGTTCCGAGGTCGATGCCTGATAGATACGGCAGGTCTTCTCAAGACCGCAGGCCCGAACCGCCTCCAGCACGCGAAGCACGCCGGTGGCCACAACGTCCGCTGTATACTCCGGCACGTCAAAGCTTACCTGTACATGAGATTGCGCCGCCAGATTATAGATTTCATCAGGCTTTACTGCCGCTATGATTTTTACAAGGCTCATAGAATCCGCCAGATCCCCATAATGTAAATGGAAATTCGGATTTCCGTCCAGATGGTCGATACGTTCTCTCTTTTCGACAGAGGAACGGCGCACCATTCCATGCACATCATATCCCTTCTCCAATAAAAATTCTGCCAGATAGCTTCCATCCTGTCCCGTTACACCGGTAATCAATGCTGTTTTCATATAGACTCTCCTATTTTAAAATTATTTTGCTTTTATCAATATACCCAACCGATGATAAGAATACTTTATTTTTTCTCTATTTTCAATTGAATATCTTGCCAAAAAATAGTATTATATTGCTATGGAAAAATTATTATTTGAAAATTATAAAACTTCGGAGACAACCGATACCCGCCGCGTTATCTGTACGCCTTCCGCCTTTACCAAAGAAAATTTCTTTTACATACAGGAAGCCGGCTACTTAAAGAGCAAAACGCCGCACCTAAGCCGGCGTTTTGGTCTGGAATCCTATCTTTTTCTTATCGTTCTTTCCGGAAGCGGAACCATCACTTATGACGGCGTTCCTGCCGCCGCACAGCCGAACGATTGCTTTTTTTTAGACTGTATGAAGGAATATTCCCACATCAGCAGC
Source organism: uncultured Lachnobacterium sp. (assembly GCA_964425905.1). Taxonomy (GTDB): domain Bacteria; phylum Bacillota; class Clostridia; order Lachnospirales; family Lachnospiraceae; genus Roseburia. The sequence goes on along the minus strand of CAYROM010000001.1, from coordinate 111,958 downwards.
GCGGATGACCCCTGGGAGCTTCTCTGGATCCATTTTTATGGTCCCCAAGCCAAAGGATATTATGACTATTTTGCCGAACATAGCAGCTGGCATTTTTCATCTTCCTCCGAGAATGAACTTATTTCGTCCCTTCAAACGATCCTCTCCCTCCACGAAAACCGGACGGATGATACGGACATCCTTGCCGCAAGAGAAATTACAAATATCTTGACGCTGATTTCCACGGAGCCTTCCCGTCAGGAGAGCCTTCCCTCCGCTGTAAGCACAAAGCTGCAAAAGATTTCCGCCTATCTGGACGATCATTACACAGAGAATCTTTCTTTGAATTTGCTGTCAGAAAATTTTTTCATCAGTAAATATTATCTTAGCCGGGAATTCAAAAAAGAATACGGAACGACGATTATTTCTTATATTTTGACAAAGCGCATTACAAGCGCAAAGGAATTACTGCGGTACGGCGACTCCTCCATTGAGGATATTGCCGTGCAATGCGGCATAAGCGACGCCAGCTATTTCAACAAGGTATTTCGGAAGCTGGAGGGCTGCACCGCCTCGGAATACCGCAGGAAATGGAGAAGCGGAAAATAGTGTCCCGATCTTTAGTTTAAATAAGTATTTATTTTCCGAATAAATTATCGTATAATTTAATCAATATACAAAAGAAAGGAGGATCGATATGAAGTACAGAGACGGTTTTAAGAAAGGCTCTATTGAGCTTCTTGTCTTGACCATTTTAAAAGGCAGCGACTGCTACGGATACGAAATCACACAGCTGCTGAAAGAACACTCCAAAGGAGCGGTCCGCGTGCCGGAAGGCTCGCTGTATCCCGCGCTTTACAAATTGGAGGAACTCGGATATATCACCAAAGAAAAGCGGCTGGTCGGCAAACGGCGCGAGCGCGTCTATTACCATCTTGAAGCCAAGGGAAGAGACGCCCTTACCGACATGACACAAGCCTATTGGGAAATTGCTGATGGAATTGCCTCAATTTTAAATTGGGAGACTGAAAATGAAAGAATACACCGATCAATATCTGAACAGGCTTAAGGCTTTAATTCCCATTCACGACGATGCTTCCGGAAGATTCCTCTCCCACATAGAATCTCTCGTTGATGAATATTTAGAGGAATACCCAAATGCCACATATCTTGAATTAGTCAAAAGATTTGGAGAACCGCAACTGCTGGCTGACAGCTATTTGTCGGAACAGGATCCGAGGGATTTGATCGAAAGCACGGCCTCGGATAAAAAGTCTACAAATAGGTGGATATTTTGCTCCATTTTTTTGATAATTTTGGTAATAGGTATATTTGTTATTCGTTACTATTATACCGCTCATACTAATGCCGTTAAAAACGTCCCAACTGTGTATATGGAAACTGTTCCAGATGTTATATCCACAGAAGACTCAGAAAATTCAAATACCCAAGGAGAATAAATTCATGAAAAAAAAGTTTTTTAAGATTCTAAGCTTGATTTTAATTTTTACGTTTACTTTATCCGTTCCTTTTTCTACCGCAAAAGCGTCGGATACAGATTCTACCGAAGCTCCGGATTCCGTAACATATGAATACTTTGACGACGGAAGCTATATTATGACAACCATTACGATTCTGCCATCAACCGCGCGCACTACCAACTATGTAACCGCAACAAAAACCGGTGCATATTTGAACGCAGATAACGAACTGCTCTGGTCTGTCACCGTCACCGGAAGCTTCAAATATACCGGAACCACAAGCACATGTACAGACGCGTCCGTCAGCACAACGTTCAAATCCAGCGCATGGAAGCTTGTCAGCTCCTCCGCCTCCAAGTCCGGCAATACGGCTACTGCTACGGCTGATGGAAAATATTATTTCGTCGGTTTACCCGTTGCAACAAGATCAATAACTGTAACATTGACCTGTGACAAAAACGGAAACTTAACCTGATTACAAAGGGGCTGATACGAATTTTGTTTTCGTATCAGCCCGACCTAATAAAAAATATATTAACACAAGAAAGCAACTCTAAAATTCCACATCACCGTTTATTGTAAATTGCTTGAAGTCAAAAATTCAATTTCAATTTCTTCCGAAAATTTTCTAATCGCCTGTTTTAACTGACTATTCATTCGAATGACATCGCCCTTCTTATAGTGTAGAGACATCTTTTTATCTGCATAATTATTTTCATCATCAATCGAATAACCGTCCAAGCCGGCTAACCAAATCTTCTTTGCATTACACTTCAAAAGATATTTGATTGCCATCATTCCGGCATTATCGGAAACAGTATCCAATTCATTCATCAACATCGCATAATCCACATGATAAACAATATTATCATCCTTTATGTTCGATGTTGCAATAATTCGCCAAAAATCTTTGTTTTTCAGTTCACGAAATCTTCTTCCATTTGCTACAAAAATATAATCCGATTTTAAATAATTATATTCAAAATTTACGCTTAATGTTAACAGCGCCCGATCAGCTACAAAGCGACAAATATTCTCCTTCTCTATTTCCGAGGTTTTTCCCGGTCCAATAATGAGTACTTCTTTGTCCCTCCAAAAACTCTGAAGAGCTACCCCTTCCGTACTTTCGTCCGCTGATACATAATCATAATACACCTTTTTTATATAAGGTTCATCATATTCCCATTTTTTTTCTTCTTCCATTAGTGAGAAAATTTCATTAATATCTTGCAATGTCAATTTGTTTTTTTGTTCTAAGAAATTGGCATAATTCGGATGAATACTTCTTGTTGCAGACAAATAATTTGCCAAAGAATATCCCCAATAATTTTTTTGATAAAATTTTCCAAGTATCTCATCAATAATTTGCAACAACGGCTTAACATTATAAGAATACGAATTTTCATCATTGAGATGTTCGACAAACAACTCTGTATTTAAATTTCCGGCGCCTCTTCCCATTCCAGATACGCTTGAATCTATAATCATTGTACGCTTTGTCGGCACCTGTAAAAGTGCCAAAGCATTTGAAAAAGCTAACTGCAAATTATTGTGTCCATGAAACCCAATTAAAATATTTTCGTCCAAATTGAATTCCGTCATATAAAAAAAATGAAGAAGTTCCTTTTGTTTCATAGAACCGAAACTATCTACAATATAAAAAGCATATGGATCCAAATCATTACTCAGTCTTATGAGTTCCAAAAATTCTTCATCTGTGTAATTTAGCGAGACCATTGGTTGTAGAAAAAGAAGATACCCTTTTGCTTTTATTACTTTAGCCAACTCAAGTGCCTCTTTTCTATCTTTTTTATGAAAAGCAAGCCTAATCCCATCTAAGGAAGACTCTCTTTTTTCAGGCAGTTCATTAGGATCAAACTCTCCATAGTTCATCATACAGACAAATAAGCTTTTCTTTTTTCTCTCCGGTATTATTCTATTAATTGTCTCGACATTTGGAAATTTAGATATATCCGGATTATACTTTACCCTATTTGATAAAAAACCGCATTCAATAATATCGATTTCCGCATCAACTAATCCTAAGAGAATCGTTTCTAAATTCTGTGCGCCGAAATTCCATTCATTGCAATATCCTCCATCACGTAATGTACAATCCAAAACTCTTATATTATTCATAATTTCCCTTTTCTCGTCTATTCAAAATCGTCATTTTTATAGCATTTGCCACTTCAAAATCTATCGGATTGTTAATATCAGTCGCCTCAATTTCATCGACGACCAGCATATACGGATTACTTCCTATCCTTCTTCTCATATTTATGATCACATCTTTTTTATAAATATATAATCCGGTTGTTTCTATAAATAGCGGCTCCAAGTCCTGCGTCCTTGGAATCTTTTCAATGGTATAGTTTAACGGTCTTCCATCCTTCCAAATAAAATCCTGCATTTTTTTCACGGCAACTGCGGAATCATATGCTCCCTCTTTGACTGCCCTAACCCCCTTATTTATCGTATCAGATGTTTGAAAAGGGGCAGTAGCGTGAGCAAGAACATAGATATCTGCATCCACAGTCCGGGCAAAGGTATAAAACATATCATTAACATCCGCCGAGGATGAATCAAATTTTTCATCTCTTTTTAAATATTCCACACCGGGAATTAAATATTCCTTTATTTCTTCTTTACTGCAGTATACATAAACCTCGTCCACTTCTTCGGCACCTTTTAGTGCCTTCAAAATGCAATGAATAAGAGGAACTCCATCGTCAAATCTTTTCGTATTCTTCCCAGGTGTCCTTTCATTATTCATTTTAATCGGAACCAATGCAACAACCTTCATACTTTACCTCCATAAAATTCAATGCACTTTCTTTCTCTGTTTAAAAAAATAACAGACTAATTGACTAGCCATTTTTTTATAATATAATACTATATCAAAAAAAGAATGTCTGATCGTATAAGAAATCAATCTGCATTTACATTTAGATACTTGTTGAACTAAAATTGTGTCAGAAACATTCTCATTCTCTTTCGCCCTAACAGTAATCTCACAGCGCTGATTTTTAGGACATTGGAAGAAAATGCGATTTTGTTTAATAAGATACTTACATTTTGGGTTATTCAGACTAACCTCAACGAATTCGCTTAAATCTGTTTCTGGTTTTTGAGGATAGGAATATACTTCAAAAACATACTCGTTTTTTTCACCCAACAAATCATATACAAAATTTTTATTTTCATCCATTATTTTCAAAAACTTAACTTGCGGCTTTTTAACAATACTATATCCTTCAATCTCTGCAATCCCAAGATCAAAGCCATTATAATCAGTTATTTTAATGGATAAAGCAGCGCAGTCGATTGGAACAAATTCAAAAAAACTCTCTCTTTCTATCCTTCCGGTATTGATAATCCTTCCATTATCAAATTTAATCTCAAGGTTTAAAATTTCACCCTTGCATGCAGGATTTCCATAAACACGCAGCCCAGACAATGCTCTTTTTTGTGAAAATTTTACCGTAAGCTCCGCTTTTCCCTGTTCCAAATCAGTCTTCGACGGAAACCACCCAGAACAATACGGACTTCCATCTTTCTCTAAGATATTCTTACTCTCCAATAATTTAAAATTATTGACAGATTGCGTTCTACCATGTATATCTACAATCTTTGCGTCATAAAAAACACTATCCGTTCTTCTCTCCCAAAAAACTTTATCCCCATTAATAATCCTCGGAGCCTTCTCTAAGGTTGGCTGAGTAGTATACATAGAAAGCAGCTTGTAAGACTTACACTTTCTCAAATTTCTACTTAGATTGGATGTTTCAATCGGAATTCTAACACGTTTGTTCCATGAATAAAAACCATTCTCAGACATATAGGGAGTTTTTTCAATTTGAATGGTAGATCCGATATTTACAGAATCCTCAAAATCCTCTTTTCCATAATAGGCTGTACTATAACAAAACCCCTTATATATTTTAGGATGATATTCTCTATTACTTTTTAAAATAAGACCTATTGCCTCATCAAACAAGAGACCCGCTGCCCTATGGTCCACATGTACATCATAATCAACTGCAAATATTACATCCGGCAAATATAATTCTATTACCGCTTTTATATCATCAAGATAATGCTCCCTAGTATAACTCCTGTCTGGACGAAACGCCTGATGTTCTTCCAATGCATAAGTTTTATCAAATCCTGCATGAGAGGTTAATACAGAATCCTTATTTGCATTATAAATATGCCCCCTCTCCCACTGATCGCCATAGCCAAGAAATATAATATGTTCTTTCTTTATTCCTATTTCTTGGCAAACCTGAATTGCTTCACGCATCCTTTTTTCCGCAAAACCACCATAGTCACCATTGGTAGCATAAACCACATATATTTCGCTTTGAGCAGCTATATATTTTTCCAGGATATCGGAGGTCAAATTAATTTCGTCATCCTGATGTGGAACAAATACTAAAACCTTCTGTTTATCAAAAAATTCAGTCTGCATTCCAGGATATTGATACCAATAAAATTTTATATATGCTTTTTGAAAAAGGAACCAGAGGATCAATAAAAAAGCAGAGGCGGCTAATAGTTCACTCCATATTTCCCAAAAATAAATTCCCAAAGAGGCGGCTATCATCACTCCTGCTATAAATATAATCTGTTTTTTGTAGTGGTTAAATTGAAACAAGAGCATTACAACAAACAAAAATACAATTATTGTCAAAACTTTCAAGATATCAATCATGTTTTGTTCCTCAATATTTTATTAAATGTTTAATTGGCTCAATCACTTTGTAACGGAATTTCAAATGACGCGTATATTTTTTTTCACTATATTTTATGAATCTTTCCGCTTTGACTTTAAGGTATCCTTTTAAATTGATTTCATTGTCAACCTGCATCAGTAATCCTACTATTTCCTTTAATATTTCAAAGCATTTTTCTCTTTCCGAAGTGCAAAAATGAAACCAGCTCTCATCTACTATTTTACAAAAATTCGGAAGCTGACTACCGAATCTGGCTCTCAACCTTTCAGAATTCATTACATATTCTATAACATTTTTCCGCCATTTAAAATCATCATAATATAAATGAAAATTTGTATATTGCATTTGAATCGCCGATTGATGATTTGCATCCGCTGGTCGGACTTCGTAATTATATGTAATATTTTCAATATACTCAACAATATTTGCTTTATCCAATATGCTAAGCATAAACCCAAAAGCTTCTCCCATCTTAAACGGGCTAATCCGTATACTATGTTCATCTAAGAACGAACGCCGATAAATATTGCCTGTATGCCCTCCAATTAAACTCGATAAGTTATTCAAGTCTTTTTTAGTCTCACGCACTTGTCCTGAATCCACAATCGTTCTGCGGAGATTCCCCATAACAATATCTGCATGTGTCTCAACAGCTTTCTCCATCAAAAAACGATATGCTTCGGCCGGAATAGTATCATCACTATCACAAAAAGCTACATATTCACCTGTGGCAATATCAAGTCCCATATTTTTAGCAGTATGTACACCGCCATTTTCTTTGTGTATAACCCGAATGCGACTATCTTCTGTCGCCAATTTATCGCACAATTGAGGACAAGTATCCGGTGAACCATCATCTATTAATATAATTTCGAGATCTTTATATTCTGATAGTTGTATTGATCTAACACATCTCTCTAAATAATCTTCTGTTTTATAAACTGGTACAATAACACTTAAGGTCGATACGCTCATATATTATTCTCCAATATACCTATCTTCAAAAAGTCCTTTTAATCCCACCGGATTAATAGAAATAATTTTTGTATCGGGATACTGTTTTTCTGTAAACTCTTTAATCTTCACATATCCATCATATATATCCTGCAGATGCTTATCAAGAATAGGCGTCTTTTTTCCCTTATTATCAAAATAACCCTCGCTGCTGCAATCACAACCTACCAAATGAATTTCCTTGGGATTTGTAAATAAAGCAAATTGAAGCGCAGAAAAAACTACACTAAAGCAGTTCATAATCGGATGATAGCATATATCCTCATATATTCTTAAACTCGGAGGACAATCATCCACATAATACGGAAGTGCATGATGTGCTTCAATAAAACTTTCGGGAATTTGTATATCCTTTTCCGTTCTGAATTTGCCATAAAATTTGACGCAATCCAATCTTCCGATTTCATCCAAGATATTCCTCGGCGTTCCGTTTAAATAATCCTGACAGAAAATATAATCAAATTTTATTTTGTCAAATCTAAACGCTTTATTAACCCCAACATAAATAACGTCATCTTCCGGAACATATTTTGTCAATGATGGTCCAGTTGCCACAACCGCCAATTTTTTTCCTGAATGCATGTTCCTGAATTTCTCAAATGCACTTTTATTGGTACACACAATTTGCTGAACCATCAATGCATTTTGAAATTCTTTTTCCAGCATTTGATGTTGTATCGCCTTTAAATAAGTTTTTATTTTCATAAATAAAATTTCTTTACCTTTCTGTATGCTCTGATAAGTTTATCATACATATAATAAACGGCATAGTTACTTGTCAGATTACTTTCAATTTCAGCCACTTTTCCATCTGAAAAATCCGGATGCTCACTTAATGCGTGCGTACTCCAAAAAATATTCTGATCATTCATCTTTTTGACTATGCCATGTTGTACTAAAAAGGATTGAAATGCATCGTACTTATCTGGAAAAGTCTCATTAAATTTCGTGTAATCAACTTTCTCATAAATATCATATATTGTTTGTTTGCAAAGTTTATTAGTAACAAAATATGGTATATCATAAAACTCTGCCATTTCTCTCGTCCTTGAATCACGGGCACATATGACAACAGGAATACCGCACAATAACGACATAATATTTCCATGAATTCTGGATCCAAAAGAAAAATTGAAACCATTTGACAAAAGATACTCATGCCATTCTGTAATATCGGCAAATAGCTGGATTCTGTCTTGCGCAAGCAATAACAATCTCTCTATGCCATACTTTTTTATCAGAGAGCCAATGCCTTTAAAATCAACACCTATATTATCCCAAAAGTGTGGTCGATACAATTCGTCAAAATACTCATTCTGGTCGATATAAATGCTGTTTGCATATCGGCTAAAAATACTAGGCCTATACGGTAAAATTCCATTAAATACCGGTTTAAAATCTTTTTCAGAAACTTTATCCAATGAAATGCTTAAATTGCGCCCATTTTGAAATAAGGAAGGACAACCTGTAACTACCGCAGAGTTCGATATAATGCCATCAAAAACTTCCTTTGTAAAATAACCTCTTACCCCAAATTCTCCCCCAGTCTGATAAATTGTACTAATAAATTCAGCCGCCGTATCCTTTATCTCTTTACATAATTGTTTTATATCATCATACGAGTTGGCCTGAGCTCCGCAGGAAATAACATATATCGGTATTTTAATTTTTCTAAAGATTTTAGTATAATACTTCATCTCATCAAGAAAATTCTTGCAAAACAAATTCGCTGTGGAAAGCAAAACCATATCGAATTCGTCATTAATTTGTTCGGGACTCATTTCTTTTTTATAAAATACTAGTTCATTTTCCGGAGTGGATATTTCAGAAATGATTCCCTGCATCCATACCTTATTTCCTGTATTCGTGCATTTCCCATTATAATTTTTATCAACCACATCATACAGTTTCGTATAATCAATGTCTGACCAAATATCGTACTCTCCCATTTTAACAATCGGAGTAAAAATTAATATACGGCTCAAAGTATATACCTCTCATTCTTTTCACAGTTCAACAACTGTACGTTCAATTTTACCATTATCAACTCTATATACGATATCACAATCTTTAATTGTAGTTAATCTATGTGCTATAATAATCATGGTCTTTTTTCCATGCAAGCTATTTACAGAATCCATAATTGCTGCTTCTGTTTCATTATCCAGCGCAGATGTCGCCTCATCTAAAATCAGCAGCTCCGGATCCCCATATAACGCTCTTGCTATTCCTATCCGTTGTCTTTGCCCACCAGACAAGCGTACCCCTCTTTCTCCAATTGATGTATCCAACTTGTCCGGCAAAGAACGAACAAACTCTCCCAGCTGTGCCTCATCCAGCGCTTTCCAGACAGATTCATCGTCTACATTTTCTTCCTCATAACCAAAAGCAACATTTGCACGAATTGTATCATCAAGCATATATATCATTTGCGGAATATATGCCAAGTGCTTCAGCCAGCTTTCATAGTTTCTCTGTATATCCTGACCATCCGATAGAACCTCCCCGGTCTGTGGCTTCAAAAGTCCAAGCATAATATCTACCGCAGTAGTTTTCCCGGCCCCAGATGGTCCTATTATCCCAATCGATTTTCCGACCGGTATCTGCATGTCCGCCATATCCAATACCTTTTTTTCTGAATTTGGGTATGAAAATCCTATATTGCGTAATTCGCACTGTTTTCTAAGTGAAATTGTACCGTTATCCTTGTTTTTCTTTCGGTTTGATTGTGCATCCTCCTGCTCATATATAGTTGCCACCCTTAAATTTTCGATCGTCTTATCCAGCATAGGCTCCTGATATGCAATCGCATTTAACGCTGCGCTGATCCGATTCGTACACGGTAACAATCTTACTGCCGCAACCGCAAAAGCAGATAACTGGGGTAATAAGTTACTAACCTCCGTACCATTATATACCATAAATGCAATATACGCTAACATTCCGCTGACTGTAACCGCTTCGATTATAAGTCTTGGCGCATTTCCCAATACCGTTGATCTTTTTTCAGCGTCAACCGCTAATCCCGCAAACTTCGAATATTGATCAACAAAAAATTTTTCCTTGTTTGCAACCTTCATTTCCTTTACGCCAGCCACCGATTGCAAAATCCACGTATTTGCAACCGCATTATAATGTTGGGAATCAACGCCTGCCTTTCTAAGTGTTGGCTTTATTCCTTTATATACAATCAACATCACAAAGCATAAAAGGATTGCCACCATAAAAGCCATAAGCGGATCCACAACAACAATAGCGACTAAGAGTGCTATCGCAACAATCATTTCCGTAAAAAAACTCATTAATGTAGTCAAAAGACTAAAGGTTCCTGCAGTATCGTTCTTTATAACGCGCATAATCTCCCCGGAGCTAGCATTCAGGAAAAAATCATATGGACGATTTAAATATACTTCCATTAGCTTTCTCTGTGTTGCAACACGGTTATTACATACAAAACGAGTCTGAATATAATACTCAAAATATAAAAAAACATCCTTTGCAATAAAAAGAAAAATCAACACCGTTATCACACATATAACAAATGAACGAATTGTTGAAATCCCAAATATTTCGCTCATTAATGCTGCATACTTATTTGTTTCAAGAAAGTCATTCTGCATGAGTGCTGTCATGAGCGGTACAACCAATGAAACACTCAAAGTCTCAAGTATTGCTCCAATCAACATTAACACCACTATTATTATAAGTTTTCTTTTTTGAGATTTACTCAAAATCAGCCCAAATTTTTTTAAAATTCTCATCGCATATATTTCCTTTCAATATATCAGAAAACTTTATCTCTTCAGCAAGCTTAAGAATTTCTTAGGAACAGCCAATAGATTTCTTCCTAATCTGTATGCCTTTGTATTTGCCAACAAAGTCAGATTTTCCTGCATTATACTATTTTTGCAAATCAGCATATTCATCTTTAACTCACTAAACACCGGAGTTCTACTAGCGTAATCCCACCATTTCTCCAAAATTCTCATGTAAAGATCATCTATTATATAACCTTGACTTGAAAATATTTCTAACACCCCGTTATTTTTTAATGTTTCATATTCCTTCTTCTCAAAAAAGGCTTGCCAAGGTCTTATTCCCGGTCCAGGGTAATGAAATATTACCACGTCATCAATGGAAAAATCCTGCATTTCTCTCTGTATTTCCCTTCCATATTTACGGAAAAAGGCACAAGTAAAATTGTATATCTGTTTCCATACATACTTTGTTCCGGATTCACCAAACAATTCATTAAGAAGCCCCTGATCCTGATAGAAATTTCCATCTAATTTTTGCGCAAGCTCCACATACGTTTTAAACGAAATATCCCTACGCATTTTTTGCATATTAAACAAAATCATACCTGCATTGAATTCATCTCCCCGCTCACACCTTGGCGAAAATCCGCAAGCCGCAATATAGGCATCCTCAAAATCCAATGCGTATAACTCCGAAATATCCTTATCTACAATCATATCAATGTCAAGATAAAGTACTCTTTCAACATCATTAGGCAATACATCTTGTATCTCAAGCCTAAAATACGTTTCTACGGAAAAGCGCTCTTTCCATTGAAAAATTTTGTATTTTTCTCTGTCAATATATATAAATTCCGTTATTGACCCTTTGGAGGAAATAAAGTTTTGCAATAATTCTTTTTCCTCTTTTGTCAAAGAATTATACATAACAAATATCCGGAAATATTTCTCCGGATTCGTTTCAAATAAAGATTCTAATAAAACTAATGAATATTTGACATATATTCCATTAGGCGCTATTGCAATATTATATATTTTCTCTCTTGATTCTATCATTCAACTTTCTCCAGTTAAGCAGCATTTCAGCTATAATTTCTTTAACTTCCTTAAAAAGCTCTTGATATCCATCCATAATACAATCAATCTTGATTTTAACGTATAATTATATTTGCTACAATTTTTCACAAATAGATTAGGTGGTATAAACTTAAAATCACAAGCTGCAAGTTCCTTTAAAACCTTGGGCTTTCTTTTTTGAAAATGAAAATAAAGTAATTCATAATTCCCATTACGATTACAAGCATAAGCCTTTCCATCCTCATATTTAAAACAATCAATTTTTTCCAAATCGTCTCTCCGATTTATAAAAAAAGATCCTTTCCCATACTGAATATCCCCCATAACCGGAAGATCATATGTCGGAATTCCATGCTCTTTAAAAATCACCGATATTCCACCACCACAATGCTCTCCCCATTCATCAAAGCACCATATCTGATCAGACTGAAAAACCTCCTGATATTCTAGGTGTCCCTTGGGTAAAAGGGTACGATAATATGAATTTACTTCTTTTGTATTGCGAAATAACGAACAATGCCCTCTTGTAAAAATTCGGTCATATTCATCTAAGATATCTTCTGTTAAAAACTTACGAGCGTCTCCCCATATGAGATCCACATCGCAATATCCCCAAAAATCATATTTTCCCAAATAATCCGAAAACGCTTCACCATATGTTGGTTTATAATCACACAGTTTATAGGCCTTCTGAAGTGAAATAGGAAAATCAAATATCCCCTGAATTCGGGAACGCACCTCCTCAAAACTCATATTTACCAAATAAATATTTTCCACATTTGGATACTCTTTTATTGAAGAATCTGTAAACACATAAAAATCTATCGTCTCATTCTTTGCGCAAGATGCAAACCATAACGGAAAATAATCTGGCAGTTCCCCCATCCAAACAACAACAAAAGCAATCTTCTTCATTTTTATTCCTTTTTCTTAAAAATAATCAGTTTGCTCGCAACATAATTAATGATTATAACAATAATATTTGATAACAACTTCCAAATCATTTCATTCCACGATTCCACATCTACCGCGATATACATAATGAGCATGTCCAATATTCCGGTCGCAATACGGCACATAAAAAACGTAAACAATTCATACAACATTGTCTTTAATTCCACCGATTTACTGCCAAATACCCAATATTTATTTGTCACAAAAGCAAAAACAACCGCAACTAACCAAGCCAGCGCGGTACTCGGCACGTTTTCCCATCCTATCATATTATATAATATATAATATGAAATTAAATTAATGACCGTCGTGAGTATACCGAATATAGCATATAATAAAAATGCTTTATACTTAATTACAATCCTTTTTATAAATTGTGCCATATTATTTAATCACCCTATTTATTTCTCTAAAGTCTCTTAATGCCTGCTTGCCGATTCCAAAAATTTTCTTTAAATTAATAGAATTAACGCCGCCCTGCCTTGGTCGAAAAGTTATCGGAACAAATTTCACCTTGCATCCTTTTTTCGCATATATAACCGAAATAATCACATTAGACAAATTAAAGTTTTCCGGAACCAAACCAATATATTTCTTTAATGTTCCAGCCTTCATTAAACGATATGGCGTATTGGCATCTGTTACTGTGACTCCAAAGCAAATTTTAATTACTGTTTTTAAGGTTTTGGTTACAAACACGCGCGAGATACCATCCTCGCGCTTATTACGCCATCCGATCACCATATCATATTGTTCTCTTTGCTCCCAAAATCCGGCAAATTCCGACGGCAGCGTCTGTCCATCCGAATCCGTCTGAAAAATATAATCCGCCCCAGCTTCCAAGGCATAATTATAACCATACAGTACCGTTGCCCCATGACCTCCATTTGGCTTTGTTACCGGAGTAAACAGCGGTCTTTTTTCTGCGTACTCTTTCATGATTGAGAAAGTCCTATCTTTACTTCCATCATCAATGATCACCAGTCTGGATTCCCCTTGGCCATTATGCGCCTCAACTACTGGGTACCAATCATCAATAACCTGTCCAATATTTTCCTCCTCATTGTAGGCAGGAATTACAATATATAACTTATCCATCTCTATCTCCCTGTATTTAAAGTATATGTATAAAATGAATTATAATCCACCTCAGTATACACGGTATCATCGTACCACTTTTCGATCAATTTGTATACCCCCGACAAATTATTATCTTCAGCCAAGATCTCCTCCTTTTTTTCGATCAGAATAATCACATCCGGCATGTCTTCTGCCAACTCTTCCAAAAACTCCTGATACACACGATCACTATTGTTAATAATAGGCGTTTGGAAGAAAAAACGATTTTGGGAAAAACGGTCACTTTGTAGATAATATACACAATAATTGCCCAAAATCAAAACATTATCATCTTCGCTCGTCTCATTTTTCAAATATGCGACAACCTCATCTTCCGGCACGCTCCCGCCCTGATACATCGCCACAAAAACTTGTATCAAAAACATGGCCAAAGCAACGCTTACCATTGCCGTACATGCATGACTTATCTTTCTAACAATGCCCGAACTCTCTGTTCTCAGATCAAATAACAATACCAGGGGAACAATAAGTGCCGGAAGCAGCACAATTGCATAATGCTCATGAAAACGTCCCGACATAGATGCCATAAAAAGTGATACTGCATAAAACCAAAAATTAATCCATATTATTTTATCTTTTCGATAGGCTAGCGTCCCCACAACAAATAATATCGAAAACAACGTCATACAACGAAACAATAGCCACGCGACAGTCCCAATCGGCATAGATCCATCTGCACAATATTCTAGATTGAATTCAAAGTATGTTTGAATCATATCATTCAGGCTACGCGTTTTAAAACAATAAATTAATACCGGTGATACTGCCAAAATAGCCCCAAGTATAAAATTAATTATGCAAATCCCAATATCTCTCCACAATTTTTTCCTAATCATCATCACGAAGATAATAGGCAAAATTGCAAAAACCCCTATCATATTTACTCTCAGAAACAATAAGATCCCAAAACAAAACCCTAAAAGCAAAATATCATAGAACCTATATACATTTTTTATTAAATATTTAAGGCAGATATATAATGCCATAGTGATCCATGGTAGTGCATACTCCTCCGTTAAATTCCCATCCGTCATAAGCTGACAGACAATAATAGCACTCAATACCGCAGCAACTGTCAAATATTGCGCAATTCTATTCTTTGTAAATAGTTTTGCGATCATAAATATTAACAATGCAAAGACAAAAGAATTGATAACTTCGATAACCCAAACGCCAACATATGCGCCGTTTGCCAATCCGCCAATCAGGATTTTCCCTCCAAAAACAGTCTCGCACAAACCGCTTATCTTTATACCCAATGTATTAAGAAAGTATAAATAAAGACCTTTATGATCAAAAATATCTTTATATGCAACATTTCCTTCCGTTAACATCCTCCCCATATAAAGAAACACGGAAGAATCTGTCCCCGGCAATTCATCCGACCAAGGGTTTAGGACATATCTCATACCTACGCTAAGCGAAACAAAAAAGGCATAACAGACATCAATTACAGTTAATTTTTGTGAATTCAAATCCGTTGTCCCGACATTTCTGTTATTATTCTTTTTCTCAAAAACAAAGCCCAATAACTTCCAAACTGCATATATTGCTACAAGTTCTCCAGACAATACCGCAAGCCATATAAGATCAAATATGGATATTCCGATCCGTTCCGCAATCCCCCCGATTGCACTAGACAAGTACCACCTTTTTGAAAATTCCACGGCGATCATATAATATCCTATCAATACAAATACAATTTTTAGAATAAAATCAAATTTGTTGCCTGCCGTAATGCATTTTTTCTTTTCAACACCCCTGTCAATTATATTATAAAGAAAAAGTCCGCCAACAAACACAAGTGGGATACCCAGTATCCCACATGTATATGGCGGCATAATCGTACACCATAATGCAGTTAATGATATTGCAAAAAAAATTTGCTTAACTATTTTCATATTTTTCCTCCATGATTTCACAAAGTATATGAATAATCAAAATATGCGACTCCTGTATCCTTGCAGTCACATCGGATGGCACCACAATCGGAAAATCCGCTTCCGGCTTAATCTTGCCGCCGTCCTTTCCCAGCAGGGCAATCGTCTTTGCTCCCTTTCTCTTTGCCACAAGAAGCGCCCGGTAAACATTCTCGGAATTGCCGCTGGTACTTATGCCGACAAACACGTCGCCTGCACAGACATGTCCCTCTGCTTGTCTTGCAAACATATCATCATAGCTGTAATCGTTTGCAATCGCCGTCATGGTAGCCACATCCGCATTTAAGACCACCGCCGGCCAGGGGCTCCGCTCTCTCTGGAAACGCCCCACGATCTCCCCCGCAAAATGCAATGCATCGGACGCAGAACCACCATTCCCGCAAAGAACCAGCTTATGCCCCGATCCGATACTCCTTCCAATGGCATCTGCGCTCTCCGCAATCAATTTTACAAGCCTGTCATCCGCAAGGATTCTGCTCTTTGTATCTATACTTTCCGCAATACGCGCCTTTACGATGTCTTCCATATTCATCTCCGTTTTTTAATAGATTTCAAACTGTTTATCCAGATAGTTACATACATAATCCGCCGCGCCGGTCCGCAAAGTATGAAATTCCTTCTCATATCCGGCTTCGCGCAGCTTTGCAATGTCCGCCTGCGTATAATACTGGTATTTCTCCCTCAAATGCTCCGGCATATCGATATACTCAAGCTGCGGCTCTCTTCCAAGTGCATAAAACACGCTTTCTGCCAGTTCCTTAAAGCTCTGCGCTTTTCCCGTTCCGACATTATAAATCCCGCTGTATTCCCCATGATCCAGAAAATACATAATCACATCGCATACATCTTTCACATATACAAAATCCCTCAACTGCATACCGTCCTGATAATCCGGACGGCAGGATTTAAATAAGCGGATCGCCCCCTTATCCATCACTTGTTTATAGCCATGATAGATCATGCTCGCCATAGTTCCTTTAAAATACTCGTTCGGACCATACACATTAAAAAACTTGAGTCCGACATACTGCTTTGGCCTCTTTTCCTGTTTCAACGCCCATTGATCGAACATCTGCTTGGAATACCCATATCCGTTCAAGGGCAATAGCTTATTGATATCCGTCTTATCGTCAAAACCGCAGCTTCCGTCTCCATAGGTTGCTGCGGAGCTTGCATAAATGAACTGCGCGCCATGCTCTATACAATAGCTCCACAGCGCCTTGGTATATTCCACATTATTGACATTCAGATAGTCAAAATCCGTTTCTGTGGTCGAGGAGCATGCGCCAAGATGAATGACTGCCGTAATATCATAGTCATTGATCTGCGCCAAAAAATCCCTCTTATTGACGTATTTGCTGTATTTTTTATTGCGCATATTCATCCATTTTTCTGTACTGGCAATATTGTCCACAATAATAATGTCATCAATTCCCCTGTCATTTAAGGTGCGCACCACACAGCTTCCGATAAAGCCCGCACCTCCGGTCACTACTATACTACTCATCAGTCCATCCTCCCTTTAATCGTTCTTGATCCTATTGATGATATTTGTGCTGGACTTTCCCTGCACAAATGGGATGATCTCCACCTTTCCTCCATAGGCTTCTACAATATCTTTTCCTACAACCTGATCCGGCGTATAGTCTCCGCCCTTCACCAAAACATCCGGCCTGATCCGTTCGATCAGCTCTGCCGGAGTATCCTGCTCAAACACCACTACAAAATCAATGAATTCCATCGCCGCTAACACCTCACAGCGGTCATCCTCGCCGTTGATCGGACGCTCCTCGCCCTTCAAACGCCTGACCGAATCGTCCGAATTTACCGCAACGATCAAAATATCTCCAAGCTTTGCCGCCTGCTGAAGATAACGGATATGTCCCGTGTGTATGATATCAAAGCAGCCGTTCGTGAACACGATCTTCTGATTCTTAAATTTTTCATGAAGATTGCAGGCATCCTGAAAACGGATCCTCTTATTTGCCAGACACTCCCCTATCTCCATAGCCCTTAATTCGGCATCCACCTCATCTAAATACACCGTAGAAGTTCCAAGCTTTGATACCTGAATACCGGCAGCCACATTCGCAATGCGTACACTCTCCCTGAGATCAATTCCATTTGCCATCCAGATTGCCAGAAAAGCAATTACCGTATCACCGGCGCCCGTCACGTCATAGACCGTCTTTGCCGTACAGTCAATATGAAAGGAATTCCCGCTTTTATCCGCAAGAATCATGCCCTGTCCACCGCAGGTCGTCAAAACATACTCCGTCCCCGCATCCTGGCACAAATATACTGCTGCCTCCGCAATTTCTTCCAATGTCCGAACCCTGCGCTTTGTCAAATCCTGCAATTCCTTTAAGTTTGGTTTTAACAAGAACGCATTTGAATATTTATTATAATTAGCATCCTTTACATCGATCAGAACTTTTACATTGCTGCGCTTTGCCTCCTCGATGATAGAATGCAGAATCTCTTCCGTTAAAAAGCCCTTCAGATAATCCGACACAACGATCATATCAAACTCCCTGACCTTCGAAAGGAGCCGGCCAAGCACATCTGATTCCGCGCTTTCCGGGATCGGATCGGTATCCTCCTCGTCCACCCGGAATATCTGCTGACTGTTCTGCGCCAGATACCGGGTCTTTGTAGTAGTCTTTCGACCCGATACCGTAACCACATAATCCATATGGATATTAAGCTTTCCTGCCATCTCCATAAACAGTCTGCCATTATCGTCATCCCCGACTGCCGCCGCCAGATATACTTCCTGATCATTCGCCACAATATTCGCCGCGACATTTGCCGCTCCGCCCAATACAAGCCGTTTACTCTTCTGGGTAAAAATCGGCACCGGAGCCTCCGGCGATATGCGGCTTGTCCTGCCGCTGTAATATACATCCAGCATCACATCTCCGGCAACCAATATTTTCTTTTTACGAATCAATTCCGAATAATTCATTTTTCTCTGTTCCTCATAATATTCTCAAAAACCATATCCGCCGTAATAGATCTTATGCACTCCCGACCCCTCTCGCAGGTCGTCGCAAGACATGGCTTACAGGATAAGGTCTCATTAGAATAAACATACACCCTTTCTTTTCCATAGGGCTTTGCCATCTCCGACATAACCGGCCCGAAGATCACATGCACCTCAGCCCCATAGGCGGCCGCAATGTGTCCTGCTCCGCTGTCGTTACAGACCACTATATCACATAAGGCCAAATTTTGCATATAGTGCGGAATGTCCGATTTGCTGAGAATCGCTTTTGCCCCACACTCCTGCGCCGCCTCCATAACATCAGCCGCCGCTTCCCGCTCCTTCGGTCCTTCAAAAACAATAAATGCCGCCTCTGATACGGCTTCTTTGCTGTCGTGTATTTTTTTTAGCAGTTCTCCAAAGCCCGTCCATTGTTTGATCTCCATGCTCGCCCCCGGATGAATTCCGATCACAAGCCGATCCTGCAGCTGATTTTCTGCCAAGAAGCTTTTGTTTTCCTCTTTCTGCTTTTCTGTCAGATATAATCTTGGGTACATATCCTCCTTAGAATATTCACATCCAATCTGCTTCAGAAAATACAGCTTATCCTCCACAAGATGTCCAACTTCCGCCGACGGTATGATAACATCCGTAAGAAAACATTCCCCTCCTGTATAATTATAGCTCACTTTACGCTTCGCCTTGCAATAATGCATGAAAAAAATATCACGCAGATCCCCTCTCGGCTCCAGCGCAATGTCATAGTTTTTTCTATTAACTGTCTTAATCGCTTTCCTCGCCAACCGGAATTCTTCCTTTATGGATTTCGAAAAGCTCATAAGCCTGCTATTGCATACGACAAACTCATCCACCAATCCCTGATCCTGCAGAACGGCTCTTCCCCACGACCCGCACACCAGCGTAATGCGCGCCTGCGGCGCATTGTTTTTTAATATGCGAAGAAGCGGAACCAGCATGACCATATCGCCGATCATATTGAAGTCCAGTACCAGAATATTTTCGTACTGTTTCCAGTCAAAGGAAGTCTTTGCTTTCTTCTCGTGGAAAAAGATCTTACATATCGCATTGATCTGTTTCAACCGTTTTGTTTTTTTCGGATTAAATTTCTGCATACGAATCCTTCTTGCTGCATATATATTCAGCAGCCTCCAATAAATTTGTAAACCTGCCCTCCGGAGATAATAATATCCCCTCGGCAGGCTGTTCTTTACAAATGCACAAATCCCTCGGCTTGTCTCCTATCGCATAGGATTTTGAAAAGTCAATATCAAACTCTTCCGCAGCCTGATAGAACAGCCCGGTCTTCGGTTTCCTGCAATTGCACTCCTCCCCTAAATGGGGACAATGATACGTCTTTGTAATATGGATTTCCTCAGCCTGAAACAACCGTTCAATATACTTTTCAAGCATATCATAATCCGTCTCGGTATAGTAGCCTCTTGCGATTCCGGACTGATTCGTGATTATAATCAGCAAATAGCCCGCCGCCTGTAACATGCGAAGCCCTTCCCTCACGCCGTCTAATATCTGGAAATCCTCCGGTCTGTATGCATAACCTATATCTTTATTAATTGTTCCATCCCTGTCCAAAAATATTGCCTTATTTATTGTTATTATCTCCCTACACAAACACTATCTAGTTCTTTGTCTTTCCTAATCCAGTCTCTCATATGCGCAAAAATCGTCCTGTTCAATGAATATATACTTGCCATTCACAGTCTCCTCCTCCAACAATTCAACAACCCTTTCCAAATTTCCGTTCTCGTTTACCCAATTTTCCTTTTTATCCTTTACAATGACCAATTTGGGATAATCATCTTGTAATTCCTGAATGAATTCGTCACACAAATCATCACTAATGTTAATCGGAGGTGTCTGGTAAAAAAATCTGTTCGTAGTTGTCCTGCCGCTCTGCAAATATCCATAGCAAGTATTTCCGATAATAAGAACATTATCAGTTTCTTCTGAACGTTCACAAATGAACCTGACCATTTCATCCTTTTCTGGCGACTTATATTCGATTGCCGATGTTGCCAACTGTAATCCTACTGCCGCCATCAGTCCTCCCCAGACCAGCCGCTCATATATCTTTGTCTGTGGCAGAGGCATTGAATCAAACAATAATACCGTCGGAACGATCAAAATCGGCATTAAAGTGATTCCATAATGATAATACAATCGCCCTGACATGGATGCCAATATAATGCTGACTAACCCATACCATAAATTTAATTTGTAAATACGGTTTTTCCTGAATTTTATTGCTGAAAGGACAAAGATCGCAAAGCCAACAAAGGATATCGTCATCAGAAACCATGCCGTTTGAACGTTTGCGAAGAGATTGCTCTCACTCTCACTATACCCAAGATTAAACTGCACATAGTATCTCCACATTGCCACAAGGCAATCTGTACGATATGCATATAACAGCACCGGTACTAAAACAAGACTGCAGCCAATGCCAAATCCCAAAATACATTTTCCAACATCTTTCCATTTCTTCTTGTACAAAAAAGAGAAAAATATAATTGGCAGAAACGCAATCCATACGGTAATCATATTTACCCTTAAAAGAAGCACGATCATAAAACCAATACCAATCCAGATTATATCCCTCAACCGGTATATATGTGTCTCAAAATACTTTAAAAACAAATAAAGCGCAAGGGAAATCCACGGAAGCGCATATTCCTCCACAAGATTGCCTCCCTCATAGGCGAGATATCCATTAAAAGTAGCAAGCACCACCAGTACTGTGAAATACGACGACATCTTTTTTAAAGCAAATAGGTTGCCAATCTTCAAAATGATTATTGCCAATGCAAACAGATTAACGACTTCGACAAGCCATACCCCAACAAACGAATCTGGAGTCAATGTCATACCAAACCATTCCAGCCAATACATTAAAATACCTTTGTGATCAAACAGATCTGTATATGGAACCAATCCTCGTTTCATCTGCTGCCCTATATATAAGAATACTGTTGAATCAGATCCTGGATAAATGTTTGATAGCGGCGCAAGGCAGAGCAAAAGAGAAAAACATAGGGCCGCCAAGAGGCAAAACACTATATCCCTGCTCTCTATTCTACTGATACCTGTCCTGTTTGTTGACTCAGCAGAAATATTCATAAGGATCTCACAAACTGAAACAGCAAAGGGAAGTGAAATGACCCCCACAACAGCGCATATCAGATAAAGAAATACAGCAACAGATACTCCAAAGAATACAGCCAACCTATTGATAACACTCGAAAGTATCCATCTTTCCTGAAAATTGCTCAATAGAACATAATACAACAATATCAGTATTATTAACGACAGAAATCGAGTTTTCTTTCCGCCCTGCGTCAACTGCCATATCTTACTCCCACTTGCCCTCCATGCTATACCGGCGCTTATAAACACACCAAATAGACCATACAGGTTGGCCGGCATCATCAATATCCATAATCCAATTCCCGAAAATGTTAAAACTATTTTTCTTCCCATAAATCCCCTTATTGTTAAATCTGCCTCTTCAATTAATCCGTCCCAACTTAGCTGATATTTAAAATAGTATATCATGAAACATAGGGCTTTAAAACTCATTTTTATTTTTGTGGCAGGAATGCGCAAACTCAAGGCGTTTGTGAAGGACAGTAAATCATGCTCTGTCTCCGGATAGCACAACATGAACCTTGGGACATATTTTTCTTACCGCTAAGTAAATCAGCTCTATTATAACCAGCGTGAAACAAGTAGTTACAATAAAATTGGGAAACATCAAATAGTAGTTCTTTGGGAACACAAAATAAAAAAGTTTAGTTATAACAGCCGCAACATTTTGGTGCATAGCATATATCCAAAATGAATGCTGAAAAAAAGCCCTCTCCGGAATTAATTCCGAGATTCCATCAAAAATAAACCAAACAGAAAAGGCGAATTCAATAATGATAAATACAGAAAGCCTATCCACAAATTGGCTATATGGAACCACTTGAAAATATGTATTTAAAAAATAAAGCCATGCCAGCAAAATTCCCCCTGAACAAATCAGCAGTTCCCTTGTATTTGCTTTGTGCTGGAACCAACAAGACCAATGCTTCCCAACGTACGCTCCAATCAAATAGTAAATAATCGAAACAGGTGCAAAAAAGACCGCTTCAGGAAGCATTATCCCCTTATAATACAGTATGATCACTATCAGAATAATTATAATTCCAATATATTTATTTCGCAGTAAAAAATCAATCCCGGGGCTCAGAACCACATAAATAAACAGACAAAAAATAAACCAAAAAGGCGGATTATATTTGTAATAAAAAATCCCCAATATCACATTTTGGGCCGTAAATTCAAAAGGCGCCCTAGCAAGGACAAAATTTGAAAGCGGAGTATAAGATATAACCGCATTCATCAACATATTAATAGTGTTCCAGCAAAGATACGGAACCAGCAACGTCTTTACTCTGTTCCCAAGCTTTTTTCCATACAATTCGGGGGTATAATTCCGAAAAAATAGCGCCCCTGAAATAATAAAAAAAAGGGGAACTGCCACGGGGGTAACTACTGACTGAAAAAAAAAATCTTACGCTATCAAATTCTTTTGGATAATTTGGATAATGTGCAAAACAAGAGCAATGCTTCCAAAATACAAGAATTGCCAAAAAATAAGTAACCACATTCTTTTTTTTCCAAAATTTATTCTCTTCTATTCTCATTTGTAAATTTTCTTCTACCTTCTCGTCATCAAATTAACATTAATTTCATTCAAGTACAATTGCATTTTGTTTAATTATAAATTCATTTATTTGATTATCCAAACAAGAAACTATATCTTTGCCCTCCAAATAGCATTTCGACCATTCTACAATTTTTTCCATGGTCATTTCAACATTCCAAATCGGCTTCCAGCCAAATGTTTGCTTTATTTTGGAACAGTCCAATTTCAAAAAATTTGCTTCATGCGGTCCTCCATCATATTCATTAACCCACTCCGCTTTACCACCGGTCTGTTTAGTCCACTCTCTGCAAAACAGATCCACAAGTCTTCCCGTTGTCCAACAATCCGTTTCATCCGGTCCGACATTATAATTGCCCGCCAGCAGCTTGTCTTCATACTGTGCCTGTGCAATCATTAAATATGCCACCACCGGCTCGAGTACATGCTGATATGGTCTGGTAGAAAATGGATTTCTTACAATAATCTTTTCACCTTTCGCTACTGCCCGTACACAGTCCGGAATAATACGATCTGTGGCAAAATCGCCTCCGCCTATAACATTTCCTGCTCTGCATGTAGTAAGCGCAACATCTTTATCTGCAAAAAACGATTTCGTATAGCTACTTGTTACAAGTTCGGAACACGACTTGGAATTGGAATATGGATCATAACCATTTAACTCTTCATTCTCTCTATATCCCCATCCCCATTCCTTATTCAGATATACCTTGTCCGTAGTCACATTCACAAATGACTTTACACATGAATTCAGTCGGACACACTCAAGAACATTAACGGTTCCCATAACATTTGTCTCATACGTATAAACAGGATTTTTATAGGATTCACGTACTAAAGGCTGTGCCGCCATATGAATGACAATTTCAGGCGCGTGCTGTGCAAATACCTTTTTCAAATGCTCCAAATCACGAATATCACCCATAATTGAAGTCATTTTGTCCGCCATCTTACACATGCCAAACAGGCTCGGAGTAGTTGGTTCATTTAATGCAAAACCAATCACATCCGCCCCCGCCATAATAAGTAATCTGCACATCCATGACCCCTTAAAACCAGTATGACCAGTAATCAATACCCTTTTCCCTTTATAAAAATTCCAATCCATCATTCTTTTTCCTTTTCTTTTTCATCAAAATTAATTCTTTTTTCCTCAATAACAAGAGGTCTATTCAGTACACGTGTATTAATATTCAATATATACTCACCTATAATTCCCAAAAACAAAAGTTGCAACGATCCCAAAAAATAAATTCCGATTACAACAGGCGCCATTCCCATAGAAAAATCATTCCAAAAAATAAGCTTATAAATTCCATATATGATAGCGGCAAGCAAACTGATTGCAGAACATACTCCACCTATAAAGGTCATGATTCTTAAAGGAACTTTTGAATATGCTGTAATACCAAGCATTGCATAATCAAACAAACGATAAAAGTTGAACTTACTCTTTCCGCTTCTTCTTTGAGGCTGTACATAATTTACAACTTCATGCTTATACCCCAATTCTGCTACAATCCCTCTAAAATAGGGCATCGGATCTTTGATTTCACGAACAATTTCCATGAAATCCTTATCATATAATCCATACCCAACAAAATTATTAATATGATTAATATCCGTTATTTTCTTTATCAGCCGATAGTACATCTTTCTAATCCAATACATGATAGGATTTTCTTTACTCTCTTTTTTTACACCTAACACAATTTTTGTTCCCAGTTCCCATTTCTGCACAAAATCAACAATCAACTCAGGCGGATCTTGAAAATCAGCGCTCATTTTAACCACACAATCTCCCGTTGCATTTAACAATCCATATACAGAAGAACGAATGGAGCCAAAATTCCGTGCATTAAAAATGGCCTTAATCCTAGGATTCTGCTTACACGCACGCATCACATTTATCCTTGTATTATCTGTAGAATCATTATCAATAAACAAAATCTCATAATCATACCCTGACAGCTTCTCTTCAAATATCCCTACAAGTGTTTCTGCCAATGGCAAAATATTGTCCTGCTCATTATAGCATGCAACAACAACCGATATTCTTTTCATCGCTTCCTCCTCTTGTATTATAGTAATAACACTTTACTGCTAAATAATATCCCAACAATTAGCACACTATATTTTTATAACCCCATTCAACTTGCTATTCAGCCAATATGTAGCCGGTAAAAAAAGAGCTATTATGAAAACAGCAGCAAGTGATCCCATTTTCCATGGCACATTTTCATATAATACAAACTGATTTTCTGTCATTTTATTCAAAACATATACAAATAAATTGATTCCCAGCGACTGCATCCCCAACATTAGCAAGCTGTTTTTTCCATAGAACCTAAAAAAAGTCACTATTTTTTTTTTAATAATTGTTTTACAACTGCATAATAACTTTGCAAAGTAAATTGTTGCGATGCTTCCCGCCAATGCTGCCGAATAAAAAAATAAACCATTTCCATAGGTGCATCCATGCATGTTCACCCGTGAATTAAATCTCAATGCAACAACTGCATTTATTATAAATAAACATATGAAAATCCAAAAGCGGTGTTTAATTTCCAGCAATTTTCCCCCGTATTTTTTAATCCAATATCCAATTGCCAAAAAAACCAATGCTGTCATACAGGTATCTAATGTTAGCGGCAAACGGTTTCCCGGTAGAAAAACAGCACTCGCCCCTTGTCCTTCGGTATCGTAAAAAATCGACTTTACTACACTTACCATATACCCCGCAATTCCGCTTATTCCAATACAAATATAGGTGATATATCTGCAATCAAACCAATCTGCTATTCGCTCAATAATATAAAACACCAACTCAGACATAAATAACGCTACTAAAAACCATGTGGAGGTTAAGTTTACCGAAGATGGATATCCGCAATATATATCAATCAGAATTCCCTTCAAGCTCAATTCAGAACGCCAAGCCGGAATAAGTAATGAGAACAAAAATCCAATTCCCCAAAATTTAATATATGGAACTAATAAACTGCTAAACTTATCTTTTAATAATTCCCTTACCGTTGTATATTTCTCTAATCGAAAACAATAGCCAGATAATAAAAAAAATAAAGGCATATGAAAACTAAATATCCAATTATGCAGAATTGTTCCTTTGTTAAAGCAATGTCCTAACACCACTAATATAATTCCATATCCCTTTGCTACATCTATCCATTCTATTCTTTTCTTTTCTCTCATTTTAGTAACCTTTAACCAAATCTACTTTATTGGGAAGCATCTTTCCATTTCTGTAATTAATTATATTTTTTTCAAATACGTACATCGAATATTTTAAAAAGTCCTCTATTCTGCCTGAAGAATGTGGAGTGATTATCAGGTTTTCCAGATTCCATAGTTCACTACTTTCATCAAGCGGCTCCTTCTCGAACACATCTAGGACAGCTCCTCTAATCCTTCCTTTCCTCAAGGCTTTAACCAACCCTTCCTCCTTAACCAGCTTGCCTCTTGATATATTAATAAAAACAGCTTCCTCTTTCATATGATGAAAACGCATTTCATCAAATAAATAACAGGTTTCCTGCGTCAACGGCAGGGTACACACTATATAATCAGCTTTCTCTAAATGTGTATCCAGATTATCTAATATATCAATTTCATCAAAAAAGGGGACTTCAGAAATAGTCTTTTTTATTCCCGTTGTCCGCAAGCCGAACGATTTTCCCTTTTCTGCGACCGCTTGTCCAACTCTTCCAGCTCCTACAATCAATAGTTCCTTTCCCTGTAACGAATCAGTTATCAAATATGGTTTCCAATACCGTTCCTGCTTATAATTAAAACAATCCCAAAACTTGCAGGAAAACATTAAAATTGCACCTATTACATAGTCTGACATAGCAGAATCACTTACACCGCCAGTATTGGCAACCAATATATCCCGCTTTTTCAAATATTGAAATGGCAAATTCTCCACGCCTGCGCTTACGATATAAATCAAATGCAATTGTGGAAAAAGTTCTAAAAAATCCTCTGTTAAGTCCCTGTCTCTACATATCAGCACTTCCGCGTTGTTCTGCGCATCCTTATCCTTCAAGATTTCATCCTTAAGAACAACCTTAATAGTTTCGCCAATTCTTCTTTCAATTTCTAAAATCCAATTTTCCTTTAAAGGTTCAATAGATAATATTATTCCCATAATACGGTTCCTTGTTCTTAATTTTTATAGTCAGCTTCACCGCTATCTGAGTCTGTCCTCCCACCCGGACATTTTTAATAATTTGATTGCGTTTTCCGGTGTATATCTTTGTCGAAGTTCCTCCGGTATATTTTTTAATATCTGATGAATTTCCGCCAGAGATAAACCGTATTTATCGCGCAGTACTACTGCATATTTATATGCAGTTTTATTAGCTGCCGGCACCAATTTAACCGGCGAATACCCCCATAAAGCATTCTCATTATATTGCTCAATGATTTCACAGGCTTCCAGAATTGATTCAAAATCATATGACTTTCCGTACGAACTATTTAAATAATTGACCAAAACCTCCGTCTGCATATTCCCTGCGCCCTGTCCCATACCGGTAATACAGGAATCGACAATGATATTTCTTTCGGCTGCATTTTCAACAAAAGAAATAACATTTGAAAATGCTCTGCTTGTATTATTATGGGCATGGAATCCAATATTTATATTTGAATCTAATTCTGCATCAAACATTTTAAAAAGTTCAGAGACATTTTTTTCATCCATATATCCATAACTATCAACAAAATAAAGTGCATAAGCATTCATCTGATTAGCAGATTTTATCAGTAATTTTAATTTCTCCTTGGTATATCTCATTGTTACCATCGGCTGTATAAAAACTTTATATCCTTTTTGAGCTAACTCTCTGCAATAGTCAAGCGATTTATCAATTTCGGAATAGCGGATCACTACTCTAATAGCCTCACAAAGAACCGGATTCCATTCCGGAACCTTATTCAATTCAATATCCGGACCTCTAAAGAAAGCAGCGTAGATCTGGTTTTCCCTATTACTTTTCGGTATTTTTTTGCACAACGCTTCCAAATCATGATAAATGGCAAATCCTCTCTTATCCTCTACCGACTCCTCAACTGTACCAATCTCAATTATATCTATATCAGATTTACTTAATAAATTTCCTATTTTATCACAGGTCATTTCATCAAATAACTTTGTCACAATACCATTTTTTGCAGCATCTTCTAATGCAAATCCGCCATCACGAAGAGTACAGTCTAAAACTCTAATTTGATTTTTCACTACGTTTCCTCTATTTATCATATTATTTGCACAAACTAACTGAATCCCAATACTATAAAACCTCAGTTTTGTACCGCATTTTTGATTACTTTAGCCATATAATCGATCATGTCATCTGTCATACCCGGATAAACTCCAACCCAAAATGTTTTATTCATTATTCTGTCTGTATTCTCCAGATCTCCTACAATACGATACCCTTTACCTTCTGTTCTCATCTGATCAAAGCACGGATGCTTCGTCAGATTCCCTGCAAAAAGCATACGAGTCTGAATTCCATGACGTTCAATCTCGGAAACGACTTTACTGCGCTCCACCCCATCCTTACAAGTTATTAGGAACCCAAACCAGCTTGGTTTTGAATTTTCACAGGCCTCTGGAAGAATCAATTTATCATCGCACCCTTCAAGGGCAGCTCTAAGCCGTTCAAAATTATGCCTTCTTTTTTTGACAAATTCAGGAAATTTTCTAAGCTGCGCACACCCAATTGCGGCCTGCATATCTGTTGCTTTCAAATTATATCCAAAATGTGAATATACATATTTGTGGTCATAGCCCTGAGGCAGTTCACCATATTGTTTATCAAAACGATGGCCACATAAATTATCTTTTCCAGAAGGACAGACACAGTCACGCCCCCAATCCCGAAAAGAGCGTATGCATTTATACAGTAGGGGATCATTTGTGTAAACAGCTCCCCCTTCCCCCATAGTCATATGATGGGGCGGATAAAATGAGGATGTCCCAATATCTCCAATCGTACCAGTAAATTTCTCTACCCCATCAATCGTATATTTTGTTCCCAAAGCATCGCAATTGTCCTCTATCAGCCATAAATTGTGCGCATCGCAAAATTCTTTAACCACCTTTAAGTCAAACGGATTCCCTAGTGTATGCGCTGCCATTACAACTTTCGTTTTTTCCGATAACGCCCTTTCCAGCTGTGATATATCCATATTATATTGAGGAATTGTTACATCAATAAATACTGGTATAACGCCATATTGTATCGCCGGAGTTACAGTTGTCGGAAATCCAGCAGCGACCGTAATCATCTCATCTCCTGGTTTCACTTGCCTTTCTCCCAATAATGGTGAGGTTAACGCCATAAAAGCATTTAAATTAGCCGATGATCCAGAGTTAACAAGGCAGCAGTATCTTACGCCAAGATATTTAGCGAATTCCTTTTCGAATTCATCTGTAAATCTGCCTGCGGTCAACCAAAAATCCAACGCTGAATCCACAAGATTACACATTTCTTCATGATCATATACCCGAGATGCATAAGTAACACGATCTCCCGGCCTAAAAGTATTTGTTTTATTATGAAATGTATCGCAATACTCCGCAACTAAATCTAATATTTCTTTTCTAGCCTGTTCTTCCGTTTTGCCACTCAACATATCTATATCTCCTTCAAAATTTATTATGATTTATCTCGAAAAGCCCATATTTTATTTATAACAAAATTTATTGGCACCGTTACTACCAATCGCAAAATCGGTGCCAACCATTTCGATATATGCAGTACCTCCACAAACAATGTAATCAGACATGTAGAAAGCAAAAAGCTTCCACCGTATGAAATAAACACTTTTATAAATGCTGCTTTAAGATTTTTTTCCTCCTTATCTTTAAACACATATTTATTATTCCAGTAAAACGCATTTACAACGCTTATCAAAAAGCCAAATGTATTTGCAATAATATAGTTACATCCCAGATATACTAAAATGTAATATACTCCCAGCGATATTAAGGTATTAGAAAAACCCACTATACCAAATTTTAAAAATTGAATTATTATTTTTTTTATTTTACATAACATCTTAACTTACTAATCCCACTTCTTCCAAGGAGCTTGCCCTTCCTGCCATAATCTTTCCAAAATATCCATTTCCCGCTTTGTATCCATACACTGCCAAAATCCATCATGCATATATGACATCAATTCACCTTCTTTTGCAAGCTTTTCCAATGGGTATCTTTCAAATACAGTATCATCTCCCTCAATATAATCAAAAATTCCAGGCTCAAGCACCATATATCCAGCATTGATCGGTGCGCCATCCATCATGTTTTTCTCCCTGAACGATCGTACCGCATTCCTACCATCAATATTCAAAATGCCCTTTTGTTGTTCTAATTTTACCGCAGTTAGTGTAGCAATCTTACCATGCTTTTTATGAAACTCAAGCAGTCTGGATAAATTGACATCGCAGACTCCATCTCCATATGTCATCATGAAAGCCTCATCCCCAATATATGGACGAACCCGTTTGATTCTTCCACCCGTCATCGTATTATATCCCGTATCAACGATCGTGACTCTCCATGGTTCCACATGTTGATTGTGAATTGTCATCTGATTGCCGTTCGCAAAATCAAATGTAACGTCTGATGTATGCAGATAATAATCAGCAAACCATTCTTTAATCAGATGCTGCTTATATCCCGCGCAAATAATAAATTCATAAAAACCATAATAGGAATACTCTTTCATAATATGCCAAAGTATTGGCATCCCACCAATTTCAATCATCGGTTTAGGTTTAAATTGCGACTCTTCTGAAATTCTGGTTCCAAGTCCACCCGCTAAAATTACAATTTTCATATCATAGAAACTCCTTTATGCAATTTAATATTCAAACAAGTACCATGTTCCATTCTCCAAACCGCAACTTACCATAAATGATGATACCAACATCATACACATAATTATAAAACACAGATACAAAAATGTTGTCCATCCGGTCCATTGATTCACCAGCAGCTTATCTTTCTGGTTTTTTCTCTTTAAACGCAATATTCCGATTTTAATCTCCGAAATCAATCTGCTATCCAATATTGCAAATCCATAAACAAAGTTTTGTAATGCCATCGCATACCTCGACTCCATATGTGTAACACATGGAACCAAAATAGAGACTAAAATAGATATAAAAATTCCTAAATTTTGTTTATTTAAACATTTTCTGCACTTGATTGTCCATATCCCAATAAATAGCAACGAATAGTGCGCAAAAATATAAAAGAAATTACATGTATTGCCACACAAAAAAGCCAAAAAAAACTTATTCGCATAACTGATGACCAATTCTGCCGGGTGCTTTAATCCAACTCTTATATATTCTGCAAAAATTTCCATCGTACCCAATAAACCCTCATACTCCGGTTCCTCATTTGCATGGATTGCGGTAATTTGATAGTCTATTATTTGACCGCCCTTTAGGTATACCGCGGCCGATTTTGGCTTTTCCTGTCTTAAGAAATTTTGTACCCAGTCATCTGCCGTTGGTATCCACGCCCCCTCCTGCCTAAATCCATCTACCACTCTGGTCTGGAAAGCATGTTCTGCCATCACCACACCGCCTACCATAACGACGATAATAAAAATACTGCCTATCCAGCGGTAAAGGTCAGATTTCCTTAATTGTTTTATCAAATCATATCCAACTAATATCAAAATTAAGATTGCGGAGAATTTGTATTGCCCCGTAAAACAAGTGCAACATCCTATGGCCGCTCCCAGCAGCATATATATCAAAATTTTGTGTTTTGATGATTGGGATTTCAACTTTAAATATGAGTGTATCATCAACGTAAACCAAAACAAATATGGCAGATCTATTACAATTTGAATATATGCCAAATTATTTATTTGCAGCCAAAATATAATTACTATATATATTATCTTTTTCCATGTAGGAATTTTCCTTCCCAAAATAAATTCAAAAATGTACGGAAAACCAACTCCCACAATATAAGCAAAGAGAAGCGAATGGAATACTTTGATAAAGAAAAACTCTCCCACCCCTAATAAAAGTGTGAATTGATACAGCCATACATATGGATAGACCGAAAAAATACCTTTGTACAATACATATGAAGCATATGTATCCTCTTTATAATAGGATTTTACAGTCATCCATATATCGCTAGCATCCATTGATAAATCTATCATATTATCAATTCTTAATAAAAATATAAAGCATAGTAAAAAGGCAAACACAAATGGAAAAAAACGAGTCAATAATAAGTTAATTTTCCGAGATTCCTTAATATAATCCACACCTTTTTCCATTAATTTTTTTAACATAATTTTTTCTCCAAAAAGCTTGATTCGACATATCATTTTTACACTTAGAAGAATTCATTCCAATTACACTTTTCCCATTTTTATAAACTCCAAAAATTCATTATAATCCCTTATATAATCACTTTCATTATAATAATCAGAGGCCAGCACTATCAAAACGGCATCTGAAGAAAAGTCAAACATTTCCCTCCAGATTACATTGGAAATATATAGACCCTCGTATGGCTTGTCCATCAATACTTCTCTTTTTTCATATCCATCGTCAAGAAGTATTTTACACGATCCCTGTATGCAGATGAGAATTTGCTCCAGGGATTTATGAGCATGAAACCCCCTCCTAACCCCCTTAAGCGTATCATAGATATAATACACCCTCTTAATTTCAAAAGGAATATCTTTTTTCTCCTCAAGTGCAACCAGCATTCCTCTTTCATCTCCATGTTTTTGGAATTCGTACTTTATAATTTCCATTGTATCCCCCGCTATTCAAACATATTAATTGAATCGATTACATACTTTATTTCATCATCTGTCATCCCATAATACATCGGAATACTCAATTCCGTTGATGAAATATCCTCCGCGATAGAAAGCGCTCCTTGAGGAATCTGCAGGCATTCGTATGCTCCCTGCATATGCATTGGAATCGGATAATGCCTGTTTGTTCCAATCCCCCGTTCATTCAAATATTTTTCTAATTCTCTGCTTCTTTCACATCGAATTCCAAAGATATGATATACATGCTTCACATCATCTAACTTATCCGGCAAAATTACATTTTTATTGTGAATACCATTTAAATATTTTTCTGCCGTTTGAATGCGGTTTGCATTCCACCGGTCAAGGTTTCTTAATTTTATTCGTAATACAGCCGCTTGAATTTCATCCAATCTTGAATTATTTCCCTGATAGATATGGTGATATTTATAATCAGAACCATAATTACCTAACGCGCGAACTTTATCGGCAAGTTTCTTGTCATTTGTCACAAATGCTCCTGCATCTCCCAATGCCCCAAGGTTCTTTCCTGGATAGAAACTAAATCCGGCCCCGTCACCTAAAGATCCAGTTCTCCTTCCCTTATATTCAGCGCCATGCGCTTGCGCTGCATCCTCAATCACTTTAAGACCATACTTTTGGGCTATTTCTAAAATCGAATCCATATTTGCCGGCTGTCCATACAGATGAACTGCCATGATTGCCCTCGTCCTACTCGTAATTTTCTCTTCTATCTTTGTTGGATCAATATTAAAATACTTTTCTATAGGTTCCACAAAAACTGGTGTTGCCCCGGTATAAGAAACAGCAAGCGCCGTTGCTATAAATGTATTTGACGGCACTATGACTTCGTCTCCAGCACCAATTTCATAAGCTTTTAATGGCAAAAACAATGCGTCAAGTCCATTCCCGCACCCAACACAATATTCCGCTCCACAATAATGTGCAAATTCTTGTTCAAAAGCTTCCACTTCTTTTCCCTGGATAAACCAATTGCCTTCATAAACTTCCTTTATTTTTGCAAGCACCTCGTCATGAATTTCTTTATGCATAACCTCAAATGACACAAATGGTATTTTCATCTTTTCCTCCCAATAAAAATTAAGAAATGTTACTTTTCGTGATTCAGCTGTGAATTCCATTCCTGGAAGCACGTGTTTTCCCAAGGCATCCCCCTCTTAAAGGTTTCTCTCCACGGATACACGCTTTCTCCCGTCTCTTTATTTTTTATTGCTGATATATCGGCAATAACTTTAGCAGGATTCCCTGCCACCACTTTTCCCGCAGGTACATCCTTCGTAACATTTGCGCCTGCTGCTACCAATGAATCACTTTCCACAGTTATCCCCGGCAATAGAATACTTCCAGTAGATACAACGGCATACTTTTTTAACGTAACCCCCTGAAGTACCGTAGACGGCGGAGTAGGATCATTTGTCAACACACAATAAGGAAAAATCCAAACAAAATCCTCAATTTCCGACTTCATACCTATATGCACATTACTATGCATGCGTACATAATTTCCTATATTACAATCTCCTTGTATATCAGAAAGTGTGCCTACACTAACATGATGCCCTATCTTAGTTTTTTCCCGTATGGTTACACGATGTCCTGTCTGAAAATAGTCCCCAACAACTGTATCTCCATAAATTACAGAAAAACTCCTAATAATAGAATGTTCACCAATTATAAGAGTATGTTCACCTGCCAAATGATTGTCAAAAAAATCCATTTGGTATTCACCTAAGATACAATTTGCCCCTATTGTCGTTCCAGACTTAATTGTGACATTATCGCGTATTATACAGTTATAGTCAATATATACGTCATCGCCTATTGTCACATTTTCGCCTATAATGACTCCCTCTTTTATTACAACATTCTTTCCTTTTTTTAATGCCATCAAACGACTCCTCCCTCAATAAATTATATTATAATCTATGTCTAAATTTAGACATTTGTTTTTTTGCAATCTTATTAATATCCCAAAGTATCCTTAATACAATCGAGCCAAGCGCTTCTAAAAACAAAATAAATAAACATATATATATTATCGCTAATACTCCGTTTGCCAATTCAACTCTTCCTAATATTTCAATCCCCAGTAACTTAACTAACTTTTCGACCATACCACCTGCCAAAAATAGAACTGACAAAATAATTATACTTTTAAGTTTTTGTTTCAACGACACCATTTGCGCCCTGTTTTTAATTATCTCCTTCATCTCTTCTTTTCTTGCCTTTTTTTCTAATTGGGCAACACGTGGCATAAATATTTCTTTATCATAGTCTCTGCTATCAATAACACCATCCTTATTCATAAAGAAAGTTCTAAAATATGCCGTCTCAATATACTCCCATTTCTCTGTCATTTTTTTCTGTGAATAATGATCTAACTCGTCCATATATGGCAAAATCTCATTTAAATAGAGAACTATCTCATCGAATCTATATCTTCTATAGCTTTCCGAATGATTTCTGTTGTTTCCGTGACTAATACCTCCGTCTCGATGTCTAGCTGCAATCAAGTCATTGATCCACCCAAAATGGTACCCACCTTTGGCAAGTTGCAAAAATTTAGAGGCATCTTCAATAATAAAATATTTTTCATTAAAAAAACCCGTTTCCTCCAAAACAGACATTCTATAACACGTACTTGTTGTAGGCATAAAACTATCATATGTCATCCTGGAAAACATTTTTTTGTTATCTCCAGATGTAATTAATTCAATAACCGACTGCTGTGGAAATATTTCTCTCACATCCCCCAAATCTTCTCCGCATAGAGCAACTTTTGCAGATAGAATTTGCGTGTCATCACCACTTTCTTTAAATTTTTCTACAAAACGTTCAAGAACATTCTCATCATATAGAGAATCATCTGCAGCCATAAACATTATGTATTCCCCATACGCCTGACTACATATATAATTAACATTCTTTACTGTTCCCTGATTAATATCATTATTGTGAATATGACACGACACTATATTATTTTTTTTATGCTTTTCTATATATTCCGCAATTTCATCCTCATCAAAATCTTTTGATCCGTCATTAGAAATTATTAATTGAATCTTTTGATATGTCTGACCTAGTACAGAATCCACCGCTTCTCTCAAATATTTGTAGTTATTATATACTGCAATTCCGAAGCTAAATACCCCTTTTTCCATTTCAATGTTCTCCTAAAAATTTTATTTTTCTTATGCATCCTCTTACAAAGATAAAAAGAATATTTTTGTTAGACCAAATCCATTTCACTTTTCCAATAATAGATTTATCTTTAAATGTAGATCTATACTCACTTATGACGCTCCTGTCGTTGGCATAATTAAAAACCTTCCTCCGGCACTTTTTCTCTGCGAATTGATAATTAGGAAGTATCTCCTTTTTAATAATAGTCATTAAATCTTTATGATATATATCTGAATGCTCTTCAACCTTGCTCTTTTTTATATAGCTAACTCCTCCGTCTCTATGTTTCGCTGAAATGAAATCAACAAAGCAAAATTTAACGCCCATGCGCAGCATTTTTAAATAAGTTGGCCAATCTTCTACCAAAATACAGTCCTCATCATAATCACCAAAATCCTCTAATATCTTGGCATCATAACAACAGCCGATTGCCGGAATAAAACAATCTAAACAAACATGGGCATATATCCTATTATTATTTCCTGACGATAGAACTTTTATCTGCTGATCGGTGACACACTTATATAGTGGCTTTGTCATCGTTTTATCAAACTGAACAACCTGAGACACAAGCACTTGAATTCCATCCCTTTTTTCCATTTCCATAACGTACTTCTCAATCACCGTTTCATTGTAAAAACAGTCGTCTCCAGAGAGAGGAATTACATATTTACCTTTGATATACTTTCTTGCTTTGTTCAGATTTTTTACCGTTCCAAGATTAACCTCATTTTTTAAAACAGTACACCTAGTTATGTTCCCCTTATTTTTGTCGCAAACATAACGTTCTACTTCAGCGGTTTGAAAGTATTTTGATCCATCATCTGCAATAATTAATTGGATATTTCCATAGGTTTGACAGATAACGGAATTTATTGCCTCATAAATATATTCTCGCTGGTTATATGTCGCCAACAATACTGTCACACATTCCATCGTCGTTATCCCATCACTTCCTTTTTATACTCTTCACAAACTTCATTGACTTCTCCTTTTTTTCGAATTACTCCGTGATCCAGCCAAATTGCATGTTTACAAACCTTACAAACCTGATCAATAGAATGGGAAACAAATAGCAATGTCGTCCCATTCCCCATAAGCTCCGCCATTTTTTCCTCACATTTTTTTTGAAATCGCATATCTCCCACAGAAAGTACTTCATCACAGATAAGTATATCCGGTTTCACAATTGTCGCAGCAGAAAATCCCAATCTTGCAGCCATTCCGGACGAATAATTTCGCACAGGAACGTCCACAAAATCCCAAAGCTCAGCAAATTCAATTATTTCATCAAATTTGCTTTCCATAAATTTTCTGTCATATCCAAACAAGGAACCATTTAAAAAAACATTTTCTCTGGCGGTCAATTGACCATCAAACCCGGCCCCCAACTCAATAAGGGGAGCCACTACTCCATTTACCTTAACTGTACCTTTATGCGGCGGATATATCCCTGCAATTGCCTTTAGCAAAGTGCTCTTTCCGGATCCATTCACCCCCACAAGTCCAACCGAATCTCCCTGTGGCACCTTAAAGGAAACATCCTTAAGCGCAAAGAACTCCTGAAAACTAAGCTGCCTCTTTGCCAGTTTAATCACATACTCCTTTAGGCTTGTAATCTGTTCCGAAGCCAAATTGAATCGAATTGTCAAATTTTCTACTTCAACCGCATTCATACTCGTCTCCTTGTTCTATATATAAAGAATAAATTTTTTCTGCTGCCTCATAAATACACCAACTCCAATTAACATAAATCCAATTCCAAAGCCAAAGCATATAAGATTTTCCTGAATTGTAGGCCATGTCCCATATAATACGATTTTCCTGAAATATTCAACCAAATAATATACCGGATTGCATTTTACAATATTAAATACCCATTCCGGCAAAATTTCAACCGGATAAAACAATGGAGTAAGGTACATCTGAGCAACCAACAAAACACCATAAAGATGGAGTAAATCTCTAAAATAGACTGCAGCTACTGATAGAACCAATCCCACTCCCAACACAATAAGGAATGCATAAAAGAAAAGAATCGGCAGTAGAACAATGGTCCATGTAACCCGAACTTTTTGTATAACCATCACTATGATAACTGCCCCAAGTGAGCATATCATATTAACAAATGAAAAACATACTTTTGCTAACGGAAACATATATTTAGGAACATAAACCTTTTTAATCAATTCTGCATTTCCGAACACGGATGTCATGGCAGTATTAGTCCCATCAGAAAAGAATGTCCACATCACCTGCCCCAATAAAAAATAAACAGGAAAATTCTCTATACTAAATCTAAAGATATTAGAGAAAACAGCAGTCATTACGAGCATAGTAAACAACGGATTTAATAAACTCCAAGCATATCCTAATACAGAACGTCTATACTTTAATTTAAAATCTCTGCTGACCAACTCTTTCAAAAGAAATCTATATTTATAAAAGCCTTTTATTCTTCTAAACATTTTTTCCCTCATTTCAGCAATTTCGCATAATAATTCTGAAGTTTATGAGTTTCTGCTTCAATTTCCAAATTACAATCCTTTATTTTCTGCACAGAGCTAACATTTCTCGAATTTCTACAATGCAAAAGCACATCTACCCAGCTATCCATATCATCTAAAGAAATATACTGCGTTTCATCCAGTACCTTTGCCTCCTCTGTTACATTACTTGAAAATATACATTTAAGCCCATTGCACTGTGCTTCCACTCCCACCACAGGAAATCCCTCAAACAACGACGGTAACACAAACACATCCATTGCTTGAAAATAGTCGCAAGTATTGTTAACGGTTCCGACAAAAAGAAAAATGTTTTTCAATCCATTATCGTTTACCTTTTTTTCTATATTGTCCCGATATTCTCCATCCCCAACAAGAAGAAATAATACTTTTTCATCGAAACACTTCATTTTTTTTGCAAGTTCAATGATAAAATCATGATTCTTCTGCTTAGCAAATCTTCCTACATGTCCTATAACGTATCTATCAGTTATTCCCAATTCTTCTCTGATAAACTTTCGCTTATCCTCGTTATATTTATAATTGTCAGTCTCTATTGCATTTCGTATTATTATAACATTTTTACTGGTACCATGTAAATACTTCGCTGCGGCATATGAACATGCGGCAAAATTGGTTGCATATCTTATCCCCAAATGATTTAAAATATAATTACGCATTCTCTTTAATGCCGTATCCGCCCCGCGCGTATTATGCCCATGCAAAATTCGTACAGGAATTCCATATTTTTTTGCCAGACCAAGATAAAACAGGGCGGAATTTGTAACATGTCCGTGAATAATTTCATATTCATTAGAATGAACCGCAAAAAATTTCTTAAGGCATCGATAATAATTTTTAAGATTACCAGCTACTGCTGCCCCAACCACATAAACCCTCGATCCATTCTCAAGGAGACGTTTTTCTATCTCAGGTTCAACATCATAGTAGACAAGAAAATCAAAAATTACATCTCCTTTATTTAGATGCTCATAATAGTTCATTACTACTGCACTCACACCACTATTTGGACTTATGCAGTCTATGACATGTAAAATTCTAATTGGTTTCATTTCGTCTTATATCCTCTTTTTTAAACTCCTAAATCCATGCCACCCCAGATAGTACAGACTTTTTGCAAAAGATAAGTGCAGATAGTTATAATATACATTCCATGCCCATGACATTGCTTTTAACTTCCCACCACTTAAAGACTCTCGCCGCTCCCGGTAATCTGCAATCAATTCCTGCACACCAAACGCCCGAATTTGTTGTTCCTTAAGTATGGTCAACCATGTTGCATAATCTTCATGTGGAATCGGAGGCATCTGAACATCGCAAACCACCTGTCTGTCTATGATTACGGTAAGACAAGGGATCTGATTTCCTCTAAGCAATTGTTTATACGTCAATTGCTCAGGAACCATTCTATTCTTTTTTATATCTCTCCCTGCCGCATCAATTACACCACAGGCCCCGTAACAAAAGGCAGATCCTTTTTTTTTCATCAGTTTCAACTGCATTTCCAGCTTTTTCGGCCTCCACAGATCATCACTATCCAAAAACGCGATATATCTGCCACTAGCATTCGCAATTGATATATTTCTGCTTACTGCTACACCTTGATTTTCTTTATTCAAAATCACGTGTATTCTCCGGTCATGTGCTGCAAACTCCTGCGCAATCTGCACACTTCGGTCTGAAGAGCAATCATCAACAATAATCATTTCCCAATTATCATAGGTTTGCTTTTGAACCGACTCTATGGTTTGTCTTATATACTTTTCTGAGTTATACATTGGTGTAACAACAGAAACAAGACCATCCATATATTCTTTCATATCGAATTCATCCTCGAATTTTGCATATTTTCTGTTTCCCGTACCGTAAGTACCAACAAATCTTTCTCCACGTCTTTGAGCAGGACAGCTTCATTGCCCGATTACTCAGACGGTACAGTTCTTCTTTCGAAATTTCCTTCTTTGTCTTTAGTTTGCGGAAAAGCTCTTTAAACCCAAATTTCTTCTCCGCCGGCAGATGCCAGATCGGAAGCGCAAGATCGCTCGTCTTCACCTGATTGCAGTTTAGCGAGTTCCAGATCCGCCGAATATATTTTCTTCCCGCTTCATTCTGTCCGTCAAGATAATAGTAACACAGGGACAGCACATGGGCCTCCTCATTTAATTTCCGGACTTTTTGCTCATATAATTCATAATTCTTCGCCCAGATCGTCTCGAATACTTCCATAAGGGAAGCGATCCTGTCTCCGCGAAGAGCGACAAACTCCCCTCCCATATATAAAAGCCCGTCCGCTTTTTGCGTGCAAAAGATCTGTCGGTAGATATCCCTCATCTGCGCAATGGAGCAGCCGTTGATCTCCCGGTTTTCGGAGTAGTCGATCGGAAGCGTCAGAATTCCCTTCTCATTGATCTCGTCATA
Source organism: uncultured Lachnobacterium sp. (assembly GCA_964425905.1). Lineage (GTDB taxonomy): Bacteria > Bacillota > Clostridia > Lachnospirales > Lachnospiraceae > Roseburia. The sequence goes on along the minus strand of CAYROM010000001.1, from coordinate 70,133 downwards.
CAGGCCCTGCAGATTCCCGTTGATCACACAGTCTGAATCCAAAATCAGGATATTGCCATCCGCTTCTTTGAAATGATCAAGAATGTCAAACAAATAGAATTGATTTCTCCATGCCCCGTACCAATCCTTCGGCGTCTTTCTTGTCAGTTCCTGATGTACGACCCTGATATGGTTCTCCTCAAAGAAGTTCTTAAAATTTATCCCGTCCACCGTAGGAAGATTCTCCACGTTTGTAAAAAACATAAAGTCCGTTACCACATCCCGGTTCGCAATCAATGCAAAACGATAAAATACATAGATGCATCTCCAGTACACATACTGAAATTCCGCGCTGCTGCTGCTCCCTCCCACGGACGGATAATAGCTCTCATCGTTTGCCTGTTCCGAATAGAACCATGTTATCAAATAGTTTTTCATATTATTTCCATCCACCTTCTATTCTATCCAAAAGCCGGTTTACGTTCTCCGCAACCTTTTCCATCGAGTTTTCTTCTATAAATCGATCCATCCCGAAAAGATATTGCCGGTATTTTTCCGCATCCTGCCAAACGGAGATTGCCCGCTCCATAGCATCTGCCAATTTCGCCGGATCGTCATCCCCATAGATAAATGCAACGTCGGAAAGAGCCTCCTTTGCATCCGCCACGTCCGAGGATACGACCAGCTTCTTTGCGGAAAGATATTCGCAGATTTTCGAAGGAAATGAAAAATTGCCGAATTCATGGTGCGCTAACTGCGCGTTGATACAGATATCCGCATTGCGCAGGGTATCCTGATACGCTTCATAATCCAAAAATCCCAGATATTCTACCCGCTCGTCCGCGTTTGCCTTAATCTGTTCCACAGCCTCACCCTTACCGGTGATCCAAAGAACAAACTTGGATTTTGTGTATTCCAGCGCCTTCAACAATACCTCAATTCCCCGCTGGCGGTCAAGGGTGCTTGCAAAAAGCAGCTTCGGGATCGGATTTCTTTGATCATCCCTTCTTTCGACTTTTGCTGTATTGTTCTTATGGACCGCCCCCCGGATCGTTACCGCCGGGCAGGGAACCCGGATCTTAGAGTTGACCAGAAAGGCTCCGTCCAAATTCGGAAGCGTCTTTTTCTCCATCCTTGCGTAAAGCCATTTTTTTATGCCTTTTACGGTTGCATCCTGCGTCAGCCCGTCCTCATACTGCAATATGATCGGTATTCCGTATTTTTTTTTCGCATACAGGGCTGCCGGAGCATTTTCCAACCGCATGTTGTAAAACACGATCATGTCGATCGGCTGCTCCTTCTGCCGCTTCTGTATAAATTTCTTACAGCTCCTTTTGCAGAAATACACATTGAAAAAAGGCGCTCCGAAGATATCCGAATAGTACACGTCCGGATTCTGCTTTGATTGAAACCCTTTATAGAATCGGAGACTCCTGCTGCCTGTCCATGCGTTAGACCAAACGGTAACCTGATTTCCTCCGGTCTCCAGCATATCGATGATATAGGCGCTTTTATTCTGCCCTGCTTGGGAGACGAACGGCTTTGCATTCCGCTGGTCTATTACATCTTTTAGATAATAATTTGCTATATATAAAATGTTCTTACCCAAATCAGCCGTCCACCTTTTTGTATATGACATAATGTTCCGTTTCATCAAGCCTGTAAAAATCTACCATATCAGCCGCCAACAGTTCCTCTTTTTCCTTATCTATCACCAGATATTCAAACGCTTTGGATTCCTGCGCGCCGGCCAGCGACTCTCGGTCTGTCACCTCGTCCGAATTGCCGGCTACGATAATCCTTTCCGTATACTGCCTGACACCATAAACGATGTCGTCCGCCCCCGGCAGCAGGACATAAACTCTTTCATTTCCGCTGTCCTCATTGATGATCTCGCTGATTTCCAAGGCGTCCTGATCGATCTTATATATATTTTCTGCCTTTCTGTACATAGTTGAATCGTAGAGCGATCCGCATAATATGAGCGTAATCACAATAACAGCCGCATATACCGCCTTCTTAGCTGTCCGATCCGTTCTTTTTACATATTCCGTATAGAAAGAAGTTCCGCTATAAGCAATGATCGACATCAGCGGGACTAAATAAAATATGCGCAGATACGCATACTTATCCTCTCCAAAAAAATACAGTCCCAACGGCGCAATGATCGGATTGCAAATGACAAACAAAAAGGCAAGCGCCGAGTAGACAGCCATGCATTTTGCCCTTACATCCTCATTCTTTCTTGTAAGAATCCAGATCAAAGATATTGCCATGAGTATCATATAAGCGCTATCCGTCCAAAAAAGCTGGTTTAAAAAATTTACTATACTCATCTATTCCCCCAGTAACCCGAAGAATGCCAAAAAATAATAGTAACGCATATAAATGACCATCAATACAAATGCCGGCAGACAGGAACATACGGTTTTAATAACCATCCCTATTTTCCTTTGGATAAAAGCATAGATTGCGGATAATAGACAAGCCATCGCAACCGCAAGACCAGTTCCGGTTAGTGTGGTAGAGCAGGCTGCAATGATCAACAGCATTAACAGTACATATTCCCATCCCGCGGTGTCTTTCTCATATACCATACAGCAATAATATAGCAGAAACGGCAGCACGATGATCGCAAGAAAGGCTTTGCTCTGCCACACCCATGTATATAGACGATAGGTAACCGTATACGCCGAAAAACCGCCAAAAATGCTTGCCAATACGACAAGGAGCATATATATGCGCATTTTCCGCTCATCGTTTCGGAACCAATGCCCCGCCAGCAGTCCCTGAATCGCGTAACTCATGGGAACTAATATAAACATGAGCACCGTTTTGCAGAGAATCAAGGAATGGATCCCGGACATTTTTACAAGATATGCAATCCATGTCCAATAGGAGGACAGCGCATATTTTGCCAATACAAACACAACCTCTTCCCCGGTATCCGCATCAATCTGATATAATGTGTTTGACTGCACAATATCATTCACCATAGAAAGGTAGGTTCTGTCATCTCCGTAAATATACGGCGTCACAAATGCCAATAGGATAACCGGCACATAGATTGCCAATAATACCAGTATCCATGCCCTATCTGCATGGCGGATTCTTTCCGCCGCAGTTTTCACAAGGTCCGCAATATAGTTTCGACAAAAAACGATAGCCAGAATAATGAACGCAAGCGTAACGCCGTTATATACCCATACGAAGGATGAAAATGATCCTCTGATCAAAGTCATGGGTACTGAGAGTATTTCACTCAGCGCCACCAATACCATAATGCCCATGATATAGACAAATGTCAGGCTCATTTTTCGTTTTTTGATCATCGGTCGTGTAAACAATGCTCCCACAGGGATCGGTATTACCCCAAGCAGAAGCAGAAGCATTAAAATCCCCATTCCTATTCCACCATAATAATCCCCAGACAATTAAGCTGATTCTGCAGACACAGATTCAACTCTTTAGCAATTTCTTTACATGCTGATTTCTCGCTGATCTCAATAAAAATAAGATTGTTCTTCTCCGCCGATTCCTTTAGAGAATCCGCATCATATACAATACTTCCACCCGAAAAAACACCGATGTTCTCTGCCGAAAGCCCTTCCTTTATGTCTGTCAAAAGCTTCTCCGGAAGCCTTCCGATTTCACTTCCTGATAAATATATTTCCTTAACGTCCTTTGCCTGACACATAAGCGAAATATTAGCAATGCACATTTGAAGCTGTCCGTCATAGTCAATACGTTTTGCGGTACGGTTTCCCAGCTTATAGACTGCCCTGTCCACAAAACCAAAGAGCCTTTTTCTTTCAAGCCCGCCTGCATTCACATTGCCGATGACAGGTTCACCAAATAAATATTTCGCTTCCTCTTCCCCATGAATCCTTGCGCTAAAGGTATATACAACACCCAGGATTACTGCGGCTGCAATAATTCCCGCTAAAAAGCCCATAACAATCATTTTAAAGTTAATCTTTGTCTCTTCAAGCGTAATTATTATGCTATCTTCTTCAACAGACGATTGGCCCGATATCAACAAATTATACAGCTGAAGCTGTTTTGCATTAAGAGTATTATAATAATTTGAAAAAAAGGAATTATTAGTAATATAACTGTCATAGACACTATTAAAAGTTTCAACCGCGGACATATCCACCACCGTCTCGGCCTCTAAGTATACATATATCACCTCTTCCGAATGATAGCTATTGAGCAACGCAACGATATTGTTCGCATACAACTCTGCATTGCTTACGCTATCTGCAATAACTGATATCTTTACATTATTCCCCGCCATTTCCGGCTCAATCAATTCTTTCAGATAGCTTTTTTCTCTATACCATCCAACAACACTCACGAGTTCATTAAGAAAGTCCTCGCTTGACAGATAATTCATGACATTAATAGCTTCCTCTTCCGACACACATTCCGCATAAATATTCATTACATTTTCTGCATAAGGATTTAGTTGCATTAATACAGAATTGCCAAGATAATTGCTAGCACTAATCAGTTTCGTTTGATAATAAACGGCCATATTGACTCCGCCAAGCTCTGCATCAGAAAGTTGATCTGTCAGAGATTCTACGCTCTCTGCAGCCTGATTTTGCGCAGCAATCGCCTCCTGATAATTTTCCTCGTGAATCTGCTCCTCTCTCTTATATTGCCAAGCGCCAAATATCACCGCACAGACTATCGCAAAAGCAGCTCCGACCCGCCATTTTCGCAATATCCACCACAGCATTCTTTTTATGTTGATTTCTCTGGTTTCTACACAATAACCGTCTTGTCTCTTCATAAAAACTCCTTTACTGATATCTTGATTTCGTCAGAAAATGAATTTCCATCAAATCGCCTGCTTTATCTATATAATCACGGAAAAATTCATTTCTCTCTCTTGCCTGTTCATCCGTGACAGGGCGCCGCAGATTCCTATCCGCATAATTCTCATTAATACTGGCGGAAAATCCGTCAAATCCGGCAAGATATACTTCCTTCGTACCGATTGCCTTTAACAGATTGAACACAACGACTAAGGCTGAGTCATTCACCCCATCCTCTGTCTTAATCCAATTTTTATAGTTGATGACTAAAACCTGCCCTTCCGACTGCGGTTCCCCTTGTATGCTGACGTTTGATGTCGCAATTACATTCCTGCCCCTGCCAACTGCTTTTTCATACCGCTCCTGTTTTGTGGTAAGGACATAGTCTGTCATGTATACTTTATCATAATTAAGAGCTACCGATACCACATCCGGATCTTCCAGCATGGCACGAATCGTCGCATCTGCATCTGTCAAATGCTTGCCCGGCGCTAAAAGCAGCGCTTTCTTTCCTGAGAATTTCTTTCTCAATTCCTCCAACACAGCGCCGTCGTCCTGCTGTTTCATTTCGTTATATTGTAAATACAATTGATCCGCAAAATTCTTATCAAAGGATATCTTCTTTTCCTCCGGCAGCATTTTAAGAAGATCCGAAACCTGATCGATTGAGAGCATATGTTTCTTAAAAAAATGCCCTGCATAACTCGGCGTACAATGATTGATGGAGGACAAATAATATTCCACCGAATAACCCCAGTAAAATTCCGAGTGAAGCTGATTGATAACCGTATCGATTACTTCCAGAAGCGGCTGTATTTGATATTGTTTTCCAAAATACAGATTTAAGTGTTCCGCAAACAGCTCCGTATTTAAGTTTCCGGCTCCCTTTCCCATTCCCATGATCGAGGAATCCACAATAAGCTCCCTCTCCGTATGGAAATCAATAAAGGAAATTGCATTGGAATAGGACAGTTGCAGATTGTTATGGGAATGAAATCCCAGATGCATTCCCGGCAAGAGATTATGATCCACCAGATTCATAATACGGATCATATCATTAGACCTCATTTCGCCAAAGCTATCCACAATATAGAACGCAAATGCATCCGGCAGTTCCTCATTCACCTCCCGGATAAGTTCCAGTAATTCCTGATCAGAATAGCGCATGACTGTCATCGGCTGGATAAAAAGCTTGTATCCCTTTTCTATGATCGTCTTTCCCCATGAAATGATACTTTGTCGGTCTTTTTTGTGAAAAGCCAGACGGATTCCATCGATATCTTTATCTGTTTTCTTCGGAAGCTTTGCTACATCATATTTTCCATAATCTATCATGGCAAGATACATCGCACCCGGTTTCTTTTGAATCACAAAATGATCCCGGATTGCTTCCTCACAGCAATACTGCGTCCTCTCCATCTCCGAACCGTTTGCCTCGTCAATATAACCGCATTCAATCATTTCCATCCCGGCAGATTCCACGCTATGAAGAATTTTCTCCATATACTCTTTTCCAAAATTGAAATTATTGACACACCCGCCATCGCGAAGTGTGCAGTCTAAGATTTGAATTGTTTTCATTCCCGCTCCTTCATAGCAGCCTCAACCCTTGCAATATCCTCCTTCCGGTCTACTGCAATGGTAGAGGAATTTACAGTTACAAATTTAATGTTAATATGGTTTTCTATGAACCGAAGCATCTCAATATCCTCGATTTGCTCAAGCTTAGTTCGCTTAGCCTCTGCAAAGAAAAGCAATGCCTTTCTGCTCAAGCCATACAAGCCTAGATGCTTGTAATAAGTAATGTCCTGCCCCTTCTTTGGATATGGAATCGGAGATCTGGACAGATAGATTCCATCATCCTCGTCATTCGTTACAACTTTTACACAGGTGTTAAGCGTAATCTCAAATTCATCTTTGATCGGAGTGATTGTATTGATAACCTCCGTTTCGGGATGTTCCGCCTTGTAGTCGACCACTTTTTTGATCGTTTCCGGTTCGATCATCGGCTCATCCCCCTGAATATTGACATAGAAATCCGCCTCAATCTTTTGCGCCACTTCCCCCAGACGATCTGTACCCGTCTGATGAGTATCAGCAGTCATAATACACTTCATACCATACTGTCTGCATGCGTCCTCTATGCGCTTATCATCCGTGGCAACGTATACTTCATCAAATTCCTTGACTTTGATAACCTGATTATAAACCCAATAGATCATTGGTTTTCCGCAAATTTCCGCTAATGGCTTCCCCGGAAAACGGGAAGATTCATAACGAGACGGAATTACTCCGATAATTTTCATAGTATCTCACTTTCCTTTCCCTTCTATTTACCCTTTAGCCAATATATCATCTAAATCAACACGTTCAAAGCTCTCTAGCTGACCGCCCCTCGTTGCATTATAAATCTTTAATCCATGCTGGTCTGCATACTTACGGGCAATTTCAAACTGCGGCAGCATTTGGTTCCCGTTTTTGAGCAGCCGCTCCTGCGTCCATTTAGTCTTATGGTCAATATAAGTGACATTATCACTATACATTTTAGGCTGTGCATAGTTACAGTCGACTCCGAGAAGATAGATTTCGGAAAAACCCATGTATGCGGCAATCTGCAGCATTGCATATACCACGGATTTTCCTGTATACACCACTTTTGTTATATCCCGGCTGAAATCCGTCTCCGGATATTTCTTAGGAAATAACTTTCTCCAAAAGGTATCCGTCATCATATTGGCAGAATCATCCTTTGGAAACGGAACTCCATTCCTGCCATCATAGACCGCATCAATGTCCGTATAAAAGAAGACCGGTATCTCGTCGGAATTCAGCTTTTCGCCCATAATCTCTACTGCATGGGAATCCACGATTCCATAGTATGTGGCTCTCCAATCCGTCTTATCATACATAGTAAGGCAGGAATTAACGCCAAAAGTGTATTCTCCCTTTAGCCTTTCCACATCGGAAAGCTGTAAGCTCGGACCTGTCCCTACGATAAAGCACCGCTTTCCTTTATGGATATCATGGAATCTGCTGAGGTTTTCCTCATACCTCGCATGGTTTTTTTCATTAAAATCCTGAATATATCTTTTCCGCTTTTTATATTCGCCCAGCATTTTTAAATCCTTAAAAAACTGCACGATCCCAGGAAAATGATTTTTGATAAATTCCTTCATATGTGACCTCTTTAATCCGCCGAAAGCAGTTCTTTCCACTCTACAATAATTTTTTCAACAGAAAGGGACTCCGCTTTCTCTATCGCTTTCTCCGCCATCTTGCGTCGTTCCGCCTCAGATAGTTCTGTCATCGCGAGCATTTTCTTCGCAAACTGTCCGGTATCAAATGCCTCTGCAAGCAATCCCTGCTCCCCATCCTGAAGCAGCGGCTCTACTGCGCTTATATTGTAAGCAACTGTCGGAAGCCCCATCTCAAATGCTTCCGTCAGTACCATCGGAAATCCTTCCCATCGGGAGGAAAGCAAATATACGGATGCCTCCCTTAGATATCTTTTTACTTCACTTGTATACCCTGTGACCGTAACGCGGTCACATAAACCGTATTTTTTGATCATTCCATCTATTTTTGCCCGGTCTTCGCCATCTCCTACAATGACCAGCTTCCACTCTTGTTCCCACTCAGCAAACTGACGAAAGGAGTCTATGAGCAGATCAAATCCCTTTTGCTTGATGATCCTGCCGCATGCTGCAAAAATCTTATTTTTTAAGCTGCTTTTTTCCTCAGATACAAAGCTTCTTGGATTATAGATGACCTCGCAGTCTTTTCCAAATGCCTCCCCATATTTTTTTCGAATATTCTCATTCAAAACAACACAGGAATCCAGCCTGCGGATTGCCTCGCCAAACAGCTGATCCTGATGCCAGAAATATAACCCCGGCATCCCAAAGTAAGCCTCGTATGCATTGTGTTCCCATCCCACAGTCCTGCACGGGATCCGGTCAGCAATAAGCCCCAACTGAATCGTATTTCCCCCGGACACCGCCAAAATCACATCGTAAGGTTCCCTTGTCAGTTCATCCAGCATCTGTCTCTGCCATGACTTCTGGAAATACCCAAATTCCAAAAGCTTATACGCTGATTTTCTCCGATAAAGCAGATTGGTCTTTTCATTGATATCCCTTACCATTCTGCGGAGGCTCCGATTAAAAAAGCCATATACCGGCTGCCGGGTATAGCGTATTTCGATACTGTCGTCCAGCTTATATGCACTTTTTGCACGGTTCTTCTCATCATCCATCGTATAGATGACAAGCTGATTTTTCTTTGAAAGTTCATTTGCGATCACCGTTGCAACACGCTGCTCCCCTCCCGGAGTAAACAACAGCGCGGTCAGCATACATATTTTCGCCATCGTTATCTGCCCATCTTTTCCTTTATTTTTTTCAACGCCTGTACCGGATGCCCTGCATAATACCTGATCCGTGTTCTCTTATAGGCGCGTTTTTTTGCGGCGATAAAGCGAATCAGCTCCTGTCTGCTCAACGCCTTTTCTTCTATTTTCTCCGGGAATTCCGTTATCTGCCCGCCGGCAAGCTTTCCCTCCAGATAGTCCGCCTTATCATTGCAATGAACTCCCGTTCCGTCAAAGCCCTCGTTCTCCACCAGCCTCTGATTTGGAAACAATGTCACCATGTCATACTTAAATTGTGTCCAATATGCCCGGATTGCCCATGAATTGATCGTATGATCTTCCATCTGCGCTTTCAGCATCTGGCAATTGTAAAAACACCCCTCATAATCAAACTGCTTCGCCAATTCGGGATCCGTCTTCGTCTTCTCCCACCCAAGCGCGTTTTCATCAAACAGCGCCCAGCGGTCTGCCCATGTCGCCCAGCTCCACGACGAAAACACCTTCAGAAAGTAACTTTGCGGAAGCGCTTCGTTTCCGTTTGGAAAATGGGAATATCCGGTCACCGAAAAAACCTGTTTTGCATCCTGATATTTTTCCAATGCGGTATTCATATACTGCAGAAAAAACGGGCTGGTAATTAGATCATCCTCCAATACGATAATCCTGCCGTGCGTATTTACAACCTCCGTTGTACCGGAGATGATGGATCTCGCCAATCCCCAATTTTCGTCTCTTTCCACAATATGGATTTCCTTAAAACCTGTAATCGTATGGACATACTGCCGGGTAAGATCTACTCTTTGTCGCACAGATTCGTCTTTTGCCTGATCGCAAAATATATAAAGCTCTGTCTGCTTTGCACCGATATTGCGTTTTAATGCCTCTATTGTTTTTTTTGTATGCTCCGGACGGTTATACACAAACAATACCACCGGGGCCAAACTATTTATTTCCATTTTTCAATTCCTTATCTCTTCATAAATAGCTGCAAGGTCATTGATGTTTTTCTCAATGTCAAAGGTTTCGGCTGCATGCAGACGTGCCCTATCCGATAATACCTTTGCGTCTATTCCCATCTTAAAATACTTGTCCACATAATATGCAATCATATAGGGAGCATCATGCTGAAAGACATATCCCTCCTTTTCATGGGTAATCATATTTTTTACTCCGCCGACGTCGGACACCACAACCGGAGTTCCAAGCAGCATCGCCTCCCCCAAAGAATTGGGCGAATTTTCGATTGCCGACGGAAGCACAAACACATTTGCCTTTAAATATTGTTCACACATTTGCTGCTCATCCAGCATCCCAAGAAAATGTATATTGTCCTCCAGATGGTTTTCCCGAATCAGTTTACGTACATAATACTGATAGCTGTTCAGGCGCAGCTTCTCTTTCCATCCCTTTGGATGAACAAAATCCCGCTCCGTAATGTAAAGAGATACATCCGGATACGCCCTCTTCAATATCGAAAGCGCCTCCACCATGAAATGAAATCCCTTGTAGGGAAATCCTCCCTGACTCATAAAAATCCGATGGGGCTGACATTTTTCATATTGCCACTCATTTTGGTAAAAGCTGTCCCTTAAGATCTCATTGTTGAAATGATACCGAATATTCGGATTATAAAGTTTCGCACACGCTTCGTCCCAATCCGTTCTGCCGATAACATGGTGCGCCTTTTTCAACGCTTCCATTTCATATACCCCTCGTGCCGCAAATCCTTTTTTTGCTCTCCGGATATTGCTGCGCCGCAGGACATCCCGTACGGTATAAAAATGCTGCGCCCACTCCGGAATCGATGCCGTATAATGTCTGGCGTATATGGACACAAGACCCTGAATGGAAATCACGGTTTCATCGATGCGCCCGGTCTTTTCGCTGGCGTTCACAACGCTAAGCGTATGCGGAAATTCCGTTCCAAAAACATGAATGACATCCGGCTCTACCAGCTCATAGACCTTTTCTATCTGGCTCTCCAACGACGGATCAAATTTGTTTTCATCGGACACCCTTCGGGGAATTGCAACAAAAGTAACCTGCCTTCCCTTTCCTGTCGCAATCTCTTTGCTCCTTGATGATGTATAGGCTATATATAAATCCACTTTTTTTCGCAATGCTTCACTAATTCCGACCAGCCATGAGACTTTAACCTGGGTTTCATCCCCCATAATCTCGCCTGCTTCCGGTATGGGCACATTACATATCCAAAGAACCTTCAATTCGCTGCGCCTCCAACTTTTTATTTTTCATTACCCATCCATTGTACAAACACATTCCAAGATAAAAGCAAAATAGCGGCGCCGAAAACGGAATTGCGGATACCATCATAAGCATAAGCCCCAGCGTATACATCAGGCGATTTTTCCTTGGATATGCGCCCCAAACAATTACTGCAACCACAACCAATATAAAAACACCAAACCATCCAGCTTCGAGCAATACCAAACCTATACCGCTCATATACTTATAAGCGCTCAATCCATGCGGTATTCCATTATTGGACCAAAATCCTCCAAACGTCTCAGCTATTTCATTGATTCGGATCTGAATACTTCCATCATTAATGAATTTTGATGGATCATCAAATGCATAATCCACAAGAATTCGGATGCGATTAGACTGTGGAACGTAATTTCGAACAATGTAAATCCCCGCAACTACACAGCCGACCAATAAAACAATTTTCAAAAGAGTAAACTTTTTGGCTTGCACTATTTCACCAAATACAAATGTTCCAGCATAAACCGCAAGGTATACAAGTGTTATTGACGAATTTGCAAATACACATATCTGAGTAAGCAACAATGCCGCATACAGCAAACGTTTTTTTTGAAATCCCATTGCAATTAGCAGCATAAACATACACATATATCCGTACGTAGACGGCTCGGGTGCCATACTTACTACACCACGAGTTAATCCAGTCGTATGTCTCACCGTCAACACATAACCAAATTCGCTATCAACCCATTTTTGTATAAAACCAACCAAAAACCAAAACCAAATACAGCACTTGGCAAACAATTCATTTAGACCACCCCTTTTTTTCATTATAAGGAATGTTCCAATTGGAACAAACATAAGAGTTACATATGCAGAATAACTGCGGAATACCATATATGTGCTGATCTGATTTAATCCGGTGAGCGCAAATGCTCCCATAAATATACCACAGAGCAGAAGCAGTACTGCTTCCTTCGGCATGGTACGCTCTCTCCATATATATATGACGGTGATCAAAAACCCGAACAGCATCGCATAGGGCTGCGTATCCGATCCAAAATATATAAATTTCAGGAACGGAAAGAAGCAGTTTACATAGAGGAAAAGTTCCAGTACCGTATCCAGAACATTACTATATGAAATTGTCTTCCTTTCAAACGTCAGTGTTGAAAGGGGATTTTTGATATTTGCAACAATTTTCATAGCGGTTCCTTTAATTAAAATCATTATCGAAGTATCATCTTCGCTGCCTCGATTGCAATACACTCAACCAGATACCATCGGCTCATGTTGTTTTTTCGATAGATTGCATATCGCTGTTTGCAGCGCTTGATCGCCTTTTTTAATCCGCCGTTATTGCTCTCCCCTCCTACGCGGAAATTGGCGAGAACCTCATTCAGGACAACAATTTTATATCCGGCGTTTCTTACCTTCAAAACCAGATCCCAATCATCATGTATCGTCTCACACGCATACTGAAACCGGTCGTATATCTCTCTTCTCAAAAAGGTGGTCGGATGATTCCAATCCCTGCTCGTGGCAAATTTGCGGTATCTGGAATGCTTGATCATCTCACCGTTTTCTTTCACCAGTCGAAGATCCGCATAAAACATGTCAAAGCCCGTCTTTTCAAAAGTGTCCGCAACCCTCTCAACCGCAATCGGTTCATACCAGTCATCGCTGTTTAAAATACCAACCAGCTTTCCTGTGGCTTTCCCTGTTCCCTTATTCATGGCATCGTAGATTCCCTGATCCGGCTCACTCGAAACAACGTAACGCATGCCTCTCTGCTCAAACCGCCTTCGATACTCCTCGACGATTCTCATCGTGCCGTCAGATGATCCCCCATCTACAATGATATATTCAATGTTCGTATATGTCTGGTTCAACACCGATTCCAGCGTGTCCCGAATGGTCGCCTCACTATTGTAGCATACCGTAACGATACTGACCAGAATATCCCGCCTGTCGCTCATTTGACTCTTTCCTCTTCATCTGCTCTGGTAAGTCTTATAGATTCCTCAAAGCTTACCGTCTGGTACTCGGAAACCTTGATCGGTCCCTCTGACAAATCCTTTTCATAAACCAAGCTCCCAAATGCTTTGTTGCACAATTTTCCGTATTGTCCCGGTGTTCTTGAGATCAAATAGATCGCCCAGTTAAAAACAGGCGTTACCCAAATGTGTTTGTGGTGCTCAGCAGCTATTTTTTCTACCATTTTAGCAGTCACTACATATTCTGCATTCTGTGGATAAAAAATTCCGCTAATCTCGCGCTCAATCGCTAAATGCACAAATTCGCAGAGATTATTGACAAAGATCATAGAACGCTCGTTTTTTATTGACGGAAAGACCGGAAGTGTTTTTGCAAACTTTTCCAGCGTGGGAAAGTTTCCTTTGCTCCCCTTTCCATACACCATCGGCGGCCTTAGAATGACAACCTTAAACGACACATCATTTAATTCCAGCAGACCCTTTTCCGCCTGAACCTTACTGTCCCCGTAAAAATTCGCCGGAGAGGCTGGCGTATCTGCGGTAATAATCCGCTGCTTTCCCACCGGGGCGCTCTCCCCGTAAACCGACATGCTGCTCATAAAAATAAACTGCTGCACGCCGTCCGCCTTTGCCTTTTTTGCAGTCTCGATTGCCATATCACAATTGATGGCATAATATTTTTCCTTCACCTCATCCGAGACATTTGTAATGTCGGCATGTGCCAAGCCCGCAACGTGAAAAATGGCATAATGTCCTGAAAAACTTTTATTACGCCACTCCCCATCAATCATATCAATTGTATCAACTTCATACTCTGCATACTGCTGCATCCACTTTTCAAATGAGGTGCCAACATAACTGTTGGCTCCTGTTATCAGTATTCGCTTCATTTCTGTTCCTCATTCTTCCGATTGCCTGTACCGCCTTCCACTATTCCATCACGGGATAGAACCGCGGCAATTGTCTTAAAGAAGCACTTTACATCCATGCCAAACCCATAATGCTGCACATAATAGCCGTCCAGCCTTGCCTTTACCGGAATTTCCAACTCATCGCGGCCGTTTACCTGAGCCCACCCGGTCATTCCGGGAGTAACGTCATTTGCTCCGTATTTATCCCGCTCCTCGATTAAATCAAATTGATTCCACAATGCCGGCCGAGGTCCCACGATGCTCATCTTTCCCATAAGAATATTAAAAATCTGCGGCAATTCATCCAGACTGCTCTTGCGAAGGAACTTTCCCACCCGTGTAATATACTGATCCGGATTCTCCAGCATATGCGTCGGCATATCCTTCGGTGTATCAATTTTCATGGTGCGAAATTTTAATATCAAAAAATGTGTCTTATGTATTCCAACCCTCTTCTGTTTAAACAAAACCGGCCCTCTGCTGTCAATTTTAATGGCAACACATAAAATCAGCAGCAGCCAGCTTAACAAAATCACTCCAATCAGTGCAAACAAAAAATCCATACAGCGCTTAACCACACTATATACTTTTTGTGATGTTGAAAATTCCATTTTCATATCTCCAAATTCTACTTCTGAGCAGGAACGTACGTGGGAACGATTTTCTGTACCCATGCCCGGATATCAGAAGGTTCTTTGACCACATAGTCTGCTAATTCCTGCAATTCCTCTAAAAATTTTTCCTCATCCATTTCAATCGGCTTACCGATATGAATCAGTTTATTCGCCGTATTCTGCAGTCCTTCCTCATCCATCAGCATTTCTTCATACAATTTCTCTCCGGGACGAAGTCCGGTGAATTCGATCATGATGTCTTCGTTTGGCTTATGACCGGATAGAAGAATGAGGTTCGTTGCCAGATCAAGGATCTTGACCGGTTCCCCCATGTCGAGTACAAAAATCTCTCCGCCTTTGGCATAAGCTCCGGCCTGAAGCACAAGGGAAACAGCCTCCGGTATTGTCATAAAATATCGAATGATATCCGGGTGGGTGACGGTAACCGGTCCCCCTTCTGCAATTTGTTTCTTAAAGATCGGAATAACGCTTCCGTTGCTTCCCAAAACATTGCCAAACCGAACCGCAACATACTCTGTCTGAGAATGATTATTATAAGTCTGAATAATCATCTCACAGATACGCTTGCTCGCTCCCATGATATTCGTCGGATTTACCGCTTTATCAGTAGAGATCATCACGAAACGTTTCACGCGATACTGGTCAGAAGCTTTCACAATCTTCCATGTTCCAAGTACATTATTCTTGATCGCTTCATTCGGACTGTCCTCCATAAGGGGAACATGCTTATGCGCCGCCGCATGGTAGACGATCTCCGGACGATATGTGGAAAAAAGCCAGTCTACGCGCTGTGTATTGCGCACCGAGCCAATGGCAACCACCAGATCAAGGTCCGGAAAATTATGTTTTAACTCTAATTGAATATCATAAGTAGAATTCTCATAAATATCAAAAATAATAAGCTGTTTGGGCTTATGGGATGCAATCTGGCGGCAAAGTTCGCTTCCGATGGTTCCGCCGCCTCCGGTGACAAGTATCACCTTTCCTGCAACATAACCCATAATCGAATCCAGATCAACACGGATCGGATCCCTCCCAAGCAGATCGTTTACATCGACATCTTTTAATTTGCTGATACTTACCTCGCCGTTTACCAGCTGATACATGCCCGGCAAACGTTTCAGTTCACAGCATGTACTCTTGCAGATTTCCAAGATATCCTTCATCTGCTGTGCCGTTGCCGTCGGAATTGCAATAATGATCTCCTGTACCTTCAGTCTCTCCGCGACCTCCGGAATAGCTTCTCTCGATCCGACGACCTTGATCCCATGCATGTATTTACCAAGTTTGTTCGGATTATCATCTATCAGACCAACGATATTTAAATCGATATAATTGCTGTCTTTAATTTCTTTGACAATGGCATCCCCTGCCTCTCCGGCGCCCACTATGAGTACATTTTTCTTGTTTTTATCATTTGTTTTGACACGTTTAAACAGACGGGCCAGACGGTAAAAATATCTACTTACAAATGTAAACGCCAGCAGGCTAACCCCGTAGAACAGATAATAACTTCTCGGCATTGGGCTGGCAATCCCCCGATTCTGTAACAAGATAAACAGCATGCTTACAAACGTATCCATAAAACAGCCGCCGATCATATACATAAGCTCCGTGCTTCCGGCATAAGTCCATAGGCTTGTATACAGACGAAAGAAATAAAAAACGATCAATGTAATAATTATATTGGGGACTAGCGCATCTAAGGCCGTATTTAAATATACCGGTGGAATTTCGACCATTGAAAGATCAAATCTTGCCAAAAGTGCAAAATATGTGGAAGCAATTACCGCCACAATATCATAAAATCCTAACATCATTCTTCTTGTCAGAAGCTGTTTTTCATGAAATTTCATCTTTTCTCTTTTCATTTCTATTTCCTCGCATATATTGCGTAATTATCATGGATCACAATCAAACGGTAACCCTTATGCTTAATGTATTCCTCTTTTTCCTCATCATATCTAACGATCAGGCAGTTGCATCCAACGGAATCCATTTCCGTCAAAAGTTCGTCAAGATCTTTCCCCGTATATGAATACCCTTCCCCATATGCCACCCTGATGCTCGCATCATATTCCTGAATCTGACTGGCAATCTGACTCGGAGCAAGCACATAGGGCTCATTCAGCTTTTCATCTTCTCCGATGTAATATGCCATCCATTCCACGCTTGGAGAAATCTTATAGCAGTTCAGCCCTCCCTGCAATACAGAACTGTTATATCTCATTGTAATTCCGGCTTGAATCATTATAGCATAGAGGAGCACAATTATCCATGTCTTTTTTGTTCCCCTGCCGCTTTCCGCAATTCTTACAGCGGTGTAACTCATAAGAATCCCCACGGGCAACAGCAGGAACATTTTCCCGAGAGAACGTCCCGGTAAAAGATAAAAGCATGATATTTGCATTAAAAGCAGCATAACCGGAATAAAAGCAGCATACCAAAACAATATATTCTCTTTTTTCTTCTTTTCAAATAGGAACAGCCACACCATAGCCAGCCAATAAAGAATCATATTTATTGTCGTCATGCTGTAACTATTCCAGGCTAGCCTAATGCTTTCGAATAACGCCGACATTCTTATACCCTTTTCGAATCAATGCCATTCCCAGACATACCGCCATAATAGCCAATGTTAAGAACATTCCTTTTTCCACCGTAAGCTGTGCCGCGATCATTATCATAACTATAAATAAAAACTTCTGATGATCAATTTTTTTTCGATTTACGATCCCGTCATAAAGCGCGAATCCTTCGATCAAGGCAATCGGCAGTATGCATTCCGAAATCAAAGTAAGTCCATTCCACGAGTTCATCAATATCCCAATAGAAAGCGCCCTTACTGAGCATACCGCAGCAGTACCCGTAATCATCCAAAGCATCTCAAACAGACTCCTATTTCGAAGTCTATCCTTAAAGAAATACTCTGAAACCATCCAACCAACAGCCCCATACAATGGTATCAAAAAAATCGGTACACACATGTGAATCATAACCGTTGAATCCATATTTGCAATCTTTGCTGATGCGGCATAAAGCATTTCAATCGGCGATAGCGCTTTTTTCAGATTATCTGCATACAGAATCTGCGTGTATGGCTGATATACATACATTGTGTCCGTATATATAGATATACCCACAATTTCCGGCACATCATCCTCAACGGACGGAATCACCCACACAGTAGAAAAAACGATCAGCACGGCCAGCAGGCACATCATCCCGCGCAGTTTCTCCATTGCAATTTTTATATTGCAAATCAGATAATGCAATTGCCCTATATATGTCTGCCGATGTGCGCAAATTTGAACCAGCCACACAACAGGAACTGCAACTAATACTATCGTCCACGCGCGGACAAGTTCGGACAGGCTTTTCCCTATAACGATATATGGCACAGCGAGAAGATAAAATATCGAAAACATTGTCATATATCCATGAACGTAGATACTGTGGAATCCCATCACCTGTTTTTTTCTGCACCACAACATCCCAAGCAAAAACGGCAGAATCCCAAATTCATAAAAAATGCTCAAAAACGGCATAAACACCCTTTCTTTTGCTCTGATCCTGAAAAACCATGTACTACTAATCTTCGTGATATAAATCTCTGGTATAGACTTTATCCTCTACTTCCAAAAGATCCTGCGACATGCGGTTCGCAATAATTACATCCGATATCTGTTTGAATTCTTCCAGATCTCGTATCACCTTAGATCCGAAGAAATCCTCCTCTTTTAATGCAGGTTCATAGACAACTACCGGAATTCCTTTTGCTTTAATTCGTTTCATGACTCCTTGAATAGAGGACTGCCTGAAATTGTCGGAATTTGACTTCATAGTTAATCGGTATACGCCCACGGTTCCTGGCTTCTTTGCAATGATCTGATCTGCAATAAAATCCTTTCGGGTACGATTAGCGTCTACGATTGCGCCGATCAGGTTGTTTGGCACATCCGCATAATTCGCCAGAAGCTGTTTTGTATCTTTCGGAAGACAATACCCGCCATAACCAAAGGAAGGATTGTTATAGTGTGTTCCAATTCTCGGATCCAATCCGATCCCCTGGATGATCTGCTTTGTATCTAAGCCTCTCACCTCAGCATAGGTATCCAGTTCATTGAAATAGGAAATCCTAAGAGCAAGATAGGTGTTGGCAAAAAGCTTAACCGCTTCTGCCTCCGTAGTATTCATCAGAAGAGTGGGAATATCTTCCTTGATCGCACCCTCCTTTAAAAGTTCTGCAAATTGTTCCCTTTTTTCTTCCATACCGGAATCCGCGGTCTGCCCGACAATGATTCTGGAAGGGTACAAATTATCATATAGCGCTTTCCCCTCCCGAAGAAACTCCGGTGAAAACAAAATATTCTTAATATTGTACTTTTTCGCAATTCGCTCTGTATACCCTACCGGAATCGTAGATTTGATTACCATAGTCGCAGCAGGATTATACTTTAATACTTTTTCAATAATATCCTCCACAGATGAAGTATCAAAATAATTTTTTTCCGGATCATAATTGGTGGGAGTAGAAATAATAACAAACTCTGACCCTTTTAACGCTTCCTGCACATCTAGTGTTGCCCAAAGATTCAAATCCTTATTCGCCAGATACTCTTCAATTTCCTTATCTACCAACGGCGAAATGCGTTTGTTCAGCATCTCGATTTTTTCCGGTACAATATCAAGAGCCGCCACTTCATGATTCTGAGATAAAAGAATCGCATTGGAAAGCCCTACATATCCGGTTCCCGCTACCGTAATTTTCATATTTTGATTCCTCCGGTTATAATATTTTTATTATTCACACTTTTTTAATTCATCCGATGCTTTATCTGCACATTCCAGCGCAGCTTCATTCGAAATATAAATAGGTCTTCTCTTCACCTCAAGATAAGTCTTTGAAAAGTAAAGCCCCAATATACCGATTGCCAACAGCTGTATGCCGCCCAACAGGATAACAATACATACCATGGAGGACCAGCCGTACACGGAATTGTGATACACCAATTGCCGGATAATGATAAATATGATTGCCGCGAAAGAAATCCCGCACATCAATGTCCCCAGCACGGACGCTATATAGAGCGGCGTTTCCGAAAAGGCTACGATCCCATCCAGAGAATACTTAAGCAGCTTCCAAAAAGACCATTTTGTCTCTCCTGCCACCCGCTCCACATTCTCATATTCAAACCATTTCGTCTTAAATCCAACCCACCCGTAAAGGCCTTTGGAAAAGCGGTTATATTCCTGAAGACTCAAAAGGGCGTTCACATATTTCCGGTTCATCAGCCGAAAGTCCCGCGCGCCGTCCATCAGCTCCACATCGCTGATTTTATTCATAATATGATAGAATCTTCTCGCAAAAAAGGAACGGATCGGCGGCTCTCCCTTTCTGCTGACCCGTCGGGTTGCGGCGGAATCAAAGCCTTCCTCGGCCACCGCCCGGTACATATCCGGCAGCAGGGATGGCGGATCCTGCAGATCCGCGTCCATAATGGCCACATAGTCGCCCTTTGCATTGCTTAAACCTGCATAAATTGCCGCTTCCTTTCCGAAATTTCTTGAAAAGGAAATATATTCCACCATCGGATCACGCTCTCTGAGTTTCCGAAAAGCCGCAAGGGTTCCATCCTTTGAGCCGTCATCCACAAAAAGAAGCCGTAAGTCCGCCTGCGGCATCAACTGTGCAGTTTTCTGAATATTTTCATAAAAAAGCAAAACATTGCTTTCCTCGTTATAACACGGAACTACAATCGTGATGATATCCATCGGATCTCCTTCTCTTCTAACGCATTCGCGCGGTATAATGTCTGACGACATTATACCATAACTTTCGACGCTTCGGCAAAAGTCCCGAAAAACCTCCGGTTTTCCGGGCTCGCGGGCGCGTTCGCATTCGATATTATCATCCGGCTGATGCAAGCATCGCCTGCTGATATATCCGTATGCTCACTTTTGCCTTCGCGGACATTATACCATACTATCCACATTTTGGAAAAGTGATTCGTACTGGTCTACAATATAGTCCCAGCTATATGCATCCAGAATGCGCTTTTTTGCCCTTTGTCCATAATCGTCCCTTACGGCCTCATCCATATGATCCGCCTGATGGATACATGCGGCAAGGTCTCCGTCTTCCTTCGTCCAATAGAGGGCAGCCTCCTCCGCCACCTCTTCATTGAATCCAACTCTTAAAAGAAGATTTAATTTTGTACTTCCAAGTGCTTCCAGCAGGCTTGGGTTCGTTCCCCCAACCTCATGTCCATGAAAGTACCCATATGCGTTCTCACGTATTTTTTTTAATAGTTCCTGATCATACACAGTTCCGACAAAGCAAATACGGGAATCCTGCGAAAAATGCAGTTCCTCTTCCAATTCTCTGTAAAGGGCTGCGTTCGGCGTCGCGACAATCGCAAGCTTTTTTGTTGAATCAGAATTTAAGAATTCCCGCAATATAGTTCTGAAATTATTCTCCGGAACAAATCTTCCTACCACCAGATAATAGTTCTGGGGGCTTAATTTCTTTTCCTCCAGCCATTTTGTAAACTTCAAATCCCCGTCCTTGATCGATGAAGCTTCTGTATCCGAGCCATAGGCAATATATGTTGTTTTCGGATGATATCTGCGATACCGGCTTTGAATATAGCTTTGAATATTTTTGCTGTCACAGATCAGCAGATCCGCATGCTTTACCATCCGCTTTTCCGAAAATTTCCAGTATCTTCGGATCAGCGCATTCCATTTCGAGCGTTTCCACTCATGCCCGTCCGGATTGACATACAGCACACCGCCCAGCCGATGGATTTTTCTCTTAAAGTGTCCGGCAAGGGGGCCGATCCGACATGCCAATACATAGAAAACAGGGCGTGATGACGCGCCCTCTTTCTTTAATGTCTGTTCTTTTTGTATCTGTCTTACATAACGGATACTCCTTTTAAGGGCCGTAACATCGTAGAACACCGCCTTGGCAGCCCCAATATGCGGCACTTTGACGTCAAAGCATTTCGCCCCGTTATATTTATACTCACCGTTCTTATCCGAAAGGCGCGATACATGATAGCATATCTGCTCACTCTTGCGGCCTGCCGTCAGCTTCTCCACAAATGTCTCAAAGCCGCCATACGCAGCGGGAATTCCCTTACTTCCCACGATAAAAACATGTTGCATACTACTTTGATCCCTTTCTGCTCAACACCGTTCCGATAGTCAAAAACAGTATCCTGATGTCTAATACCAATGACCAATTCTCTATATATGCGGTATCAAGCTCTACCACTTTCTCAAAATTAGTAATCTCATTCCTTCCGCTGATCTGCCAAAGTCCTGTAATCCCGGGCTTCATGGAAAGGCGGATTTTATGGTGCAGGGCATACCGCTCATATTCCGCCTTTGTGGGCGGCCTTGTCCCAACCAGACTCATTTCTCCCTTTAACACATTCCAAAACTGCGGAAATTCGTCAAGACTCGTCCTGCGGATAAAATTTCCCACTCCCTTCCCCGGCCCCTTCTCACTCCCAATTACACGGGGATCGTTCTCGACCTTAAACATCAGTCCCTGCATCTCATTTTGATCCATCAAATCCTTTTGATGCGCCTCCGCATTGACGTGCATGGAGCGGAACTTGTACATTTTAAAAGGGCGTCCGTTCTTTCCGATGCGTTCCTGGGAGAAAAATATCGGTCCGGGCGACGCAAGTTTTATCGCCGGCGCTACAAAAACAAAAATAACCGCCGTAAAAATCAGCCCAACAACCGCCCCTGCAATATCGATCAGCCTCTTTAGCGCAATCTGAAGTCCGCTTGCCGTCTTAACCGCGGTCGTAACCACATAGGCTTCTCCCATCTTTTCCACGATCTGATTCGGCAGATTTTCCGGTAAAAATCCCATGCCGATGTGTACGGTGATCCCCATGCTCAAAAACAGATCCACCTGCTGGTTTAAATCCTCCCGGTTCACAAAAGTATCAATATAGACCTCATCGACAATTCCCTGTCGGACATATTCCACCATCTGTTTTTTCCCGAATAAAATGGGAATATTCGCATCAATGCGGTCATGGTGTTCCGTATCGTTTGGCAGCGCGATCGCGCTGATTTTATAACTCCTCCATGTCTTCCGCAATAGCTGGTGAATGCACGGATAAACGTGTTGGCCGGATACCAGAACCATCATACGGGTCTGATTCTTCTCGGAAGTGATCCTCGCGCGAACCATCTTTTTCAGCACAAGCCTTCCTGCAAGACAGAATATCGTCCCAACACCCCAGCTCAGAAAAAATACGGTACGGGAAAATTCATTAGATTCCTGTACAACATACTCGTACAAAAGAAGCAGCAGCTCTACAACCGTCACATGTTGAATCACCGCCCACAACTCCTGCGTCTTATTGCGCTCTAATATACCCTTATAATTATTCGAAAGAAACACAACGACAAGATCAAAGGCAAAGAGCAAAATGCTCAGACGCATATACATTCGCGGCAGATACGGAAATACATCAATATGGCGGATTCCATATGCAATAAAGAACGCCATCTCAAGGCATACGATATCTAAAAATTCAAAATCCCAGTGCTTAATCCATCCCGGATTTATCTTCTTATACATAGCAACCTCATTTTTCCCAAAACACAGCGGCATGTTTCACCAGCGCCGGCCAAACGTGAAAATCCATTTTCCGGATCAGCCTTACCCTCCGGCTCCTTGTCCTCATATATACCCCCGGATGTTCCCGGAAAATCCGCTGATCAAAGGCTTTCATCTCGGCAAATATGCCCTCTGTATTCCCCAATGACATATAGATTCCGTACTGCCGGTCCACGATATCTGCAATTCCCTGTTCTAAGTATTGCTTTTTATATTGCGGGATATTCTTGTATCTGCTGTTGTAGACAAACAATGCCTCGATGATCTGCAAATGTTGTTCTCTGTTTTTCTGTAAAGAACGGATATCTATGCTCTGCCCCTCTCTTCCGACCCGATAATGATAGACCACAAGAGGATCGTAGTATACGGTGGTACTGTAAGGGATCGGATACAGGACAAACTCCTGATCCTCATAAAAGCAGTCTTCGTCTACTTTTAACTGATTGTTCCTCCAGATTTCCGTTTTTACCGTCATTGCCTGGATCGGAATGATCGGCTCATTGACTGCCTCCGCAAATCCCCATTCCCGCCGGTAATGGTAAGAGTTTTTTGCAACGCGCTGTCTCTTTTCCTTCCCATTTGTATCAAGAACCCGCACAAAATCGTTTGCGACCACATCGGATTCGATCGACTTAAGCGTTGCGATAAACTCCGGCAGCGCCTCCCGTTCCAGCCAGTCGTCTCCATCCACTACTTTCAAATATTTTCCCGAGGCAATTTGAATACCATAGTTGACTGCCGATCCATGTCCCCCATTTTCCCTGGAAAACAGGCGGAACTGATCCGGATACTTCTGGCAGTACTTTTCGGCAAGCTCCGCCGTTTGATCCGTAGAGCCGTCGTCAACGATCAATATCTCCATATCCCGCAGCGCCCGAAGATTTAAGAAGGAATCCAGACACCGCTCTATATAATTTTCAACATTATAGGCTGGTACAATTACGCTAAGTGTTCTTTCCATACTGCACCTTCGTATTATCTATTCGCCAAGTCCATCCCTTATAAAATCAACCAATGCCTTTATTGCTTTTTCTTCATCTTCACCTTCGCAGATCAAAGTGATCTCATCTCCGCATTTTATACATGCGCCCAGCACACTAAGCACGCTCTTCGCATTTGCTGTGTTTCCACTATAATCAAAGGTGATCCGGCTTTTGTACTTCATCGCCTCCCGGCACAGATTTCCTGCCGGGCGCAGATGCAGTCCCGTCGGATTCGTAATTTTGATCTTTTGCGTTACCAAATTGTTTTCCCCCTTACAGCATGACCTTCTGGATCAGATCAGCCAATTTTATCGCTTCTTCCTCGATTACCTTCTGTTCTTTGCCCTCGATCATAACACGCACAAGCGGTTCTGTCCCCGATGGACGTATCAGCACTCTTCCTTCCCCCGCAAACCGTCTCTCCAGATCAGCGATCGCCTCCGCAATTTCCGCATATTCCATGTAGCTTTCCTTCTTATGGTTCGGAACCTTTGCATTTACCAACGCCTGAGGCAGCACTTCCATAATCTCCTTCAGTTCGGAAAGCGGCCTCTTTGTCTCCACCATCACCTCCAGCAGATGAAGCGCGCTGAGCAGACCGTCCCCGGTTGTATTGTCATCAAGGAAAATGATATGCCCGGACTGTTCGCCCCCCATGTTATATCCGTTTTCCAGCATATTCTCCAGCACATACCGGTCGCCGACCTTAGTTTTTTCGATATGGATGCCCTCTCTTTCTCCCATGAGAGTAAAACCAAGATTCGTCATCACCGTGACAACAATTGTATCCTTTGCAAGCTTACCCTTTTGACGAAGAAAATTCCCGCAGATCGCCATGATCTCATCGCCATCCACCATATTTCCCTTCTCGTCCACCGCGAGCATACGATCGGCATCCCCGTCAAATGCGATCCCAATATCCGCATGTTCCGATACCACCCGCGCCTTAAGCTCATCCATATGGGTAGAACCGCAGTTTGCATTAATGTTTGTTCCATCCGGATTCGTATGGATTGCAATCAGTTCAGCCCCCAGATCCTTCAAGGTCTTTACCGATGTGTAAAAACTGGCTCCCTCCGCACAGTCTGCCACGATCTTTACGCCGGACAGATCCACCGGTACGGTTTTTTTTTCAAATTCTACATACTCGTCGCGGATGTCAAAGCGGTACTCCACTTTTCCGATTCCCGATCCAATCGGAAATACGATGCCTTCCATATCCCTCCCGATAAGGGTCTCGATCTCGTCCTCCAACTCGTCCGAGAGCTTGTAACCGTCGCTGTTAAAGAATTTAATTCCATTAAACTCCATCGGATTGTGGGAAGCGGAGATCACAACTCCGGCGTCCACCTTATGCCTTCTTGTCAGATACGCAATCGCCGGAGTCGGAACTACTCCGACAAAAATCGCATTCGCCCCAACGGAACAGATTCCCGCCATGAGGGCGTTCGCCAGCATTCCCCCCGATATTCTGGTGTCGCATCCCACAATGATCGTGGGCTGGTGCGACGTTTCCTTCGTCAGGACATACGCCCCTGCCTGACCGAGCTTTGTTGCAAGCTCAATAGAAAGCTCCGTACCGGCCACACCTCGGACACCGTCCGTCCCAAACAATCTACCCATATCCTTACTTCTCCTTTATTATTCAAATTGCCTTATTCTCCTGTATCATCGCCCTGATCCCCGGAATCATCCGTGCTGCCGTCTTCATCGCTGCCGGTTCCGCCGGATTCCGTTCCGCCTGTACCATTCTCCGTGCTGCCGGTATTATTTGCGGAGCTGCCCGTACCGGAAGCTGCGCCGCTATTGCTGCCCGAAATTGTTTTTCTCGTTACAACGACTTCCGCCTCTCCCTCAATCAGATCATAATCCGCATTCTCATCCGACAATTCCAATTTGACAATATGTGTGCCCACGGAAAGATTCGATGCATTCAGGACAAACCGCAGCGACGAGGACTCCAGCGCATCCAAAACGCTCGCCACGCCCCCGATCTCTACCTCCACCGTCAAATTATTATATGCAAGGGACCTGTCATCTGCCAATCCTTCAATCGAAATATAGGAAACCGGCACCGTATAGGTCCTTGACTCGTAGAGTTCGATCTGTACCGTCACCGACACCACCGACTGCCTGTTGTCCACAAGCTCGCAGCCCTCCGGCAGATACTCGCTGATATCGATCGTCGTTGTAAGAGAATCCGTCATTCCCTCCACGTTGAGAACTTCCGCCGGGATCTCCAATGCCGTCAGCGTATTGAGGACGCTTGAAGCCCCCTTTACCTGGATCGTCTCCTGCTCCGAGGTTACCCCTACAACAGAATAACCGGCTCCCGGCTTTCCTGTGGAGCTAAAATACAGAGGAATCTCCTTCATTCCTAATACCGTTGCATTAATAGTCGCCGTTGTTATGCTAAGGGTCAGTTTGGTCGTATCGATCACGTTTCCGTCCGCGTCGTACAGAACGGGAAGAACGTCATTTGATATACTTGTGGATATACCGTCCACATTGATCGTTGCGCTTACCGATGCGATTTGGCTGACTACCGACGCCGGGCCGGAAACCTTCAGCACATTTGTGCCGGATACGGAAACGGTTCCCAACGCATAGCCGCCTGCCACCGTGCCGTCGGTGTTTGCCGTGATTACAAACTGCTTCGACATCAAATCCTCAAGCCCGATCAGCAGATACTTACTTTTACCGTTATATTTCAGCGAATTGTCATACTTGCTGCAGCTAATATTGATTTTAACGGTCCCCGTGGTCCCGTCCTCGCTAATGACCACCGTGCTCATATCCGCCATCACGGAAAAATCGCTTTCGTCGATTTTCTCCAGAACGCTTTTCTTTGCGGAAACTGAAAAGGATACGCTGTTCGATCCCTCCAATATCTCATAATATTTGCTCATTTCCGAAATCGCGTCCGCGTTTTCGATCGTAACATGGGAGGTATAGGTCTTTGTCTGCGTCGGATCATTTATATTATAGACAACGATCCACAGCACACATGCAAAAATCACCGCAAGAATTTTAAAGCCAAAATTATTTACCAGAGTTTTTAGAAACTTCTTTGCCATT
The DNA here is from genome assembly GCA_964425905.1 of uncultured Lachnobacterium sp. Lineage (GTDB taxonomy): Bacteria > Bacillota > Clostridia > Lachnospirales > Lachnospiraceae > Roseburia. The sequence goes on along the minus strand of CAYROM010000001.1, from coordinate 42,476 downwards.
CCTAATCCTCCTTTTCAAAAGCTCCAGAGCCGTCGGCTCATGACTGCGGTTCTGCATGTACTGCAGCTTTTCCTTGAGAAATTCTGCGCTGACATCATGATAAATACGTCCCCTGATTGCAATAGAAACCTTTCCGGTCTCCTCGGATACAACGATCGTCATGGAATCGCTCACCTCGCTGATCCCCACCGCCGCCCGATGCCGGGTACCCAGATCCTTGCTCAAATTCATACTGTCCGACAGCGGCAGATAACAGGTAGCAGATACCACCCTGTCCCTGCGCACAACAACAGCGCCGTCATGAAGAGGCGTATTTTTCTCAAATATGTTAATCAGAAGCTGACTGGTAAGAATCGCGTCCACATCGATTCCCGTGCGGATATATTCATCCAGACTAATGGAATCCTCAATAACAATCAGGGCTCCTGTCTTAACTTTTCCCATCGCATAACACGCCTTGATCAATTCATCGATCGTCTTGTCCGAAAATTTGCTGCTCTCACCCTTTCCAATCGCCAGAAATCTTCCGAAGATATTTTTATTCCCCAGATTTTCCAGCGCCTTTCGCAATTCCGGCTGGAAAATGATTACAAGCGCAATAAGACCTACATTCAGCAGATTTTCTGCCAGCCAGAGAATCGTACTCATCTGGCAGACCGCCGCCACCAGTACAAAGAGCAAGATCACAACAATTCCCTTGAACAGATTCCATGCTCTGGTATTTTTAATCCAAAGAAGCACTTGGTAAAAGAGGAAAGAGATGATCAAAATCTCGATAACATCCACCGGATTTATGACAACATCAGACAATCCCAGTATGCCAAATGTCTGTTCCCAGAATCCGCTTAACATTCCCGATATATTTTCCATCGCCTCTCCTTTCCTTATTTTTCCAATTTTCCTATCATACAGACGCCTTGTGAACAAACCGTGTCCAAATTCTTAGATAGTTCTTAATCTTTTTTATATTTTTATTTTAACAGTTTTTCATCAATATCCAGTTCCTGGGCGATCACCTTGCGGCTCACCTCCTCGTCCGGCGCGCTGGTATTGCTCTTGCTGTGGTCGATCAGTTTTCCCATACTTCCGGTCGTCCCGAAATGTTTGACCGTTTTTTCCTTTGAGGCAACCATCTTCTTCGGAACCGCCTTCACATAATAAAAGTATTCATCGTCCTGAAACTGAACCCGCTCCGTCCGGGCATAATCAAGATCCATAAAAAAGAATTTGATTCCATATCCTATGAGCATGGAAACAATCCCTCCAAGTATCAGCCCAAGTATCTTACCGGAACTGTTCATGATGATATAGCCCGCAAACAAGCTAACAATTTCAAACAGCCCTCCTGCGATGATCGCGATCACCCATGAATGCTCGATCTCCATTTTCCGCACCGCATATACGATCAGAAAAGCAACGACAAAAACCCCGATCGTAAAGAACATCTCCTTGTTACCGGTCAGCTGCGCCACAATAACATTGATCTTGGAGGTGCTGCTGTCCGCCTCCTCCGACACAGTCCCGATAAGAGTCGTTGCATTATGATGGATGCCCTCGATGAAATAGAACAGTATCGTTGCGCATACAACAGACAAAATCGAGTAGACCGAGCCGAGGAGCCCCGCCGCTATCGGCATCACATAAGGGATGTTGAACTTGAATGCAATCGGGGTAAGAACCACCGCTGTTCCGTCCTTTGGTGTAAAGCGAAAATACAAAAAATAGATGACCGCAAGGAGGACCAGCGTCACAAGCGCCGCTTCCACCGAAAGTGCATACATATCCAAAAGGACAACAAACGAAGCGATCCAAATCGTTCCGTTTGCCGGAAGCAGGCAGCACACCAGCGCCAGGATCAGAGCCACCGGCAATTTGCTGACCGCTGCCATATATCCGATATTGGAATTGATTATGCATAAAAGAATGAGTGCCATGATAAACTTTGCGATCATGCGCACATATACCTCATAGCACGCGACAAATTTTATTATCTTGTCCTTTATTTCTAACAATTGTGTCATAGATGCCTCCTATACCTTCAACTTCTCCTCGCGGCTGTACATCCTGTTGACCGTCTTAAGATGCTTATAATATTTTTTAAGCTCTGTCCTTCCATTATGATAGCGCGCACGGTAAATTCTGACAGTAACAATTAAATATAAAAATTCAAATGCGGCATATAAAACCAACAGCATGGCACCGGCCTCAACCAGATTCACGGAACTCAGACGGTCGATCACATCCTCAGCCACCCCAAACAGAAGCAGCGCGGCAATCAGGACAAACGCGATCGTACCGGAGAAAAAACTCTTCAGCAGTTCCTTTCCGATATAATCCCTGCGGTAGTATTCACTTATTTGTTTTGCCTGCCGGTCCTCACTCTGATCGTAAACCGCCATATGATACATTTCTTTGACACGTTCTTCGTTGATCATATACTCTCCTTTGGTTCAGCAATACTATACATAATTATAGCATAGTACAACACATTTTCAAAGAATAATATAAAAAATCCCCGGAATGGATTTTCCGGGGTGTTAGCTGCTATTGAATTATAAGAACCTCATTCTGTTCCCGTCGCGATTGATTCCGTTCTTTTTATCCGGTTCCTTTTTCTTCGGCTTATCATATGCACTCATAAGGTTATTTGCCAGCTTAGCCTTGCAGCTGTCGCAAAAACGCCCGGTTTTGATTATTTTCCCGCACATTTCGCAATCTATGCCCTCAAGGGAATTCTCCGAGAATGTAAGGCGCTCCTCCCTGATCCATTGTCTGATCTGCTTAACAGTCACCTCATTTTCCATTGATACCTCATCGACCGATGCATTCGGGTGATCGTTCAGATATTCCTTTACTTCCTGAAATTTATTTTCAAGCTTTTGTCTGCATGACGGGCAAATCCTTTCGTCGGCCAGGACATTGAACAGCCTTCCGCAGTTTCTACAATTACGCACATCCATCAGTAATTCCTCCTATACCCCTTTTCCAATACATATGCTAAGGAAATAGACTTCATCTACGCCGGCCGCACGCAGGGTCTCTGCCGCTGCATCCGCCGTACTGCCCGTAGTATATATATCATCTACCAGTAATACCCGTTTATATTCTACAATATTTTCCGTAGTCTGAAAAGCATTTTTCATATTATTTTTGCGTTCCGCGCCGCTTAGCTTTTTCTGGGGCAGCGTATCCTTCACTCTTTTTACCAGTCTCTTAACCGGTACGCCGCACAGATAGGACAATTCCTTTGCAAATACATACGCCTGATTATATCCCCGGCGTTTTTCCTTTTTCCGGTACATGGGAACCGGCACGATAACCTCTATTTCTGCCCCGGCGATCCAATCTCCGTACTCTTCAAACGCCCTTTCGGCAAAAAAGCCTCCATACTCCCTTTTGTTGCCGTACTTAAAGCGGTACATGGTTTTTTTGACATCTCCGGCATATAGATAAAGCGCCTTCCCCTGACAAAAAGAAAATACCTTTTTCCTTCCGCAGTCGCAGCAGAATTCATATATGTCTGAGGGAAGCGGTCTGCCGCAATGCATACATACGGGTTCTTTGACCGGAAACAATTTCTTTCCGCACTCTCTATGCAGCTGTCCGTCCTCCGCCTCCATTACCCCGCCGCACACAACACAGCGCGCCGGAAACAAAACTCCGGAAATCTCCTGTAATATCTTATGTAATTTTTCTCTTCCCAATCAGTTTTCCTTCCCGAAATCATCGTATGTGTCCAGAAAATGATGCCGTTTACCATCCTGCTTATAGGCGATCAAAGTATCCAGATTTACATTTTCCACGCTTTTAAAAATATTGCCCTCCACAAAAGGATTTTTTTTCTTTAATTCCCTGATAAGCTCCTTTATTTCCACGCGCTTGGAGCGATTCTCTTCATTGTTGCAGGTCGTGCAGGTATCGGTAAACTTGCAGGCGCATTGTATAAAATGAAGCCCGTTGTAATCCCTCCATGCCTTGATGTCATCCTCACGAATCAGGTACATCGGCCGGATCAGCTCCATCCCCTCAAAATTTGTACTGTGCAGCTTCGGCATCATGGTCTGCATCTGGGCGCCATATAACATCCCCATAAGTATCGTCTCGATCACGTCGTCATAATGGTGCCCGAGGGCAATCTTATTGCAGCCCAGCTCCCTTGCAAAGCTGTACAGATAGCCCCTTCTCATTCTTGCACACAGATAGCACGGGGACTTTTCTATATGATACACCGACTCAAATATATCCGACTCAAATATGGTGATCGGAACCTTAAGCTTTTTTGCATTCTCTTCAATCACCCTTCGATTGGCGGGACTGTATCCCGGATCCATCACAAGGAATTTGACCTCAAAAGCAAACTTGTTGTGCAGCTTCAGTTCCTGAAACAGCTTTGCCATCAGCATGGAATCCTTACCGCCGGAAATGCATACCGCTATGCAGTCGCCCTCCTTTACCAGCTCATACTGATTGATCGCCTTTGTAAATTTACACCAGATATTTTTCCGGAACTTCTTTCGGATACTGGATTCAACATCCCTGCTGATATCCTCCTGCTTCTCCTCCTGCATCTCAGACAGCAGCCACGCAATATATCCGCCCGCAAGACTTACCGCATCATATCCCCTTTCCGAGAGCGACCGCGCTACCTCCGTGCTGAATTTTCCCCTGCTGCAGCAAATCACCAGTTTTTTCTCAAAATCCACCTCGGGATTTTCTTCAATGGCATCCGGGCGCAGAGAAAGCGCCCCCGGAATAGCTCCGTGGGAGATCTCCACCTCATCCCTGATATCAATGATCCGGTAACTGTCTTCTTTTAACTCTCTTAATTCCTGTACTGTAATCTCCATTTTGCTCCATCAATAAAAATTATATATTTAAATAATTCTCTATCTCTTCCTGGAGTCGCTCAACCTCCAGCTCATCCATCCATTGATCCATCCGCGCAAACCCGTCCCGGTACTTTTCCGGAATGTGGGAAACATCGGTATCTTTAATCAGATTGGAAGCATTTGCAAAATCAAACTCGCTAAGACTCCTTTGGATTTCCTGCAAAAGCCTGCGGACCTCCGGTTCCTCCAACGACCCTGTCTGATCAGACAATGCGGCAGGTTCCGGCATATGATAGTCCTCTAAAACCGCCCTTACATTCGCCAGCAGCTTCCGGTACTCCTGCAAAAACTCTTCCAGATGGGAATCGATATAGCTGTAATTTCCTTCTTTTCCGGCCTTTTCCTGGCGTTTTGCCATCTCCGTATCTGTCTGTACGATCAAAGTTCCGAATCCAAGGCTCCACACTCCGCTGGAAAAGCAGAATACGGAAAACAGACATCTTTCCATATCCTTTTTGCCCTTTGTCCAGCAGGACTGAAGGGCAAAATAGAATGCCAAAATACTGCTGATAAATAAAATTATGGAGAAAAAATATTTCATCGCAGATCATTTCCCTTATCTGTCCGGACTTTCCTCGTCCGGCTTGTCCTTAGCCCATCCGTAAGCATACTTTACCGCCTTGTCCCAACCTCTTCGCTTTTCTTTGCGTTCCTTCTGGTCCATGTTCGGAGAAAATACGCGATCGAGCCGCTGATTTTTCATGACGTCCTCTTTGCTTTCCCAAAAACCGACCGCAAGTCCCGCCAGATAAGCCGCCCCCAATGCAGTAGACTCCACACATGCCGGACGGTTTACCGGCGCGTCCAGCATATCCGCCTGAAACTGCATCAGAAAATTGTTTGCGCTGGCGCCGCCGTCCACTTTCAGAGAACGGATTTCTATCCCCGCATCCGCCTTCATCGCGTCGATCACATCACATACCTGAAGCGCAATGGATTCCAGCGTTGCACGGATAATATGATTCTTATTGGTTCCGCGGGTGATTCCTACGATAGTTCCCCTTGCATACTGATCCCAATGAGGAGCTCCCAAGCCGGTAAATGCCGGGACTACATAGCACCCATGCGTTCCCTTTACCTTGGTAGCCATATATTCGGAATCATCCGCAGAATCAATCAGGCGCATCCCATCCCGCAGCCATTGAATTGCCGCCCCTGCAACAAAAATGGATCCCTCCAGGGCATAATTGACCTTGCCGTCCAGCCCCCACGCGATCGTAGTGATCAATCCGTTTTTTGAAAAAACCGGCTTTTCTCCCGTATTCATCAAAAGAAAGCACCCGGTCCCATATGTATTTTTTACCTCCCCCTCATGAAAGCAGGTCTGCCCGAACAACGCTGCATGCTGATCCCCCGCAGCCCCCGCAATCGGAATTGCAGCCCCCAGAAAGGAGGGATCTGTACAGCCGTATACGCAGCTGGAGGGCATGGCCTTCGGAAGCATATTCTCCGGAATATCAAGCTCCGCCAGAATGTCTTTGTCCCACTCCAGCGAATTGATGTTGAACAGCATGGTACGGCTTGCATTTGAATAATCGGTCACATGAATCTGTCCCTTTGTAAACTTCCAGATCAGCCACGTCTCAACTGTTCCAAATAACAGCTTTCCCTCCTCCGCCAGTTCTCTTGCCCCTTCCACATGATCCAGTATCCATTTAATCTTAGTCGCGGAAAAATACGCGTCAATGATAAGCCCTGTCTTCTGACGGAAGCTGTCCACCAAACCTTTTTCTTTCAATTTATCGGCAATATCGGAGGTTCTGCGGCATTGCCAAACGATCGCATTATAGATAGGCTCCCCGGTTTCCTTATTCCATATGATAACCGTCTCACGCTGATTTGTAATGCCGATCGCAGCAATATCCTCCGCCTTTGCATTGATCCTGCTCATCGCCTCCACCGCAACGCCAAGCTGCGTAGACCATATTTCATTCGCGTCATGCTCCACCCACCCCGGATTCGGAAAAAACTGGCGGAACTCTTTCTGCGCCATAGAGCATATATTTCCTTCCCGGTCAAACAAAATACACCGGTTGCTTGTCGTTCCGGCATCCAGCGCCATTATATATTTCCCCATAAAAATCTCCCCCCCTAAAACTTTAGGGCATGAAAAAATCATGCCCGTTTTGATCTTCTTATCCGTTATCCAAGACGAATCCGGTTAATGAGGGAAATCCTTTTGGCTTTCTCCTCAAATTCCCCTTCCGTGATAACACCCGTTGTAAAAGCGATCTCGTTGTCCACGCCCGCCTCCACATAAGCCACAGCGCCAAATACCTCTTCCACGGTCTTTTTATCGGATCCTGTGCGGACGAAAAATGCGTTTCTGCTTTCCCTATAATCTACAAGTTCCATCTTTTCCGAAGTCCAGTCTATGTAGATATTTGTGTGCTGATGCTTTACCATATCCACAACATCCGCCACCACCGCGCTGGCCGTAGGAAGTTTCCCCGCACCGCTGCCGTAGAACATGGCGTCCCCAAGCACATTGCCATGAAGAAAAATACCATTGAATACATCATTTACTCCGCACAGCGGATGTGATGCCGGGAGCATGAACGGAGCTACCAGACAGGAATAGCTGTCCCCGTCTTTGCGGCTGGAGGCAAGAAGCTTGATTGAACGGTTCATTGCCTTTGCATAGACGATATCAACTGCGGAAATCTTAGTGATCCCCTCGCAGTAGATATCCTCAAAATCCACCTGCTTTCCGCATACCAGAGAGGTCAGGATCGCAATCTTCCGGCACGGATCATATCCCTCGATATCTGCGGTGGGGTCCTTCTCCGCATAGCCCTTTGCCTGTGCGTCCTTAAGCACCTCGTCAAAATCCGCCCCCTCATCTGCCATCTTCGTCAGCATATAATTAGTCGTCCCGTTCAGGATACCGGTAATCTCCTCGATCTCATCCGCCGTCAGGCACTTATTGAGGGGCCGTATGATCGGAATGCCGCCGCCAACGCTCGCTTCAAACTGAAAATTCACGCCGTGCTCTCTTGCAACGGCAATCAGTTCCGCGCCCTTTTCCGCCACCAGATTCTTGTTTGAGGTTGCAACCTGCTTCCCCGCCTCTAACATAGCCCGCACAAACGTATATGCCGGCTCCACACCGCCCATTGTCTCAATGACGATTCCGATTTCCGGATCATTAACAATGATCTGATAATCATGCACGATGGCATCCTCCATCGGATCTCCCGGAAAATCCCGGAGATCAAGGATATACTTGACTTCAACCGGCTCTCCCGCACGCTTGGCAATCTTCTTTTGATTGATCTTCAACACTTCTACTACGCCGGAACCGATGGTTCCATAGCCCATTACTGCAATTTTCATTTTTCTGTCACTCCCTGGCTAAAATTTTGACATAATGTATTCCGCTTACCGATTCGATCGCATTCACCATCTCCCGCATTTTTCCTTCCCTGTCCGCTTCATATACGTCCAGAAAAAGATCAACGCTTAATGTCAGTACCGCAATTCCGTTAACCGGGATACTTTGATGGATCGTTAATATGTTCGCATGGGACTCTGCAATAAATTTTAATACCACCGACAAAAGCCCCGGCTCATCATCAAGCTGGATGACCATTGTGATCGTCTTGCCCCTTGTATTTTCATGGTACAGAAATATGTCATCCTTATACTTATAGAATGAACTGCGGCTGATACCGACGGTCTCCGTCGCTTCCTGCACAGATTCCGCTTTTCCGGAATCCAGAAGCCGCTTGGCCTCCACAACCTTGAGCAGCACCTCAGGCACCGCCTTCTCCTTCAAAACAAAGTAGGTCGCCTTTTCCGCCATCCCAAACCTCCAAATATTCTCCACGGTGTTTGTCTGTAACTTACATCTGTCTTTACCATGAAGATTCTAACATAACCGTAATACAAAAACAACCCATCCGCTTTTTTCGATGGGCTGTTTTTAACAGTATCCGGTTACTCTGCGTTTTTATGCTCTCGGTTTTCCGCAATTGCTGCAGAACTTACCGCTGTTTGTCGTGCCGCACTCACAGATCCAGTCGCCCGCCGGAGCCGGTTTTCCACAGTTGCTGCAGAATTTACCGCTGTTTGTTGCTCCGCATTCACAGGTCCAGGCGCTTGCAGGGACCGGAGCCGGTTTTCCGCAGTTGCCGCAGAATTTGCCGCTGTTTGACTCCCCGCACTCACAGGTCCAGAAATTTGCCCCGTTCGCAGCTCCTGCCATAGCAGCTCCGACTACCGCGCCTGCAGTCTGCTGCTGTTGCGGCATCCCCTGGGGCTGCTGCATCGCCTGCTGCTGTCCCTGAATGTTCTGTCCCATCTGGTTCAGACCGCCCATCATATTGCCCAGCGCGTTGGCTCCCATTCCTACGCCCATGAATCCCGTCATCGCGCCTGCGGAATTGGAACCCGCCGCCTTGACGCCTTCCGACATATTCTTAACCATATAACCCTGTGCAATAGTAGGATCTGAAAGCATTGCGCCTTCGTTTCTTGTATTGATAAGTTCCTGCGACTTCTCATCATAGGAGATACTTCCGATGCCGACGGACTGGATCTCCATACCGCGCATCTGGTTCCACTCCTCGTCGAGAACGGTCGCCATTTTCTTTCCGAGGGCGGTCGCCTGACTGGTGACAAAAGAAATTCTGGTTCTTTCCGCAGACATCTGGTTGATCGCCGTTTGCAGCGCCTCCAGAAATTCTTCCAGATACTGGGAATTGATATCTGAAATATCCACGTGCTCCGCATTTCTCGGAATCGCCTCCGCATAAAACTGGAGCGGATTTACGATCTTAATAGAATATGTACCATGCGCGCGCAAAAATAATTCCGCATTATAAAAATTGTCGTAATAGTTGATCGGCTGGCGCGTTCCGAACTTGATCCCCTTGATCTCCTGAAGGTTCACATAGAACACCTGCTGTTTTGTAGGGGTCTGTCCGCCGAAGCCGATACGCCCCCATGCATCCTTCAGCGAATCACCGAACTGTCCGTTGAACAGAGACGGAAGGGACGAATTGTCCACCTTGTAATATCCCGGCTCCGCCGTATAGTCGACAACCTTTCCGCCGTCCACCAGCATCATAAACTGGTTATCATACACATGGATGATCGATCCGTTGCTGACCGTTTCGGAAGTCCCTTTTGTATTTTGTCCCTGGCGGATCAGCACACCCTTCGTAAAGACGGTATTGTCGCCCATATTATCCGCTTCAATAACCTCTTTCCATGAATCGGCAAACGTACCGCTGACCGCCTGGCCAAACGCTTTGATAATTCCCATAAATTGTATCCTCCTCTAAGATATTGTAAAACATTATCTAACTATGATTATAATCCACTTCATAGAATTTGTGAAGAGACCAAACCTTAATATTGATCGGCGTGATCCCCGAACCGCAGTATTCACAGCGGATGGTCCCAATCTTTTTTATAGGGGCTCCACAGTATGGGCAGGTCGTTCCAACCGCATTTCCAAGACCGGCGGCGCTTGCATCCTGTATGTAAATAAGTTCCGTATTATACTTCGTCTGGGTCTTTCGCTCCTTCTGACCTCCGATCACCCTGCCGCTCTGCTCCATGTAGTGCATATAACCCACGGCGCTCTGTATGGTAATAATGCATTTTCCTGCTTCATGCCGGTAATTTGCAATTTCGGTCTGGTGGATCTTAATATCGGAGTAGGTCTCCTTTATTCCCGCAGCTTTATTCGCCTCAATCTGATTTCTGATCTGATTTTTGACTTCCTCGGAGGCATCCGGGGAAAGCCGCGCCGGATTTGCCGCTGATATCGCCAAAAATGCAGATATCAGCATATTCTCTGCCTTGCCCTTAAACTGCTCCCATGAAAAATCCGGAAAATCCCGCATGATCTGCGGCTCCATCAACCGGGTCATGCCGGACACGGATCTGGGCGTTTCCGCCAGAACATCTGCCTGCCGCTTATACCCGTCGATAAAGCTGTCGGTTCCAAAGGCCGCCCGGGACAGCTGCCGCAGCTTTCTCTTGACGGAAAATACTGCGCTGCATATCCCGATACCGGCCACCACCACCACGATAAGCAGGGTAATCGCCTTGATTACAGCGGGATCTGCGAGAAGCCCTTCGAGCGCGCCTGTTATCCGATATCCCATCATATCTCATCATCCCCCATATTTTTCGGGCAGCCCAGAGACAGCCATTTTAAGTATCCGTTGATAAACAGATCCAGACCTCCGTCCATGACCGCTCCCACATTTCCGGATTCCACGCCTGTCCGATGATCCTTCACCATAGTATAGGGCTGCATCACATAAGAGCGAATCTGGTTTCCCCATCCGATTTCCGTCACTTCGCCCCGGATACCTGCCGCCTTTACCGCATTTTCCTCCTGCTTCAAAAGATACAGCTTCGCCTTCAGCATCTGCATCGCTTTATCCTTGTTCATATGCTGGGAGCGCTCATTCTGGCATTGAACCACGATTCCCGACGGAAAGTGGGTGATCCTGACCGCAGAGGAGGTTTTGTTGATATGCTGTCCTCCCGCTCCGCTGGAGCGATAGGTATCAATTCGGATATCCTCATCGCGCACCTCGATGTCCACATCCTCCTCAATATCCGGCATAACGTCACAGGAAACAAAGGAGGTCTGTCTCTTGCCCGCCGCATTGAAGGGAGAAATCCTCACCAGACGGTGTACTCCCTTCTCCGACTTTAAATATCCGTATGCATTTTCTCCATTCACCTGAAATGTGATGGATTTGATCCCCGCCTCGTCCCCGTCAAGGGAATCTAAGACTTCCAGCGTAAACCCCTTCTTGTCCGCCCACTTGGAATACATGCGGAAAAGCATGGACGCCCAGTCACAGGACTCGGTTCCTCCCGCGCCCGCATGCAGAGAGAGAATAGCGTTGTCCCGGTCATACTCCCCGGACAGCAGCGTCTTCATGCGGATACCGTCATAGGTATCCACAAACTCCGCAAGCATCTCTCCGATCTCGGGAATCAAACTCTCGTCGTTTTCCTCATACCCCATCTCAATCAGGGTCTCAATATCCTCGTACTGGCGGGCGAGCATCAAATACGTGGAAACATCGTCCTTCATGCTCTTTAATTCTTTCATTTTGTTCTGGGATTCGACCGGATCATTCCAAAAATCCGCGGCTTCCATTTCCCTTTCCAGCTCCTGGATCTTTTGCTCTTTACTTACCAGGTCAAAGTGAATCCCTCACTTCCTGCAGCGGATTTTTGTAGCTTATGAGCGTACTCTTAAATTCATCTAATTCTACCACAGAATCACCTCTTTCTCTTATATATTTTTATAAAACAGCCGCAAAAATTCTATCGGCTCAACACTTCGACAGCCTTCTGCAGCTGATTATCATACTGCATCTCATACTCTCCGTCCTCCGGTCCCATGAACTCATATTCCAGTTCAATATCCGGTTCAATCCCGATCCCGTGGATATTCGCGCCGTTTGGCGTAAAGTATTTTGCGGTGGTAACTTTAATGGCATCCCCATCGGACAGCGGAAAGATCGTCTGCACAATACCCTTTCCGAAGGTCGTAGTTCCGATCAATGTTCCGTATCCGTAATCCTTGATCGCTCCCGCAAAAATTTCCGAAGCGCTGGCGCTGTTTCCATTGACCAGAACCACCATCGGATAATCGATACACGCGCTGTCCGAAGTGTATGTATCGCGATTGCCATATTTATCTTCCGTATATACGACAGTTCCCTCCGGAAGAATCACATCCAAAATCTCCACAACCGAAGTCAAAAGCCCTCCCGGATTATCCCGGACATCAACGATAAGCGACTGCATTCCCTGTTCTTCCAAATCTTCCAGAACAGCCTCAAACTGTGCTGCCGTATTCGTCTGAAATTCGCTGATCTGTATATATCCGATCCCGTTATCCAGCATCTGCCCCGCAACGCTTGGAAGCTGCACGTTTCGCCGCTCCACATCAAACGAAAGCTCCTCTCCGGCGGATGGCCGGTAAATCTCCAAATGTACTGTGGTTCCTTCCTCTCCGCGGATCAGCTGTACTAAGGAAGTCAGCTCCATGCTGGCTGCATCCACTCCATCCACCGTCAGGATCACATCATCCTTTTTCAATCCGGCCTCCTCCGCCGGAGTTCCCTCGTATACCTTGGATACGGTAACTTCCATCGAGTTCGTATCCTGCGAAAGACCCGCGCCGATTCCGTAATAGGTGCCGGAGGTGCTCACCTTAAGATCTGCATAATCGTCCGGTGAATAGTACACCGTATACGGATCTTTCAGCCCAGATACCATCCCCTCCAGCAGCGCCTCCTGCACATCCTCCGGCAAAACCTCATCATAATAATACAGATTCAGATATGTTGTAAGCTCCGAAATCTTTGATATCGTCCCCTCATCCAGAATCTGGGTATCCGCCGCCGGGGTTACGCCATGTCCGCCAAACACAAGATACTGTCCGGTCAGATTGCAGTAAAGATTGACCGACAGCACGAAAAACAGCAGGAATGCCGCCACTCCCGTCAGCAGACCGACTGCGAACCCCGCTCCAAATCTATGTGTTTTCTTCGGTGGAAACTGCTGCATACTATCCATCTCAATTCCTTCTTTCTTAAATCAAAATATAACTCTTTCTGCGGGCTGCGCATCATGGCACGCAGTACTTTTATTTCATAGGAAAGGCCATGCCAACGGCATTTTTCTGCCGAAAGCATGGCCGTTTTTCTATACTTTTAAATGCTTGCGGACAGTAAGGAGACTTCCGATAAAACCGATTCCGACACCCAGAATCACGGAGACAGGAACCAACGTGCGGAAAACCTCATCTGCCTCGATAAAGCTCAGGATAGAACCAATAAAATTAAACTTCTCTGTTATATATGATATTATCCTTCCGTATAAAAAATACAATAATGTAAGCGGTATGAACGCACCGATCAGCCCGATCACCATGCCTTCCACAACGAAGGGGGCCCGCACCAGAAAATCCGTAGCGCCTATCAGCTTCATGATCCCGATTTCTTCCCGGCGGACAGATATACCGACCGATACCGTGTTGCTGATCAAAAATACGGCAACGCAGAGCAGGATCAGAATGATCCCGGCGGAGATATAACTGATCAGCCGGTTAAAATCCGTTAAAGTATTCGCAACCATCTCCGACTGTTTGACAGACCTGACGCCGGCGATTCCCTCTAGATACTCCACCAGAGTCGGCTGCATGGAAACATCGCTCAGATATATCTCATAATGCTCGGAATTGGCAACCGGATTGTCCCCCTGAAATGCTGCCGCAAGATCCTCACGTCCTTCAAAGTAATCCTGCTTCACCTCTTCCCATGCTTCCTCTGCGGATACAAACACACATTTTGCCACCTCTGCACGCTTCACAATATCCTGACCGATCTCCTCGAGCCGTTCGTCCGAGATCCCTTCTTCAAAAAAAACCGTGACGGCAACGCTCTCCTCCGCGGTCTTAACCAGATTGGTAAAGTTCGTTACAATGATATAAAAAAGTCCGAACATAAAAATGCACGCCGACATCGTCGCTATCGACGCAAGGGAAAACATCTTATTCCTTCCGATATTGCGAAAGCCCTGCCTGATGGAATAGAAAAGCGTATTAATCCTCATCGTATTCACCCTGCCCGCTATCGCTGACGATAACACCTTTCTTTACAGTAATGACACGTTTTTTCATAACCTTTACGATCTCCATGTTGTGGGTTACGACTACAACAGTTGTTCCTCTGCTGTTGATTTCTTCCAAAAGTTTCATAATTTCCCATGCATTATTGTTGTCCAGATTACCGGTGGGCTCATCCGCAAGCAGAATCTTCGGCTCATTGATCAATGCCCTTGCAATGGCAACTCTCTGCTGTTCTCCTCCGGACAGCTGCTTTGGATAGGAGCGGTACTTCGCCGCCAGTCCCACCATAGAAAGCATCTGCGGCACGCGCTTGCGTATGTTCCGGTTCTTCTCGCCGATCACCTTCTGGGCAAATGCCACATTATCATAAACGTTTCTGTCTTTTAACAGGCGGAAATCCTGAAATACCACGCCAATATTCCGGCGGAATTTCGGGATTTGCCTATGTCTGATCCTGTGTAAATCTTTATTGTTTATAGTGATAGTTCCCTCCGTCGGGTCAAGTTCCTTTAACAGAAGCCTGATCAGCGTGGACTTTCCCGATCCGCTGTCTCCAACGATAAAAACGAACTCCCCTTCCTCAATATTCAGGCTCACATCGTTCAGCGCAGGAATCCCTGCGGAATATGACTTACTGACATGTTCCAATGTAATCATGGTAATCTCCTTAATAATCCAATGACTCCATATACTTCATGTACTTTACGACCATGAGTGCAATCTTAAACGTGATCGCGTCCTCAAAAACGCGAAGATCCAACCCGGTGCTCTTCTGCAGCTTGTCCAGACGATATACCAGCGTATTTCTGTGAATGTACAGTTGACGTGAAGTCTCGGAAACATTTAAGCTGTTCTCGAAAAATTTATTGATCGTCGTCAGCATCTCCTCATCAAATTCATCCGGGGATCGGCCGTCAAAGATCTCCTTGATAAACATCTTACAGAGAGGGATCGGCAGCTGATAGATCAGACGTCCAATGCCAAGCTGTGAATACGCAATGATATTCTTCTCCTCAAAAAAGATCTTCCCCACGTCCAGCGCCATTCGGGCTTCCTTGTAGGAGCGGGAAACATCCTTGAGCTCATTCACGATCGTCCCGTATGCAATATGTACATTGTTCTCAATATCCGAACGAAACAGATTGATGATCACTTCCGCAGTCTTTTCAAGCTCCGTATAAGTCTCATGATCCCCTACTTCCTTCACCAGAATGATATTTTTTTCATCTACTGCCGTGACAAAATCCTTGGACTTTCCCCCGAACAATCCACGGATTTTCTCCAGCTCATTGCCATCCTTTTCACGGTTTGTCTCAATAATGAACACAACCCTGCGAACCTCCGTCTCGACATGCAGCTTCTTCGCGCGGTTGTAGATATCGACAAGAAGCAGGTTATCCAGCAAGAGATTCTTGATAAAATTATCCTTATCAAAGCGCTCCTTGTATGCTACAAGAAGATTCTGGATCTGAAATGTCGCGATCTTGCCGATCATATAGACATCCTCTGTATCCCCATATGCCAGAAGAATATATTCAAGCTGATGATCATCAAATACCTTAAAGAACTGACATCCGTTTACGACCTGGCTGTCTGCCGGGGATTCTGCAAATGTCCTTGCAGATTCAACAAACTTCTCCGCATCGGAAAATGTAACGGCAAGAATTTTCCCCTCCACGTCAATAACGCAAAGATCCGTCCGCGTAATTCCCTTTAAACCATCTATTGTGTTCTGCAGTATCTGATTGGAAATCATATTTTGTTCTCCTTCACCCCAATATTTCGTCTTGCAAAAATACCTTTTTATATTTTAATGCATAAATACAAAAAAAGAAAGAGGAAAAGTACAATATCTTAGTAAATTTTCACGAATCCCCCCTCTGATTCACATCTGTGAGGAATGATCCTGAAAGCCTTCACCTAAAACCTCCCGCACATCCGACACGATCACAAACGCATCCGGATCGATCTCCACCACAATTTCCTTGACCCTGACAATCTGCTTTCTGGAAACCACACAATACAGCACGCACTTCTGCGAACCGGTGTACATTCCCTTCGCCATAAGGCCCGTTACCCCCCGGTCAAGCCCCGTCATCAAAGTCTCTGCAACCTCATCATAATGTTCCGTAATGATAAACGCCGCCTTTGAATAGTTAAGACCTTCCAGCACCGCATCACCGATCTTCGTTGTCACAACGATCGCAACCACCGCGTACAGGGTCGGGCGGAAACCAAATACAAACAGTCCGAGTAAAACGATCCCCCCGTCCACAAACTGCATGAGCTGAACCACCGAATAGTGGCGCAGCTGATTTTGGATCAGAGAGGCGATCATATCGGTTCCTCCCGTAGAAGCGTTCCCCCTTAAGACAAATCCCATTCCCGCCCCGGAAAAAACACCGCCGAACAGAGCCGCCAGAAGATAATCCCCCTCCGTCAGATCTATCATCGGCAAAATATACAGCCATACGGACAGCATAAGCGCTCCGAAGGCCGATCTTCCCACGTATTTTTTCCCCATTCGGATATAGGCATAAATAAACACCGGAATATTCAGCGCAAAATTGGTCAGCCACAAGGGTATTCCGCCCTCAATCAGCGCGGATGTGACATTCTTGACAATAATCGCAATTCCGGTGAACCCTCCGGTAACCAACCCCACCGGGTCGTATATACACTTGATCCCAGCGCTCATAAGGCCGGTTCCCAGAATTATATATAAATACGGTAAAAGCACTTTTCTTTTTAAAGCAGTCATTTTATACTCTCTTCCTGCTCCTGATACTGATTAACCTGTTTTTCCAAAGCGCGGATCTTTGACTTTCTCCGAAAAAAATCCAGCAGGTTTCTCCTTTTTTCAATAAAAGCGGTGTAGTCTCCAATGCCGTACCACAAGCTTGCAAAAAGCTTGTCCTTGTTTTCTGTTAAAAAAGCCTCCTGAAAAGGCGACGGGAGAATGCTGATAATCGCGTCCGGCGTCGCCGCATTGATTTCATTAACGATTCCGTCCATCTCCCCGACGCAGTTTTCCATCGCCTCAACCCCAGCGAACTCCAGCCGGTGTAATTCGGCGCTCAGGAATTCATAAAAACGCTGAACTTCCTCCTCTGTCTTTCCGAGAAGATATACCTTCTTGTGATTCCGGGACAATCTTTTCATCAACTCGTAAAAAAAGACATGATTCTCGATCTCATGCTGTCTCTGCATGGAATTCTGCCCAACCGCGTCAAGAATTCCATTCTCGGCGATCACGGTATGGCTAAGAAGACTTAAAGCCTCCTTTACCTTTCCGTTGCTCTCCGCCATCATCAGCATATCCATCGTTACTTCCTCAATGGTGCAAAAGCCGGTTTCCGCCAGACTCTTTTCCACCTGCATGATGGACTCCCGGACTGTGTAGTTTTCCAATTGAATTCCTGCTATATCAATTTTTTTGATCATTGGGTTCCACATCCTATATAATAACCATTTGGTCACCAAACTATAAGCTTCATAAGTATAACAAAACACAAGAAAATTATCAACCGTTTAATTTGTCAAACTATTCCCGACAAATTCCTTCATTTTTTTACATTTGAAATGTCAATTAATTTTAAGATTTTTTTAAAAAACATGTCAACTTTATGATTTTCTAACAAAACATCTGTTTGCTTTTTGATATAAAAAACAAACAAAAAAGCGCTCCAAAAATGTGGATAATGTGAATAACTTTGTGTATAACTCGATTTTTCGGCTCGTTTTGAATTTGTCTTGTGGATATTTTTTTAATTAAACATATTTTCAACCGCGAAAGAAATTTGGAAATTTTTGTTTTTTTGTGCATTTTGTATAAATACTTATTATTTTGCAAAATTCTGTCGAATGAAAGATTCCATTTCCGCCTTGCAAAACATTTAGTACCAATTTCCCACAGCTTTTCACCATGATCGTTTTATCTCATAGGAAATCAAAACACTTTAGCGCTTTGGCACAACAAGGTATTTCCTATGAGAAGATAAAAGCCGTCGGCTCAATGTGAGCCGATGGCTTCCGTATACTGAATTTAAATGCTTTTCATAATTTAGAAAATACGTCTTACCGCAAGAATCGTCTTATAGTTTGCAGGAGAAGTATACTTGATACCTGTTGCCGGCGTACTCGCATGTACAATCGTATTATTTCCGACGTAAATCGCTACATGTCCGCTGTAACATATAATGTCGCCGGGCTGCATTTCGTCAACGCTCACACCGTATCCCACTTCTCTCATAGACTTGGAGCTGTGTGGAAGACTTACGCCAAATGCCGCATATACGGACATTACAAATCCGGAACAGTCCGTACCGTCTGTCAGACTGGAGCCTCCATACTTATATGGATTGCCGACAAACTGGCATGCATAGTCCACGACTGCCTGTCCATCCGAGCCGCTCGGCGCGCTGTAAGATTTGCTTCCCGAACTGGATGAACTGCTTGAACTTGAAGAACTGCTGCTCTTTGTGGCTGCGGCCGCTGCCGCTGCAGCTTTCTTGCGCTCCTCCTCTTCCTTTGCAAGGCGGGCTTCTTCTTCCTCCTTAGATTCTGCGTAAATATATTCCGTCGAAAGGGTTACGTATTCCGCAGAAACATATCCCTCTCCTTCTTCCACGGATACGCCGATCCAGCCCTCGATACTCTCGTCAAATACCGTAAGGTCATCCCCTCCCGGCACAAGACCAAGAACAGATGCATCCGTACCTGCCTCGGTACGAACCTTCAGGGTTTCCGTAGTAACAGTAGCAACGCGGCGGCTGACGCTTCTGGCAAGATCCTCATCGCCAACCACAACATACTCAGACTTTACATATCCGGTAACGGAACCCGAATTGATCAGATACCATTCACCCTCCACATCAAGTACAGTAGCTGCGGAATTATTATACAGCTTACCGAGCACTTCGCTCTCCGTATTTGCCTCCGCGCGTATATTTACATAATTTTTAACCTGTGCAATAGCAATATCCGCATACTCGCTTGTCACCACAGGCGTTTCATTTGCAAGAATCTCAGCCTGGGCATCCGCAAGAAGCTTATCCTCCGTATCATCCGACAATATGGATGAAATAGTTTCGGAAACACCTGCGGTAGGTGAAATTGTTTCAGACAGTATATTTGCAGTATAGCTGGAGATGCCGGCGGTAGAAGAAGCCTTCACTCCGACGGAGAAGTTCCCCGCTGCCAATGTGGCAGATATCAGACACGCTGCAACTCTCAGTAATCTTTTCTTCATATTTTCCTCCAAAAGTGAGATATCCGTCAAAAAAATATTACAAATATGTTACAAATATTACATTGTCATTATAGCAAAGGAATATATATGTGTCAAGGACGAATTCTCTGGAAAATAGTGGTTTTTCTTGCTTTTTCGATTTTTTTCTAATACGTTTTTTATTTTACCGCAACTGCCTCGATTTCAAGCATGACATCCTTCGGAAGTCTTGCCACCTCCACACAGCTCCTCGAAGGGAAATCTCCTGTAAAAAAGGTCTCATACACTTCGTTGATTGCTGCAAAATCATTCATTTCCTTAATAAAGACCGTGGTCTTTACCACCTGATCCATACCTGATCCTGCCGCCTCGAGCAAATTCGACAAATTTTTAAGCGCCTGTCTTGCCTGTGCCGCGGAACCCTCCGGAATCTCTCCTGTCTCCGGTATTACCGGGATAATTCCGGATGTATATACCATACCGTTTACTTCAATAGCCTGTGAATACGGTCCGATCGCTGCCGGCGCCTTTTTGGTGCTGATTACTTTCTTCATACTGTGATCCTTCTTTCTTAATTTTATTGCACGCGGACCGTTTTTCGGATCTTTCCGCCCGACAGGTCCACTTTTCTTTCTTTATATAAGCGCCCCACCGCACGCTTAAACGCATTCTTGGATAATCCGGTCTCTCTTGCAATCACCTCGGGGCTGGCCTTCTCCGTAAACGGCAGGACCCCGGCATAGGAATCCAAAAGCGCCAGAATTTTTTCCGCATCCGCATCCATCTGGATATACGCCTTTTCCCTTAACGTCAGGTCAAGCTTGCCGTCTTCCTTTACTCCCGTAACCTTCGCTTCGATAACCTCGCCGATGCAAAGGGTGCTGTGATCCTCGAAGTTTGGAATCCGGGCAGAATACCGGTCGTCCACCGCAACAAATGTTCCAAAGTTATCGCTAAATTCATATACGCGTCCCTTTACCACATCGTCCTTTTTATACGGTGAATCCGTCCGGAGCATATGGTATATTCCCCTCATGCTTGCACACAGACGCTGGCTTTTATCAATGTACAGAAAAACCAGTATCTCATCACCCACACGGGGGCGGGCAACCATCTCTTTATATGGAAGAAACAGATCCTTCTCCAGCCCCCAGTCCAGAAACGCTCCGATCTTTCCTATCTCTTTTACCTGAAGAACCGCTACCTGTCCCAGAATGATCTTCGGCGTATTTGTTGTAGCGATCAGCCGATCCTTGGAATCCTTATATAAAAATACCCTGATCTGGTCGCCAAGACGTATCCCCTCCGGAACCTGCTTCGCCGGGAGCAATACCCTGTCCATGGAGTTTTTACTCTCCGCCAGATAGATTCCGAATTCTACCTTCTTTATATAATATAGTTCCTGATATTCCCCCAGTTTCATAATATTCTCCTCTTAATCATCCGTAAAAAGCCACGATTGCATAGGGTCTGTCATCCGCCCCCGAGAGAAGCACCGATGCTTCCTTCCCCGTGATATTTACGGAGGGGTAAATAATATCCCCCAGTTTTGCTTCCTTTTTATATTCTACACGAAATTCCCGAATTTGAAAATCCTTTGGCAGAAATTCATGGGCGATCATCACATATTTCTCATTGTTCATGTGCCGGTTGCTGTCAATAAAATACTCCTTAACCTCGACCGCTTCCTGTTTTTCCATCTCACGGGGAATTACCAGCTTTCTGCTTTCCCTCTTCATCGGAAGCTCCTCCTCAATTCCATAGGTCTCAGACATCTCCTGCGGCACCTTGACCGGACGTCCGATAACCGTATCGATCAAAACCCACGTGGAATCGGCATATGCCAGCCGGCTCCCATCCGGCCGGTTCATGCTGAAATTGCGATATCCGTAAAAGCCTTTCATTCCGTGGGCCCAGGTTTGTATCTGCACCTCATCCCCCAGCTTTGGAAGTTCATTCAGGCATACCTGCCATGAGGAAAGCATCCATGCCATGTGATTTTTTTCAAGATATCCTATACCTACACCGGCTGCTTCTGAATGAAAAACGCTACAATCCTGATAATAATTAAGAAGCGCGCTTAAAGTAAGGCCGCAGTTTACATCCACCTCACTATAACGTACCCTGCTTTCAAACTGATACATTCGGATTCCTCCATTCCATTAATAGAGCGGGCAAGCCCGCATCATTCTTCCTCCCCAGAGCAGCAGAATCTTTCCCATTCAGGAAAAGTGAGGGAAGAATTGTCTGTAAGGTAAAATGAAAACCCCTAACGACTGTTCGCTAGGGGTTCATCTCAAGCTGGCCCACCAGGATTCGAACCTGGAAATGACGGAGTCAGAGTCCGTTGCCTTACCATTTGGCGATGGGCCAACGTTTTCAACAAACGCTATTATACATAAATCCATATATTGTGTCAAGCATTATTCTGATAAAAATTTACCAAAAATTTAATTTTATCAGAAGATTTTTATCTGCTTATCTATTACAGCATAAACCACCGGGCTTTCCCATATCAGTTTTGCCCTCCCGCTCGTCTGCTCGATAATATTTTTTTCCGTGGATTCCTTTTGTCCCAGCGGAACCATGATCTTTTGTGTGACATCCGCGGCATACTCGGCATCTAAGACCGGTATATTCTGCATTGCAAACAGATACTGCAATTTGCTTGCCAAATTGTAATCTGTTGTTACGGACAAGAGCATTCCCCTCTTTTTTTCGATCAGACAGCTATCCTTCAGTCCCTCCTGAACCGCTCTCTGATAGGCGCGAACCAATCCGCCGGTTCCAAGCAGCACCCCTCCAAAATAACGGGTAACTACTACCGCCGCATTTGTAACTCCCTCCTTCAGCAAGACATCCAGCATTGGGCGGCCTGCCGTCTGCGCCGGCTCCCCGTCGTCCGAACACCGGGTAATCTCCTGATTTTCTCCCACGACAAAAGCAGAACAATTATGGCGGGCATCCCAATATTTTTTTTTCATTTCGCCGATAAAAGCCGCCGCCTCTTCTTCGGATTCCACCGGACGGATCGTGGCTATAAACCTCGACTTTTTTTCGACGATTTCCCCTGTTCCTCCCTTGTATACAGTTCGATATCCACACTCTCCCTTTCCGCTCATTCTTTCCTCCGCTGCCCCGTTTGATGATCTATATTTTACCATTAATCTTCCTTTGTTACAATTTTTTCTTTCTATTCTTATTACATTTTGATATAATAACATGTATATTGCAGGAGCTTGCCCAGCGGACAGGCTCTTACACGGCATACTTTCAGATAAGTAAATGTTGATTGCAAGGAGGCCTATTATGAATTACGGTAAAAACGCCGCTAAGCGCCGGGAAGCACAGATCGACGCCAAAGGCAAAAAGATTCGTAAGAAGATCGGCGTAAATTTCGGCAAGCTGATACTTGTCTGTCTTCTTCTTATAGCAGTAGTGGGAACCAGCTCCGGCATCGGTGTATGGAAGGGAATCATAGATTCCGCTCCGGATATATCTGCGATTGATGTTACCCCTACCGGCTATTCTACTACGGTTTTATCCAGCGACGGACAGGAAATCGCAACTCTTGTTGCTTCCGGCGCCAACCGCAAATATGTTACGATCGACGAGATTCCCCTTAATTTGCAGCATGCATTCGTTGCAATAGAAGACGCCCGCTTTTATGAACATAACGGAATCGATCCAAAGGGTATCGTCCGCGCATTTATTTCCGGTGCGGCGGGTGGATTTCACTTTGACCAGGGGGCGAGCACAATCACCCAGCAGCTGATCAAAAACAGCGTACTCTCCACATCCTGGTCCAACGAACTGACAACGGAAGCTTCCGGGGAAAGTTCTTTTATTGAGAAATTGCAGAGAAAGATCCAGGAGCAATATCTCGCTGTGAAACTTGAACAACAGGTAAACAACAAAGACTGGATTCTGGAAAACTATCTAAACACCATTAATCTGGGTTCCAACACCCTTGGCGTACAGGCTGCTTCGGAACGCTATTTCGGCAAGGATGTGTCCGAGCTTACCCTGTCGGAGTGCGCCGTCATAGCCGGAATTACCAAGAACCCGAGCAGCTACAATCCGATCTCCCATCCGGATAAAAATGCGGAACGGCGGGAGCGTGTGCTTATTGCCATGCTGGAGCAGGGGTACATTACCCAGGCCGAGTACGATGAGGCGATGGCGGACGATGTCTACTCCCGGATCGCGGAGTATAATACGGACCGGGCTGACACTTCCACAAATTCCTACTTCGTGGATGCGGTCATCGATGATGTATTCGACGATCTGGTCAATGAACTGGGCTGGACGGAAACAGAGGCCTACAAGGCGATCTATCAGGGCGGTCTTACCATCTGCACCACACAGGATCTGGATATTCAGACCATCTGTGATGAGGAAGTAAACAATCTGGACAACTATCCAACCGATCCAAAATACTCCTTCAGCTTGTATTTTCAGGTATTGAAAGCAGACGGAAGCTATCAGGCCTACACCCATCAGACGATGCTGGTTTACTATCAGAAATTAAGTTCTACTTATAATCTTAATTTCAGTTCCGAAGAAGCCTGCTATGAAGCGATTGCCGCCTATGAGGAGGCGGTTTTAGAGGAAGGCGACACGATCGTGGAGGGCTCCGAATCCATCATCACCACGCTGCAGCCGCAGGTTGCCCTGACCATCATCGATCAGGAAACCGGCGAGGTACGGGCTTTGGTTGGGGGACGCGGCGAAAAGGCCGGCAACCGCACCCTGAACCGGGCAACCGATACCTTCCGGCAGCCGGGATCAACCTTCAAGATCATTGCCTGCTACGCGCCCGCTTTGGACGCCGGCGGCCTGACGCTGGCATCGGTTCAGGACAATGCCCCTTATACCGTAGGGACAAAGACATACAAAAATTATGACGACAAATACACGGGCTACACAACCGTCCGGGATGCAATTACCGATTCCATCAATATCGTGACTGTAAAGACATTGGAAGAAATCGGCGTCAATCTTGGTTATCAGTATGCGGAGAACTTCGGTTTTACCACGCTCTGCGAGGAGGATAAAAACCTCGGTCTCGGCCTCGGCGGTCTGACAAACGGCGTCAGCAATTTGGAACTGACAGCCGCATATGCGGCTATTGCAAACGGCGGCGAATATATGGAGCCAAAGTTCTATACCGTCGTATATGACCACGACGGAAATGTGCTTCTGGATAAAACCCAGACCCAGGAGACCCACACCGTACTGAAGGAAACTACCGCATGGCTTTTGACAAGCGCGATGCAGGACGTCATGACATCCGGTACCGGTACCAGAGCTTATTTTGGCTCCTCAATGGCACAAGCCGGCAAATCCGGAACGACCACCAGCAGCCGGGACAGCTTGTTTGCAGGGTTTACGCCCTATTATACCTGTGTTGTCTGGGGCGGAAATGACGATAATTCCATACAGTCCAGCAGCAAAACTACTTACACCAAAAATATCTGGAAAACGGTTATGAGCCGTATCCATGAAGATCTGCCCTATAAAAATTTCGAGATGCCATATGGAATTACAACGGCTACTGTCTGCTCTAAATCCGGAAAACTTCCTCTTGAGGGTATCTGTGATTCCGACCCGCGGGGTTCCATGTTAATCACGGAATATTTCGCTACGGATTCACTTCCCACCGAAGGCTGCGACCACCATGTTGCTTTAACGATCTGTACAACCTCCGGTCTGATCGCGGATTACTTCTGTCCGGCGGAAACCCTTACCACCGGTATTTACATTGTGGGAGGCTCGGAGGACTCAACCGAATATGAATATAACGCAACCGAGGAATTTTTAAATTCCCGCTGTAATGTGCATACTGCCGGCTCCGGTACTGTTCCTTCCGTTTCTCCGGAAGTCACTATCCCGGATGTTACGACCAATGGATCGTTTACCCAAATTCTGCCCGGTATTTCCTCCGGCGACAATTCCTCCGGCGGCGCTTCTTCCGGCGGTACTTCCTCGGACGGCGCTTCCTCGGGCGGCACTTCCTCGGGCGGCACTTCCTCGGGCGGCACTTCCTCGGGCGGCACTTCCTCGGG
>CAYROM010000001.1:3151-16570 GCA_964425905.1 uncultured Lachnobacterium sp. | reverse complement strand
CGGCACTTCCTCTGATGGCAACACTTCCGGCTCGGACACTCCGTCTGCAGACAGCGGATCTGACAACACCGGAGATGCGGCTAATGACGCAAATAATCCGTAAAATCATCTAACCACAGGAACAATTTCCTCTGAAACAGTAAAGAAGCCCGGCTCCTGCCGGGCTTCTTTACTGTTGATGTATTCTAACTAAGGGGATTAGATTAACTAATCTGCTTTAGATTAGTTCGGGATTACTCGACGTCCTGCAAAGCTGCGATGTCTTCTTCACCTGTACGAACCTTAACAACCTTTGCAACATCATATACAAAAATCTTTCCGTCACCGATATGTCCGGTGTAGAGCGTCTTCTTAGCTGCCTCAATTACCTGCTCAACAGGAATCTTACTTACGACAACCTCAACCTTAACCTTCGGAAGTAAGGTGGCATCCATCTCAACACCACGGTATTTCTCGCCTGCGCCCTTCTGAACACCACAGCCCATTACCTGCGTTACCGTCATTCCGGTTACACCAAGCTCATTCATAGCCTTGCGCAGCTTATCGTAACGGCTCAGCTTCGCAATGATCACTACCTTATAAATTCCTGTTGCAGAAGCCGGAGTTGACGCAGATACAACTTTGACAGCCGCATCCTTCTGGGCAGTACTTGCAGCCTCGTACTCTGAAACACCGAGATCCGTATTCTCATTTACATCCATTATATTAACGGTATCCATAATCGAAAATCCTGCGTATGCAGACGGAAGACCATGCTCGGTAGCATCCAGGCCAACCGTTTCCTCCTCCTCGCTAACGCGAAGACCCACGGTCGCCTTAATAACAAAGAAAGCAATCGTAATCGTGGCAGCAGCCCATGCCATTACGGTAACCAGACCTAATAACTGAAGTCCCAAAAGCTTAAATCCGCCGCCATAGAAAAGACCGGTCAATTCCACTCCGTTCTTGTCCGCAATAGAGTAACCCGGCGCAGAATTTGTTGCAAATAGACCAACTGCGATCGTGCCCCAGATACCATTCATAAAATGAACTGCTACCGCACCGACCGGATCATCCACATGAAGCTTGTAATCCAAAAACCACACACCAAAAACTACCAGAAGACCTGCTACCGCACCGATGATAATTGCACCAAGGGCATCCGTAACATCGCAGGGAGCGGTAATTGCCACCAGTCCTGCCAGAGAAGCATTCAGACACATAGAAACATCCGGCTTTCCGTATTTTACCCATGTAAAGATCATACATACAACCGTAGCGACTGCAGGAGCGATCGTTGTGGTAAGAAATACGGAACCTAACTGTCCGATGGAGGTACATGCAGCTCCGTTGAATCCATACCATCCAAACCATAGAATAAAGCAGCCCAGACATCCAAGGGCAATGTTGTGTCCCGGAATCGCATTGATCTTTGTAATCTTTCCGCTTTTATCCTTCGAGAACTTTCCGATACGGGGTCCAAGTATCTTGGCACCGACCAACGCGCAGGTACCGCCTACCATATGGATCGCACAGGAGCCGGCAAAATCATGGAATCCAAGCTGTGCCAACCAGCCGCCGCCCCAGATCCAATGTGCCTCGATCGGATAGATCAATGCGGAAATTACGGCTGAATATATACAATACGATAAAAATTTGGTTCTCTCAGCCATTGCCCCGGACACGATGGTAGCCGTTGTTGCACAAAATACCAGATTAAATACAAAATTAGAAAAATCGAAATCCGCATAAGCCGTAAAAATATCAAATCCCGGCTTTCCGATAAAACCGATCAGATCTTCTCCAAGCAAAAGAGAAAAACCGATCAAAATGAACATTACTGTACCGATACAGAAATCCATCAGGTTCTTCATCAAAATGTTACCTGTGTTCTTTGCCCTGGTGAATCCTGCCTCCACCATTGCAAATCCTGCCTGCATCCAGAACACCAATGCTGCGCCTATCAGGAACCAGACGCCAAACAAGTTGTCATTAATTGCACTCATAATTTCTTCTGTCATAACTTTTTCCTCCTTATCAAATAAAAAATGCGACACTTTTCCCCTGTCCACAGCTTCGTGGCTCAAAAAGCATCGCATCTTTTTATTTCAGTTTTTAATAATACTATACCTCGAAGATCAAATCGCCGTATGATGGCATCGGCCACATATCCTTGTCAACGATCATCTCAAGTTTGTCAACCGGCGCGCGGAGCGCTTCCATAGCAGACTTAACCGTATCTCTGTAAAATACAGCCTGCTCTCTTCCCTCTTCCATCTCGCCGCCTGCTGCTGTCACTTCCTCCAGTTTGGAAAGCGCGACTTTTGCATCGGATAACAGCGCGGAGGTCTCTTCCAGAAGCTCCGTCTGTACGCTTACATCCGCATCCGGACATGCCGTCTTCACAGCGGTCAGAGAGGTTGCAAGGCTGGTTGCATACTTAATCACCGCCGGAATAATCTGTTTTCCTGCAATATCAATCATTGCCTTTGCCTCAATATTGATCGTCTTTGCATAGGTCTCATACTCGATCTCAACACGGGATTCCAGCTCAGCCTTATTAAATACGGAGAACTTCTCAAAGGCTGCAACCGATTCCGGAGCAACGTATGCGGGAATTGCATCTACCATGGACTTGATATTCGGAAGTCCGCGCTTTTCTGCCTCCGCAACCCATTCATCCGAGTATCCGTTTCCATTGAAAACAACTCTCTGGTGTGCAATTGCATATTCCTTGATCAGATCATGTACCGCAAGATCAAAATCAGCAGCAGACTCCAATCTATCACATGCATCCGAAAATGCTTCCGCAACAATTGTATTCAACACAATATTGGGCTGTGCAACCGAATCCTGTGAACCAACCATACGGAACTCGAACTTATTACCTGTAAACGCAAACGGTGAAGTACGGTTGCGATCCGTTGCATCCTTCATGAAATCCGGTATGGTCTTAACGCCGGTTTCCAGTTTCACTCCCTCGATACTATGGGTGGCAGTTCCGGTAGCAATCAACTGATTGAGCACATCGCCGAGCTGGTCTCCAAGATATACGGAAAGGATTGCCGGCGGCGCCTCGTTTGCTCCCAATCTGTGGTCATTTCCTACATCCGCAGCGGATGCGCGAAGAAGCGGCGCATGTTCATCTATCGCCTTTAAGATACAGGTCAGAACTAATAGGAACTGAACATTTTCATGAGGTGTTTCACCCGGGTCGAGCAGATTGATCCCGTCATCTGTTGTGATAGACCAGTTATTATGTTTACCGGAACCATTCACACCTGCAAAGGGCTTCTCATGAAGCAAACATTGCAAACCGTGACGTCCGGCAACCTTCTTTAAGGTTTCCATCGTCAGCTGGTTGTGATCGACCGCCACATTGCACTCCGCATAGATCGGAGCCAGCTCATGCTGTGCAGGAGCAACCTCGTTATGCTGGGTCTTGGCAGCCACGCCAAGCTTCCAGAGTTCCTTATTTACGTCTCTCATGTACGCCGCAATTCTTTCACGGATCGCACCAAAGTAATGGTCATCCATTTCCTGCCCCTTAGGAGGCATCGCTCCGAAAAGCGTCCGGCCGGTAAATATTAAGTCTTTTCTCTTTAAATACTTCTCGCGGTCTACGATGAAGTACTCCTGCTCCGGTCCGACAGAAGGCGTAACCTTCGTGGATGTCGTGTTTCCAAAGAGTCTTAACAGACGCAGCGCCTGATTGTTGATTGCTTCCATGGAACGCAGAAGCGGAGTTTTCTGATCCAGAGCCTCGCCTGTGTAGGAACAGAAGGCGGTCGGAATGCAAAGCGTTGCTCCTGCGGCATCCTGTCTGACAAATGCCGGCGATGTACAATCCCATGCGGTGTATCCCCTTGCCTCGAAGGTTGCCCGAAGACCGCCGGAAGGGAATGAAGAAGCATCCGGCTCACCCTTGATCAGTTCCTTGCCGGAAAAGCTCATCAGAACCTTGCCATTCGGCATCGGTGCGGTGATAAAGGAATCATGCTTCTCGGCGGTAACACCGGTAAGCGGCTGGAACCAATGGGTATAATGCGTTGCACCCTTCTCGATTGCCCATTCCTTCATCTCGTGCGCAATCACATCGGCCGTTTCAAGATCAAGTTCCATTCCTTCATCCATAACTTCATGAAGTTTTTTATAGACCTTCTTTGGAAGGCGTTCCTGCATTACCGAGTCGTTGAAAACATTCTCTCCGAAAATGTCTGCTACATTAAAGTATCCTTGTTCGCTCATTCTCTAAACATCCTTTCTTTTTCAGCTCAAATCCCCTGATGTGAACTTCTTATTTTTAATGTGAAATTTCCTAAAAAAAGGGCATTCCAATCCTATTGGAACGCCCTCGTTCAAGTTTCACATTATTTCTGAAACTAAGATACCTCATATAAGGTAAAAAATCAACTACTTTTTTTAAAAAATTAAAGTTTCAACATTTTCTCCAAAATTTATTATATAGATAATCTTTTTTTGTTAAATTTTATTAGTCGTTTGCTTTTCCAACAGAACCAAACAGTTCCATTTTCTCCTTAACGGTAGTCTTAATTGCCTCCGCTCCCGGAGCTAAAAGCTTACGAGGATCAAAGCCCTTGCCCTCTAAGTCCTTGCCTGCCTCGACATATTTACGTGTAGCATCTGCGAAGGATAACTGGCACTCGGTATTAACGTTAATCTTAGATACGCCAAGATCAATCGCTTTCTTGATCATATCTGCCGGGATTCCGGTACCGCCATGAAGTACCAACGGCATAACTCCGGTCTTCTGCTGGATCGCATCAAGCGTCTCAAAGCTGAGCCCCGCCCAGTTTTCCGGATACTTTCCATGGATATTTCCAATACCTGCCGCAAGCATATCCACGCCGAGATCCGCAATCGCCTTGCACTCATCCGGATCCGCGCACTCGCCCATTCCAACAACGCCGTCCTCTTCGCCTCCGATGGAGCCGACCTCTGCCTCAATGGACATACCCATACCATGAGCTACCGCCACGAGTTCTTTAGTCTTCTCAATGTTCTCCTCGATCGGATAATGAGAACCGTCAAACATAATGGAAGTAAATCCTGCCTTCACACACTTATAGCAGCCTTCGTATGAGCCATGATCCAGATGAAGCGCTACCGGAACCGTAATTCCCAGTTCCTCATCCATAGCCTTAACCATTGCCGCTACGGTGCCGAAGCCTGTCATGTACTTTCCTGCACCCTCGGACACGCCAAGAATAACCGGAGACTGTAATTCCTGTGCTGTCAAAAGAACTGACTTTGTCCACTCTAAATTGTTGATATTGAACTGACCGACCGCATAGTGACCGGCTTTTGCTTTTTTAAGCATTTCTGTTGCAGATACTAACATTTCGTTTTCCTCCTGAAATCATGATGTAGTTAGATTATATTACAATTTTTCATAAAAATAAAGTACAAGTTTATCAGACCACGGTAATCTTATCCAGTATTCCGGTCAGATGAGCGATCGCTACCCCGTAATTGGTCATGGGAACCCTCCGGGCTTTTGCCCGGTCAATGCATCGATTGCTTTTGCCCCTTTTACATAATACGAAAGATCTCCCTTATAAGCCGCAAGAAGGATCACGGCGATATCCGTTTTCTCGGCGGCAAGAACGGTTTTCTCTACTCTGCGGCTGCCCAGCGCGCTCTCATCATCAAAACCCGCCGTATCAATAATGACGCAGGGCCCGAGAGGGTGGATCTCCATAGGCTTATAAACCGGGTCCGTGGTGGTTCCCGCCACGTCCGCCACAATAGATACCTCCTGTCCGGTGAATGCATTGATAAATGAGGACTTTCCGCTGTCTGTTTTACCTTGGAGTTCGGTATCTTCCCCAATTCACGATCGATCAGCTCCAGTCCCAGCCTCTTTGTCTCCTCTCCGGCATAATCCTCCAGATACTCTTTTAATGTCATCAGGGCATTCGGATGACAGCAGTTAAAGTCTGCATGCTCTTACAGAGCGCCATAAAGCGATCCCCTGTCCGCCCCTCCCGGTAGCACGCGGTGCAGAAGCTTGGAATGTAGCCCAGCTTGATCAGCCAGTTGACCACCTCATCCAAAGAGCGCTGGTCGCTGACATCAAACTGTGCGGAATTGTCCTCTTCCGTATCCTGCAAAGCTGTAACTTCCTTTACAACCTCCTCCTGGGTAAGCTTCTTTCTTGCAATATGCTTGTTCTTTGCATGATAAGGACACTACACACAGCCGTTGACACAGTAGTTCGACAGGTATAACGGTGCAAAAAGCACGATGCGGTTGCCGCAGTAATCCTGCTTGATCTGCCCGGCAAGCGCATAAATCTCCGCGATCTTTTCCTCATTTTCACATGCCAGCAGAACCGACGCCTCCCTGTGGTCAAGTCCCTTTCTCAATTTTGCCTTTGCAATGATCTCATCGACCAGTTCCAGATTGTCCTTGTTGGCATCGGCATATGCCAAGGTCTCCTGAATTTCCTCGTCGGAGATAAACTCCTCCGCTTTTGATGATTTTGCATTATACATTTGTTCTCCCTTTCCACCATTCTTTACGATTCCCTAGTGTTTTTCTCTTATTATTATCTGCTATCCCGCGTAATCGCCTCTCGCCACAACCACCTGATAGCCGATCTCTTTCAGATCCCACAGGCATTGTTTGCGCGTTGACAAGGACATTTCCGAGGGATGGAGCTTTCGGTAATGCTCCTCATCCGCAGTTTCATGCCGCAGCAGATAACGGTCTGCCCCCGGATAAATACCGTATTTCCGTAAGTCTCCCGGGCAGTCACTCTTGCAAGATCGTGCAGATATGCGATTTTCTCCGTATCATTCGTCTCCAAAAGTTTTCTAAGCTGCTCTAAAGTAATGTTCTGTTTTGCTTTTATTTCATCTGCAATCTGTCTGATACTCTCCATAATTACCCGTCACTTTTTCCGGTGATATTTGAATATACTGTTTTTGCGCCAATACCGTCCAGCCTGCCGATCTTCCCGGACAGGGCATTGATGATATCCTGGGGTGCGTCGATTGCGACGCTTATAATACTGATATCCCGTTTATGATACGGAATGCCCATCCTCCCCACAATATAGGTTCCATATTCATGAAGCAGGCGGTTCAACTGCTCCACGGAATCCTGATTCTCCACAATAATTCCAATTAAGGCTACTCGTGTCTCCATAAATTCTCCTTTGTATAAAAGGCCGCATCCATTTCCGGATACAGCCTTTCTTTCACTTCCAAACAGGGGACTCCCCCTGATCCTATGCTCTTTGCCATATCTTTCACCTCAACCTATGTTTTGGCGTCAGAAATCGTACTTTTATATTACCACAGTTTATCCTTGCGGGCAATTAGTAAATCTTACCTCCCGTTTACGAGGGCACAAGGATATTCATTGCGCATTTTAAGTTTCTGATCATAAGCTCTTCATGCCCCCCGCCGTACTCGCCGTCCAGCGTCCATGTGACCTTTTCCTTGGATAAAAAGCGGATCTCATCTGTCTTAAAGGAATAGATCAGCTCGGAATCATCGATATGGTTTGTAAGGCATGCCAATATTTCATTTAATTCGATCGGATTCTTCGGGGTCTTTATCAATGTAACCTCAAATACACCGTCATCCAGTTCAACGTCCGCTCCCGTAATCCCCTTGAATCCTCCTACGGATATGGAATTTGTAATCATTCCGTATATAAAGTTATCCTGAATGCGCTGATCCTCATATTCTACCTGCATCCGATAGGAAGGGATGTCGTGAAGCTGTTTTACTCCCTCCAAAATATAGGCAACATGCCCGAGAATATTTTTCATCTGCTGGGAGGTCTTGTAGGACACCTCGGTAAACATGCCAAACGCCGCAACATAGACAAACGTATCTCCGTTAAAATATCCCACGTCGCAGGGAAATTCCCTTCCGCTTACGGCAACCTTCGCCGCTTCTAACATTCCCTTTGGAATTTTGAGGGAATTCGCAAAATCGTTTGTACTCCCGGCTGGAATGTAACCGATCGGGACATTTTGCCCGCTCTGGATCATTCCGGTGACGACCTCATCAAGCGTTCCGTCCCCGCCGCTGCACACAATGCGGTCATAGTTTTCTGCTTCCTTTGCTATTTTTTTAACAGCATCCCCCTGCGCCTGCGTGGTATAGATCGTCACCTCATAATCCGCCTTTACCATACAGTCGATGATATTTACCAGATGATTTTTGATCAATCCCTTTCCTGCATATGGGTTAAAAATAAATAATAGCTTACAGCTCATTTTACAGTATCATTCCTTCTATATTTTTGTCTCACATTCCGCCGCAATTTCAGATAGTCTGCGCAGTCTGTGGTTCACTCCTGATTTTCCGACAGGAGGGGTAAGATAGGTTCCAAGTTCCTTTAATGGGGCATCCGGATATTCCAGCCGCAGCTTTGCGATTTCCCGCAGATGTACCGGAAGCTCGTCAAAGCCGATCGTATCCCGTATCCGGGTGATATCCTCGATTTGTTTTACCGCCGCATTCACGGTCTTGCTGATATTTGCCGTCTCGCAATTCACCTTACGGTTTACGGAATTGCGCATTTCCTTTAAAATGCGGACATTCTCCAGATTCATCAGGGAAACGTACGCCTCCATGCCCCCCAGAATATCGACGATCTGGGCGCCTTCTTTCAAATAGACGACATAGTGCCCTTTGCGCTCCACGATTTTTGCATCCGTCTCAAATTCCAGCAGCAATTTCTGTAATTGCTCTGCCTGCTCCGGTTTCGGACACACAATCTCAAAATGGTAAGATTTATTCGGATCGCTGATCGAACCCGCCGCAAGAAAGGCTCCGCGGATAAACGCTCTCTTACAGCAGGTTCTCCGCAGCAGTAACCCATTCGTCCTCCAATGCATTTCCCGCCCGGACTCCCACTTTATGGCATCCAGCACCCGCCTGGTATCCGTCTGGCTTAAAGGCTTATGAATATCAACGCCAAAAGCCTGCTTCATAAGCACCGCGTATTTCTGCAAAAGCAATATATTTTCCGCATCAAACTCCAGACAGAGCGGCTCCTGCGCAATCCTTCCGGCAAACTCCAAAATTGCCGCAAGCTCTGCAATCTGGCAATGCCGGCTCTTCGAAAACTGTTTCGCAAGTTCTTCTTTCACATCACTTGAAAATGACATTTATTTTCCTCTTAAGGCATCCTTTCCCAGATCCCGATGCTCTATCTTTAAGCCATACTCCTTCTTTCCCTCCAGACGCTTGTACAGCTCATTTGCAAGGGTAACCGATCTGTGCTTTCCTCCGGTACATCCGATGGAAATGACAAGCTGATTCTTTCCCTCCGCAATGTAATTAGGAATAAGGAAATTAATCATATCCTCGAGCTTGTCGATAAACACCCTTGCCTCCTCAAACTGCATGACATAATTCTGGATCTCCGGATCATTTCCCGTCTTCGCCCGCAGCCCCTCCACATAATATGGATTCGGCAGAAAACGCACATCCATCACAATGTCAGAATCCGCAGGTATTCCATATTTAAAACCAAATGATAAAATCGTTACGAAGAGATTTTTATAGTCCTGATTCTGAATAAAAATCTTTTCCAGTTCAACCTTAAGTTCCCTCGTTAGAAGCCTGCTGGTATCGATAATGTAATCCGCCCGCGCCTTTAGATATGCAAGCTGTCTGCGCTCCTCCTGAATTCCCTTGTCGATCCGCTCTCCTCCCGCAAGGGGATGGTTCCGTCTGGTCTCCTTGTAACGCTTTACAAGAATTTCATCCTCCGCGTCCATGTAAAGTATTTCGCAGGGAATCCCTGTCTTATCCATCTGTTCCAGCGATGACCGGATTTCCGAAAATTCCTTTCCGTTTCGCACGTCGATCCCGATAGCGACCTTCTGCATCTCCGTATAGTTCACGGAGAAATCAATCAGCTTATCCAAAAGAGGAATAGGAAGATTATCAATGCAGAAGAATCCCATATCCTCCATCATTTTCATTGCTGTACTTCTGCCTGCGCCGGACATTCCGGTTACAATTACAAGCTTCACAATCTCACTCTCCTACAATCTTCACTTCCGGTTCCAGTTTCACCTGAAACCGCTCCCAGACCTTATCTCTTACATCATCCATCAGCTTTAATACGTCCGCTGCGGTTGCCTCTCCGCTGTTTATGACAAATCCGCAATGTTTCCCAGATATCTGGGCTCCCCCCACAGTATACCCTCTTAAGCCCGCATCGCTGATCAGTTTTCCGGCAAAATATCCTTCCGGTCTCTTAAAAGTGCTCCCTGCGCTCGGATACTCTAACGGCTGCTTCTCCATGCGGCGTTCCTTTAATTCCTCCATCTCTGCGCGAATCTCCTCGATTGGTCTTTCGCAAAGCTTAAGAGATGCCTCCGTCACAATATAATTATTCTGAAGAATACAGCTGTGGCGGTACGAAAGCTTTAACTCCTCATTGGAAAGAAGCTTAAAATCCCCTGTCTCCGTCAGCACCTTCGCAGAAATCAGCACCTGCCGCATCTCCCCGCCGTAAGCGCCCGCGTTCATAACAACGGCGCCCCCAAGGCTTCCCGGGATACCCGATGCAAATTCAAGGCCCGACAGACCTTCCTTTGCCGCCAGATTCGACAAGCGGGACAGGAGTACCCCCGCTCCCGCCGTAACCCTATTGCCGTCTCTTGCAATCCCGCTCATCCTCTTTCCGATTTCAATGACCAAGCCGCGGATTCCGCCGTCTTTCACCAGCAGATTGCTTCCGTTGCCGATGATCGTAACCGGTATCCCCTCTTGTTTTGCAAGCAGCAGCGCTTGTTTAAGCTGCTTACTGTCCGGTGAAATAAAAAAGTCAGCATTGCCGCCAATCCGGAAAGTTGTATGTCTCTTCATCGGTTCATCCACAAGAATTTCCTCTTTAGGAATGATCTCCGACATTCCTTCATAAAAAAGTTGATTCATTCTATGCTTCCTTTAAAAATGCAACATATCCTTTCCATGCCTCATACAGATCCACCTTACTGATGATCTCCCACGGCGCATGCATGTTAAGCACAGCAACTCCGCTGTCAATAACATTCATGCCGTAATTGGCAAGAATATAAGCGATGGTTCCTCCGCCGCCCTGATCTACTTTTCCAAGCTCCGCAGTCTGAAACGAGACCTCATTTTTATCCATAATATTACGAAGCTTTGCCATATATTCGGCATTTGCGTCATTGGAGCCTGACTTTCCCCTTGATCCGGTGTATTTGTTGAAAACAAGTCCGTTTCCGAAAAATGCGGAGTTGCGTGCTTCCATTACGGAGGGATAATTGGGGTCGAAGGCTGCTGATACATCGGAAGATAGCACTCTGGAATTCTTAAGCGCACGGCGGACTTTCAATTCGCTGTACTCTCCGGTCAGATTTATTAGTTCCGCAACACAATTCTCAAAAAACCTCGACTGCATACCGGATGCACCGACACTTCCGATCTCCTCCTTGTCGACCAGCAGACACACGCCGGTATATTCGGGCGTTCCGACCTCAAGCATTGCGCGGTAGGACGGATAAGCACAAACACGATCATCATGACCGTACCCCATGATCATGCTGCGGTCAAGACCGTAATCTCTTGCCTCCCCTGCGGGAACGACCTCTATCTCCGCCGAAAGGAAATCCTCTTCCTCTATCTGGTACTGTTTTTCTAAAATATTAAGGATATTTGCTTTTACACGCTCCTTGATCTTCTTTTTCTTCTCCGTATCCCCGGAATCTGTCTCCTCCTCCGGTACCGGTATGCTGCCGATCAAAAGATCAAGCTTTTCTCCCTCAATAACCTTTGCAGCCTTCTTTTCAAGCTGCTCCGCGGATAAATGGATCAAAAGATCGCTCACCCCGAAAACCGGATCCTCCGGTTTATCCCCAATATTGACGGTAACGCTGCTTCCGTCCTTTCTGCAGATCACCCCGTGAAGCGCAAGAGGCAGCGTCACCCATTGGTATTTCTTGATTCCTCCATAGTAATGGGTATCAAGCATCGCCAGCGTTCGATCCTCATACAGCGGAACCTGCTTTAAATCCATCCGGGGAGAATCAATATGGGCGCCAAGGATATTCATTCCCTCTTCCAGCGGTTTCTGCCCGATTACAAAAAGGGCAACGCTTTTTCCCATATTATTTGCAACAATCTTATCGCCGGCTTTTAACCGGATTCCCTCCGCAACCGCCTTTTCGAAATCAATAAATCCTTCCTCCGATGCAAGTCTGCAAATCTCCGCAGTACACTCACGCTCGGTCTTACAATTCGAGATAAATTTCCGGTAGTCCTCCGCAAATGCAAAAACCACGTCGCGTTGTTCCCCTTCCGGATACTTCTCCCATGCATTTTTCTTTTCCAAATCCACTTTCCTCCATATTACATTTCACTATTCAAAACTTATTCTTCTTCATCCTGATTCTTTGTAAGGTTTTCCTGTACTCTTCGGTACAACTCCTGCGCTGCATTATAGCCCATCTTTTTCTGCCTGTGGTTGACTGCCGCCGCCTCACAGATGACCGCAAGATTGCGCCCCGGCCGAATGGGCAGAGAATGACAGACCACTTTATTGCCAAGATATTCGATATATTCCTCTTCCAGACCAAGGCGGTCATACTCTGCGTCCTTTTTCCAATCCTCCAGCTTTATGACCAGATCAATCTGCTGTTTCTCTTTTACGCACTCCACGCCGTACAGGGTCTTTACATCAATGATTCCGATTCCCCTAAGCTCTATAAAATGGCGGGTGATATCCGGCGAAGTGCCAACCAGCGTATGCTCATTGATCTTGCGGATCTCCACCACATCATCCGTAACCAGACGGTGGCCCCGCCGGATCAGTTCCAGCGCCGCCTCACTCTTTCCTATTCCGCTCTCACCCGTGATCAAAAGCCCCTCGCCATACACATCCACCAAAACGCCATGAATGGTAACGCAGGGAGCAAGCTGCTCTCCAAGCGTATAGATAAGCTCCGCCGTAAATTCCGAGGTGGGGCGCCCCGTTCCAAGAACCGGAACATTGTTCTCCCGCGCTGCCTTAAGGAACAGCTCGTCCGGCTCCAGATCCCTGCAAAAGATTACGCAGGGGATGTCAAACTTCAGGAATTCACCATAGCGCAGCTTCTTTTCCACCTCGCTCAGCCTCTGAACATATGTGTATTCTACGTTGCCGATGATCTCAATCCGGGATTCCTCAAAATGCTCAAAATACCCGGTCAGCTGCAGTGCCGGGCGGTTGACGTCGCTGGTCTTGATCCTGCATTTTTTCAGATTCATCTCATCGGTAAAATTCTTTAAATCCAACAATTCTAAAATTTTTGCTACGCTTACCCCTGTTGTCCCCATATTGCCTCCCTTTTCCATTCTTTGTTCCATGTGCGTTCCGCACATGGCTTCGCGTGGCGACTGATGCGCATTCGCGCGGTATAATCTCTGACGAGATTAT
>CAYROM010000001.1:0-3051 GCA_964425905.1 uncultured Lachnobacterium sp. | reverse complement strand
GGCTTCGCGTGGCGACTGATGCGCATTCGCGCGGTATAATCTCTGACGAGATTATACCATAATAAAACGGCGGCTTCAACCTGCGCGGATGCCTCTATCCGGCGGTATCGTGGAAAAATTTGTAGACCGCCTCGGCGGCCGCCTGATTCATGGAGTCCGTCATGGCAAGCTCCTCCACGGTGGCATTGCGGATATTCTCCATGGACTGGTAACGGCGCATAAGAGCCTTTCGGCGCGCCGGTCCGATTCCTTGGATTTCATCAAGCTTGGAATGCACCTGCGCCTTAGAGCGGAGCGATCTATGGTACTCGATCGCAAAACGGTGGGCCTCATCCTGAATTCGGGTGATCAGCTTAAATCCTTCGCTGTGCCGGTCAATCGGCAGCTCTACATTATTAAAATATAATCCTCTCGTATTATGGTTATCGTCCTTAACCATGCCGCAGACCGGGATGGAAATCCCAAGCTCCTCAAGAACGGACAGACAGATATTCACCTGTCCCCGTCCGCCATCCATCAAGATCAGATCCGGAAAACGGTTAAAGCTTCCCACCTCATCCGGCAGTTCTTTTTCCCTTAACTCCTCCTGCTCCTTCATTCCATGTAAAAAACGGCGGGTCAACACCTCATGCATGGAGGCATAGTCGTCCGGCCCCGTTATGGTACGAAGCTTAAATTTACGGTAATCGCTCTTTTTTGCTTTTCCCTTTTCAAATACGATCATAGAACCAACCGTCTCAAAGCCGTTGATATCCGAAATATCGTACGCTTCCATGCGATTTAAGCCTTCCATGCCAAGAAGCTTCTCTATCTCCCGGACCGCCCCGATCGTGCGGCCCTCCTCCCGCTTGATCTTCTCCTTATCCTGATTTAAGACCATCTGGGCATTTTTTGACGCAAGCTCCACAAGACGCTCCTTCATTCCCTTTTGGGGAATGCGGATAGTCACCTTGCGCCCGCGCTTTTTCGAGAGCCACTCTTGTAATACATCCAGCTCCTCAATCTCCCGCTGAAGCATAATTTCCTTTGGAATGAAAGGCGTTCCGGAATAATACTGCTTCACAAAATCGGTGAGTATCTTCCCCTGTTCTTCCTCCGTCCCCACACGTACATGAAAGTGATCTCTTCCGATCAATTTGCCGCCCCTGATAAAAAACACCTGCACTACCGCATCCGTATCATCGTTTGCAAGCGCAACGATATCCTTGTCCTCCCCATCGCTGCTTGTAATTTTCTGCTTCTGGGCAATCTGCTGCACGCTGGAAAGCATCTCCCGGTATTCGATCGCCTTCTCAAATTCCATCGCTTCCGATGCCGTTTGCATCTGCTCCTTAAGCATCGAAATCACCGGCTTATAATTTCCGTTTAAAAACTCCAGCGCCTGATCCACCTTGCGTCGATACTCCTCCCTGCTGATATTGCCCTGACAGGGAGCATCACATTGATGGATATGATAATTCAGGCACGCCCTCTCCAGACCGATATCCCGGGGCAGCTTCCGGTTACAGGTGCGCAGATGATAGATTTTATTCATCAATTCAATCGTATCTTTCACCGCTCCTGCACTCGTATACGGGCCAAAATAGCGGGAACGATCCTTTTTCATCTGTCTCGAAAAAAGGACACGGGGATAGTCTTCCCCTATCGTTACACGAATATAAGGATACGTCTTATCATCCCTCAGCATAGTATTGTATTTCGGACAATGCTCCTTGATGAGATTGCATTCCAGCACCAGCGCCTCAAGCTCCGAATCGGTGATCACATACTCAAACCACGCAATATTCTCCACCATCTGCTTTTTCTTGATCCCCTCGTTATGGCTTGGCTGAAAATACTGCCGTACACGCTTGCGCAGACTAAGCGCCTTCCCGATATAGATGATCACATCGTTTTTGTCATGCATAATATAAACTCCCGGCTGCTCCGGGAGTTTACTAAGTTCTTCCTGTATATCAAACATATTAATCCTCAAACATGTCATCGTATCCTGCATTGACTGTAAAAGCGTCCGCCCCTTTTGCCTCCTGCGAATCCGGCATCAAACCGCTGCTCTTTGTCTTTTCGGAATCCTCCGGTTCTTCTTTCTCATCCGAAAGACCTTTCATCTCGCGGTACATCTTCATAAACTCCTTGCCGGTGATCGTCTCTTTCTCATAAAGATACTCGGAAATACGGTCTAATATCTCGCGGTTTTCCGTCAGAAGCCTTGTCGCCTCATTATAGCAGCTATTGATGATATCCAGCACTTCCCTGTCGATGTCGGCAGCGGTTTCCTCCCCGCAGATCAATCCCGCTCTTCCGTCCAGATACTGGTTCTCCACGGTTGCAAGGCACATCATGCCAAAACGGTCGGACATACCATACATCGTAACCATTGCCCTTGCGATCTTTGTGGCATTCTCAATATCGTTTGCCGCGCCGCTCGTCGCGGAAGAAAATACCAGCACCTCCGCCGCACGCCCCGCCATATAGGTCGTAATCTTGGCATAAAGTTCATCCTTCGTCTCTAAAAACTTCTCTTCCTCCGGTGTCTGCAAGGTATAGCCCAGGGCTCCCATAGTCCGGGGAACGATCGTGATCTTCTGAACCGGCTCTGTGTTTTTCTGGAGAGCAGACACAAGGGCATGCCCCACCTCATGATAGGAGACGATCCTGCGTTCCTTCTCGCTCATCGCCCGGTCCTTCTTCTCTTTTCCGCCCACCGCAACAAGTTCAAACGCCTCAAACAGATCCGCCTGATTGACAAACTGCCGCCCGTTCTTTACCGCAATGATTGCAGCCTCGTTGATCATATTCGCAAGATCCGAACCGACCAATCCTGCCGTTGCCAGAGCAAGTGCATCAAGATCCACCGTCTCATCCATATGGACATCCTTGGAATGTACCTTTAAGGTCTCCAGCCTGCCCTTTAGATCCGGTTTATCTACGATGATACGGCGGTCGAAGCGTCCCGGACGAAGCAGCGCCTTATCCAGCACTTCCGGGCGGTTCGTTGCTGCCAGGATCAAAAGCCCCTTGCTGGTATCAAAACCATCCATCTCCGCAAGG